>PHEB01000005.1 GCA_002842735.1 Alphaproteobacteria bacterium HGW-Alphaproteobacteria-7 | reverse complement strand
CCGCCGAAGCCGAACAACAATACTACGCCATGCTGGACGATGCCCCAATGGCAGCATAACTTAAACCAAATGGCCTCCGGCAATCCCGGGGCGGTTCAACCTTGATGTTTTCATAGGTTGAAAATATGCAATGAGCGATTAACCTACCATCTCCTAGCAGATCAAGGTCATGGATCTCTGCAGGAGGAAAATTGTGTCGAAACATCTGTGGCGTAGCGCTATATTGATTGTGGCTGCATCGCTCAGTGCATGTGGTGAAGCATCAGGCCCGTGCTCAGGCGTGGAATTGACTATGACTTCGTCGACAGAATTCATGGTGCGCAACGATACCGATCAACCAAAGGTTGTCACAGTAGTGATCAAGGACTTGGTCGCGGGCTCCGAAAAGCGTAGTTCAACAGTTCGAGTAGACGCAGAGGATGTTGTTACGAATAGCGTGACGCATCTGCCAGCAGGTATGCTTCTTGAAATCTTGGAATGTAACTAATCAGGGAGTTGGTTTATGTTTGAGCTGAAGAGGTTGATTCGGTTTTATCCCGCATCTGGTTTCCTGTTGATACTGGCGGCTTGTGGTTCGGGGGAGCAGCGGGATGATGGCAGTCTTGCGATGGACGACTATGAGCTGACGTCTGGGCAACTATCAGCCCCCGGTACTGATGCACGAGTTGCCCTTATCTCTGGATTTCGAGACGCTGCGCCCAACCACTGCCCATTTTACAAGGAAAGCATTGAATCAAGTGCTGATGGGGATCTTGCTGGCGCACGGATTCAGATGTGCACGGGGAAGTTTTCTCAAACTGCGAACTTTGGTATCATTACGAATCTTGAGGGCGGCCCATTCGAGTCTGGAACCGTCCTTGCGACAGTCGGAGCAAATGGAGAGCCAGGCGCTTTCGATCCCCTCTGGAGCCTGATTGGCGAATTGGCGCAGATGAGCAACGCTGAAGTCGACCAGCTGCGCCGTGAAATGCCGTTAAAGCTCAGGTTCGCAGGCAATTTGTATTCCGTGGATTACGAGCCTCTCATGACCACAAATAGCGGGGTAAACCTCTCATTTGCTGGAAACAAGCTGCAGCAGGGAACGCTCACAATCAAGATTGATCCGCCCCGATAGCGACTTCGATCTTCATCTAACCCTTGCGGCCGTTCGGTACTGCGCGACCAAATTGGAACAAGGCGCATTTGTTTGGAGTGCATCAGTTCGGTTGTTCTGACGCTTCGTTCATCTGGGCTGCCACTGCGCGATAAGGATTTCGGCTTTCCTTTGTCAGTCTCGCTTGCGCGTCCCGATCGCCTGTCCCATCCGCACTGGATCGCCTGACTTCAGACCTTCTAGCCAAGCCACGCGTCCGGGTTCGAACAACAGCACCACGGTTGAGCCGAGGTAGAACCGCCCCATCTCGCCGCCCGGCGCCAGATCGACCGCGCCGCTTGCAAAATCCTCGTGCACCACGTTGCGCCCGTGGCCTGCGAAGCGGTGGGGCCATACGGTGTCGATCCCGGCGACGATCATCGCGCCGACCATGATGCTTGCAAACCCGCCGCCCGGCCCGTCAAACAGGCAGGCGAGCCGTTCGTTGCGCGCGAACAGCCGGTCGACGCCCTCGGCAGTCTGCTGGTTCACCGAGAACAGATCACCGGGAATGTAGGCGCTCGATTGCAGCGCGCCCGCGGCGGGCATATGCACGCGGTGGTAATCGCGCGGGGACAGGTAGATGGTGATGAATTGCCCGCCGTCGAACCGGCGCGCGGCATCGGCACCGTGGCCGAGGATCTCTGCGGTTGTGAAATCGCGCCCCTTGGCCTGAAAGATCCGCCCATCTGTGATCGTGCCCAACTGGCTCACCGCGCCGTCCGCAGGGCTGAGGATGAACGCCTCTGCGTCGGCCATATCCCGCGCGCCGGGCTTCAATTCGCGGGTGAAGAAATCGTTGAAGCTGGCAAATTCGCCAATCGCGCGCGCGGCCTCGGCCATGTCGACATCATAGGCGGCGACAAAGCGGCGGATCAGCCGATCCTTGATCCACGCCCGCTCGCTTGACGCCAGCGCGCCTGCCAATCGCGACAGCGCGTGTTGCGGGAGGGCGTGCTGGAGCAGGATGAAGGGTGAGGGCATAGCGTCCCGCCCTAACCATCGCGCCGCGCGGTTCAAGACCCGCCGCGCCGATTGGGTGTGCAGAACGCGCCCGGTGCTGGCGTTATACCAGCGCGCTGAGATGCTTGCGCATCACGCGCTGGAAATGCGCGGGGCGCCGCACGGGCTTAACCAAAGCGCGATGAGTCAGGCTCATCGCGCTTTAGTATTAGCCCGCACGCACCCGGCCGAGGAAGCCGCGCACCTGATCGCTGAGATGCACAGCTTGCGCTTCCAGTTCGTTGGCGCTGAGCAACACCTGGCTCGCCGCTGCGCCGGTTGAGAGCGACAATTGCCGCACGTCTTCGATATGGCCCGCGACCTTTTCGGTGCCGCGCGCGGCCAGATCAATGCTTTGCGCCAGATCGCGGCCCGCGACCGATTGCTGATCGACCGCGCTGGCGATTGATACTGCGGTTGATTCGAGTTCCTTGACCTGCCCCGCGATCGAACGCAGCGCCTTGACGCTGGCGCCGGTGGTTGATTGCATTGCGCGGATCTGTTCGGCCACCTTGTCGGTGGCGCGGCTGGTCTGCATCGCGAGTTCCTTGACCTCGCTGGCGACCACCGCGAAGCCGCGGCCCGCCTCTCCCCCGCGCGCCGCTTCGATCGATGCGTTGAGCGCGAGCAGGTTGGTGCGCTGTGCGATGGTCTGGATCAGTTCGACGATCTGGCCGACTTCCTCTGCTGATGCGGCCAGCGCCGAGATGGTGTCATCGGCCTCCCCGGTCGCTTCGTTCGCCAGCCGGGCAAGCTCGCTTGACGAGGCTGCCTGACGGCTGATTTCGCTGATTGAGAGGGCAAATTCATCGCTGGCGGCGGCGGCGGCGGTGGCGCCGGCGTTGGCTTCGTCCATCGACACGGCAACGTCATTGGTGCGGCGGCTGGCTTCTTCGGCGCTGCTGGCCATGCGGGTGGCGGTGGTGTGGAGCTGGCTGGAGGCGGCGGCCACGCCGCTCACGACATCGCCCACGGTGCGTTCGAACTGGCGTGCGACATCATCCAGCAACGCGGCTTTGCGCGCTTCGGCCTCAACCCGTTCGCGTTCGCGATCCTGTTGCAATTGCAGTTCCTGTTCGGCCTTTTCCGACCGTTCACGCGCCCATGTTTCTAGCCGCTTGCTCGCCCGTTTGAACAGATCAAGCGCGCGGATCATTGCGCCGATTTCGTCGGTGCGATCCTCGCCCTTGATGGCGAAGTCCCGGTCGCCATTGGCAAGCCGCGCCATGGCTTCGGTAATTTCAATGATCTTGCGTGAGAAATCACGCGACAGATAGGCCAAGCCCATCAGCAGCACTACGCAGCCCAGCAACGCGAGCACGCCCGCAATCATCACCATGTTGAAGAAGTAGGCGATCCCGTCCGTTTCCTGCGCTTGCGCGCGCGCGGCGAGACCGGCGGTTAACTGTGCGCTGACATCGAGCAATTCGCTGGACTGTGCGGCGACCTGCACGGCGATGGTATTGGCGCTAGCGCCGCCGCGCACCGCATCAAGCGCGCGCGCATAATCAGCGCGGAAATTGTCGAGGTCTGTGCGCAGCGCGATAATGTGGGGCCGTAATGCGGTGTCATTGCCCGCAACCATTGCATCCATTGCGGCGACCTGCGCTGCGACCGCGATTTCGCTTTCGCGTTGCTGATCGAGCAGGGGAGCGCTGCGGTCGTAGAGCGCGCGCAGCGATTGGTAGCGCATATCCTGCGTTGCCGATTGCAAAGCGCCCGCTGCGATTACCGTGTCCTGCACCTGCGCCGCGCTTTGATAGCGGTTCCACAGTTCGCCAAGGCCGATGCCGATCACCAGCGACATGATCACGCCAACAGCAAGGAAGCTTCCGAAGATCGCGTTGACCTTGTTCGACAGCGACAGATTGCGGAACCATGAGAAACGCTCCAGCAAGGTTTCGCTGCCCGATGGTGCGTCGCTTACGTCAGGGTTGCCCGCATCTTCGATACCGAAATCGGCCCTGAGTTCGCGCACAAAGTCGGGAACGGCCTGTTCTTCGCTGCGCTCCTGCAGGCTCATCATGTTCATTGCGTAATTCCCCGGGGCTCTTGACCAAACAATTGTGAAGGAAAATCCTTTCCAAATGCTTGATCCAGCTGGTGCGCGCCTGCCGTTAACGCGCTTTGCGCTGCGCCGGGGTGTGCCGCGTCATGCTGATCCGGAATGGTCGGACAATGCGTTGAGGAATTCCTGCACCTGCTGGCGCAGGGTCGCCGCCTGAGCATCAAGACTGGTGGCGCTGGACAACACCTGCTGCGCCGCCGATCCGGTCGAAAGCGCCATGTTGCGCACACCATCAATATGGACGGCGACCTTCTCGGTTCCGCGCGCCGCAAGGTCGATGCTGCGGGCAAGGTCATGCCCGGCGACCGATTGCTGATCGACCGCGCTGGCGATCGATACCGAGGTGGTTTCCAATTGCTGGATCTGGCGGGCAATATCGCGCAGCGCGTTGACGCTGGCACCGGTGGTCGATTGCATTGCGCGGATCTGTTCCGCGACCTTGTCGGTGGCGCGGCTGGTCTGCATCGCGAGTTCCTTGACCTCGCTGGCGACCACCGCAAATCCACGTCCGGCCTCGCCTCCGCGCGCGGCCTCGATTGAGGCGTTGAGCGCGAGCAGGTTGGTGCGCTGGGCAATCGACTGGATCAATTCGACAATCTGGCCGACTTCCTGGGCCGAGGCTGAAAGTGCGCCAATCGTGCTGTCAGCCTGAAGCGCCGAAACGCAGGCTGCCCGCGCGAGTTCGGCTGAGGAGGCGGCCTGACGGCTGATTTCGCCGATCGACATGGCGAATTCATCGCTCGCGGCGGCGGCGGCGGTCGCGCCAATATTGGCGTCCTCGATCGAGGCGGCAACTTCGCCGGTGCGGTGGCTGGTGTCTTCGGCGGTGGTTGCCATCATCGTGGCGGTCGATTGCAACTGGCTGGAGGCCGCAACCACGCTGGTCACAACCTCGCCCACGGTGCGTTCGAACTGGTCAGCCAGCCCGTTCACCACCCGTTCGCGCTCCAACCGGGCTTCGTGCTGTTGCACCTGCAACCGGGTCTGTTCATCGCGTTCGGCGCGCGCACGCACGGCCTGTTCGCGGCTGAGCCGTTCCAGCTGCCGCGCCGCGCTGGTGAACACGTCCATCGCCCGCGCCATTTCACCGATTTCGTCCTGCCGGTGCTGGCCGCTGATGGTGATGTTCTTGCCGCCAGAGGCAAGTATAGTCATCTGCGCGGCCATCGCCTTCAACATCCCGCCCACGTTACGGTTGAAATAACGCTGCGCAATCAGCGTCAGCAGGGTCAGCACGATGGCCAATGCGATCCACAGGGACAGCAGGGTGGTGATCAGCGCCGCGCCGGAATCGGACATCGCCGCCGCATCATCGCCCAGCATCTGTGCAAGGTCAGTGCCCGCCGCCACCACTGCCGTGCCACTGGCGGCGATGGCGGCTGCCTGGCGCTGGCGTTGCTGCGCGCTGGCGGTTTCAGGATCGAAGGCGGTGATCTGACGATCAAGGTCAGCCACGCCGCTGCGCAATACAGTCAGCCGTTCATGACCAGCGGCATTGTCAGCCGCCAGCGCTTGCGACAGCATATCAATGCACGCCTTCGCCTCGTTCAGCGCAGCGCCCGCCGCGCGGGCGCGGGCATCGCTGGGGCGGATTGTGAGCAGTTCGGCATGGCGCTGCGCCTGGCCCAGTTGCACCAGCGTCCGTTCGGCCTTGAGCGCCTGATCATGGGTGCTGCGGATGATTTCGGCGCGCTCGCCCAGTTCGACATAGCCGACAATCACGAACAGTCCAGCAATCAGCGCAAGGCCAAGGTTGGCGCTGAAAAACAGCGTGATCTTGCCGCCGAGGTTGAGCGCGTTGAACCAACCTTGGAGGCGGCCCGTGGGGGCATTGGAGGTGTCCGTGCGATCCGGCGCTCTGCCAGCCTGTTCGGCTGCGATGTTCATGGCCATGTCCTGCAGCGCGGTCATGCCGCCTGCTCGTCATCGCTGGCGTTTTCGGCGTTCTGCGCTGCGATCAGGAGGTCGATTTCCGTCGCGGGCATGGCGCGATAATACAGCCAGCCTTGGATCTGGTCGCACCCGGCCAGCCGCACGAGGTTGGCTTGTTCCTCGGTTTCCACACCTTCGGCGGTCACGCCCATGTTGAGCGCGCGGGCGAGAGCGATTGATGACAGCATCATCGCCCGGCTGGCATCATCCACCCCGGCGAGTTCGACCAGGCTGCGGTCAAGTTTGAGTTTTTCAAACCGGAACCGCCGCAGGAACCCGATCGAGGCATAGCCGGTGCCGAAATCATCGAGCGCGATCTGCACCCCGAATGACCGGATCACATCAAGCGTGCGTTCGGCCACCACCGGATCAAGCACCAAGCAGGTTTCGGTTACTTCCAGTTCAAGCTGCTGCGGCGGAAAGCCGGTTTCTTCCAGCACTTCGCCCAGCTTGATCGGAAATTCGGGATTGCGCAGCTGCGCAGCGGAAACATTGACCGATAGCGATATATCGCCCCAGCGCATCGCATCGCACACCGCCTGACGCAGCACCCATTGGCCAAGCGGATTGATCAGCCCGGATTCTTCGGCCACGGGAATGAATATATTCGGGCCAAGGGGTGATCGATCCCCGCGATCCCAGCGCAACAACGCCTCCACCGCGACGATCCGGCCAGTCTCGGCATTGACCAGCGGCTGGTAGGCGACGTGGAATTTGCCGTTCGCAATCCCGATGCGAATCTCGTCCTCGATCTCGCGCATGCGTTCGCGGCAGCGATCGAAGCCTTCATTGAACCATGTGGTGCGCATCTTGCCGCCGCGTTTCGACATATACATCGCCACATCGGCCCGGCGGAGCATTTCCGATGAAGGCAGGCGCTGCGCGGCGGTGCTGCGGGTCAGGCCGATGCTGGCCCCCACCGCGATATGGAGGTGCCCGACCTCAACCGGCGTGCCCATCTGTTCCAGTAAGGTGCGGCAAATGCCTTCGAGGATTGTGCCGGCGACCTTGCCCGACATCACAACCGCAAATTCATCGCCGCCCAGCCGGTAACAGCGCGCCTCGTCACCGCACACCGCGCAGACCATTTGCGCGCATCGTTCGATCAACTGATCGCCAACGGCGTGGCCGTAATGGTCGTTGACCTGTTTGAAACTGTCGAGATCGATCATCGCCAGCGCCACTTCCTCGTCGCCTAGCGAGGCAGCCTGAATATCCTCATGCAGCGCATGGCGATTGGGCAGGCGGGTCAGCGGATCGGTGATCGCCCGCGTTTCAAGCGCGCGGATATTGGCGATGCCGCTGCACCCCAGAACGACGATGGTCGCCGCATAGACGAGGATTGCGGAGATGATCAGCGCGCCGTGCGACACGATCACGATCCGTTCATTGAAGCTGATCGCCAGCATGATCAGCGCGGTCAACACGCTGATCACGCCGAGCGGGATCACCACCAGCGCGGTGGGCGTTAATCGCAATGAGGGTGATGCTGCGAACACGATGCCTGCTTTCCCGAAGATCGCGGTCTAAACGCCGCCATTTGGAAAATCGTGCTAAACGACACCGGCTAACGAAGGGTAAAGCTGCGGCTCAGGCTGTTTTGCGCAAGGCCGATGCCTGCTGGTGCGAAAGCGGCTCAAAAAAGCTCGCGCGGCGTGCGGATGGCACGAACCTGTCGGTCTGGCCGATAACGGTTTCGCCCGCGCCCAGCATCAGGAAACCGTCGGGAACCACCGCATCGGCCAGACGGGCAAAGGCTTCACCGCGGGTTTCGCGATCGAAATAGAGCAGCACATTGCGGCACAGCACCAGATCAAACGGCATCCGGCCGGGGTGGGGGCCAAGCACGTTGTGCTGGCGGAAACGCACCATCCGCCGCGCCTCTTCGCCAATCTGCCAGCCGCGCGGTGTTTCATCGAAATGACGCAGCATCTGGGTGACGCCCAGCCCGCGCTGCACTTCGAACTGGCTGTAAAGCCCGCTGCGCGCAGCGCTGACCGCGCGGTGGGAGACATCGGTGCCGAAGATGTCGATGTTCCACCCCTCCCACCGGTCTTTCTGATCCACGAACAGCATCGCCATAGAATAGGCTTCCTGCCCGGTCGAACAGCCTGCCGACCAGATCGACAGACGGCGGCAATCGCGCCGCCGCTCGGCCAGTTCGGGCAGGATTTCCGCTGGTAGCTGGTCAAAGGTCGGCTTGTCGCGGAAGAAATAGGTTTCGTTGTTGAGCAGCGCCTCGACCACATCCTGCGACAGATCGGGGCCTTCCGGCCCCGTCCGCGGCGCGGCGAGCAGGCATACCAGCTGATCGACATTGCTGATGCCGTGTTCGCGGAAAATCCCTGCGAGCGCCGAATTGACCCGCCAGCGGCGGCTTTCGGTGAGGTGCTGGCCGGTGCGTGCGGCAAGCAGATCGGCAATGATCTGGTGCGAGGCTTCGCTGACTTCCATCGGCTGGCTCTACCGCAGCACTGCGGCGCTGGGCGCGGTTGCATGGGCCATCACCGCTTCGCCAAGCCGTTCGGGCGCAGCGATCAGGCTGGCCAGCCCCGCACGCGCAACCGCACCGGGCATCCCCCATACCGCGCTGCTTTCGGCATCCTGCGCGTAGATGGTGCCGCCCGCATCGACCAACGCCTGCGCGCCGATCACCCCGTCGCGGCCCATGCCCGACAGGATTACGCCAAGCGCCTGACCATCGCAGGCCTCTGCAAGACTGGAGAGCATCGGATCGACCGAGGGCATGCACCCGCTTGCCACCGGTTTCGAACACAGCCGGGTGGTCAACCGCTCTCCGCCGCGCCGCACCAGCATATGGCCATGCCCCGGCGCGATGATGATGCGACCGGGGCGGATATCCAGCCCGTCCTCGGCAATGTCGGCCGGGCGTCCGCAAGCGGTTTCGACCTGTCGGGCAAACACCGGGATGAACGAGGATGGCAGGTGCTGAGTGATCAGGATCGGCAGATCAAACGCCGGGGTCAGCCGCCGCAGCATCAGGCCAAGCGCGTGGATGCCGCCGGTTGATGCGCCAATGGCGATCACCTTGGCCCGATTGCCGCGCTGCGCAAGTCCGGGACGCGCGAATGACGGCTCGCGGTGCGGAGCGGGCGTGCTGGCCCGGTCGGTTGCCCGCGATCCCAATGCCCGGATCTTGCCCAGCAATTGCGCACGGTAATCTTCGGTGAAGCCGCCGGGCCGGGGTTTGAGCAGGGTGTCAGCCGCGCCCATCGACAGCGCGGCGAGTGTGTGTTCGGCCCCGTCGACCGTCAGCGATGATACCACCAGCACCTGCGGCGCGGCGGGCGTGGCGAGGATCGCGGGCAAAGCGCGCAAACCGCCCATTCCGGGCATTTCCAGGTCAAGCAGCACCACATCGGCCGGTTGGGTTTTGAGCTGCACCAGCGCGCTTTCGCCGCTGCTGGCGGTGCCGGCAATCACCATCGCCGGATCACTTTCGACCATCCGTTTGAAGACCGTGCGGACGGTCAGCGAATCATCGACGATCATCACACGGATCGCAGATGCCGATCCGGGCCGGACGAGCAGGCGTTCCGGGTCTGATTGCGCGCTACCGGTTTTGAGAGGCCGCGGACTGGCGGACAGGCGAGTCACGCAAACCCGACAAGCTGCAGTTTGATCTGGAGCGTTTCGTGATCGAACGGCTTCATCACATATTCGTCCGCGCCCGCCTGAATTGCTTCGCGGATATGTGCCACATCATTTTCGGTGGTGCAGAACACCACCTTGGGCGCATCGCCGCCGGGGCGTGTGCGCAAGTGGGAGAGGAATTCAATCCCGGTCATCACCGGCATATTCCAATCAAGCAGGACGACATCGGGCATTCCCGCTTCGCACGCATCAAGCGCGATTCTGCCGTTTTCGGCTTCTTCCACGGCAAAGCCGAGGGTTTCGAGAATATGCCGCGAAACCTTCCGGATCACCCGGGAATCATCGACGATGAGGCATGTTTTCATGGCGATTCCTGCGGTTGAAGTCATAATTCTAAGGTCACTTGGTAAGCATAGGATTAAAGCACGCTACGAACGCACCCGCCCCATCACCTGTGAAAAATGCATTACGCCGCCTCGACCTCGTGCCGCAGGGTGTCCGGCCCGGCGATCAGGGCCGACAGGTCGATCAGCAGGGCCGGGCCGGTCAGCGTTTCGATCATGCCGGTGGCGACCCGCGACCATTGCGCGCCGAACCCGCCGGGCACCTGACCCGGTTCTCCGATTGCGGTGGTGATGTCCTCGATCTGATCAACCTTGAGCGCATAGGCATGGCCGCCTTCGGCGACCACGGCGGCGCGGGCATCGGTGGGCCATGCGTGCTGCACCAGACCCAGCGCAAGCCGGCAATCAATAACCGTCAGCGCCTGCGATCGCAACGCGGTGATCCCGGAGATGTGCGCAGGCGCGCGCGGGATCGGCGTGACCGTGCCGATTTCGATCACCGATTTCACATCGAGCGCGCTTAAAGCACAACGGCGACCCGCGATCTGCACGATAACAAGCAGTTGGTTGGTCATGCGCGGCCTCCGGGGTGATGGGCAAATCGGGCTGCGGATGTCAGCGCGGATAGCAGGGCGTCGCGGTCGTAACGATAGATGGTGTCGCTGCCTGCTGTTGCTTCGGGGCGATCACGCAGGCGGATCACCGGGCCGGTCAACCCACGGCCCAGCGCCTCGGCAGCTTCGAACACTTCGTCGAACACGATCGCGATGGTGTGCGGATCGGCGGCTTCGGGCGGCACAATCTCGTAACCCGCCGATATCACCAGTGGGGCAAGGATGGTGCGCGCCCAGTCATCGGCAGGCAGGCTGCACTGCGGACGTCCTGCGGCAACCGGCGGCTCGCCATAACGCGCGAACAGTTCGTGCGCGTCGATCAGCGTCACCGGCTGGCCATCGACCAGCGTGACCGCTTCGGCGAGAGGATCTTCGGGCACAGGGATCAGCGGCCCGGCAAGTTCAACCGCGTCTTCCACCTGACGCACCGCAACCAGCAGTTCGCACGCGCCGTCGCTCAGGCGCAGCAGCCGCACGCGTCCGGCATTTTCCGATCCGGGAACCGGCGTGTCGGGCAGGTCGATCAGCGGCAGGATCAACCCGTCGATCACCACCCTTGGGCGCGGGCCAGAACAATCAATCGCGCTCACTGGCGCGGTTTCGATCCGCTGCACCAGTTCAAGGCGCACCGCGGAACGGCGGCCATTGCAATCGGTGAACAGCATCGCGCGCGGCAGTGCGAGCGCTGGTTTGGCGGCTTCATCGGCCACCGGTTGCAGCACGCGGGCGCGTCCATCGGACACCAGATCATGCGCAGCAGCGATGTTGGCAACATCCAGCAACAGCACCGGCTGGCCATCATCCAGCAGCGTCGATCCGGCATAGAGGCCCGATTTCATCACCGCAGGCGCCAGCGGCTTGACCACCAGATCGCCGTGATTGTGAATGCCGTCCACTGCCAGCGCGAACAGATCGCCGCTCGCCAGCCGCAGCATTACCAGCGTGGGATCGCGCGCGGCGTCTGCGCTGGTATCAAGGCCCAGCACATCGGCCAGCATCAGGCATGGCACGCGGGTGCCGCGAAAGGTGATCAGCGCGGTTTCGCCCATGTGGCTCAGATCAAGCGCGGTGGTTGAAGCCTGCACGATTTCTTCGACATAGGATTGCGGGATGGCAAACCGCTGCCCGCTGACCTCCACCGTCAGCCCGGCGATAATGCTCAAGGTGAGCGGGATTTGCAGCGTGAACAGGGTGCCGTGGCCCGGTTGGCTCGACACCTTGATACTGCCGCCGACCTTTTCCAGGTTCTGGCGCACCACATCCAGCCCGACCCCGCGTCCGGAGACATTGCTGACCACCTCGGCGGTGGAAAAGCCGGGTTCGAAAATCAGGTTGAGGATCTTGTCACGGCTCATCGCGCTGCGTTCGGCGGCGGTGATCAATCCGGTGGCGATGGCCTTGGCGGCGATGCGGTCTTCATCCAGCCCGTGCCCGTCATCGCTGATCACGATGGCGATGGTGTTGCCCGATTGCCGCGCCGCGATGGCGAGCAGACCAATCTCGCGCTTGCCATTGGTAAGGCGGGCGGACGGCGGTTCGATCCCGTGGTCGATCGCATTGCGGATGATGTGCGTCAGCGGGTCGCGGATCGTCTCGATCATCTCGCGGTCGAGTTCAACGTCGCCGCCGTCGAGATCGACCATCACCTGCTTGCCGAGTTCCGCCGAAAGATCGCGCACCAGCCGGGGCATCGCGCTGAACAGGGTTTCGATCCGCTGCATCCGCATCCGGGTGATCGCATCGCGGACATCGGACAGGATCGTGGTGAGCCGTTCGAACGGGCCATCAATGGTCGGCTGATTGCCCGCTTGGCGCAGCCGGTGGGCCAGATCATTGCGCGCCAGCACCATATCGGACACGCCGCTCATCACCCGGTCGAGCAGTTCGACCGGCAGGCGGATGGTGCGCTGTGCGGCGGAAGGGTCAGCACGGCGACTAGAAACGGCGCGATCAGATGCGGCGTCATCGGCGTGATCGATCAACGCGCTGGCCGGAGCGTGCAGACGGGGGCTTGACCCCTGCTTGACCGCGCTTGCCCCGTCTTCGCCCGATGTTTCACGTGAAACATTGACCGCGTCGATCAGCGCCTGATCGCCGCCATCGGGGTCTGCATTGCTGATGTCCTCACCCGCTTCGATGGCGTCAACCATCTGGGCGATCCGATCAATAATGGCGAGCACGGCGGAGACCATCTGCGGGTCAGGATCGCGCCGTCCGGCACGGCAATCGGCCAATGCGTCTTCGGCCGCGTGACTCAGTTCAGCAAGCCGGGGAAAGTCGAAAAACCCGCAATTGCCCTTTACCGTATGGACGAAACGGAAGATCGTATCCAGCCGCGCGCGATCGGCCGGATCGGCCTCCCAAGCGACGATTTCGCCGCTTGAAGCCTCCAGCATTTCACGGGTCTCGGCGATGAATTCCGCCAGCAGATCATCCATGCATTTCGCGCCCTTTTGTCTTTCAGGACGCACTATGCGCAGAGTTGGTTAATAATGGCCTAGCGCGCCGCCCATGCCGGGGCGCGCTGTGCAAAGATGTAACGCACGATCAGCACCGCAGACACCGCGCCGAACAGATTGGCGGCGAGTTCAGCAGTGTAGATCGCCGCGCTGCCCATCCCCGGCTGCATGATCAGCGCCACCGGCAGCATCACCAGAAACACCCGCGCCACCGATTGCACCAGCGCGAAAGCCGCCTTGTCGACCGCGTTCATGATGCCATTGCCAACGATCAGCAGCCCGAACCCGGCATAGCCCCATGCCGCGATTTCCAGATAGAGCGCGAATTCAGCGATCACCGCCGGATCATCGGTGAACAAACGCGCAAATTGCTCGCCCGCAAAGACCATGGCAATCGCCACCACCAGCCCCCACAGCACACAGAACCCTGCCGCCCACAGCGCCGCCTCGCGCGCGCGGTCAATCCGACCCGCGCCCCAGTTCTGCCCGACAATCCCGCCAATCGCGCCCGACAATCCGAGCAGCGGGACGATCACGAATCCCTGCAACCGCCCCGCCGCGCCGAACCCGGCAACCGCCGCCTCACCCTCCAGCGCCGCCAGTGCGGTCAGGATCGAAAGACCCAATGGGTTGATCGCGTTCGAGAACGCTGCGGGCAGGGCGACCTTGGTGATCGCCTTGGCCGATTCAACCAGTCTGCATTCCCTCACCAGCGCGATGCTGAACGGCAACGCGGTGCTGCGGATCAACCACAAGGCAACCACCACGCCGATCCCCCAGCCGATGACGGACGCATAGGCCGCGCCTGCCATGCCGAATCCGTCGAAGCCGAAGACGCCGGTAATCAGCAGTGGATCGAGCACCCAGTTGGCGGCGGCATAGGCGATGCTGATCGTGCTCGTCCGCCGCGCTTCGCCCTGTCCGCGCAGCACGCCGTTGAACCCCATGATGATCAGGATCAGCGGAAAGCCCACCGCATAGGGCTGCATATAGGCGCGGATCAGCGGCATCAGATGCGCAGGCGCATTCATCGCAGCAAAGATCGGGTCGATCAGCAGCCACAGCGCGGCCCCCATCAACGCGCCGCAGCCAGCCGCGAACACGATCCCGAAATTGGCGCGCCGCGCTGCCCGTTCATGATCCCCTTCGCCCAATGCGCGGGCGACCACCGAATTGATCCCGACCATGATCCCGACGCCGAGCGAGGTGATCGCCACAGAAACCGGAAAGATGAACGATATCGCCGCCAAAGCATCGCGGCCCAACTGGCCGATGAAAAACGCGTCCACAATCCCGATCGACATGATCGCCGCCACCCCGATCACCATCGGCATGGTCTGGCTGACAAGATGTCCGGGGATGCTGCCGCTGACCAGTTTGGCGGGTGATGATCCGGGCGCGTTCATGCCATTGCGGCGTAGCCTTGCCGCAGGCGGCTTGCAAAGCATTCCCTGCGCGTGCGATAGCAAACCCAAGGACAGACGGAGAGGAATGACCGATGGCGACCCAGTTGAAACCCGGTATCGAATGCAGCAAGGAAGAATGGCAGGCGCGGCTGGATCTGGCCGCGTGTTACCGCATCTTTGATCATCTCGGCTGGTCGGAATCGATCTACAACCACATTTCGCTGAAGGTGCCGGGGGAGGAAGATACCTTCCTGATCAACCCGTTCGGCCTGCTCTATAGCGAAGTGACCGCCAGCAATCTGGTCAAGATCGATGTCGAGGGCAACAATGTCGGCGGGTCGCCCTATATGGTGAACAAGGCGGGGTTCACCCAGCACGCCTATTTCCACAAGCATCTGGGCAGCCGCGCTGACGCGATCTGCCACGTCCACACCACCGCGACAATGGCGGTCGCCAGCCACAAGGACGGGCTGGTGCCGACCAATTTCTACGCCTGCAATTTCGAAGGGCAGATCGGCTATCACGACTTTGAAGGCGTGACCGTCCGCGCCGAAGAGGGTGAGCGGTTGGTGCGGAACTTGGGCAATCACACCATCCTGATGCTGCGCAATCATGGCCCGGTGGTGATGGACAAGACCATCCAGGGAATGTTCGTCAAAATGTGGGCGCTGCAACGCGCGTGCGAGATTCAGGTGGCGACGCTGAGCATGGGCAACCCCAATCTTGTCCCGCAAGCCGTGGTTGACGTGCACCAGCGCGACTTGGCAGTGATGAGCGGGCAGGGCGGGGCCGGGATGTTCGATTTCGAAGCGTGGAAGCGCCGGGTCGATAAAATCGACGACAGCTGGCGGCAGTAAGCCCGCTTACAGGAACCGCCCATGCCGCGCATGACCGTCAACGAACGGCCAGTCGAGTTCGACCTCGATCCCCGGATGCCGCTGCTCTATGCGCTGCGCGAGGCGATGAACCTTACCGGCACCAAGGCGTGTGGCGGCTCTGGCAGCGGCGGGGACTGCGGCGGGGCGTGCATGGTGCTGTTCGACGGGGTGGCGCTCAGATCATGTCGGATCACCCTGGCGGAGGCCGAAGGGCGGATCGTCACCACGATCGAAGGGCTGTCGGCTGACCGATCGCATCCGGTGCAGCAGGCGATGGTGGCACAGGCCGCGATCCAGTGCGGATATTGCACGCCGGGGATCGTCATTTCTGCCGCCGCATTGTTGCAACGCAACCCCGCGCCCACGCGCGACGATATCGAGGCCGCGATCCCCAATATCTGCCGCTGCGGGGTCTATCCGCGATTGATCAAGGCGGTGGAACAGGCCGGACGGGTGGCGCAGCGCCGCGAAAGCATCAGCGCCGCGCCCGCCCCCGGCATCAGCGCCGAAGATGCGGCGAAGGCCGTCCCCGCGCTGCGCGTGGTGGAAACCGAATAGGCATCAGAACCGCCCCGTGATGGTGAACCGCGCATTAAGCGGCGCGCCCACCGTCACTTCATTGGCGGTGTGGGCATTGGGGAAATAAAGTTCATCAAACAGGTTTTCGACGTTCACCTGCACCCGCACATTGTCTGACACGTCATAGAACGCGGCCAGATCAATGCGGGCGTAAGACGGCAGGGTTGCGGTGTTGCTGTTATCGGCAAAGCTATCATCCTGCGCGGTCAGCCCCAGCCCCAGCCCAAGCCGGTCGGTCGCCTGAAAATTGTTCCAGATCGAAAACATGTGTTCAGGCAATTCACGCACACGCAGACCGGTCGGGCCAGTGCGGCTCTGCTGCTTTCCGTCGAGATAGGAATAGCCGGCAGAAAGGAACCACCAGTCAGTGACCTGCCCCTGCAATTGCGCTTCGAACCCGCGGATTTTGGAGTTGATCACGTCGAGCGTATCGGGATTGGCATCCGATACCTGCGGCGAATTTTGCTCAATCTCGAACACTGCGCCGGTCAGGGCAAGGCCGGGGTAGATGTCCCACTTCACCCCCGCTTCGAGGTTGGAGAAAGTGTCTGGATCAAGCGCATCATTGGGCGGGTTGATGTCGGAAAACTGTTCGCCTGAACGCGGCAGGAAGCTCTCGGAATAGCTGGTATAGATCGACAGGTTCGGCTGCGGCTTTAGGATCAGGCCGAGACGCGGGCTGACCTTGTCATCAGTGCGGGTGCGCACCGCGCCGTTGCGGTTGTCGAGCACGGTGATGTCGAACGAATCAAACCGCGCGCCAACCACCACCCGCAGCCACTCGGCCAGCTTGATCTCGTCCTGAAGATAGGCCGAGAAGATAGTGAGATCGGCTTCGGTATCATCATTCAGAGCGCTGAACGCAACATTGGTGGTGCGCCCATCGGCCAACGTGCCAACCCCGCCGCGCAGGGCCAGCGGGCGCGTAGCGGCAAAGAACTCCACATCGGCGCGGCGGCCATCGGCCACGGCGGTATCGAACACCGCGTTGAAGCGGTCATTATTGTTACTGGTGTCGATAAACTCACCGCCCACGATCAGGACATGGTTGATCCCGCCCGTGGCAAATTCGCCGATAAGATTGCCCGACAGCACCAGATTTTTGCGCCGGGTGGTGTCGACATAGCCATCAATCGCAACGACATTGGTGGCCGGATCAAAGCCGGTCGTGAAAAAGTTCGAATAAGCCTTGTCATAATCACCCCACGACGCGGTGAGGTTGCCCTTGAGGCTATCCGAAAAGGCGTGCTGAACCGTCCCGCGCAACACATGCGCGGTGAAGGTGGTGAGATTGTTGTCAGGATCGCCAAAGGTTATCCGCTTGAACGCGCGCACCGGAGTGCCATCGGCCCCGGTGGGGATGCCGCGATCAACGAAGCGTTCGTGATCGACATATTCGTATGACAAATCGATGGTGGTCGCCGCGCCCAATTCGGCGCGGAAGGTCGGGTTGATGCCGATCTGCTCGCCATCAAAAAAGTCGCGGTGGTTGTTGAGGTCTTCGTAGGCGGCATTGATGCGCAGCGCCGAATTCTCGCTGGTGGCCAGGTTCACGTCAGCCCAGATGTCAAATGCGCCAAAAGTATCGACCGAGCCGCGATAACCGACGAAGTTTTCGCCCACCACGCCTTTCTTGGTCACGCGGTTGAGGATGCCCCCGGTGCCGCCGCGTCCAAACAACAGCGCATTGGGCCCGCGCAGGATTTCGACCTGTTCAAGGTTATACAGACCGCGGTAATATTGAACATCATCGCGCACCCCGTCGACGAAGAAATCGGCGGTGGAGCGCACCCCGCGAAACACCACCGAATCGCGGTTGCCTTCACCCTGCGAATTGGTGACGCCGGGGGTGTAAAGCACGATGTCGCCGATGCTGTCGAAGCCCTGCCGCACGATCTGATCGGCGGTGGTGATCGACAGCGATTGCGGCACATCGATGATCGGGGTGGGGGATTTGAGCGCGTTGATCTGATTGGAATAGAGCACATCGCCCGTAACGATGATCTGCGGCCCACTTTCGGCGGCGGCACTCTCGGTTGAGGCGGCAGCAGTCGGTGCGGTTTCGGCCAGCGCGGGGAATGCAATAGTGGCGCAGCTCAGCAGCAAGGAAGCGCGCGCGAAGGAGTGAATCATTGAGTGCCTTTCCGTTGTTGCAAGCTCGCTATTGCAATTTATTCGCAATTACAACCGGAAAACAGAACTGCGATTGATAATCATCAAACTGTAGCATTTGTGCCGCTTTGAACCTAAGTTCTCACAGTGCACGCAGCAGGAGGCATACCGAAATGAAGGCGACAATCTGGCACAATCCGGCTTGCGGAACATCGCGCAAGACCTTGGCGATCCTTGAAAACCTCAGTCGGGTAGACGTGACGGTTGTGGAGTATCTCACGAACCCGCTGACCGTCGAAAAGCTCGCCCAACTTTATCGCGATGCCGGGATCACCCCGCAGCAAGGCCTGCGCCTGCGCGGCACCAACGCGGCGGAGCGCGGGTTGCCCGAAGCCGATGATGCGACCGTGTTGGCCGCGATGGTGGCCGATCCGATCCTGATCGAGCGCCCGCTGGTTGAAACCGATAAGGGCGTAAGGCTGTGCAGGCCGCAGGATGTGGTGCTGGAGATATTGTAGACCGCCCGCGCAAGGCGCTTATTCAAACGTCTCGCGTTCGGCAGTCAGGGAAGCATCGGCCTGCAAGGCGAACCAGCCATGCAGCAGCACCGCAGCGCAAAGCGCCACGATCAGGCCAAACCCCAGCCAGTCCGAATGGCCATAAAGCCACACGCCCAGCGCCGGGGCGTAAATGTAACTCGCCCCGGCCAGCGATGCGACGATGCCCGAAGCCTGCCCCTGTTCGGCGCGCGTCACCGCCAGCGATGTGCCTGCCGTGGTGCCGGGCCGGAACAGCCCGAAGCCTAGCGATGCAATCGCATAGCCCAGCGCAATCGTGTGCAGATCGCCCGCCACGCCCAGGATCACCGTGCCCAGCGCCGCCGTGACAATTCCCCACAGCGTCGCCGCGCGCGGGCCGAGGTTGAAGCGCGGGATCAGCCCCCATTGAGCCAACAAGGTGGCAATCGCCCCGCTCATCAGCACCAGCCCCACGGGCCCTGCGCCTTCGGCAGGCGTATCGCGCAGGCCCAGCCGATCGAGCACCAGAAAGCCCGAAATCCCCAGCACCATCGCCTGTGCATGGCCGCCAAACAAGCCCGCGATCACCCACGGACGCAGCCGCGCATCGAACCAGCTGAGGCGCGGCGGCTCGCTGCCCAGCGCGGCTTCCTCCTCCGGGTCGATGGCGGCCTGCGGGTCGCTCGGCGCGCCCGATCCGCTCGAATAGGTGGCGGCCAGCCCGCGCGCTGCATATTGCGGTTCATCATCGGGCAGCCGCCAGCGCAGCAGCACCAGCGCCGCCATGCCGATCACCGCAAACCAGATGAACGGGCCGGTAAGCCCGAACCCCAGCAGCGGCATCACCATCAGCGGGGCCAGCGCCGGGCCAATCACCGTGCCCAGCCCAAAGCTTGACGCGATCAACGACAGCGCCTGCGTGCGTTGGCTGCGCGGCGTGCGCGATGCGACATAGGCCTGCACTGCAGGCGGTGCGGCGCTGCCGAACCCGCCATACAGACTGCGCGCAGCGGCGAAGGCGATCAGCGCCCAAACCGCCGACAGCCAGCCCGACAGCCCGGCATAAAGCGCCAGCCCGCATAGCAGCATCGAGGTGATGAACCCGACCAGCCCCAGCGCCATCATCGCCTTGCGCCCGCGCCGATCAGACCGCCGCGCCCACAACGGCGCGCACACCACCCACAGCAGCGCCGACCAGCTATAGGCTAGGCTGATCCACACGTCGTCCACCTGCAAGGCGGTGCCGATCGATGGCATCACCGATTGCATCGCGGTATTGCCCGCCGCCGTCACCAGCATCACCGTAAACAGCAACGCCATCCGCCCCGACGGAATCGCGCTCGCAGCCTTGGTGCCTTGCGCGATGCGGGCTATTTCGGGGTCGGTTTCAGCCATGGCGAGCTTGCACGGCCCCTATTCGAAGGTCGCCGCGAGGCCTTCGGGCGATTGTCCGGCAAGCTGCTCGAACATCGCTGCGGCTACGCCGCAAATGATCATGCCGCTCGCCATTCCTGTCAGCCCATTGGCAAGTCCCGCAATCAGTAGGGCGGCCGTGCCCTTGGAGAGCAAGGCTGCAAACAGGCCCGCAGCCAGATTGAACAGCATACTGATCACAGTAATGGCAATCATCAACACGGTCCAGAACAGCATGATCTGCCATTGTTTTTGCCTTGTGAGCCTGAAACTGGCTTTGATTGCCGTGAGGGGATTGAGCGTGCCGCCCAGCACTAGCACCGGCATGCTCATCGATAGCCGCGCCATCAACCACACAACGAAAAGGAGCACTGGAATAAACCCGATCAGGGCCACTATCGGCACACCTGCTAACCCGCTCAAAATCGAGATAGGCAGCATGATAACAATAGCGCCAACCAGATAGGTGACAATGAACAGGATCACAATGACAAGTGTGCTGGGCGCGATCTTTAAACCAGTGCCGAGCGCCTGTGCCACGGTTGGACGATCAGGCCCGATCAGTGCGATCATAGTGCCATATCCCGCGAATTGGAACAGAGCGAGCGCACCCCCCATTCCGATCAGCGGGACGATAAGTTCACGGAACCGCTCAGCCACGATTTTGGGATCGGCGGTAGGGTCGGCAAACGCCTGAAAGTCCGGGAGCAGCAGATAGGCCGCGGTCGTGGGCAGCAGCAAAAAAATGCCTGCTATGATGATAAGCAGTTGGAAATTGTCGCCCACCAACTTCATCCCGCGCGACCAGACCGCGTTCAAATCGAAATTCATATTTCCCCCGGAGCGTATATCGCTTGGTTAGCTCTTGATCTCGCCGCTCAATGCCCCCACCGCTGCGCCATGGCAAGCACTGCTCCTGCACCATTATCGCAATTGCCAATCGAATGGCGGCATGACGTCGCGCCCGTGCCTTACACACAGGCGCTGGCCGATATGGAGGCACGCAACGGTGCGGTGGCGGCAGGCACGGCGGCGGAGCTGATCTGGCTGCTTGAACACCCGCCAGTTTATACCGCAGGCACCAGCGCCGATCCGGCAGAACTGGTCGACCCCCGGTTTGAGGTCGTCTCTGCCGGGCGCGGGGGGCGCTACACCTATCACGGGCCGGGGCAACGGGTGGGCTATCTGGTTCTAGACCTGGGCAAGCGCGGGCGGGACGTGCGCTGCTTCGTCCACGCCATCGAAGGCTGGGTGATCGCGGCGCTTGCCAGCTTCGGGGTTGAAAGCTGGCGGGCGGAAGGCCGGGTCGGTATCTGGACGCGCGATATTGATGGCCGCGAGGCCAAGATCGGCGCGATTGGCGTGCGGGTGCGGCGCTGGGTGTCGATGCATGGTTTTTCGGTGAACCTTAATCCTGATCTCAGCCACTTCGGCGGGATCGTGCCTTGCGGGATCGCCGAATATGGGGTGACCAGTCTGGCGCGGCTGGGGTTGACGGTTTCGGCGCAGGAGTGGGACGCCGCGTTGATCGCCACCTGCGATGATTTCCTTGACGCGCTGGGCGGGCCTGCGCGAAAGGCGGGTTCGTGAAACGCGCCGTCATCCTTGCTCTTGTCCTCGCCCTTGCCGGTTGCAAGGATGACGTTGCCGCGCCTGCCGAAAAAGGCGGTGAGGCGACGGGTGAAGTGTTGGGCGGCGACATCAGCGATGCGATGATCCCGTTGGAACAGCTCGAATCGCAAGCCCCGCTCGCGCCGCGTCAAGCGCCCAGCGCAAAGGATGTGGATGACGAACAGCCCGAAGCCGCAGGCGAGCCGGCGCCGCTGCAAAGCGAAGCGACCGAAGCCGCCCCCGTTGCCCCGCCACCCGCTCCAGCCGAATAGCCTGCCCCCGCTAGTGCATCCCACGAAGCGCGCAGCAAAATGTCCGCTTTCAGAGGCAGGGCAGCAGGAGCTGGATGACCGAAACTGGGTGGATTTTGGCCATCCCCTCAATCGTCGCCCCGGACTTGATCCGGGGTTAGGCTTACTTTCATTGAGCTTCCGCGCAGAAGCTAGCCAAGCCCCGTGTCAAGCACGGGGCGACGAGGAAGGGAATGACTGCAACGGGATCGATTACCGAAAGGCAGCTTTTGGCAAAAATCCCGTCTAAGATGCCTGTCCGGTTTTAGGAATCCGCCGCGTTGTCGGGAATGGCCTCAATTGGGTGGGAAGGCGAATGGAAGCTTGCACCGCCGTAGGCAACGCCTTGGGAAAAGTTCCTCATGCTACTAGGGCAATGGAACGCGTCATCATATCGTAAGTCCAATCTCCATCGCCTTCGTCGTCGTTTGCAGAAGGCGCCTTTGGTAACGTCCTGTGTGCCCGAGCCGATCGAGCCGAACGAGGACTAAATATATACCTCATCACTCGCACTAACGCCGAGCGATTCCGCCATCTATCGAAGGCATGACGAGCAGTCGTCAGTGAGTTCGCAAGAGCGCCGACTACTACGATATCAAGATAAAGTGCGAGATCGGCAGCGTAGGCCAAAATGAGTTCTGGCCCAAACATGATGATGATTTCGCCGCCGAGCAAAAACATCGCACTGGCGACCAGCAAGAATATATATTGATGCCGCTCGCGCCCGATGAAGTAGGAAATAGGTTTTTCGGCAAGATGGTAGTTCAAAAGTCGGTTGAACGGTATATCAGGGCCGAACCGCATGAAAGCCATCAGTGCTATCGAACAAACTAAGGCTATCATGTGCTACCCTCATAATCGTTTACGCAGCCACGGTGAGCCCTCCTCACTGTTGCGTTCAGATCATCCCCATAATCAGCAAATTTCCACAAGATCAGTGTCTAGTATGGTCGCCCGTGAAAAACTCATAACGTGCTGATCAGGTTTTGAAAAGCTGACATTTGAAGTATTGGGAATCGCAAGGTTCTGGTCGATTTGATGGAAAACCTTGCGAATTTGCGCGGGCCTGCACGTTGGGGCTGGCGCATGGCGGCGCGGTGTGATTCATTTGGCGGATCGAAGGAGAGCCGCAATGCCGCCGAAGAAGCCAGGCCAGTCGGAGTTCGAACTGTTCCGGATGCTGCTGACCAATATGATCAACATGAGCCACCCGCTGGTGAGGGCGGCGAACGAGATCGACTGGACGCGCTTTGATGCGGCCTGGGGCAAGTTCTACCACGAAAATAAGGGGCGTCCGGGTCTGCCGACCCGGCTGATGGCGGGGCTGCATCTGCTCAAGCACATGCACGGGCTGTCGGACGAGGAGGTTTGCGCCAGGTGGGAGGAAAATCCCTATTGGCAGTACTTCTGCGGCGAGGAGTACTTTCGCTTGTCGCTCGTGTTCGACCGCTCCTCGATGACCCGCTGGCGGAGCCGGATCGGCCATGACGAGTTGAACTGCTGATCGCGGAAACCTTGCGCGTAGCGCTCGCCAGCGGCGCGCTGAGCCCGCAAGCCTGCGCGCGGATCACGGTTGACACCACGGTGCAGACCAAGGCGGTGGCGCATCCGACCGATGCGCACCTCCTGTTGCGGGCAATGGAGCACGTCTGCCGGCTCGCGAGAAAGCATGGTCTGAAACTGCGCCAGTCGTTCCTGCGGCTTGGTCGGGAAGCGCGCCGCGAGGTGGCCCGGCTGATCCACGGCAAGGGCCACAAGCAGGCCCTTCGCCACCTGCGCAAGATGCGCACCTGGCTCGGGCGGCTGACGCGCGACGTCGCTCGCAAGATCGAGGCGCTGGGCGAGGACGGCGCCGATATCGCCAGGGCCTTCGCCGACACGCTCGAACTCGCCGAAAAGGTGCGCACCCAGCAGGCGAAGGACAAGAACAAGGTCTACGCGCTGCACGCGCCCGAGGTCGAGTGCATCGCCAAGGGCAAGGCGCGCACCCGCTACGAATTTGGCGTGAAGACTTCGATCGCGGTGACCAATGGCCGAGCCAGGGGTGGCCAGTTCATCCTCGGCATGCATGCGCTGCCGGGCAATCCCTTCGACGGCCACACGCTCTCCGGGCAGATCGCGCAGGTCGAGCGGATCACCGGCATCAAGGTGACCCGTGCCTATGTCGATCGCGGCTACAAGGGGCATGGTCACAAGGGCGAAGCTGAAGTTTATATCAGCCACACTCGCGGCATCACCTCGCCGACGATCAAGCGCGAATTGCGCAGGCGTAATGCAATCGAGCCGATCATCGGTCACGCAAAGGCCGATGGGCTACTCGAACGCAATCATCTCAAGGGGGCCACCGGTGATGCCATCAACGCCATTCTCGTTGCTGCCGGCCACAACCTGCGGCTGCTCATCGCATGGTTCGCCGCATTTTTGCGCGCCATTTGCAGCCTGTGGCTGCTGCCGGAGCCCGCTCTCGCCGGCTGAGCAGGCTCTCTGCACCTTCCGCGCGGTACCCCCGCCACCAGCGACGATTATCCTGGCCGGTCCAGCAATCACGCCGCGACCGCCGAAATCTTCAAATCGCATTGTTCACGAGCGACTATTATGGGGTCGCTACCAGAACGGCAGCTTTTTCCCCGGCAGCGCCCGAAGCGGACGCTGCCGGGGGCGTAAGTTTTACTCGGCGGCTTCGGCCCGCTCCTCGGCCAGTGTCGGGTAATCGACGTAGCCTTCGGGGATCGGGAAGTACCAGCTCTTGGGCACATCCTTGTTCGGGTTCCAGTGCGCGCCCGCCGCGATCCGCTGTTCCAGATCGGGGTTGGAGATGTAGGGGCGGCCAAAGCTCACCGCGTCGCACTTGCCGCTGGCCACATCGGCTTCGGCTTCCTCGGCGGTGTAGTCCGAATTGAGGATCAGCGCCCCGGTGTAGATTTGGCGAATCAGCGGGCTTTGCTTGGGCACATCGGTCTGGCCGAAAGTGCCATCCGGGCCGGGTTCGCGCAGTTCGACGAAGGCGAGGCCCAGTTCCTCGCACACCTTGGCCGCCGCGCCGAAGGTTGCCGCCGGGTTGCTGTCATCGGTCCCTTGCGAATCGCCGTTGGGCGACAGGCGGATGCCGACGCGGTCGGCGCCCCACACGTCGATCAGCGCTTCGAGCACTTCACGCATGAAGCGGGTGCGGTTTTCGGGGGCGCCGCCATATTCATCGGTGCGCAGATTGGTTTTGTCGCGCAGGAACTGGTCGACAAGGTAGCCGTTCGCGCCGTGCAGCTGCACCCCGTCAAACCCGGCTTTCCTGGCGTTTTCGGCGGCGCGGCGATAATCGGCGATGGTGCGCTGGATATCCTCATGCGTCATGGCCCGCGCCTCGGCATAGGGCTGCTTGCCGGTGGGCGTGTGCGCTTCGCCCGGCGCGGTGGTGGCGCTGGCGGAAACCGGCGGCTGGCCATCCAAGAACACCGGATGGACGATCCGCCCCATGTGCCACAGTTGCATCACGATCATCCCGCTTTCGTCGTGCACGCCTTTGACAATTGGCTTCCAGGCTTCGGTCTGCTCATCGCTCCAGATGCCGGGGGCTGATGGCCAGCCCAATCCTTCGCGGCTGATGCCGGTCGCTTCGGTTAGGATCATGCCTGCGCCTGCGCGCTGGCGGTAATAGGTCGCCATTAGTGCGTTGGGGGTGAACATCGGATCAGCCGCGCGCCCGCGCGTCAGCGGAGCCATGAAAATGCGGTTCTTCGCGGTCAGCGCGCCCATCTGGAGCGGCTGGAACAAGGCTTCGTGCATGTGTGGGTAATCCTTTCGAACCAGTTTCGATTGGCTATTCACTTGGCCCCGCCAGCGCTAGTGCGCAAGGATGGAAAATGTTGCGGCCCCAGAAGAAGACGTCAGCGCCGACCTTGCGACCACGCTGGCGCGTCCGGCGGGCTGGCTGCTGCTGGCCGCGCTGCTGGGCGGCAATATCGCGCTGGCGCTGGGGCCATGGTTCGTGCGGGAGGCCGATACCGGGCCGGTTTCCGCCGGGTTCTGGCGGCTGTTCCTCGCACTGCCGTTTCTCGTGGTGCTGGCGCGGGCGAACGGGCAGCGGCTGGGCGGCATGGGGGCAAAGACGCTGGCGCTGGTGGCGCTGGGCGCGGTGACATTCGCGCTTGATCTGGCGAGCTGGCATATCGGCATCGGCATGACCCGGCTGGGCAATGCGACGCTGTTCGGCAATGCCGGATCAATCGTGCTATTGTTCTGGGGCTTCATCGCTGCGCGGATGCTCCCCAAGGGGCTGGAGTGGCTGGCGATTGTGTTCGCGCTGGCAGGCGCGGCGATCCTGATGGGCCGCAGCCTTGAAATCTCGACCGCGACGCTGGTGGGCGATCTGTTCTGCCTTGCTGCCGGGCTGCTTTACGCGGTCTATCTGCTGACCTTGCAACGCGCACGAGGGGTGTTCGGTTCGTGGAGCCTGCTGGTGTGGGTCTGCATCTTTGGCAGCCCGGTGCTGCTCGCCATCGCGCTGCTGTTGGGGGAGCCGGTGTGGCCGACCGATTGGACGCCGGTGGTGGGGCTGTTCATCGTCAGCCAATTGCTGGGGCAGGGGCTGATGGTCTATGCCCTGCGATACTTCCCGCCGCTGGTGATCGGGCTGGCGCTGCTGACCCAACCCGCAGTCGCCTCGCTCTATGGCTGGCTGGCGTTCGGCGAGGTGCTGAGCGTGGCTGATATTGTCGGTATGGTGCTGGTGGGCGCGGCGCTGGCGGTGAGTAGGGCCAAAGCGTAAATCGTTACCCCAGCGAAAGTTGGGGTCTCAGGCAGCCATGTGCTAACACCCTGAAATGGCACGCGGCGGCACCGTCTACATCATGACCAACAAACGCTACGGCGTGCTTTATATTGGCGTGACCAGCGACATCGCGGCCCGCGCCACTCAACACCGCGAAGGCAAGGGCGGCGGCTTCACCGCGCGGTTCAACTGCAAGCGGCTTGTCTATGTCGAGCAATATGCCACCATCGAAGAAGCCATCGCTCGTGAAAAGGCGATGAAGGCGTGGCGGCGAATGTGGAAGATTGAAGCGATTGAGGCGCAGAACCCGGCATGGGATGATCTCTATCTGAAACTGCTCGCCTGACGCCTGAGGGAAAACCCGTCATGCCAGCGAAAGCTGGCAGCTAGGGCGGCTAGGGTGGGACGGCTGCTCGGGAAGTGCTTCCCTCAATCAGCTCCGAATGCGGCCCTAGGCCCCAGCTTTCGCTGGGGTGACGAGGATGGGGACTCAATCCCCACTAAACGCCACCTCACCCAAATCCCCAAGCCCCACAGTTCCGCTCGCCATTTCGAGCATCCGGTCGAGGCTGCGTTTGGCTTTCAGGCGGATGCCTTCCTCGATCTCGATGCGCGGTTCGAGATCGCGCAGCGCGACATACAGCTTCTCCATCGTGTTGAGCGCCATGTAGGGGCAGATGTTGCACGAACAATTGCCGTCCGCCCCCGGCGCGCCGATGAAGTGCTTGTTCGGCAGCGCCTTTTCCATCTGGTGGATGATGTGCGGCTCGGTCGCGACGATCAGGGTGTCGCCTTCGAAATCCTGCGCGAATTTCAGGATGCCGCTGGTTGATCCGACGTAATCGGCGTGGTCGATGATCGAGGGCGGGCATTCCGGGTGCGCGGCGACGGGCGCACCGGGGTGCTGTTCTTTCAGCTTGAGCAGCTCGGTCTCGCTGAACGCCTCATGCACGATGCACACGCCCGGCCACAGCAGCATTTCGCGGTTGAATTTGCGGCTGAGGTAGCCGCCCAAGTGCCGATCCGGGCCGAAGATGATCTTCTGTTCGGGCGGAATCTGGGCGAGGATGGTTTCGGCGCTGGAGGACGTCACGATCACGTCCGACAGCGCTTTCACCTCGGTCGAACAATTGATGTAGGTCAGCGCGATGTGATCGGGGTGGGCTTCGCGAAAAGCGCGGAATTTTTCTGGCGGGCAGGAATCTTCAAGGCTGCACCCGGCGTCCATATCGGGCAGGATCACGATCTTTTGTGGGCTGAGGATTTTGGCGGTATCGGCCATGAACTTGACCCCGCAAAACGCGATCACATCGGCATCGGTCGCCGCCGCCTTGCGCGACAGTTCGAGGCTGTCGCCCACGAAGTCGGCAATGTCCTGAATATCCGGGGTCTGGTAATAATGCGCGAGGATCACCGCGTTACGCTCTTTGCGCAAACGGTCGATCTCGACCAGCAGATCGGTGCCGGTGGGGTTCTTGGTGACAATGCTCATCGGTCAAATCCCGGTCGTGGAGAGTTGATGGGGATATAGGGGCGCGGGCGTGGTTATGCCACCCGCCATACAGCGTCGTCGCGGCGCGCCATCCCGCGTTTTTCCAGATCGATCAGATGCGCGGTGACGCTCATTTCGGCGGCTGGGATCAGGCGCGGGTCGAGGCCTTTGTACATCGCGGGGATGAAGTCGCTGACGGGCCGCGCGGCCTCACCCAGCAAGCGCAGAATCTGCGCCTCACGCTGGCGGCGGTGGCCGATCATGCCGCGCACCAGCTGGCGCGGCTTTTCAATCGCCGCGCCGTGGGCCGAGTGATAGCGCACATCATCGCGCGCCATCAGCTTGTCGAGGCTCGCCATGTAATCGCCCATGTCGCCATCGGGCGGGATGACCACGCTGGTTGACCAGCCCATCACGTGATCGCCGGTGAACAGCGCGCCGCTTTCTTCGAGCGCATAGCACAGGTGGTTTGATGTGTGTCCGGGCGTGGCAACCGCAGTCAGCGTCCACCCGGTGCCGCGCATCCCCTCACCATCCACCAGCACGCGATCAGGCGCGTAGGTGGGATCGAAGGCTTCATCCGCGCGCGGCAGTTCGGACGCGAGCACCAGCGGCGCGCAGCCGACAATCGCCGCGCCGGTCTGCGCGGCCAACGGCGCTGCGGCGGGCGAATGATCGCGGTGGGTGTGGGTGCACATGATCGCCAGCACCCGCCGACCGGCGATGGCGGCGATGATGGTGTCGATATGCGCAGGCTCATTCGGGCCGGGATCGATCACCGCGCAATCCGGCCCGTCGGCCTCGCCCACCACATAGGTCTGGGTTCCGGTGAAGGTATAGGGCGAAGGGTTGGGCGCCAGCACGCGGCGCACCAGCGGTTCGACCGCTTCGGCCATGCCGGTGGGCCAGGGTTGGGGAGGGATCGTGACCATGCCCTTGCATATGAGCGTCTTTTGCTTGCGCCTCAAGCGCCGGCGCGCGCATCCGCGCGCTTGGCTATCCTCGCTCATACGACCTGAAGGTCGCATCGCTGCGGGCGGGCAGTCGCCCTTGCGGTTGCTGCGCAACCGATTACGACTGTGTCTTACAGAAGAGCGCAGTGCCCCTCGCGCTCAAGCAGCGAAGCGGTAGCGCAACAAAGATGTCTGATTACATTTTGGTGCTGGACGAAGGCACCACCTCCACCCGCGCGATGCTGTTCGCAGCCGACGGCGCACTGGTGACGAGCGCGCAGGAGCCACTGACTCAACATTATCCACAATCGGGCTGGGTCGAACATGACCCGCGCGAAATCTGGGACAAGAGCTTTGCTTGCGCGCGGGCGGTAATCGGCAAGGCAGGCGGCGCGGCCAGTATCGCCTGCATTGGCATCACCAACCAGCGCGAAACCGTGGTGGCGTGGGACAAGGCGACGGGCGAACCGCTGACCAACGCCATTGTCTGGCAGGATCGCCGCACTGAACCGTTCTGTGCTGCCCTGCGCGATGCGGGGCACGAGGGCGAGGTGCAGCGCCGCACCGGGCTGCTGCTCGATCCCTATTTTTCCGGCACCAAGATGCGCTGGATGATCGATAATGTGGCGGAGGTGCGCGGCGCAGCAGAGCGTGGGACGCTGGCCTTCGGAACGGTGGAAAGCTGGTTGACTTACAAGCTGACCGGAGGCGCGCAGCACGTATCGGACGCCACCAACGCCAGCCGCACGCTGTTGATGGAGCTGGAAGGCGCGCAGTTTGATGCCGGGCTTTGCGATCTTATCGGCGTGCCGCGCGCCGCGTTGCCGCAGGTGATCGACTGTGCCAGCAATGATATCGCTACAGACCCGGCGTTGTTCGGCAGAGCAATCCCGATCACCGGCTTTGCTGGCGATCAGCAGGCGGCGACTATCGGGCAGGCCTGCCTCGCACCCGGCCAAACCAAGGCGACCTATGGCACTGGTGCCTTCGTGCTGACCTGTCAGGGCGAAGCCATCCCGCGATCGTCCAATCGCCTGCTGGGCACGGTGCTGACGCAGCTGGGCGGCAAGCGCACCTATGCCATCGAAGGATCGGTATTTGTCGCGGGCAGTCTGGTGCAATGGCTGCGCGATTCGCTCGGCATTGTTGATGTGGCCGCAGAGACCGAGGCGCTCGCCCGGTCGATCCCCGATAGCGGCGGCGTAGTGATTGTGCCCGCGCTGTCGGGCCTTGGCGCGCCGCATTGGCGGGCCGATGCGCGCGGGGTGATTGCGGGGCTGAGTTTTTCCAGCGGAAAGGCGCATCTGGCCCGCGCGGCATTGGAGGCGATGGCGCATCAGACGCATGATCTTGCCACCGCCTTCGCTGCCGATGGTGCGGCGTGGCAGGCCTTGCGGATCGATGGCGGCATGGCGGCCAACAACTGGATGGCGCAGGATCTTGCCGATATGCTGGGGATCACGGTCGAACGCCCCGGCTTTGTCGAAACGACCGCACTCGGCGCAGCAATGCTGGCGGCGACCGGGGCGGGGCTATATCCCAGCCTCGATGCAGCGGCAGAGGCGATGCGCGGCGAGCTTGCCCGGTTTACACCGCAGCTGGCAGCCGGGGTGCGCGAAGAACGGTTGAAGCGGTGGCGAAAAGCGATGGCCGCTGCTTGATTAACCTACCCAATATTGCGCCCGAATTCGCGCCCGATCCGTTCCTGAAACGCGCGCGCGGGTGAGGCCAGTTCAAAATGTTGCCGCCACGCCTCGTCCAACCTGGCGATGCGTTGATGCAGTTTTTGGGTATCGGCGATCAGTTCGCGGGTTTCTGGTTCGAGCAACGCGAGCTGGTTTTCGTCCGAACCGCGGTCGGGCGGTAATGCGCCGTGCAGCCGCACCTGATTTTCGCTGAGCTCGCCTGAAATCAGCGCGCGTTGATTCAGCAGCCATGCCAGCAGATGCATCATCCGGGTGGTGGTTTTCAGCCCTTCGGTGGACAGCGCGAGGCGGATATAGGTATCCTCGCCAATTGCCGCAGGGCGGGTGCCGCAGGCGAACACCGCGCGGACTTCATCAGCAAGCACAAGTGCTTCGGTATAGAGCGCCTCGATGATCGGGCGGGACAGACTGGTGGTTCGGGTCATGGTGTGCGCCAGATTACGCCGGGTGAGGGCGGCCCGCCACTATGGTATGGTTACTTTCCAAGCAATTTTTGCGAACGTCCCGGCACGGAACAATTTTCACCACTTGATAACCATGCTGCCGGCGGCGGCAATCACGCAATAATGTCGGGCAACAGCGTGTCTTCGATGATCGCGATCTGATCTCTCAGCCGCAGCTTGCGCTTCTTCAGGCGGGCAATCTGCAATTGATCGGCAGATGAACTGCCAAGCGCAGCCTCGGTCAAGGCGGCAATCGCGGCGTCAAGGTCGCGATGCTCGGTCTTGAGCAGCTCAAGATTTTTCCTGAGTTCCTGCTCAGTCATCCTTAATCCCCTTCTGCGCTGCGCCGGTCTGCTGGCCTGACATTCGCGTAATCATTGGCCCCGCTACGCGTTCGCGTGCGATTCGATAAGGTGCCTCGCACATTTTCCACCTTGGCGCGGCGGGGGTGGCCGAATGTCGGTTCATCTCAGCAAAGCGCGGTTGCATCGATTTGCAGTCCATCAGGGCTTTGCAAGGCAGGCTCAATATGGTTTCAATGGAACCTGCGGCCCGGCCGTGTTTGTGCCGAGTCGCCTGTTCCGGGGGCATCCCCCCGCATGCAAGGAGAACGCAATATGGCATCGACCGCAGTGTCTTCCCACCTCCACGCCCTTCACAGCAAGCACGCCGGCCTCGAAGCTCGCCTGCGCGATGAAATGGCAAGGCCTGTGCCCGACACCGCGATGATCCAGGCGATCAAGAAGCAGAAATTGCGATTGAAGGAAGAAATTGCCAGCCACTGATCGCTGCGCTTCAGCCAGGCGGCAGCAGACGTGATCTGCGCTTTTGCATTTACCCAGCGGAGTGCCTAAGCCAATATTTCCATGACTGCTGCCGCTGCCGCCCGCCAGATACTCACCCGCCTGACCGAAGTCATGGCATCGCGCCTGCACGCGCAGGCCAAGCTGGATCAGGTGGTCGAAATCATCGGCGAATGCCTGTCGAGCGAGGTTTGCTCGATTTATCTGCTGCGCGAAGGCATGCTCGAACTCTTCGCCACCCGCGGCCTCAATCAGGGCGCGGTGCACGTGACCCGCATGGCGGTTGGCGAAGGGCTGACTGGCGTGATCGCGCAGAAGGTCGATACGCTCAACCTGGCTGAAGCCAAGGCGCACCCTGACTTTCTCTACCGCCCTGAAACAGGGGAAGACAAGTTCCACTCCTTTGCTGGCGTACCGATTGTTTACCGCGAACGCGCGGTGGGCGTATTGTGCGTCCAGCATGTCGAGCAGCGCCGCTACGAAGACATCGAAATCGAGGCGCTCCAGACCACTGCGATGGTGCTGTCCGAACTGATCACCAATGCCGAACTGGTCGACGAAGAAGAAGCGCGCGGGCTGACGCAGGAACAGACCGGGCCGCAGACCCTGACCGGCCTGACTTTGGTGAAAGGGCTGGGGGCCGGGTTTGCCGTCTATCATCAACCGCGTGTCGAGATCACTCAGGTCATGGCCGAGGATGTCGAGGCAGAACGGCAGCGGGTTTACCGCGCGTTTGACCGGATGCGCGAACAGATCGACACGCTGGCCAGTCAGGCCGAATTCGGCGTCGGCGGCGAACACGAAGAGGTGCTCGAAACCTACAAGATGTTCGCCTATGACGAAGGCTGGTCGCGGCGCATAAACGAGGCGATCGATAGCGGCCTGACCGCCGAAGCGGCCATTGAACGCGTGCAACAACACACACGGATGCGGATGCGCGAGATCGACGATCCGTTGCTGGCAGACCGGATGCACGATCTCGAAGATCTCGCGAACCGCCTGTTGCGCACGGTTTCGGGTCAGGTCGGCACAGCCGCATCGCAAGGCCTGCGCCGTGATACCATCCTGATCGCGCGCAATCTTGGCCCGGCGGAATTGCTCGAATACGACAAGCGGCGATTGAAGGGTGTGATCCTTGAAGAAGGCTCGCTTACCGCGCACGTGGTGATCGTTGCCCGCGCCATGAACGTGCCGGTGATTGGCCGCACCAAAGGCGTACGCACCACTATCCGCGAAGGCGACGAGATCCTGCTTGATGCAGGTGCGGGCAATGCCATCGTGCGCCCGCTTCCGCAGGTTGCCGATGCATTTCAGGCGCGGTTTGCCAAATCGCGCGAAAAGCAGGCGGCCTATGCGTCGCTGCGTGATGTCGAACCGTTCACCCGCTGCGGCACCCGCATTCAGGTGATGATAAACGCTGGGCTGCGCGATGATATGAGCTCGCTCGCGATGACCGGTGCTGACGGTGTTGGCCTGTTCCGCACCGAATTCCAGTTCCTCGTATCGGCCACACTGCCGCAGCGCGACCGTCAGACCCGGCTTTATCGTGACGTGCTGGAGGCGGCCGGCGACAAACCAGTGATCTTCCGCACGGTTGATATCGGGGGTGACAAGTCGGTGCCCTACCTCGCCTCGGAAATTGCCGAGCAGGATGAAAACCCGGCGATGGGCTGGCGCGCTCTGCGGCTTGCGCTGGAACGCGAAGGGTTGATGAAGGTTCAGGCGCGTTCGTTGATCGAGGCATCGGCTGGACGGTCGCTTTACGTAATGTTCCCAATGGTTTCCGAGCCGTGGGAGTTTGACGCCGCCAAGGCGGTGTTCGACGAACAACTTGCTTACCTGCGCGCGAAAAAGAAGCTGTTGCCTGAACGCATTCACTTTGGCGCGATGCTGGAAGTTCCGGCGCTGGCGGAGGTGCTCGATCTGCTGCTGCCGCGCCTCAGTTTCCTGTCGATCGGCACCAATGATCTCACCCAGTTCCTGTTTGCCGCCGACCGCGCCAATCCCAAACTGGCCGAACGCTACGATTGGCTCAGCACGTCGATCATCCGCTTCCTGCGGCGGGTTATGCAATCGAGCATCGGCAGCGGGGTCGATATCGGGGTCTGCGGCGAAATGGGCGGGCGCAGGCTGGAGGCGCTGGCGTTGATGGCCATCGGATATCGCCGCCTGTCGATCACCCCGGCGGCGGTTGGCCCGATCAAGGAATTGGTGCGCAAGATCGATCTTGCCGAACTGTCAGCAGCAATGACCGGCTGGCTGGCTGACCCCGGCTGCAACCTGCGCACCGAACTGTCAGCATGGGCCGATGCGCGCGAAATCGAATATGATTGATTGTTAATGCGGCTGAGCGAGTGCTGCACGCGCCGCCCCGCACGCGCAATGCTTGACAGACCCCCCTGCAACAGGCGAGTCCCACCAAAGGGAAATTCAGGTAAATTCACACTCACAGCCTCGGCAGAAGGCGCGGACCCGGGTCATGGACAGCGAGCACGACGAAAGCGCAGATGGCGCTGGCGAAACCACCAACGTCGGGGCAGGGGCGCAATTGCGCGCCGCGCGTGAAGCGCTGCAGGTCGATCTGGCGCAAGTCGCGGCTGAAACCCGGATTCCCGTTCGCCACCTGCAGGTTATCGAGTCCGGGCAATTCGAGGCATTGCCTTCGCGGGCCTATGCGATCGGCTTTTCACGCACCTTTGCCAAAGCCGTAGGCCTTGACCCAGTCAAGATCACCGATGCGGTGCGATCGGAACTTGCCGATGGCACGATGCGCCGCACGGCGCCCGGATCGGGGATGGAACCAGGCGATCCGGCGCGGCTGCCTTCGGCAGGGCTGGCGTGGGCGGGGGCGATCGCGGCGTTCGTGCTCGCGGTCGGAGCATTTGCATTCTACAGTTCCTATTTCGGCGCGGGAACCGAGCCTGGCTCGCTGCTCACTCCGGCCCCTGATCCTGCGCCCCCACCCGTCGCCCGACCGAGCACGGCGATGACTTCACCTGATCCGGGCGCGGTCGTGGTGCTGACCGCGCTCGAAGACGGCGTGTGGCTGCGGGTCTACGAGGAAGGCGGCGAACGGCTGCTCGAACGCACGTTGCGACGGGGTGAGGCTGTGACTGTTCCGGCCACAGCCACCGATCCCCGGATCAACACCGGACGTCCCGATGCGCTGGAAATCACTGTCGGCGGCAAGCCAGCTGCCAAGCTGGCTGATCGGGCGATGACCCTGTCAAACGCGCCGGTTTCAGCCGCCGCGCTGCTGGCGCGCGGGCCATCGGCACAAGCGGTTGCCCCGGATGTCAGCGCGCCTGCTGCGATACGGACCGCGCCATCGCGGCCTGCGCCTGCCCCTGCCGCCATATCACGCAGTCCCGAGGTTCCAGCAGCCCCGACAGCGCCAGCGCCCGATAGTACGCCTGCCCCTGCGCCGGAGCCTTCGGATGACGGTAATGACGAGGCTGCGCCCGACTGATCTGCGCAAGGCGTTGCGATTTATCGTTGATTAGGTGCTGCGCCGCTCTCGACTTGGCGGTCGGGACACGGCAAGGATTCCGCAACCGTTCATGTGCGCCGCTGCAAACCCGCGCGGCCATTATCAGGGAGCCTGACGAGCCATGACCACCGCGTTCCGGATATTCCCACTGCGGCTTGTCGGCGTGGCACTTGCTGCGGCGACGATTGTGACAGTGTCCGTGCCCGCCATGGCACAGGATAATGCGGCAGAGGCGCGGATCCGCAAGATCGAGTCCGAAGTGCGCGCCTTGCAGCGCAAGGTGTTCCCCGGCGGTGATGGGCGTTTTTTTGAACCGCAGATCGCGCCGGGAACCGAGGGAGGCGGTGTCACGGCTTCGAACATCAGCCCCCCCGCGACCACTGCGGTGACCGATATTCTGGTGCGGCTCGATGCGTTGGAAGGGCAGTTGCGGACACTCACCGCGCGCTCGGAAGAGCAGGCCAATGCGCTTTCACAGTTGGAAATGCGGCTGGTCACGCTTGAGACTGCGACGGACGCACCGTTAGGCGTACCCGATCCAGCGTCGGCAGACATCCTCGGCCTTGCGCCCTCTACAACGACGGTAGCGGTGGCAGCGCCCGCTTCGGCCCAGCCCGCACCCCCGCCGGTTGCCATACCCAGCCCGACCCGTCTTGCCGCGGTGCAGGAAATTGCCAAACCGCAGACGGATGATGCTGGGGATGACGAATATTCCTATGGCTTCCGCCTGTGGAACGCGGGCTTCTATCCAGAAGCGCGCCAGCAACTGACCAAATTCGTTGAGCAATACCCCACCCATTCGCGCATCAGTTTTGGCCGCAACTTGCTGGGCCGCGCGTTCCTTGATGACAACCTGCCCGAAGATGCCGCGCGCTGGTTCCTGCGCAACTATCAGGCGAACAAGAACGGCGACCGAGCGGCTGACAGCCTGCTTTATCTTGGCGCGTCGATGATCGCGATGAAGGATACCAAGCGGGCCTGCATCGCGCTGGCCGAATTTGCTGAAACCTATCCGCTGATCGCTTCCGGGCGGCTGGCCGATGAGTATCAGGCCAACCGCGCCAAGGTGACGTGCAGCTAAGCGAACCCGCGCCAGCGCTGACCGCGCGCTTCGCCGCTGATCTGGCGGCGCTGTGGCCTGAGGCAGAGCGTGATGGCCCGCTGGGGTTGGCGGTGTCGGGCGGGCCGGACAGTCTGGCGCTGCTGCTGCTCGCCCATGCGGCCGTGCCCGGTCAGATCGCGGTAGCCAGCATTGACCACGGATTGCGGCCCGAAGCGGCTGGAGAGGTGGCGCTGGTCCAACGGATCGCGGGCGAACGCGCCATTCCTTTCACTGCGCTGCGGGTCGATCTTGCCCCCGGCAATGTGCAGGCCCGTGCGCGTGAGGCTCGATATGCCGCGCTGGCAGGCTGGGCGCGGGATATCGGGCTGGGCGCAGTCGCCACCGCGCACCACGCCGATGATCAGGCCGAAACCCTACTGATGCGGCTTAACCGGGGCAGCGGTTTGGCAGGGCTCGCGGGCGTGCGCGCCTGCACCACCATCGCAGACAGCGACACCGCGCTGCTGCGCCCGCTGCTGGGCTGGCGCAAGGCGGAGTTGGCGCAGGTGGTTGCGGCCTGCGGGATCACCCCGGCCACCGATCCCTCCAACGCCAATCCCGATTTTGACCGCGTGCAGATGCGCGCGCGTCTGGCCGAGGCGAGCGACTGGCTTGACTCGGTGCAGCTGGCTGCCAGCGCGGCACATTTGGCCGAAGGCTGGCAGGCGCTCGATTGGTATGCCGAATGCGATTGGCATGAGATGGTGATGCGCGATGACACTGCGCCCGGCACGCCGGTCTATTCCTATTGCGCCAATGCGCCGCGCGTGGTGGGGATTGAAACGCTGGTGCGGATTATCGCCGCGCTGGGCGGCCATGCCACACGCGCGGAAGCCGCGCGGGCGTGGGATCGGCTATGGCAGGGCAACAACGCCTCAATCGGCGGTGTGCTGGCTCAGGCTGGCGTTGAGCGGGTCGAGAAAGTCGGGGTGATGATGCGCGTTTGGCGCTTCCGCCGTGAACCGCCGAGGAACGCGGCGCACTGAATGCGGGCGCGGGGTTGCCCGCCGTTTGGGTTACAGCACCTTGTCGCCCACGCTCACCATCTTGCCGCGCGTGATGATGACCATGTCCCCGCGCTTGGCCGCAGCGAACAGTTTGGCCGCAAATTCATCGGGCACAGCGACGCAGCCGTGACTGGCGTAGCCATTCATCACCGGCGAGCCGTGGATCGCAATTCCATCCCATGTCAGCCGCAAGGTGTGGGGCATCGGGGCGTTGTTGTATTTTTCCGAGATATTGTCCTTCTCCTTGGTCAGGATCGGGAAAGTGCCGAGCGGCGTGGGATGCGACTGCGTGCCAAGCAGGGCGACCGCCGTGCCGATTTCGTGTCCATCGCGGAACGCGCTGATTACCCGCGCTTCCAGATCGACGGTCACGACCAACTTGCCTGCCTTGGGCGCAGCGCTTTCATCCCAGAACCAGTCGCCATAACGGATCGAACCTTCGATCGGCAGGATCGACTTGATCACGAACGGATTGTTTTTGCTGACAGCGGCAGGGGTGGGGGTTGCCGTCGGTTTGGGCAGGGGCTGCACTACGGCGCTGGAAATCATCCGCACCGCCGGGCCGCGCGGTGCCGGATCGATCACCGGGGCAGGCGAGGCAGTGAGCGGCGGCAACCCTTCATAGGTCAGCGTGGCATCACCCTCTGCCGAAGCATCGGCGGAGCGCGGCATTTCGCTATCGGGATCAATCCGATCAAACGCCGTATCGGCACGCGCGGCGACCAGTTGCGCCGCCTCTGCGGCCTGATCGGCGCGGCTTTGCGCATAGGCAAGCACAGGCACGACTGCGATGGCTGTCAGGGCGAGCGGGAGAGCGAGAATCTTTTTCATGGCCTTGATTATGCCGCGTTAGCCGCAATTTTACCAGTCATTAACCCTGCGGCGTCCCTTGCGGGGACGGCGCGGGGGCGGGGGTTAATGCCCTTAGCCAATCACCCCGAACAGGTCGTGCGCATCGGCATCCTCGATCACCGCCTGAACAATATCGCCGGGGGCGAGGGTTTCGGGCACGTTGCGCAAATACACTGCACCATCGATCTCTGGCGCATCCGCCTGACTGCGGCCGGTGGCCCCGATATCGCCGTCCTCGTCAGGTTCGCCGATTTCGTCGATGATGACCGGCAGCGTTCGGCCCACTTTGGCGGCGAGCTTGGCCGCGCTGATCCGCTCGCTCACTTCCATGATCCGGGTGTAGCGTTCTTCCTTGACGCTTTCGGGCACCGGATCGGGCAGATCATTGGCCGCCGCGCCTGCGACCGGTTCAAACCGGAACGCGCCGACCCGATCGAGCTGGGCTTCCTCCAGCCAATCGAGCAGGTAGCGGAAATCGTCCTCGGTCTCTCCGGGAAAGCCAACCACGAAAGAGCTGCGGATCGCGATGTCGGGGCAGATGACGCGCCACGATTTCAGCCGTTCGAGCACCTTTGCCTCGTTCGCCGGGCGCTTCATCGCCTTCAACACCTTGGGCGCGGCGTGCTGAAACGGGATATCAAGATAGGGCGTCAGCAGCCCTTCGGCCATCAACGGGATCACCTGATCAACGTGGGGATAGGGATAGACATAGTGCAGCCGCACCCACGGCGCGATGCCTTCGGGCGTGCGCAGCCCGCCCAATTCGCGCGCCAGATCGGTCATGTGGGCGCGCACTTCGCGGCCCTTCCACAGGCGCGGTTCGTGGCGGATATCGACGCCATAGGCGCTGGTATCCTGGCTAATCACCAACAGTTCTTTCGTCCCCGCCGCGACCAGCTTTTCCGCCTCGCGCAAGCACGCATCGATCCGGCGGCTGGCGAGTTTCCCGCGCAATTGCGGGATAATGCAGAACGCGCAGGAATGGTTGCAGCCCTCGGAAATCTTGAGATAACTGTAATGGCGCGGCGTCAACTTGATGTCGGGTTGCGGTATCAGGTCGACAAACGGGCCTTGGCTGGGCGGGGCGTGGGTATGCACGGCTTCGACCACAGCTTCATATCGGTGCGCGCCGGTGATCGCCAGCACGCTAGGATGCGCGGCACGGATCGCGTCGGCTTCTTCGCCCATGCAGCCGGTCACGATCACGCGGCCATTTTCGGCAATGGCTTCGCCAATCGCGGCGAGGCTTTCTTCCTTGGCCGAATCGAGGAAGCCGCAGGTGTTGACCAGCACCACGTCGGCACCGGCATAATCGGCGCTCATCGCATAGCCATCGGCGCGCAGCCGGGTGAGGATACGTTCGGAATCGACGAGCGCTTTGGGACAGCCGAGGCTGACCATACCGACGCGCTTCTGTTCGGCCAAAACGGTGGGCTTTGTGGTGGGAGCAGTGATCATAATCGGCGCGCCCCTACACCTTGTGTGCGCATCGCGCCAGAATATCCTCGCTCTTGCGGCCCAAAGACCAGTGTTCCGCATCCTCGCAGGCTTGACGGGGATCGGGTTCAACGGGCATTAAAGCGGGATGATCACCAAGCTCTTTATCGAACATCCGCGTTCCATTGGCGAAACCTATGGCCAGCACGCCAGCACCGCGATGAGCTTTGGCTGGCGAATGGTAATCGGCGGGTTTGCCTGCATGGCCCATGCGGTGGTTCCGGGCCTGTTCGTTAAGACGGCCAGCCGCACCGTTGTGCAACTCGACGCGGAAATGCGTGGCCGTAAGCCTTCGCCCGACGCCGAGGAATTCAACTACGTCATCTGAGCGCCCGGCTGGCAGGCATGGCAGCGATGGGCGGAGCGTTTCTGATGTTTCGCTGAGGTTGGATCAGATCGGCGCATCGCCTTCGTTGCCAATGGTCGGGACGATTTCCACCACCACATCGCCCGGCTGGAGCGTTTGGCATTCATTTTCCCAGAAGCCGATGGCGCGGCCATTGCGGTAGATGCGCAGACCCTGACCGCCGGATTTCAGATCGGTGATCGGCAAGCCGCACTCGGCCTCGCTCACCACCCGCTCGACCAGTTGTACCCGCCCGCTAACACTGGCGAGATCGGCGAGGTAATCGGCGATATGTGCGCCTTTGACGCTGCCCGCCAGCAGCAGACCTGTGAAGCGCACCGGGTTGATGACATTGTTTGCCCCCGCCTGCCGGGCCAGCAATTCATTGTCATCGGCGCGCACCACCACGCTGATCGGCACATCGCGCGCGAGGTGGCGCACGGTCAGCACGATGAGGATCGAGGTATCATCGCGCCCGGCTGATACCAGCACGCTTTGCGCCTCGGCGATGCGCACTGCTTTGAGTGTTTCATCACGCGTCGCATCGGCGGCCATCACGTTCACGCCCAGCTTCTCAGCCTCGGCCAGCCGATCCTCGCTCGGTTCGACCACAACGATCCGTCGCGGGTCGATGCCGCGTTCGATCAACTCGCCCACGCTCTGCGATCCGGATACGCCGTAGCCCAGCACCACCACGTGATCGCTCAGCTGTTCCTGTATGCGGGCCATGCGCCATTTCTCCCAGCTGCGTTTGATAACGAAATCGTAGGCCGCGCCCACGAAGATAAAAAGCACCGCGATCCGCACCGGGGTGACGATCACCGCTTCGACCAGCCGCGCCGAATTGCTGACCGGGGCAATGTCACCAAAGCCTGTGGTGGTGACCGATATCATGGTGAAATAGACCACATCGAGAAAGCTGATGTGGCCATCGACATGGTCGACCAGCCCGTCGCGGTCCAGCCAGTGGATCAGGATGACCATCCCCAACAGCCCGAACGCCAAGCCAAGTCTCAGGCCGACATCGCCCCATACCGGAATCCTGACCGCGCGACGCAGCGGCTGGAACTGATCAGCCAGCTTTGCCTTGCGCTTGAACGGGTTGCGCGTCGGTTTGTCCGCAGCCATCGGCTCGCCCCTGCCCTTAATCCGCGAACCGTTCGGCAAGGATGCCGATGGTCGAATAATGGGTCAGGTCAAGCTGCAACGGTGTCACCGCGACATAGCCATCATCAATCGCTTCCAGATCGGTGCCGTGATCCATCGTGTGTTCAATCGGATCAAGTCCGAACCAGAAATAGCGATAGCCGCGCGGGTCGCGCCCTTCGACGATGCTGCCGCGCGAATAATCGTGGAAGCCTTGGCGCACCACGCGGATGCCCTTGACCTGTTCTGGCGGGAGCGCGGGGAAATTGACGTTGATCAGCGTGCGTTCGGCCAGCGGCGCATCGATCAGCGGAGCCAGCACCTTCGCCCCCCATTCGCGCGCCGCGCCGAACGGCACGTCATCGCCCATGCCTTCGCGCGCATAGACCTGGCTGAACGCCACCGATCGGATACCCGCCAGCGCGCCCTCGATCGCGGCGGAGACGGTGCCGGAGTAAGTAATGTCATCGCCCAGATTTGCCCCGCGATTGACGCCGGACAGGATCAGATCAGGAGGCGATGGCATTACCGTGCGCAGCCCCATCATCACGCTGTCGGTAGGCGTGCCGGTGACGGCAAAGCGCCGTTCGCCCAGCGTGTTGAGCCGAACCGGCCGGGTCAGCGTAAGCGAATGGCCCGCGCCCGATTGTTCCTCTGACGGGGCGCAGATCCAGATGTCATCGGAAAACTGGCGCGCGATTTCCTCCAGCACCTTGAGGCCGGGGGCGTGCACGCCGTCGTCATTGGTGAGGAGGATGCGCATTACGCCGCTACCCCTAACCGTTCGTGCTGAGCTTGTCGAAGCACTGTTTTTCCTTTGATTGCGTGTGTCGGAAAGAAGAAAGGCAGCCCTTCGACAAGCTCAGGGCGAACGGAGGTTATTGGGACGAGATAACGCTCACCCCGCCCATATACGGTAGCAATGCGTCAGGCACGGTCACGCTGCCATCCTTGTTCTGGTAATTTTCGATCACCGCCACCAGCGTGCGCCCGACCGCTAGGCCCGATCCGTTGAGGGTATGGACGAATTGGGTGGATTTTTGCTCGCCTGCTACGCGGTAGCGGGTGTTCATGCGGCGGGCCTGAAAATCGCCGGTGTTCGAACATGAACTGATTTCGCGGTAAGCGCCTTGGCCCGGCAGCCACACCTCAAGATCATAGGTCTTGCGCGCACCAAAGCCCATGTCGCCGGTGCATAGCAGCAGCTTGCGATAGGGCAGGTTCAGCTTTTCAAGGATGGTTTCCGCCGCGCGGGTCATGCGCTGATGTTCAGCCTCGGAATCCTCAGGGCGGACGATGCTGACGAGTTCGCATTTTTCGAACTGGTGCTGACGGATGAACCCGCGCGTATCGCGCCCCGCCGCCCCCGCTTCGGAACGGAAGCACAAGGTGAGCGCGGTGAGGCGCATGGGCAAGGCGGCCTCGTCGAGCAATTCGCCCATGACACTGGCGGTGAGAGGGACTTCGCTGGTGGGGATGAGCCAGCGGCGGTTTGCCTGACTATCTCCTATGAGATCGCGCAGCTTACCTAATGGCCCCTGTAAATTGTCAGCAAGGTCATGCGCCTTCTTTAGGGCTATATCCTTAAGCTCATGTACGTCGGTATCGAGAGTACTCATGAAATCATCAGCGCGGGGATTTAGGGAAGTCTTAAAGCTATCATTCGCAAACTTCGGCAGCTTGTCGGTGCCGTACATCGCCTCGTCTTTGACCAGCACCGGCGGGTTGCATTCTTCGTAGCCATGCTCGCGGGTCTGCACGTCGAGCATGAATTGGCCCAGCGCGCGGTGCAGGCGGGCCACGTCACCGCGCAGGAAGGTGAACCGTGCTCCCGAAAGCCGCGTTCCGGTTTCAAAATCCATGCCAAGGGCAGGGGCCATGTCCGCGTGTTCGCGCGGGGCGAAATCGAAGCTGCGCGGGGTGCCCCAGCGGGCAACCTCGACATTATCCTCCTCGCCCGTGCCATCGGGCACATCATCGGCGGGCAGATTGGGGATGATCTCCAGCGCCGCTTTCAGCTTTGCGGACAACTCATCAGCGCGCGCCTCCAAAGCGGGCATGGCGTCCTTGATCGCAGCGACTTCGGCCTTGATTGCCTCAGCGGTGTCGCGATCACCCTTGGCCATCGCCGCGCCGATCAGTTTTGACGCTTCGTTGCGGCGGGATTGCGCGACCTGCACCTGCGTCGTCACCGCGCGGCGTTCTTCGTCGAGCGCGATCAGCGCCTTGGCCAATGGATCGGCCCCGCGCCGGGCCAGTGCGGCATCGAAACCTTCGGGATTCTCTCGGATAAAGCGGATATCATGCATGGCGTGGCGCTATGCCCGCTCAGGCGGATCAAGGAAAGAGGGAAGGGCCAGAAGAAAAGGGGCGGCGGTGATATCGTGAGAGGCCGCCACCCCTTCAGGAGAGCTGCTTAGAAATTGACCTGCGCGGTCACGAATATCCGGCGCGGGTCGCCAAAGAACCCGGTCAGCGTGCCTTCCTGGCCCAATGTCGGGATGAACGGCGCACCGCCAACCCCGCCTGCGACGAAGTTGTAGCCTGCAACGATATATTCCTTGTCGAACAGGTTCTTGCCGTGCAGTCCGATGGAGAACAGCCCGCTATCCGCAGTGTAGACTACGCTAGCATCGACCAGCACGAAACCATCCTGATCGAGGAACGGGTTGGCCACTTCAAACTGGCTGGCATCCGACCGCAGCGAGGCAAGCCCGATGAAGTCCATCATCCCGCTGCCCACCGGCAGACCGAGGTTGAAGCCCATGTGCGCGGTAAGATCAGGCGTGTTCTGGAAAACCCGTTGATCGGCCACGTCATTGCCGAAATTGTCGATGAAAGTGTTGAACTTGGCATCGATCACGCCGAGCGACCAGTTGATGCTGAAACGGCTGCCATCGCCGGCGAAGTCCTTGCCGACCAGCGCGTTGCCTTCAAATTCGATCCCGTTGACGTCAGCCGAAGCCGCGTTCGAGGTGATGCCGATGAAGCTGTCATTGGTGCCATCGCCATTGCTGTCGAACCCGACCGATCCGGGGATCTGGACATTGTCATACTGCCCGAGGAACCCGGCGACGCTGATATTGAGGCGGTTGTCGAGCAGTGAAGCCTTCCAGCCCAATTCAAAGCTGTCGACCGTTTCCGGCTCGAAGCCCATGAAATCGAACACCTCCTGCTCGGTGCAGGCCCCGCCAGCGCTGTTACGGCAGGCCGTGGTCTGGCCGCGCGGGTCGAACCCGCCGCCCTTGAACCCTTGCGAATAGGTGAAATAGAGGTTGTGATCGGCATTGGGCTGCCAACTGATCGAAGCGCGCGGGTTGAAATCCTTGAAGGTCCGGCTGCCTTCGAAATCGCTGGTCACCGCAATCGGGAACCCTGCCCCGCCAAACAGGTCGGAAAACCCGCCGAGGAAGGTGGTGCGAAGCACCTGGCTGCTGCGCTTGTCATTGGTGTAACGCCCGCCCAGTGACACGCTGATCGTGTCAGTCAGGTCATAGGTGAAATCGCCAAATACCGACCAGGTCTTGGTATCGACATCGCCCAGCGTCTGCGCAGTTAATCCGGCCACGGTGGTGAACAGTGCCACATCAAATGCGGTGAAGGCGTTGGCGTCGAGATAGTAAACGCCCAACACGCCGGACAGCTTGTCGCTTTCATAAAGCAGCTGAAATTCCTGGCTGAACTGTTCGTTCTCGTAGCGTGCTGGCACATCCACATCGACCGCGGGCAGAGAGTCAAAATCGATCGGCGTGGTTGACTTGTCCTCGCGGTAGCCGGTTATCGATTTGAGCGTGATCGTGTCGCTGACTTCGACCGCGATGTTGATCGCGCCGCCGTAAGCTTCGACTTCTTGATCGACGATATTGAGGCCAGCGCGGGTATCAAACACATCGTCCAGCACGGGTGCGCCGCTCAGCAGGCCGGGGATCAGGCGGTGGCCCTGGCGGGCTTCGCTGTTGTCCTTCACATAATCGCCCGACAGGCGGATGAACACCGGGCCGTTATCGAATTCGATGGTGCCGCGTGCGGCCCACACGTCCTTGTTGTAATTTTCGGTGCCGAGCGTGAGGTTGTCGCCAAACCCTCCGCGCGACAGCCGTGCGCCGCTCGCGCCGATCTTGAGGTTGTCCGTGATCGGGGTGGAGGCGGTGATGATCAGATCAGCTTGATCATACGACCCATAGGTGCCGCGAATCTTCACGCTGGTATCATCGGGCAATTCGGCGGTGACATATTTGATCGCGCCGCCGATGGTATTGCGGCCGTAAAGCGTGCCCTGCGGCCCACGCAAAACTTCGATGCGTTCGACGTCATAGATGTCGAGCACGGCAGCCTGCGGGCGGTTGAGGTAAACATCATCGACATACAGCCCGACGCCCGCTTCGAATCCGGCGACCGGATCCTGCTGACCCACGCCGCGAATAAAGGCGGTGAGCGTGGTGTTTGTGCCGCGGCTGACCTCAAGCGTGATATTGGGCACTTGCTGGCCGATCTGGGTGAGATCCTGAATGCCTTGTTGCTCCAGCGATTCCCCGCTCAGCGCCGTGATCGACAGCGGCACATCGATGAGGCGTTCCTCGCGCCGACGGGCGGTGACGATGATCACGCCTTCTTCGGCCTGATCGCTGACGCTGGCAGAATCTGCGGCCATATCCTGCGCGTGGGCAGGTGCGGCAAAGGTGGCAATTCCGGCGCATCCGGCAAGCAGCAACGCGCGGCGGCAAAGTGTCTTGGTCATCGGGTCTGTTCCTCTCGTGGCCCTCTATGGCTCTCTTGATATTGAAAGTTGAACCATGTTTCAAGTTTGGACTTGTATGCTGGGCGGCGCAAGCGTAGCGATTGAGGAGAGGTAGTAGCCAATGCGCAACAGTCACGAGAGCGAGACAAAGGCCGCAAGAGCATGGAGTGTGACGGCGTGCTGACTAAAAGCGCTGTGCCAGATGCCAAGACCCCGCGCACCGAACGCGGACGGCGGACGCTACGCAAACTGCTTGATGCGGCAGCGGAAGAATTTGGCGAGAAAGGCTTTCACGAAGCGTCGGTGAGTTCGATCACCCGCCGTGCAGGTGTCGCGCTTGGCAGCTTCTACACCTATTTTGATAGCAAGGACGCCTTGTTCCGCGCGCTGGTCGCCGATATGAGCGAAAAGGTGCGCACCAGCGCGCGTTCGGCACTATCGGACGACATGAGCGCGCTGGAGATCGAGCGGGCGGCGCTCGCCGCGTTCCTGCGCTTTGCCGCCGATCACAAGGAAATCTACCGCATCATCGACGAAGCGGAATTTGTCGATCCCGCCAGCTACCGTAAGCACTACGAAACCATCGCCGCGCGCATCGCCGATCGCTTGCGCGCCGGAACGGCCAGCGGCGAATTGCGCGAAGGGTTGGGCGAGCTTGAGGCCTGGGCGGTGATGGGCATGAACGTGTTTGCGGGCCTGCGCTATGTCGTATGGGGTGAGTCCGAACTGCCGCCAGAGGACGTCGCGGCAGGGATCAATCGCCTACTCGCTGAGGGCATCCGGCGCCGCTGAAGCCATGGCAGCACTCACCGCGCGCTTTTCATACCGCGCGTCCGTCGCTAGGCCTGCTTACCATGATCCTTGTCATCAATGCGCTCAGCGATGCTGAACACCTTTCCGCCTTGCGCACGCGCATCGACCTGCTCGAATGGCGCGACGGGCGTGAGACGGCGGGCGGGGTCGCGCGTCAGGTGAAGCGCAACCTGCAAGCCGCGATGGATACCGCCGCCGGTCGCCGGGTGCAGGATGAATTGCTGCCGATCATCGCTGAAAACGCTGTGATCAAAGCCGCAGCCCAGCCCCGGCGGTTCTCCCCGCTGATGATCAGCAAGACCGAGGTGGGCGGGCAATATGGCGCGCATGTCGATAATGCGCTGATGGGCAAAGGCACCGCGCGCCTGCGCACAGACCTGTCGTTCACTTTGTTTCTCACCCCGCCCAGCGAATATGACGGCGGCGAGCTGGTGATCCATGCCGCAGGCATGACCCAGGAAGTGAAGGGTGAGACCGGCCATCTGGTGCTGTATCCTTCGGCCAGCATTCACGAGGTTAAGCCCGTCACGCGCGGCACAAGGACCGTGTGCGTCGGCTGGATCGAAAGTGTGATCGCCGATCAGGCGCAGCGCGATATGCTGTTCGACCTCGAAAACCTACGCACTGCGCTGCGTCAGGCGCTGCCCCTGCAATCGGCCGAACTGCTGACGCTCGACAAGACGATCACCAACCTGTTGCGAATGTGGGCGAGCGCCTGAGGGTTCGGGCGAAGAGGTGTGCGTGGCAGTCGCTGGCGATGCGGATCGCAACAGAGTAATCACAAAGCGCGATCAGCACGCCCGCGCCGCACGTTTCCTCAATTTGTCATGGAAACCAGCACCATCTCTTCCAAGTCATTGAAAAGATGGTGGGCGCGGCAGGGATTGAACCTGCGACCCCACCCGTGTGAAGGGTGTGCTCTACCGCTGAGCTACGCGCCCGTCCTCGGGGCCGAACGGCCCGGACAGGGGGGCGCCTTTACTGCGCGTCCACGCGCTTGGCAAGCGTTGCCGCTGGCTTCGCTTGGAATTTCTAATGGGCCTTATGGCGCTGCCATCCATGCCAGCAAATTGAACAACGTGCTTTGATGCTCGCGGCTGGTTCTCTCACGCCGGGATGGCGCGCTGACGCTCTCTGGGCATTCAAGGCAATAGGCCTGAATGCCGCTTGTGCCGAGCAACCGCTGTGCATCGCGCGTCAGACGGGCGGCAAGGTCGCCATTGCGCCGTGCGGTGAGGGCGAAGATATCACCGCCCTGTGTCAGGGGTGCGCGGGCCGCGTTGCTTGTCACCAACTGGCGGATCAGCGAATCGTAATTCTCAGCCTTGTCGCCCAAAAAGACCGGGTGCCACTCGTCCTCTTTGGCTCCGGCTTTGGCAGCGGCCCATGCCAGCGCATCTTGCAGCCCGCCAAATTCATCGACCAAGCCCAGCTGGCGCGCGGTGCCACCATCCCATACGCGCCCACCCGCGATCGCATCGACCTTGTCGACTGGCATCTTGCGCGCCTTTGACACCAGATTGAGGAAATCCGTGTAGCTTCCGCCGATCGAGGCTTGCAGGATCGCATCCATTTCTGGCGAGAAACCGGCGATGAAATCGGGCTGGCCGGATAGCGGCGTGGTGCGGACACCGTCCGCCGTGACCCCAAGCCGTGCGGCGCTTTGTTCAAAGGTTGGCACAACCGCGAACACCCCGATGGAACCGGTAATGGTTTCGGGTTGAGCAAAGATGCGGTCGCTCGACATCGATACCCAGTAACCGCCGCTCGCCGCGATGTTGGCGAAGGAGACGGCGACCGGGATCTTGCGGTCGCGGTGGCGCTGAATTGCCCGGCGAATTTCTTCGGAAGCGGTCACCGATCCGCCCGGCGAATCGACCCGCACCACCAACGCGGCCAGATCATCGTCGAGCGCCTCGTCGAGGATATTGGCGATGCGAGTCCCCCCGGCAACGCCCGGTCCGGCCTCACCATCAACGATATCGCCTGCGATCGTGATGACGCCAATCGCCTTGCCTTTGCGTTTGTCGCCGACAGCGGCGAGGAATGCACCAAGGTCGCTTGCGGCGAAGCTGCCCGGCTTCTTGCTCCAAGTGTCCTTGCCCGCGATTTCGGCAACCCGTGTGCCGAATGCGACGCGGTCACCCAGCTTGTCGATCAGCCCGGCGGAGAGTGCCGCCTTGGCCAGATCGCCGCCTGCACCATCGATCCAGCCGACCGGGTCGCTAGTCACGCGGGCCAGTTCCAGCTTGGGGCGGGCCTTTTTCACATTGGCCTGCCATTCTTCCCACAACGCGCTGTAAACGCCGCCAACATTCGCGCGCGCTTCATCCGACATCGAGCTGCGCGAATAGGGCTCTACCGCCGATTTGAAATCGCCCGCGCGGTAAACCCGGGCGTTGACGCTGAGTTTTTCGAGCAGTCCGGCGTAATAGAGATTGCTGCCGCCCGGCCCGGAAATCACCGCCAGCCCCTGCGGATCGAGCCACACTTCGCTGGCATGGGCGGCCAGCAGCAGGTGATCATCGGCATAGCCAAGCGCGTAGGTCAGCACCGGCTTTTTCGCCTTGCGCACCCGGTCCATCGCTTCACCGATTTCGGTGAGGTGCACCTGACCACCACCCAGAAACGTAGTGAGATCAAACACTACCGCCTTGATCCGATCGTCGCTCGCCGCCGCGTCGAGCGCGCGGACGAGATCACGAGTGCGGTATTCTTCGATCGGGGCACTGCCGGAAAGCAGCGCGGCGATGGGGTCAATGGCTGATTTTTCCTCAACCACCACGCCGTTAAGCTCGATCAACAGCGCGCCATCGCGCACCTGGCCGGGGCTGGGACGGGCCGAGAGGATGCCAAACAGCGCGACAAAGAACAGCAGCATGAACATGAGGACGAGAGCGTCTTTGATCCCGACGAGAACTTTCCACACTTTGCCGACAAAGCTCATTCAATCGTCCTTTTTTTACGCTAGGCTGCTATCTAGGCGCTGATGCTGGCAACTTCCACGGGAAAGCGCCGCAGGAATGGGTTGAGCAGCGCACGACGCTCGACTAGGGGCTTGGTTCACGATGGATGCGCGCGATCATTCCCCCGCCACGGGCCGCTTTCCGGCGGGGAGGCTGGCGTTTCCGCATCGCGATCTGACCGCCATCGGCCAATTGCAGCGCCACGAGATTCTCTATCTGCTGCATGAGGCCGACCAATGGGTTGCGCTGAACCGGCAGAGCGCCAAGCACACCGATCTGCTGAGCGGCCTGACCATCATCAACGCCTTCTTTGAAAACTCCACCCGCACGTTGTTGTCGTTCGAAATCGCGGGAAAGCGGCTGGGGGCGGACGTGGTCAATATGCACGCCGCCACATCGAGCGTGAAAAAGGGTGAGACGCTGATCGATACCGCGATCACTCTCAATGCAATGCGCGCCGATGCGATTGTCATTCGCCACGGATCGTCGGGCGCGACCGGGCTGATTGCTGACAAGGTCGATTGCCCGGTTCTGAACGCGGGCGATGGCAGCCACGAACACCCCACGCAGGCGCTGCTCGATGCGCTGACATTGCGCCATGCCCTGCGCGAACGGGGCGATGGGGCGGAGGATTTTACCGGGCTGACAATCGTCATCTGCGGCGACATCCTGCATAGCCGGGTGGCGCGATCGAACATCCTGTGCCTGACCGCGATGGGTGCCAATGTCCGGGTATGCGCGCCGCCTGCGCTGATGCCTGTCGGGATCGAAGCGATGGGGGTGGAGGTGTTCCACCACTTCGACGCCGCGCTTGAAGGCGCAGAGGTGGTGATGATGCTGCGCCTGCAATCCGAACGGATGAGCGGGCAATTCGTCCCCTCGGCGCGCGAGTATCGCCGCCTGTATGGGCTAACAGCGGCGCGGCTGGCGCGCGCTGCGCCCGGTGCGCTGGTGATGCACCCCGGCCCGATGAACCGCGGGGTGGAGATCGATAGCGAAGTCGCCGACATGGCCGGACGGTCGCTGATCACCCGGCAGGTGGAGATGGGCGTCGCGATCCGCATGGCGTGCCTCGACATCCTCACGCGGGAAGCGCGCGGGCTGGAGGGCTGGAGGGCATGAAGCAGGCGCGGCCTTTCACGATCACCAACGCACAGCTGGTGACACCGGGCGGGTTGGTGCACGGCGCGATCCGCTGCGCTGATGGCGTGATCGTGGCGGTTGGCGCGGACGTCATCGCGCAGGACAGCGACGAGGCGATCGATGCGCGCGGGCGGCTTGTCACCCCCGGTCTGGTCGATCTGGGCGTGTTCGCGGTCGACAAGCCCGCGTTTCATTTCGGCGGGATCACCCGCGCAGCATTGATGCCCGATCAATCCCCGCCGCTCGATCTGCCGAGCCGGGTCAACTTCATCGCCAAAAGCGGCAAGCCCGATTTGTGGGTGCACCCGCTGGCTGCGGCGACGCGCGGTCTTGAGGGACGCGAGCTCGCGGAAATCGCGCTGATGCAGGATGCGGGCGCGCGCGGGATTGCCACCGGGCGGGGCTGGATCGCGGATTCAGGTGTGATGTTGCGGCTGCTGCAATATGCCGCGATGCTCGATCTGGTGGTGGTCACCCATGCCGAGGACGGCGGGCTGACCGGAGCAGCGGCGGCGACCGCTGGCGAAATTGCCACGCGGCTAGGCCTGCCCGCTGCGCCTGCCGAAGCCGAAGCATTGGCGATTGCGCGCGACATTGCGCTGGCTGAACTCGCAGGGGCGCGGTTGCATATCCGGCAGGTGACGACCGCACGGGGCTTTGCGCTGGTCAAAGCGGCCAAGGCGCAGGGCCTCGCTGTGACCTGCGGGATTACGCCCGCGCATTTCATGCTATCCGATCTTGCGACCGCCGATTTCCGCACCTTTACCCGCCTGTCGCCGCCTTTGCGCAGCGAGGCAGACCGGCAGGCGGCGTTGAGCGCGATTGCGGACGGCGTGGTTGATGTAATCGCCAGCGGCCACGATCCGCGCGGTGCCGAAGACAAGCGTCTGCCATTCGCCGATGCCGCGCCGGGCATGGCCGGGGCCGAAACGCTGCTGCCGTTAACGCTGACGCTGGTGCGCGACGGGTTGATCGACATGGCCCGCGCGTTTGATCTCCTCGCCCGCAATCCCGCGCGGTTGCTGGGCGTTTCGGCGGGTGAACTGGCGGCGGGGCTGGAGGCTGACCTTGCGCTGATCGATCCCGAAGCGCCGTGGATCATCGACCGCCGCAAGATGGAGGCGACCGCCGACAACACCCCGTTTGACCGGCAGGGGGCACAAGGCCGGGTGCTGCGCCTGTGGAAGGGCGGCGTTGCGTTAAGCGCATAAGAAAACTCCCGGAAAGCGCGGAGCCTTCCGGGAGGAGTTTCACTGACTGTTTCCAGGGATCGCTTTATACCAAAGTGCGATGAGCCCCGCCTCATCGGACTTTGGTTAAGCCCGTGCGGCGTTTGAGCATCTCCAGCGCGTGATGCAGCAGCATCTTAGCGCGCTGGAATTAACGTGCGCGCGATGCCATCCGCACGTCGCGCTTTACCGCGCCTGCAGGCGGGCTTGATGCGGAATAGGCAAAGCAGCCGCGCCCGGCCGATTTGACCGATGAACACAGGCTTTGCGCGCTCTTCGGGCCAAAGCCTTCTGCAGCGACGCGCCAGAAATTGCGCCCGTTCACCACCGCTTCGGTGATGACGGGATTGTGGTCCTTCAATTCGGGGAACTTGGCCTTGAGCACAGTCCAGCCGCGTTCAGCCTCAACCTTGCTGCTGTAGGAACCAAGCTGCACGAGATGCGAGCCTGCGTTCTTGTCGCTGGCAGTCGCGGCCATGCGGCGCTGCGATGATGCAGCGGCCATGCGGGGCGAAGAGCGAGGGGCTGCGCGTTCGGCGCGGGTGGGCAATTGCTGCACCACCGGGTTCGAAACATAGCTGATGCGCGATGCGGGCCGAGCGACAGGTGCACTTTCAAAGGCTTGCGCAAAGGTGGCAACCAGGGTCGGTTCTGCAGCGAGGGCGGGGGTGGGGGCTTCGGCCGCCATTTCCGCTGGCGCTTGCGTAGCGGCTTCGGCAAACATCATCGCGTCGCTCGGGAAATTGGCGAGCGCAAGGCGCTGCGGCTGGCCTGCATCCATCTGCGGGGTCACATCCAGCAGGCTGGCAACGCGTTGCCGAAACTGTTCGGGCGCGGACATTGCGGCCCATTGGGTGAGGCGCTGGTCGAGCTGGTCAGCCGGGACATCTTCTGCCGCCATGACCCGCGCTGCGCGCCAGTTACCGGCAAGCGCATAGGTGTAGGCAAGGTTCTGGCGCAGCTTGGGCGAAACTTGGTCGCTGGCGCGCACGGCATTGACCAATACATGCACGCCTCGCTCCGGCTCACCAGCCAGTGCAAGCGCGAGGCCGAGGTCTGCCGGATCGATCAGGTTGGCATATTCATCCAGCACCGCCGATGCCGAACGGCCTTCGCCCAACGCAATCTTGGCGAGTGCGAAGCTTAGCACGGTGCGCGGGTTTTCATCGCCGAGATCAAGTGCATCGCCAAAGCTGGTCGCGGCTGATTGGAAACGGCCGGATTCGAGATAGGCGGCACCCAGCAATGCGCGGTAACCGGGGTTGCGCGGCTCGGCCAGCACAGCAGCTTCGGCGTGGACAATGGCCTTGTCGACCTGGCCTTTGCCGAGCGCGTTCTGCGCGCTGGCGAACGACATGTCGGCCTTGGGCGCGGCCGAGGTGGTGCACCCCGCCAGCGCCAGCCCTGCGAGCGCGGTCGAGACGGCAAGCGCGATACGCGGTGCTTGTCTGATGCTGCGGTCCATTGTCAATTCCCCGTTTTATTCTGCTGGTTCATGGTGTGGTTGCATGGGTCGGTGGTTCGTGCGCGGTCAGTGGCGTTTGAGGTGTTTGGCGATCACATCAAGCTCATCGACTTCGGCAAGCAATCGATCGAGCGCTTCGGTCACCAGCACCTGCGCGCTGACACCCTGCATGGTCGCCGCAAGGCGCAGTTTCAGGTGGCGTTCTGCATCAAGCCGCAGGGTGAAAGCAGCGCGGCGTCCTGATTGAGCCGCAGGAGTGCGTGGTTTCGATGTCGCGGCTGCAAGCACGGCAACTGGCGCTGTCCAAGAAACGTCGCGCTCGAAACCGTCTTCCTCATTGTCGCAGTCAGCGTTGCTGTCGTCCGGGCCGGTCATGGCGGCATCGGCAAGCACCCGTTCTTCGAGTCGGCGCTGATGGCGGCGTATGATCGGGCCGTGGGTCTGAGTCAGATCTTCAGTGGTGATCCCACCGTTGATCGGCACGATGTCAGCGCCGCCTTCGGTGTCGGCGTCACCCATGTCATTCCAGCCGAGGTCTTCGAGCTGTTCATCGGCCAGCGCGGCGAGCGCGGAACCGTCTTGCGCCAGCGGGGCCACTTGCGGGCGCATGGCTGGCTTTGCGCCACCCTTGCGGGCGAGCAAGGTCGGGCTGAGCGAGGCGAAACCGGGTTCGGACATAGCCTTGGCCCCCTTCGCTTACTGCGCTACCCGGCGGCCGAAACCACCAGCGGGACGCGGCACGCCGCCCATCTGCTGCGCCTGGCCATTGGGGGCCGGAGCAAACACGGTGCGACGGAAATTCTTTTCAAGCCGATCAGCAATGTAGCGCCACAAAGCCGTGATCTCGGCCGCGCTGCGGCTTTCGGGATCGACTTCCATCACCGTGCGCCCGTCGATCATCGAGGCGGCGAAATCGGTGCGGTGGTGGAGCGTGATCGGCGCCACGGTGCCGTGCTGTGACAGCGCGACCGCAGCTTCCGAAGTGATTTTGGCCTTGGGGGTGGCGCCATTGACGACGAACACCAGCGGCTTGCCCGCGCGTTCGCACAGATCAACCGTTGCCCCAACAGCGCGCAAATCGTGCGGAGAGGGGCGAGTCGGCACGACAATCAATTCCGCCACACCGATAACCGACTGGATCGCCATCGTGATGGCCGGAGGTGTATCGATCACCGCCAGTTTGAAGCCCTGCTGACGCAGCACCTGCAAATCATTGGCCAGCCGCGATACGGTGGTTTGCGCGAAAGCGGGATATTCCGCCTCCCGCTCGTTCCACCAATCGGCGAGCGAACCTTGCGGGTCGATGTCGATCAGCACGACCGGGCCAGCGCCTGCGCGCTGGGCCTGGACGGCGAGGTGTCCGGACAGGGTGGTCTTGCCCGATCCGCCTTTCTGCGATGCCAAAGCGAGTACACGCAACGCTTGGGTCCCCCTGGGTTGATCCGCTGCGGGCCGCCCTATTGCGGAACCTGACAACGGCTGGATGACTATGGGATCGCAGGATACCCCTAATTTTGGGTTAACTTCGGCCATCTTCATGCAACTGGCCATCTTTATGCAATTGGTCTGTGCGGCCGGACACAATCATCAGCCGCACCGGGAAGCGCCGCTGCGGATGGCAATGATTTGCTAACCTTGTTTTGGCTATAGCAAGTGCGAACAATGACGAAGCATTGCATGAGGCAAAAACAATGGCACGCTCGATGGTTTGGCGCATAGCTGGAACGGTAATCCCGGCAGAAACCCGTGCAGCGATTGGTGTAGCGGTGCTGTCGCTGCTGGCGGCTCCGGCGTTGGCGGATGTCAAAGCAGGGGTCGATGCTTGGACAGCCGGCGACTTTACTCGTGCGGTTGCTGAATGGCAGGGTCCCGCGGCGGCTGGCGATGCCGATGCGCTGTTCAACCTGGCGCAGGCCTATCGCCTTGGGCGCGGGGTCGAGACTGATAATGCCCGCGCGCGCCAGCTCTATGAAGAGGCAGCCCGGCTTGGCCATATCAAGGCTGCCGACAATTACGGGCTGATGCTGTTTCAGGAGGGCGAGCAGGACAAGGCGATGCCGATGATTCGCGCCGCATCCGATCGCGGCGATCCGCGCGCGCAATATGTTCTCGGCCTGTCGCACTTCAATGCGGATTACGCCCCGCTCGACTGGGTGCGCGCCTATGCCTTGATGACGCTGGCGAATGGTGCGGGCCTGCCGCAGGCGCGCGATGCACTGGCGCAGATGGATCAATATGTGCCTGCCGCCCAGCGCAGTCAGGCGCAATCGCTGGCGCGGGAGTTGGAGGCTGGCGCAAGGACGCAGCGCGCGGCTGAACTCGCTGCGGCTGAACTCACAATGCGCCCGCCGGTTATTGCGGCTGCAAACCAGCCCGCCGCGCAACCTGCACCCAGAACAACGCTGGCAGTGGCCGCTCCGGTTGCTGTCGCCGCGCCTGCGCCCAGGCCCGCTACGCGCCCGCAACCTGTTGCTGCGCCCAAGCAGGGAACATGGCGCATCCAGCTGGGTGCTTTCGGGGTTGCGGCCAATGCCGATCGTATGTGGAACCAGCTTTCGGGCAATGCGGCGCTGGCCGGCACCAAGAAGACGCTGGTGCCGAGCGGCAAAGTCACCCGTCTGCTCGCCACCGGCTTTGCCAGCAAGGCTGAAGCCGCCCGCGCCTGTGCCGCACTTAAACGGCAAGGGCAGGCCTGCCTGGTGGCGGGCCAAGGATAGGTTCCTGACGTCGATAGTAGCGACAACATCTGCCACCGTGTCTCGCGCTGCTTGATCAAACGCAAAGGTCGCGCTTCCCAAGACCCCGAAATTTGCTAGTCTCCCGCAACATGGGGGCGGGGGATCAGCGATGGATAACACTTTGAGCGGGCGCGGAGCAGCGGGCATTCACCCCGATGGGGGTTTCAGCATCGCCCCGGTCGCCGCCGGAGAGCGGATAGACACGCTTGATTTCATTCGCGGATTGGCGGTGATGGGCATTCTGGCTGCGAATATCATCGCCTTTGGTCAGCCGTTTGAAGCTTACATGTATCCTTCCGCGTTCCTGACCGATCCGGGTGATCCGAACGGTTGGATGTGGATCGCGCAATTCGTGGCCATTGATGGCAAGATGCGCGGATTGTTCACCCTGCTGTTCGGCGCGGGGATTTATCTGTTCATGGAAAAAGCATGGGCGCGCGGCGCCACGCGGGGTTTGCAGGCGTGGCGGTTGGCGATCCTGATGGTGTTCGGGATGGTGCATTTCTTCTTCATCTGGCCGGGCGACATCCTGTTTTACTACGCATTGTTCGGCTTTGTTGCGCTCGCTTGCCTCAAGTGGAGCATCAAGACGCAGCTGTGGGTCGGGCTGGCAGGATATATGCTGGGCGTGCTGATCTATGCCGCGATGTTCACCGCGACCTGGGCGATCGCCGATACGTCGTTCGGCGAGATCAGCCCCGAACTGGCGGAAGCGCGCGCCGGCATGACCGCTGGTATTGATGAAACGCTGGCCCGCGGCGATGTGCCCAACGCCGCCATTGTCGCTGGCGATTATGGCGCGCTGGTGATGCACCGCCTGACCGAGCAATGGAGCGAGCCGCTGAACAATGCGATGCTGTTCGGATTGGAGACATTGCCACTGATGCTGATCGGGGTGGCGTTGTATCGGCTAGGCTTTTTCAACGGAGCGATTGGCCGCGCCAAGCTGCTGCGGTGGGGCTGGATCGGCGTGACTGCGGGTGGGTTGGCGCATCTGGCGATTGGTTTGGCGGTGCAGGCGGGGGGCTTTACGTTCTATGGAACGCTCGCCGCCTATATCGGATGGAGCCCATTGCCGCGCTTGTGGATGATTTTGGGGCTGGCGGCGTTACTGGTGGCCTATGCACCGTCAGCGACAGGCTGGCTGGGTGAGCGCATTCGCGCTGCGGGCCGGGCGGCGTTCACCAATTACCTCGGCACCTCGATCCTGATGATGCTGGTGTTCCACGGCTGGGCGCTGGGGCTATTCGGGGAATTGAGCCGCCCGCAGTTGTATATCGTGGTGCTGCTGGCCTGGGCGGTGATGCTGGCATGGTCGAAGCCGTGGCTTGACCGCTTCCGTTACGGCCCGCTCGAATGGTTATGGCGCAGCCTGACCTATCGCACCGTTTTTCCGCTGAGGAAGTGACTGGCAACGCCGGGTGGGGCTGATCGGCGGAGCAGCCGCCGCAAGGCCGACCGGCCGCCCGCAGCGCCGCAGGCGCGAGGATTTCGCCTGCCGGAGGCGTGCTGATGCAAAAACGCCTTGTTATTGAGAATAATTCGCATACATTCGCTTCTGCAAACGCTTCGCAGGAGTGATTCGGCGGCTATGTATATCTGCATCTGCAATGCAATTCGCGAAACTGACCTGCGCAGGGCCGCGCTTTGTTGCAAGGGCGACGCTGAAGCGACTTACGCGAGCCTCGGCAAACGCCCCAACTGCGGGCAATGCCTTGAGGAAGCGCAACAAATCATCGACGCCGAACGCGCTGCCGCGTCTTGCGAGATGATCGCAGGATAGCACGCGCTATTTGTGATTGCGAATACCTCGCAAACTTTTGATTCATAACGAAAAGTATCGACCCGCCCCTTGCGGACACACCCTTGCAGCGTCTATTGTTAAAGCAACGTCGGCAAGGCGCTTTGATCTATCGCAAGGAGTAACCGCCATGAAGGGCGACCCCAAAGTCATCGACTATCTCAATCAGGCGCTCACCAACGAGCTGACGGCGATCAACCAGTATTGGCTGCATTACCGTGTGCTCGACGATTGGGGCGTGACCCGGCTCGCCGCTTATGAGCGCAAGGAATCGATCGAGGAAATGGAGCATGCCGATAAGCTCGCGGCGCGCATCCTGTTCCTTGATGCGCTGCCGAATTTTCAGGCGATCCACAAATTGAAGGTGGGCGAAAATGTCGAGGAAGTGCTCAAGGCCGACCTCGCGCTTGAAAACGAAGCGATCCCGCTACTGCGTGAAGCGATTGCGCATAGCGAAAGCGTGCGTGACTATGTCAGTCGCGATCTGTTCGCCCACATCCTCGACAACGAGGAAGAGCATGTCGATTTCCTCGAAACCCAGTTTGACATGATCAAACGCATGGGGCTGGAAAACTACGTGCAATTGCAAAGCAAACCAGCGGGCGAAGGCTGAAGGCTGATTGCAGGGTAATCTGCAAACGCAATCTTGAGCGGCCCGTAACGATAGTTGTGGGCCGCTTATTCGTTCACAAGTCATTTTTGAACGAATTGACGTTTTTTTGACGTTTCAAGGCCGGTGCAGCGTTTGACTTGGCAAGTGTGCTTCCACATTATTGTTCCTGGGGGGGAGTGGATCAACGTGGTTTGCTGATCAGTGTCGCGCCTTGTGATATGAGGCTGCGATGCTTCCCGATCATCGGGGCGCCTTCCTTTGCTAACATACAAGCAAAAGAGGGGATTACCAATGAACGCGATTATCAAGACGATCAGTGGCGGCATTGCTGCGGCCACGCTGGCGATGGCGGTTCCGGCGGCCGCGCAAATGGAGCTTTACGAGAATTACCAACCGGCTGACGAGGTTGTCGAACTGACCTTCGTCAAAGTCGACGCAGGCCAGTTTGAAACCTATCTAGAAGGCCTCAAGTCGACGTGGGTCGCGGCCAACGAGGTGCAGAAGAAACTGGGCTATATTTCAAGCTATGCGATCTACGAGGTTCCCTATGGGGAAAACGAATTCAATGTCGTCCTGCGGGTGACTTTCCCGAACACGGAAATGACTGGCCCCAACAAGGCGCGCTATCTGAAATTCCTCGAAGAATACGGCAAGGCCAATTTGGACCAGTCGAACAAGACGGTGCTGGAACTGTATAACCGGATCCGTACGATCCAGGCGGTTCATGTCCTGCGCGAAGTCAAGATGATCAAGTGATGAGGCTCCGCTGACGCCGCAAAAAAGGCAGGGCCGCTAGGGATCTGCCTTTTTTGCGTCTCAGCCTGCTAATCCTTCGGCACCTGCGCGCCGATGGCCGCCAACCGCGTTTCCAGCAGGAAAAACGCAAGCCCCGTCACCAGCAGCACCATCGTCAGCACCCATAGCCCTGCAATCAGCGTGCCGATCTGCGATGTGATATAGGCTGAGATGAACAACAGCCCGATCACCAGGCTGATCATCACCGCCGCAGCGGTCGAGAACAGAATCGCGCCCTGCGCCAGCTTGCGTCGTCGCATCAGCCAGCGGTGCTCGCGCGCCTGCCTGGGGGTGCGCTGTTCCTCCAGCTTGTCCTCGATCCGTTCGATCCGCTGGGCGATCCAGATCATCCGGCTCATGATGACATTCATCACCGCGCCGATGCCGGATAGCAGGAATGCAGGCGCGAGGCTCAACTGCACCACTTGCTGAACGCGCGGGGTGGAGGCGGTGCGTTCGAATATCTCCAGCGCAAACGGCATGCGCACATCAGCGGCAACGGCAAACAGGTCGAACATCATCAACCGTCCTTGGCGTAGGGGTTCTTGTTGCTTTTCAACGTCACGCGCACCGGCACCGCATCAAAGCCGAGCTTCGCGCGGATGCCGTTGATGAGGTAACGTTCGTAACTGGTGGGCAGCATATCCAGCCGTGAGCCGAAGATGACAAAGCGCGGCGGGCGGGTGCCGGCCTGTGTGATATAGCGCAGCTTGATCCGCTTGCCACCCGGTGCGGGCGGGGGGTTGGCCTCCAGCGCATCGTCGAACCAGCGATTGAGCGCGGCGGTGGATACCCGCTTCGACCAGCTATCGCGCAGTTCGAACGCGCCGGATAGCATCTGATCGAGCCCCTTGCCGGTCTTGGCGCTGACCGCGAACAGCGGAAGCCCGCGCACCTGCGCCAGCCCATCATCCAATGCGCCGCGGATGCCGTTGAACAGGCTGCTGGCACCTTCCGCAACGTCCCACTTGTTGATCGCGATCATCAGCGCGCGGCCTTCTTCGAGCACGAGGCTGGCGATCTTCAAGTCCTGATGCTCCAGCCCCTGCGTGGCATCGAGCAACAGCACCACAACTTCCGCAAAATCAACCGCGCGGCGGGCATCGGCGACCGAGAGTTTTTCCAGCTTTTCTGTGACATTGCGTTTTTTGCGCATCCCGGCGGTGTCGATCAGGCGGATGTCACGCAGTTCGCCGGTTTTGGGATCGGTCCACTGCCAGTCGACCGCAATCGAATCGCGGGTGATCCCGGCCTCAGGCCCGGTCAGCAACCGGTCTTCACCCAGCAGGCGGTTGATCAGCGTGGATTTGCCCGCATTGGGTCGCCCAACAATAGCGAGCTTCAGCGGCCCGGCGGGGCGATCTTCCTCGTCCATCGCAGCAGCATAGGCGTCTTCGATCTCTTTCGCTTCTTCGTAAAGATCAGCCTTGTTGCCGATGATCGGAAACAGCCCGCCGAACAAATCGGCGATACCTTCGCCGTGCTCTGCCGACAGCGGCACCGGATCGCCAAGGCCAAGCGCATAGGATTCGAGCACGCCGTGTTCGCCCGCCGATCCTTCGGCCTTGTTGGCCACCACCACCACCGGAACTTCCTGTTCACGCAGGTAGCGCCCGATTTCCTCGTCCAACGGTGTGAGGCCAGCGCGCGCGTCGATCACGAACAACGCCGCGTCCGCGCCATCAAGGCTGGCCTCGGTCTGCACCCGCATCCGGCCGGGAAGGGTGTGGATGTCATCGTCCTCCCAACCGGCGGTATCGACAACGGTGAACTGCAGTCCGGCAATGTCGGCATCGCCCATCCGCCGATCACGCGTCACCCCCGGCTGATCATCGACCAGCGCGAGTTTCTTGCCCACCAGCCGGTTGAACAGCGTGGACTTGCCGACATTGGGGCGGCCGATAATGACGACAGTGGGTTTTTGGGGCGAGGACATGATCGCCGCCAAGTGGGCGCAAATGCGCTGGTTTGCAAGCGGTGCGGGTGCAGCCCTGCCGATGCCTTAACCCTTGCGGACGACGGGTGGGTTTTCGCCCAAATCTTCGTACCACGCTTCGACCGGGCCGGTCAGCTTGATCGTCAGCGGCTGGCCCTTGCGATCGAGGCTCTTGCCCGCCTGCACCCGCACCCAGCCTTCGGACACCGAATATTCCTCGATATCGGTGCGCACGCGGTCTTTGAACCGGATGCCGACGCCGCGTTGCAGCTTTTCGGAATCGAAGAATGGGCTTCGCGGATTCACCGAAAGGTGATCGGGCGGCACATCCGCGCCAGTGGAGGCGAGGGTGGTTTCGGGTGCGGGTTTGGGGGTTTCATCGTTCATGCGCCCGCCCTTAATCGGCAATCAGCAAGCCTTCAAGCGTGTTGCGCTTGCCCTTTTGCGCGGAGCGGGATAGAGGCGCTCGCTAATACGCGCGGGGTGCCTTAGCCGGTTTCCCCGCGCGGCTTCGTTCGGGCATGCGGGCGTGGCGAAATTGGTAGACGCGCCAGATTTAGGTTCTGGTATCGCAAGATGTGGGGGTTCGAGTCCCTTCGCCCGCACCAAATTCGCCCCGAACCGCATTCGTCACGGATGGGGCCGCACCCACGAAAATTTTTGGCAAGAAGGCTTCAGACCAGTCACCATGCAGACCAAGCAGACCGTCAACGAAGGGCTCAAGCGCGCCTATCTCATCACGATCCCCGCCGCCGATCTCACCGCGAAGATCGACGCCGAGATCAAGAAGGTGGCCCCGCAAGTGCGGATGCCCGGCTTCCGCCCGGGCAAGGTGCCCGCCAATCTCGTCAAGAAAATGCACGGCGAAGCCCTGCATGGGCAGGTGGTGAACGACACGATTCGCGAATCGGTCGATCAACTGCTGCGCGATGAAGCGCTGCGCCCCGCGATGCAGCCCGAAATCGGCCTCAATGAAGATTATGCGGAAGGCAAGGACGCGCAAATCAGCGTCAGCCTCGAAGTGCTCCCGACCATTGATGCGCCGAGCACCGATGGCCTCAAGCTGGAAAAGCTGGTGGTGCCGGTAACCGACGCGCAGATTGACGAAGCGCTGGCGGGTATCGCGGGCCAGAACAAAAGCTACAAGGACGCGGCCAAGACCAAGAAGGCGGCGGACGGCGACCAACTGATCATCGATTTCGTCGGCAAGCTGAACGGCGTCGAATTTGACGGCGGCAAGGCCGAAGACGCGGCGCTGGTGCTGGGTTCGGGCACCTTCATCCCCGGCTTTGAAGACCAGCTGGTGGGCGTGAAGGCAGGGCAAGAAAAGACTATCACCGTTACCTTCCCGGCTGAATATCAGGCCGAACATCTGGCGGGCAAGGAAGCGACCTTCGACATCACCGTCAAGGCGGTGAAGGTTGAAACTGAAACCCAGATTGACGAAGATTTCGCCAAGAACCTCGGGCTTGATAGCCTTGAGAAGCTCAAGGAAATCATGAAGGCGCAGCTGGAACAACAGACCGCTGGCCTGACCCGCACCCAGATGAAGCGCGCGCTGCTCGATCAGCTGGCTGCGGGCTACAGCTTTGAAGTGCCCGCCACGATGGTTGAGGCTGAATTCGCGCAGATCTGGGCGCAGTTGCAGCAAGAAGCCGCCAATGATGAGGATGCCGCGGCGGCGATCAAGCAGATCGAGGACGAGAAGGACGAATACAAGGCGATTGCGGAACGCCGCGTGCGTCTGGGCCTGCTGCTGTCCGAAATCGGCCAGGCGAACGGCGTTGAAGTGACCCAACAGGAAATGGGGATGCTGGTTCAGCAGGCGGCTGTGCAATACCGCGCCGAGGATCGTGAACGGTTCATCCAGTACATCCAGTCCGAGCCGATGGCCGCCGCCCAGCTGCGCGCGCCCTTGTACGAAGACAAGGTGGTCGATTTCCTGTTCGACAAGGCCGAGGTTACGGAACGCGAAGTGACCGTTGAGGAGCTTCAGGCTGCGATCGAAGCGGAAGAAACCGCGCCCGCACCTGCACCTAAGAAAGCCCCGGCCAAGAAGAAGGCTCCGGCGAAAAAAGCTGAAGCCAAGGCAGATGCTCCCGCTGAGGAAAAGCCTGCCGCCAAGAAGGCCCCTGCGAAGAAGGCAGCAGCAAAGCCTGCGGATGCTGAACCGAAAGCCAAGAAGCCTGCGGCAAAGAAGGCTCCTGCAAAGACGGCCCCGGCTAAGAAAGCCCCTGCTAAAAAGTAAGCGGAACGGTGAGCCCCCGCGCAGGCGGGGGCCTCCTTCGGCACTCTCCTTGACAGCATAAGATCCCCGCCTGCGCGGGGACTCACATCAAGGCTGGATCGGTTCCCACCGCTTGAACGAAGGCGCGGGCAGTTTCGCTGTCCGCGCTTTTTCGTAGGCCGCGCCCGCTTTCAGCACCGCGTGATCCTCCCACTTGGCACCAAGGATGCTGAGGCCGACCGGTAGGCCCTCAATCGCGCCCATCGGCACGGTGAGGTGCGGATAGCCTGCAATCGCCGAAGGGCTGCCGAAACCGATCGAACCATTGAAATTGTCGCCATTGACCAGATCGCTCACCCAGGCAGGGCCGCGTGTGGGGACGACGAGGAATTGCACGTCATTATCTGCCATCAGCTTATCGAGCGTTTCCGGCCCAGCGATCCTGAGCGCATTGGCGCGCGCAGTTTCGTAGGCTGCGCGGTCAATGGTGGCTTCGGCCAGCTCGAACAATTCCTGCCCGAACCAGCGCATTTCCGTATCGGTGTGCGCGGTGTTGAATGCGATCAAATCGGCGAGGCGGCGCGGGGTTGCGCCATCCTTGAACGCGGGGATTGAGGCGAGATATTTGCCCATTTCCTCGCGCAGTTCGAACATCATTACGGTGAAGCTGTCCTCAAACATCTGGCGGTTTGGTTCAAAGCTGATGTCCACCAGCACCGCGCCCGCGCGTTCCAGATCGGCGAGTGCGATGTCGAACACCGCGGCCAGATCAGCGCGGTTGCCGACAGAATCGCGCATCACCCCGATCCGCACGCCTTGCAGCGAAAACGTATCGAGGCCCGCTGTGTAATCGGCCACCCGCCTCGCCTCCAGCGTGACCGGGTCGGCGGGGTCTTCGCCTGCGATGGCGTTCAGCAGCCGCGCCGCATCATGGACGGTGCGGGTCATCGGCCCGGCGGTGTCCTGCGTGCTGGAAATCGGCACAATGTGGGTGCGGCTGACGATCCCGACGCTCGGTTTGAGCCCGACGACGCCGTTGATCGAGGCCGGACAAGTGACCGATCCGTTGGTCTCCGTACCAATCGCCCCCCACGCAAACCCCGCCGCAACCGCCGCCCCGCTGCCAGCCGACGAACCGCAGGTATTGCGGTCGATGGCATAGGGATTGCGCGTGAGCCCGCCAATTGCGCTCCACCCGCTGGTGGAATTGTCCGAACGGATATTGGCCCATTCGGAAAGGTTGGCCTTGCCCAGCACCACGCCGCCCGCGCGGCGCAGATTGGCGATCAGCGGCGCATCACGGCCGGTCATGTTGTCTTTCAGCGCCAGTGACCCTGCGGTGGTGGCGAATTCGCGCGTTTCGATATTGTCCTTGATCAATACGGTGCGTCCGGCCAGCGGCGTCCCTGCTTCGGCGGCGGCTTTGGCGAGATCGGGTGCTTCGGGGTTGTAGACGATCACCGTATTCAGCATCGGCCCGGCATCATCGAACGCTGCGATCCGGGCAATCTCAGCCTCGGCCTGCGCGGCGGCATCCTGACCCGGATCGGCAAGGGCAGAGGTTGCGGTGGTGACGAGCAACAGGGCGAGGCCCGAACGGGCAAGGGTGAGGTTGGTCATAGGGCGAGAGTTTGCCACGTCTGCGCGCCGCGACAAGAGGGAAAACGCTTTGCTAGCCCCGGCAATTCACAGGCGGCATGGTAAACGCACTTGAAATTGCCCCCCTGCCTCCGACATAGCCTTATCGACACTTACGAAGGACACGCACCTCTCATGATCGATCTGTTCGGCAATTCCGGCGAAACCTATGGCTCCCAGGGCCAGTTCACGCGCGATCCCTATACTGGTGCGCTGGTGCCGGTGGTGGTCGAACAGACCAGCCGGGGCGAACGCAGCTTCGACATTTTCAGCCGCCTGCTGCGCGAACGTATCGTGTTCGTTACCGGGCAGATCGAAGACGGCATGGCCTCGCTCGTGACCGCACAGCTGTTGTTCCTCGAAAGCGAAAACCCGTCAAAGCCGATCAGCATGTATATCAACTCGCCTGGCGGCGTTGTGACAGCTGGCCTGCAGATTTACGACACCATGCAATACATCAAGTCGCGCGTGTCGACCGTTTGCATGGGACAGGCTGCCAGCATGGGCAGCTTCCTGCTTGCCGCGGGTGAGCCGGGGATGCGGATTGCGCTGCCCAACGCGCGGATCATGATCCACCAGCCTTCGGGCGGCGCGCGCGGGATGGCATCGGATATCGAGATTCAGGCGCGCGAAATCCTGCGCATCCGCTCGCGCATGAACGATCTTTACGTGAAGTTCACCGGCCGTAGCTTAGAAGAAATTGAAAAGGCGATGGACCGTGACACCTTCCTCGAAGCCGAGGAAGCCAAGGCGTTCGGCTTGGTTGACAAGGTGTTCGAAACCCGGCCCGAAACCGAGGAAAACGGCGGCGAAGAAGGTTCGGGCGGCGCGCCGGAGTAAGGGCGCATAGTTCACCTGCACCGGGGTGGGACAAGCCCGGCAGGGGCGCATTTTTTCCGCCGCTTCGCGCCAGCCTGCGCTATGGGAACAACACGAATTCTTGCGTCATGTGTTGATTCATTTGGTGCGAGAGATACATTTGACGAATCTGCTGCGCGCGCGACGGCGCGCCGTGCGGCGGATTTGAGGATACAGGAATGACCAAATTGAGCGGATCTGACAGCAAGAGCACCCTCTATTGCAGCTTCTGCGGGAAGTCGCAGCACGAGGTGCGCAAGCTGATTGCTGGCCCTACCGTGTTCATCTGCGATGAATGCGTAGAGCTGTGCAACGACATCATCCGCGAAGAAACCAAGGCCGGGATTGCTGGCAAGAAAGACGGCGAAATCCCCACGCCGATGGATATTTTCACCACGCTCAATGATTACGTCATCGGGCAGGATCGGGCCAAGCGCGTGCTCGCGGTCGCGGTGCACAACCACTACAAGCGGCTGAAACATTCGGGCAAGGCGGGCGATGTTGAACTCGCCAAGTCAAACATCCTGCTGGTTGGCCCCACCGGTTCGGGCAAGACGCTGCTGGCGCAGACGCTGGCGCGCACCTTCGATGTGCCCTTCACCATGGCCGATGCCACCACGCTGACAGAAGCGGGTTACGTGGGCGAAGATGTCGAGAACATCATCCTCAAGCTGCTGCAAGCATCCGATTACAACGTCGAAAAAGCGCAGCACGGGATCGTCTATATTGACGAGATCGACAAGATCACCCGCAAGGCGGAAAACCCTTCGATCACCCGCGATGTTTCGGGTGAAGGCGTGCAGCAAGCGCTGCTCAAGCTGATGGAAGGCACCACGGCTAGCGTGCCGCCGCAGGGCGGGCGCAAGCATCCGCAGCAGGAATTCCTGCAGGTCGACACCACCAACATCCTGTTCATTTGCGGCGGGGCGTTTGCCGGGCTGGACAAGATCATCGCTGACCGCCTGCAAAAGCGTTCGATCGGGTTCGGCGCGCACGTTGCCGATCCGGACAAGCGCCGCGTGGGCGAACTGCTCGAAAAGAGCGAGCCGGAAGATCTGCTCAAGTTCGGCTTGATCCCTGAATTCGTCGGCCGCCTGCCGGTGATCGCCACGCTGCACGATCTTGATGTCGATGCGCTGGTGACGATCCTGAACGAACCGAAGAATGCGCTGGTCAAGCAGTACCGCAAGCTGTTCGAGCTGGAAGACGTGGAACTGACCTTCACCGACGATGCGCTGCGGGCGATTGCCGAACGCGCGATCCTGCGCAAAACCGGCGCGCGCGGCCTGCGTTCGATTGTCGAAGGCTTGCTGCTCGATACGATGTTCGACCTGCCGGACATGGACGGCGTCACCGAAATCGTGATCGACAAGGACGTGGTCGAAGGCAAGAAAGACCCGATCCGGGTGATCGGCGGGGAAGAGAAGAAGGAAGAAGCGGCGTAATTTGTTCGCCCTTAGATGCCCGGCGCTCGCTTCCGCGCACCGTGCTTTCCTCGCATAAGCTCAGGCGGCCATTCGGCCTTGCGGTTATTGTGCGACCGTGGATGGTCTTTGTAACCCAGCAATCCAAAGCAATTTCATCGCTCTAAACAAAAACCCCGTCCAGCCTTGGAAGAAAGGCCGAACGGGGTCGGTTGCAGCGCCGTCCCGGTGGGGAGGGGATGGGGGATTTGGGGCAGCGCTATTTCGTCCCATTATGCCGGCAGGAACACCCCGTCGGTAACGTGGATCACGCCGTTTGATGTCATGACGTCGGCAGTCGTGACCGTGGTCTTGCCGCCCGCGCCATCGGTAATCACGACCTTGCCGTCCACCAATCGCGCCGCCAGCGTCCCGCCTGCGACAGTGGTGATGGTGGCGGAACCACCGTTCGCGTTGATGAGGCCGATCAGATCACCCGCAGTCACCTTGCCCGCCACCGCGTGGTAGGTGAGGATGCCGGTCAGGGTGCCCTTGTTTTCAGGCTTCACCAGTGTTTCAACGGTGCCCGCAGGCAGCTTGGCAAAGGCGGCATCGGTCGGCGCGAACACGGTGAACGGGCCGGGGCCGGAGAGGGTTTCGACCAGGCCCGCAGCCTGCACTGCGGCGACCAGCGTATTGTGCGCGCCGGTGCTGATTGCGGTTTCGACGATATTGGCTTCAGCCTTCGCTGCGGCCTTGTGATGATCGGCTAGCGCAGGCGCGGCGACAAGGCCGGTGGTCGCTGCCAGCGCGGCGGCGATGATGGCTGCAAAGTTAGTCTTGGGGGTCACAGTAAGGATCTCCTTTAAGGGGAATGTCACGTCTGCAAGCCCTTTCGCTTGCCCCAAAGGTACGCAGGTCAGCGGCGCGCAGATGCGCATAAATTGCAAATGGAGATGAATTGCCGCCTGTCAGCGACGAAGCGAAACGGCGTCAGACGCGGGTGAAATCGCCTTCTGCGACCACCGGGCCTGCGTCCACGCCGGCAGGCTTGCCGCCCAGCGGCTCCTGCGTCAGCAGCAGGCGCGCGCCATCATTCAGGCCCGACGCAATATCATCCGGAAGGGTCATGCTGCGCACTTGCCCCGGCGCCACCACACCAAGCGATTTCAGCTCGCCGCCGCCCGCAGGCACCAGCCACAATTCGTGATCATGCACGCCGTCAGCAGTAAGCCCGATGGCCGCAACCAGCATTCGCTCGCTTTCGGGGATGTAGGTGACATCGAGCCGCAACCCGGTATCGCCAATCGGCACGGTGGCCACCATTGGCGCAGCCGCAGCGATCTGCGCGGGCGTATCACCTGGGGCCTGCACCGGGGCATTACCGGGCGCGAAAACAAGCAGCGTCAGCGCGATCGCCGCAGCGGCAGAGGTCAAACCCGCTACCCACTGCCAACGCCGCACGCGGGCTTCGAGTGCGATGACATTGCCCTGCGCAGGTGCCTGCTGCGACGAGAGCGCAGCCATCCGCGCGGCGATACCGTCCCATACATGCGCGCCGGGTTCTGCCCCGGGGATCGCATCGGTCAGCGGCGCGAACCAGTTGTCCCACCATTCCTTGCGCCACGCAAAGTCGGGATCGGTTGCATATTTCCCGCGCGCGGCAAGCAGCTCCTCGCCTTCGAGCAGGCCCAATGCCCACTCGGCAGCGATCATCGGATCGTCGCGCTGCACGCCGCTGTCTGGAGTGTTGTCAGAGCCGCTCATGCCGCATCACTCGCTTCGAGACAGGCGCGAAGGCGTTGCAGCCCGCGCCGGATCCAGCTTTTCATCGTGCCCAATGGCACATCGGCCCCCTCGGCCAATTGCGCATAGGTGTGGCCGTCAAAAAATGCCGCGCGGATGTGGCCCTGCGTGCGGTCATCCAGCGCGCCAAGGCACTTGTGGATCTGCGCAGCCTGTTCGGCATCCACCATGAGCATATCGGCTAGCGGAGCCTCATCGGGCAACGGTGCGGCCTCTTCCACCGGCACCGCCCCGCCGCGCACCTTGCCAGTGCGCAGCCGGTCAATCGCCCGGTTGCGGGCAAACGCCGCCAACCACGCAATCGGGCTGGCGCGTTCGGGGTCATAGCGGTCAGCCCGCTGCCACAGATTGATATAGACGTCCTGCAAGGCGTCCTCGGCCTCCTTCTGGTCGCCCAAGATACGCAAGGTTATGCCGAACAGCTTCACCCGCGTGGCGCGGTAGATTTCTTCCAGCGCGGCCTGATCGCCGTTGGCAAGCCGCGCCATTGCGTCGCGCAGTGCCTGGCGCGCTTCGGCGCTGGCGGGGCGGGGATGTGCGGCCATCAGCACCCCTGCCCGCATGGATTTTCGCCGCTTTCGACCTGCAAGGTGGAATGGCCGACCCCGAACCGTGTTTCAAGCGAGGCAGCGATATCGCGCAGGAAACTGTCCGATGCAGGCTTTCCCGGCATCACCAGATGCGCGGTCAGTGCGGTTTCGGTGGTCGACATCGGCCAGACGTGCAGATCATGCACGGCGGCCACCCCGTCAAAGCTGGCAAGATGCTGCTTCACCTCGTTCAGGTCGATTCGCGCAGGTGCGGCGAGCAGCCCCATCGTCAGGCTGTCTCGCGCCAGCCCCCAGGTGCCCCACGCGATCACCGCGACGATCCCGATACTAACCAGCGGATCGATCCACCACAGGCCGGTAAAGATAATGGCAACCCCTGCGGCCACCACGCCCAGCGACACCAGCGCATCGGCGGCCATGTGGAGATAGGCGCCCTTGATGTTGAGATCGTCCTGACCGCGTAGAAACAGCATGGCGGTAAACGTGTTTATGGCAACTCCGATCCCGGCGACGATCACCATCACCATGCCTTCGGGCTGCTGCGGGGTCATCATGCGGTGGAACGTCTCGAACAGGATCGCCCCGATCGCCACCGCCAGCAGCAGCGCATTGGCAAGCGCGGCGAGGATGGTCGAGCTTTTGTAGCCATAGGTGAACCGGCCCGAAGGCGGCCGCCGCGCCGCGATGCTGGCAACCCAGGCGAGCGCCAATGCCAGCACATCCGAAAGGTTGTGGCCAGCATCGGCGACCAGCGCCATCGAGCCATAGAGGAACCCCGCCGCCGCCTCGATCACCACAAAAGCGAGGTTCAGCGTGATCCCGATCACAAAAGCGCGGCCAAAACTGGCCGGGCCATGGTGGTGGCCATGCGCGTCGTGCAGCCCGTGACAATCGGACGCCCCCTCGGACACTGCGCCGCCGAGTGCATGGCTATGATCGGGATGGGGATGAACGTGCATTTGCGGTCAGTTATAGACGCAAGCATCAAGCCCGTCACGCCTGACGATGCCGATCCGGCGTTCAATATTGTTGCCGTGGCGCGCAAGCCACCCGCCGGGGTTCTTGACGCTGCGTTTCTTGGGGCTGGGCAGGGCTGCGGCCATGCGGCTGGCCTCGTCAGCGGAAAGCCGCGCGGCGGAATGGCCGAAGTAACGCTGCGCCCCGGCCTCTGCGCCATAGGTGCCGATCCCGGTTTCCGCGACGTTGAGATAGACCTCCATGATCCGCCGCTTGCCCCACACGGCTTCGATCCAGAAGGTAAACCACGCCTCCAGCCCCTTGCGGAAGAACCCGCCGCCTTGCCACAGGAACACGTTTTTCGCGGTCTGCTGGCTGATGGTTGATCCGCCGCGCTGGCGTTCCCCCGCCAGACGTTCCTCGATCGCCTGTTCGATCGCTTCGGCGTCAAAGCCGAAATGTTCACAGAACCGCGAATCCTCCGCCGCGATCACCGCTGACACCAGATTGCGATCAATATTGTCGAGGCTTTCCCAGTCCTTGGTGATGCCGTTTCCGTCCATCACCATGGTCGCGGTGACGGGAACAGGCAGCCATTTGAACGCCACCACCAGCAACAAGGTGACGCCAACGAACCACAAAATGGCTTTGGCAAAAATACGCGCTAGGGTGAGGGCCATGACGCAGCGATTAGCGCGTCCGGACGGTAAAGAAAATCCTGTGTGTCAGCCGCGCGCGCGAATGGGTCGCGGGTGTGCGCGATCAACCAGCATCGCACCCAGCGCACGCCGCACCAGCGGAACTGCGCCCGTGTGCAGCATTGCTTTGCGCAACGCCCGCGCGGGCGGCCGCTCGTCGGTATAGAGCCGCACCAGCGCCAGCGTGGCAAGATAGAGCGGGCGCGTCGCTGCCCGATGCGCCACAGCAAAGCGGCGCAGCAACCGGGTTTCGCCGATATCGGGCGCGCCTTGCAGCTGCCGCGCCAGTCGCATCGCGCCTGCAAGGCCCAAGTTAAAGCCATGCGCGGTCACCGGATGCATCCCCACCGCCGCATCCCCGATCAGCGCGGTGCGCGCGGCGCACAACCGATGTGCGAACGTCATGGTCAGCGGATAGGCGACCACCGGGCCTACCGCCTCCATCGCACCCCAGCGATTGCGGGTGAGCGCGGCAAATTGCGGCCCCAGCGCTGCGAGTGGCAGCGCGGCGAGGTCTTGCGCCCGTTCATGCGGCAGTGTGAGCACCAGCGATGATATGCCGGGTGCCAGCGGCAGCATGGCAATCGTGCGCTTGTAATCGAACCATTCGGTCGCAATGCCCTCATGCGGCTGTTCGTGGCGCACGCGGCAGACCAGCATGCTTTTGCCTATCGGGATCATTTCGGCCCCGATGCCCAGCGCCGCGCGGGTGGACGAAAAGCGCGAATCCGCCGCGACCAGCAGATCGCCCTCCAGCCTTGTTCCGTCATCAAGCTTCACCGACACCCCATCGCTGTCGGCGCGCGCCTCGCGCACTTCGCGCCCGCACATCAGGGTAATGCCGTCCTGTCCCTCCACCGCCGCGAACAGCGCGCGGCGGATCAGATGGTTCGATACCAGCACGCCCAGATCGGCCCCGCGCCGCTTGGGCGAGGATATTGCCAGGGTAAAGGGCGACCCACCGTCGAGCACCCGCGCCTCGCGTAGCGGGTGAACTTCATCGCAAGGGATCAGTGACCACACGCCCAGATCGCGCAGATGCCTGACCGAGGTCTGCGTCAGCGCGATTTCGCGCCCGTCAGGCGGCGGATCGGCCAGTGCTGCACGCGATTGTCTTTCGACCAGCGTTATTTCGGCCCCGCTGCGCGCCAGCGCGCGGGCGAGGCTCAGCCCCGCAGGCCCCGCCCCGACAATGATCAATCTGTTGCGCACACGCACCTCCAGCGTTGGGCGCTAGACGCTTTCCAGCAGGCCAACCTTGCGGCGGATCAAACACGAGGCGGCCCGCCGCGTGATGGCGGCGGTGCTGGATCCGGCACCGTTGAAGTGGCAAGCGGCCGCACGATGTTCCGCAAATGTTTCACGTGAAACATTGCTGCATCATACGAAAAGGGCGCCGCGATCACTCGCAGCGCCCTTTCTATTGCAACCTAAGCGGGGTCTAGCGGGGGTCTAGGCGGACCTGGAGTGGGTCAAGCCATCCCTGGCATCAGCCGTTCACCCGCGATCCGCTGCATTGCCTTTTGCAGTTTTTCAAACGCGCGCACTTCGATCTGGCGGATGCGTTCGCGGCTGACGTCGTAGGCCTGGCTCAGTTCTTCGAGCGTCTGCGGCTTGTCGGTCAACCGCCGTTCGGTGAGGATGTGGCGTTCGCGATCATTCAGGCTGCCCATCGCTTCGGCGAGCATTTCCATGCGCATTTGCGATTCCTCAGCCTCTGCCACGGTTTCGTCCTGCAGGGGGCGATCATCGGTCAGCCAGTCCTGCCATTCGCCCGCGCCTTCTTCGTCCCCGCGCAAGCTGACGTTGAGCGAGGCATCGCCGCCCATCATCATCCGGCGGTTCATGTTGACGACTTCCTGTTCGGGCACGCCCAGATCGGTGGCGATCTTGGTCACGTCCTCTGGCGAAAGGTCGCTGTCTTCGTAGGCTTCGAGCTGCTTTTTCATGCGGCGCAGGTTGAAGAACAGTTTTTTCTGCGCTGCGGTGGTGCCCATTTTGACAAGGCTCCACGACCGCAGGATAAATTCCTGCATCGAGGCTTTGATCCACCACATCGCGTAGGTCGCGAGGCGGAAACCGCGATCGGGTTCGAATTTCTTGACGCCCTGCATCAACCCGACATTGCCTTCGGAAATGAGGTCAGCGACGGGCAGGCCATAGCCGCGGTATCCCATCGCGATCTTCGCGACGAGCCGCAGGTGGCTGGAAACAAGCTGGGCTGCTGCTTCGGGATCTTCGTGTTCCTGATACCGTTTGGCGAGCATATATTCCTGCTCGGCGGTCAAGACCGGGAACTTGCGGATTTCGGTGAGGTAACGATTCAGACTCTGCTCACCGTTAAGCGCCGGGAGCGGAGTGGGCTTCTTTCGTGCACTTTGGGACTTGGTCACTATTGGCCTAACCTTTCTTGTGTCGACCGCTTGCGCCGAACCCCTGATGGGCATCCGGCGAACTGGGCCACGGGGTTACATATAGACTGATTCTTTGCAGTTGTGTGCAACTTTCATCGATCAGATTATCGCAGTTGGTCGATCAGTTCCTGCATATCGCGGGGCAGATCACTGCGGAAATGGAGCATTTCACCGTTCACTGGATGGACAAACCCCAGCTCGGCTGCGTGCAGCGCCTGCCGGGTGAACCCCAATTCTTCAAATACGGGACGCAGCGGCTTTGGGATGCGGGCATAAGCAGGATCTCCCAATAGGGCATGACCGATTGATGCAAAGTGAACGCGCACCTGGTGGGTCCTGCCGGTTTCAAGGCGGCATTCGATCAAGGCGGCGTGATCGAACCGTTCAATCAGCTTGTAATGCGTAACCGCCGTTTTCCCGCGTGAGGAATTGTTGGGCAGCACCGTCATTTTCTTTCGGTCAGCGTCCGACCGTCCAACCCGCGCGTCGATCGTGCCTTCGGACGGCGAGGGGTGACCGGCGCACACCGCGAGATAGCGGCGGTGGACGGTATGCGCGGCAAATTGCGCGGCAAGCCCTTCGTGCGCGGTATCGCTTTTGACGACTACCAGCAGGCCGGACGTGTCCTTGTCGATCCGGTGGACGATACCGGGCCGTGCGACACCGCCGATGCCGGAAAGTTGGCCCCCACCATTTTGGGCGCAGTGATGCAGAAGCGCATTGACCAGCGTGCCGGTGTAGTTCCCCGCCGCCGGGTGGACGACCATGCCTGCTGGTTTGTCGATCACGATCAGGTGTTCGTCTTCGTAGACGACCGTCAGCGCGATGTCTTCGGGCGCGGCTTCGGCGGCAATGGCGGGCGGGATTTCGATGCGGAACGGCGTATCGGCCGCGACTTTGGCCGAGGCTGAGACAGCCAGCTTGCCCGCAACCTCCACCCGGCCATCGTCAATCAAGCCCTGCACCCGCGCGCGCGAAAGCCCGGTGGCGTCGGCCAAGGCCTTGTCGAGCCGGGCGGGGGAAAGGATGGTGCCGGTGATGATTTCGGGAACGGACATGCTATGGCCATGCTTGATGGAACTCGAAGTGACAAGGGATGCCCTTACCGCCATGCGCGCCGCCGCTGCCGCTGCCCATCCGCAGGAGGCGTGCGGGTTGTTGCTGGGGGAGGGCGCGCGGATCACCGCAGCGCGCGAAACCGCCAATGTCCACCCCGCACCCGCCACCCATTTCGACATCGACCCGCAGGCGCTGATCGACGCGCACCGGGCCGCGCGCGCGGGCGGGGCGCAGGTCTTGGGCTATTTCCATTCGCACCCCACTGGCGCGCCCGAACCTTCCGCCACCGACCGCGCGATGGCCGCGCATGATGGCCGCATCTGGGCGATCATCGCGGGCGATGAGGTGCGGTTATGGCGCGATGGGGATGCGGATTTTGTCGCTCTTTCCTTTACCAAAATCGAAAGCTAGAACCGCCGCATGATGTCCCAGACCGATCTTGCCGCGATGCTGTGTTCGCGCCTGTGCCACGATATGTTGTCCCCCGTTGGCGCGCTTGCCAACGGGCTGGAACTGCTCGCCGATGAACAAGACCCGGAAATGCGCGGGCGCTGCATGGAACTGCTCGAACAATCGGCGCGGATCAGCACCGACAAGCTCAAGTTCTTCCGCCTCGCATTCGGCGCGGCGGGCGGATTTGGCGAAGCGATCCCGATTGACGAGGCCAAAAGTGTGATCGACGCGCTCGCTTCGGATGCCAAGCGGGTGGAGATCCACTGGGCGATTGCCGAACCGAGCCTGCCCAAACCGGCGGTCAAGGTGCTGCTCAACTTGGCGCAGATTGCGCTGGATGCGCTGGTGCGCGGCGGCACGCTCGATATCGGGGCGGAACGGCGCGATGGCGCGGTGGAAATCGTGGCGCGCGCGCGCGGCGACCGGATCGCGTTTGATGAAACCATCGGCCGCGCGTTGCAGGGCGACCTTGCGCCTGCTGAAATCACCAGTCGCACCGCCGCCGCGCACATGATCGCGGTGCTGGCCGAGGAGATGGACGGCGGGTTGCAATACAAGCTGGGCGATGGCGCGCTGGTGCTGGGTGCGGTGCTGCCTGAGCCTGACGGCATGATCGGATAAGGAACGCAGATGGCGGGCGAGGACGAACTGGTTCACGAAGAACGCCTCTCGCCCAACCATGATGAGCGCGCCTTGCCGATTTCGATGGTGGTGCTGCATTACACCGAAATGAAGCCGGTTGGCGCGGCGATCGAGCGGCTAACCGACCCCGAAGCCAAAGTCAGCGCGCATTACCTGATCACCGAAGAAGGCGGCGTTGTGCGGCTGGTGCCGGAACACGCCCGCGCGTGGCACGCGGGCGCATCGTTCTGGCGGGGCATTCCCGATGTCAATTCGGCCAGCATCGGGATCGAGCTGGATCATCCCGGCCACGGCCTTGGCTATCGCGGATTTGCCGATGCGCAGATCGATGCGCTGTTGCCGCTGCTGGCGCGGATCGTGCAGCAGTATGACATTCCGCGCGCCAATGTGGTGGGGCATTCCTGCGTCGCGCCGATGCGCAAACTCGATCCGGGTGAGCTGTTCCCGTGGGATCGGCTGGCACAATACAACCTGTGCCTGCCGCGCCCGACCAGCCTGATGGCGGGCAATCCGTTTCCCAATGATGGCGCATTCTACCTCGCGCTCGAACGGTTTGGTTATGACATTACCGATGGGCACAAGGCGGTCGAAGCCTTCGAGAGGCGCTGGCGGCCCGAACTCATCACCGGCGTGGTGGATGGCGAGTTGGCCGCAATCCTGTGGCAATTGCTGTTAGACCGCGATCAGGGGCGCACGCGATAGCGGCGGTAAGGGTATGCAAAAGGTTCAGCCGGGATTGGGATCCGGCGGGCGATGAGAGGGAGAGTAACATGACAAAGAAATTGGCGGCCGAGTTTTTCGGCACATTCTGGCTGGTGTTCGGGGGCTGCGGAGCGGCGGTGCTGGCGGCGGGCTTCCCCGAACTGGGGATCGGCTTTGCGGGCGTGGCTCTGGCGTTCGGGCTGACGGTGCTGACGATGGCCTATGCGGTAGGCGGCATATCGGGCGGTCATTTCAACCCGGCGGTGTCGCTTGGCCTTGCGATTGGCGGGCGGTTTTCGTGGGGCGAACTGGCGCCTTACTGGGCGGCGCAGGTGCTGGGCTCGTTCACGGCCGCGGGCGTATTGTTCGTGATCGCCAGCGGGATGCCGGGGTTTGAAGCCGGGGGCTTTGCCTCCAACGGTTATGGTGAGTTGTCGCCCGGCGGCTATTCGATGCAGGCGGCGCTGGTGATCGAAGTGGTGCTGACCGCGGGCTTCCTGATCGTGATCCTTGGCGCGACGTCGTCCAAGGTGCCTGCGGGCTTTGCCCCGATTGCGATTGGCCTTGCGCTTACGCTGATCCACCTGATCTCGATCCCGGTGACCAACACCTCGGTCAATCCGGCGCGTTCGACCGGGGTGGCGTTTTATGCTGAGACGGCAGCGGTGGGGCAGTTGTGGCTGTTCTGGGTTGCACCACTGGCCGGCGCGGCCTTGGGCGCGTTGATCTGGAAGGTGCTGCTGGCAGGCAGCGAAGATTGATCGCGCGAACCTTTGCCAATTCCTGACGCTGCGCCTATATGCGCGGGGTCAGGGGGCCTGAGGCAGCCGCGTGTTCGCCCATGCAAATGAGCGGGCGCGAGGAAAGTCCGGGCTCCACGAAACAAGGGTGGCGGGTAACGCCCGCCGGCGCTCCTTCGGGGGCGCAAGGGAAAGTGCCACAGAGAGCAAACCGCCGATGGCTTCCCCGAAAGGGGCGCACAGGCAAGGGTGAAAGGGTGCGGTAAGAGCGCACCGGGGCGCTGGCAACAGGGTTCGCATGGCAAACCCCACCCGGAGCAAGGCCGAATAGGGGCCGCGCGCCTGCCTTTCGGGCAGGTAGGGGTGTTTCGCCCTGAGCGGCCCGGGTTGGCTGCTAGAGCGCGCAGAGCAATCTGCCGCCCAGATGAATGGCTGCTACCCCGGAGCCGGTCCGCAAGGATACCGACCGGGGATACAGAACCCGGCTTATGATGGCCCCCTGATATGAATTGCGCACGCTGAAATTTGATCCCGATCAATGTCCGTAGCGCTCAACTGGTGTTGAGCAGCGGCACTCAACAATCAGGGAACCGATCATGTCCGATACCCAATTCAAGGACTGGCCCGCGATGGCGGCCAATCTAACCCCCGCTATCCGCGAATTGCACAAGGCCGCGCCCGGCGTAATGAAAGCGTTCCGCGAAATGGGTGGGGCTGCGCATTCCGAAGGCGAGCTTGATCCCAAGATCAAAGAGTTGCTGGCTGTCGCGATTTCAGTCGCGGTGCGGTGCGATCCGTGCATCACCTACCACGTCGAAGGTGCGCGTAAACATGGTGCGACCCGCGGGGAGATTGCCGAGACCATCGGGCTTGCGGTTTACATGGGCGCCGGGCCAAGCGCGATGTATGCTGCGCAGGCGCTCGAAGCTTACGATCAATATGTCGATAAGGCGGGGTGACGGCTCTACAGCAGCGGTGAGTTGAGCGAGCGCTTATACCAGCGCAGGCTCATTCTGTCTGGGCATCATCGGCGGATAAAGCTCATTCAGCGGCCGTGAACGCCCATCCGCGCAGACCAACCGCACGTGATAGCGTCGCAATCGGCGCGGTTCGGATACGCCGCAGCTATGCGCGATCATGCCGACTTCCTTGCGCATTTGCGTCACAAAGTTCGCCACCCGCACCGCCTTGTTGGCGGGATCAAGCCCGCGTTGCAGCGCCGGATCATGGGTGGTGATGCCGGTCGGGCAGGTGTTCTTGTCGCACTTCATCGCCTGAATGCAGCCGAGCGCGAACATGAATCCGCGCGCCGAAATCACGAAATCGGCCCCGGCGCAAATCGCCCAGGCGACGTCAGCCGGAGTTACCAGCTTGCCCGACGCGATGATGCGGATGCGGTCTTTCAGCCCCGCCGCATCGCGCAGGTCGACCAGCATCGGCAAGGCTTCGCGCAGCGCCAGCCCGACGTTGTCGATCAACGGCAAAGGTGCCGCGCCAGTGCCGCCATCGCCGCCATCGACGGTGATGAAATCGGGCGCAGTGGCCGCGCCCCGGCGGTTGATTTCCGCGAACAGTTCCTCGATCCAGCCATAGGCTCCGATCACCGTCTTGAACCCGACCGGCTTGCCGGTAACTTCACGAATATGGGCAATTTTGTCGAGCAGTTCGTCGATGTTGCCGATGTCGGTGTGGCGGTTGGGCGAGATCGAATCCTCGCCTTCGGGAATGCCGCGGATCGCGGCGATTTCGGCGTTGACCTTGGCCCCCGGCAGAATCCCGCCCTTGCCCGGTTTGGCCCCCTGCGCCAGTTTCAATTCGAACATTCGCACCTGTTCATACCCGGCAATTTCGCGCAACTTGCCATCCGACAGATTGCCAACTTCATCGCGCACGCCATATTTGGCGGTGCCGATCTGGAACACGACATCGCATCCGCCTTCCAGATGATAGGGGGCAAGGCCACCTTCGCCGGTGTTCATCCAGCATCCGGCCATCTTTGCCCCATTGGACAGCGCACGCACCGCCGGGGTCGACAAGGCACCGTAGCTCATCCCCGAAATGTTGAACAACGAAGGCGCTTCGAACGGGATCCGCGCGGCCTCTGCTCCGATGATCATCGGCGCGGCCTCAACCGCGTCTTCGTCCAGCGTCGGCCAAGGGCAATTGATGAAAATCGGCGTGCCCACCGGTTCGAGATTGCGGGTCGAACCGAAGGCGACATTGGTCGATTCGTGCTGTGCCGCGCTATAGACCCATTCGCGCTGCGCCCGGTTGAACGGCATTTCTTCGCGGTCCATCGCAAAGAAATACTGGCGGAAGAATTCGCCAAGGTTGGAGAGTATCGGCCGCATCCGACCGATCACCGGGTAATTGCGGCGAATCGCGTCGACGGTCTGGATCCGGTCGACGATGAAGATAATCACCAACCCAAGCGCGGCCAGGCCGATCACGAAAATGAAGGCTGTTGCCAGCACATCGAAAATAGCGATCATTCCTTACGTTCTCCAATGGTGTTGTATTAGAGTTTACGCAGGGGGCTGGCGGGAGGTTACACCGGGCGGGATAAGCCGCAGTGTTCAGGCCCGCCCCACGCTTAGATAAGTGAACCCGGCGGCGCGCATATCGTCGGGATTGTAGATGTTTCTGAGATCAACCAGCACCGGCGCGGCGGCGAGTTCTTTAACGCGCTTCAGATCAAGCGCGCGGAACGCGTCCCATTCGGTCACGATCACGATCACATCAGCGCCGTCAATCGCGGCGTAGGGATCATCACACATCGTCACTTCGGGCAGCAGCGGGCGCGCCTGCTCCATGCCTTCGGGATCATAGGCGGCCACCGCCACGCCCGCGTCCATCAATGTCTGCGCCACCGCAATCGCGGGCGAATCGCGCATATCATCGGTGTTCGGCTTGAACGTCAGGCCCAGCAGCGCCGCTTTCTTGCCGCGCGCCGCATCGACCCCGCCGATGGCATCCACAACCTTGCGGCCCATTGCCCGCTTGCGACTGTCATTGACCTTGACCACCGCTTCGACGATCCGGGTCGGACTGTCGTAGTCTTCCGCCGTCTTGAGCAGCGCTAGCGTGTCCTTGGGGAAACACGATCCGCCGTAACCCGGCCCGGCGTGCAGAAACTTCGATCCGATGCGGTTGTCCATCCCGATCCCGCGCGACACGTCCTGCACATTCGCGCCGACCTTTTCGCACAGGTCGGCCATTTCGTTGATGAAGGTGATCTTGGTCGCAAGGAAGGCGTTGGCGGCGTATTTGATCAGCTCGCTTGATCGGCGCGAGGTGAACAGGATCGGCGATTCATTGAGATAGAGCGGGCGATAGACTTCGCGCATTACCTCGCGCCCGAATTCGTCCTCGGCACCGATCACGATCCGGTCAGGCCGTTTGAAATCGCCGATGGCCGCGCCTTCGCGCAGGAATTCGGGGTTCGACACCACCGAAATGCGGTGCCTGGTTCCGGTATCGCGGATGATCCGTTCCACCTCATCCCCGGTGCCCACCGGCACGGTCGACTTGGTAACAACCACCGCATCGCCCGCCAGATGTTCGCCGACTTCGCGCGCGACTTCATAGACGAAGGTAAGGTCGGCATGGCCATCGCCGCGGCGGCTGGGGGTGCCCACTGCGATGAAGATGGCGCTCGCGCCCTTGATGCCTTCGGCAAGGCTGGTGGTGAAGGACAGGCGCCCCGCCTTCACATTGGTTTCGACCAGCGCTTCAAGGCCCGGTTCATAAATCGGCATGATCCCGGCGTGCAGCCGGTCAATCTTGCTTTGATCCTTGTCGATGCAGACCACGTCATGTCCGAAATCGGCAAAACACGCCCCCGATACGAGCCCGACATAGCCCGAACCCACCATCGCAATCTTCATGAATACCTGCCCTTACGCGAAATCCGAATAATGCTCGCGCTGCGATCGACGCGGCTAGCCGGGTCGTTCACCGTGGAAGATTTCCACCGGCCCGCTATTGCTGGCGCAGGCCTGCAATACCCGCCGTTGATCGCCCTCAAGCACCAAAGCTGTAAGCACACCCGAGCGGAAAGCGCCAGTATCAATGCCGATGCGATTGCCGCAATCCATCACCCGGTCAAAGATCGTGTGGCCATGCACCACCACCTTTTCAAGCGGGCTGTGGTGGTTGAGAAAGCGATCACGGATCCACAGCAGATCGCTGCGTTTCTGGTCATCCAGCGGACGGTCCGGATCAATCCCGGCATGGACGAACACATAATCGCCTGCGATGATCATCAGTTCGAAACGGGTAATGTAATCACGAACCTGCACCGGCACCAGCGCAGGCAGGCGTTCGAATAGCTGTTCCGTCGAAAGCGCGGCGTATTGCCGGTTCGACAGGCCGAAACTGAGGATGGTTTCGCGCCCGCCATGCTTCACGAAATGGCGCAGCGCGTCAGGCTTTTCGAAGGCGGCGAGGAACATTTCTTCGTGATTGCCCGCCAGCACCCGGACATTGCGCTGCTGCTGCCATACCAGCGTGCGCGCGATCACGCCTGCGCTATCCGGCCCGCGATCAATCAGATCGCCAAGCAACACGACACGGGTATCAGCCGCGCCCAAGCTTGCGTCAACTTCCTCGATTGCGGTGATCATGGCGTCGAACAGGTCAAGGCGGCCGTGGATGTCACCGATCACATAATAGCGCGTGCCAGCAGGCACCGACGGCAGCCGGTGCTTCGCTTGAGGGCGGAAATAGTTGCGCAATCGCTGCAGCATCAAGACAATGTTCCGGTTGGGCGGCATTGGCGAACGGTGGTTGGCAGCCCGCCACCCGCACGCAGGCTATCATGCCCATGCACTGCGCCGCGCATACCGACCCCTTCCGCAAACCGCAACCAGCCGCCCAACAGGCGCGGCCAGAAGTGCAAATTTACCGGTCAGAGGCAATCAATCGAGCGAAAAACTGACGGTCGTGACCACCCGCACTTTTTTGTACGGGCTGTCAGACATGCCCCAGCCGCCAGCCTCTCCGTCGCGCGCTTCGATGGTGAAATAGCCTTGGGTCGCTTCGCTGATCTTGCCGACGCGGGAACCCGAATCCTCGGCGAATTGCTGGGCTGATGCGCGCGCGTCCCTGGTCGCTTCGGCCACCATTTCGGGTTTGATGCTGTTCAATTTGGTGAAGGTGTAGGACATCGCCGAACCTTCCTCCAGAAACACCCCGCGCCCGACCAGATCGAATTGGCGGGAGACGGCCTTTTGCGCGCGGTCAATGTCTTGTGTGCGCAAGGCGAGCCTTTGCCGCACGGTGTAGGTGGTGATGCCTTCGTTGGTATAGCTCGATACATTCGCGCCGGTTGGCTGGAGAACATCGGCGGGGAAACCCAGATCGTTGAAGAACGCCTCGATCGCCTGCGTATCGCGCCGCATCTTGGCCTGCGCTTCGGTCAGGTTGGTCGATGAGGCGGAATAGGAGATTGTCCAGGTCGCAAGATCGGCTGTGACATCGCGTTCGGCCAGCCCGCGCACGGTGACAGCGCGTTCGGCATCCTTGGCGCGCAGCAAGCCATCGCCCAGCAGATAACCGCCCGCGATCATGCCGATCGCGGCGATTGCTGCGGTGCCGAACCAGCGCAAGGTCGCAGGTTCACGCAAAGCGCCGCCTGCCGTAATCGCCGGTTGCACATCTTCGCTGCTCATCGCATTGTCCCCCTCAAGAATGTTGATGCGACGAGTTGTGCATATGCGTCGATGAACCGAGTTTGAATAAGAGTCCTTGTGTTCCGCATCACATGCGCGATGCGAAATCCTCGCTCTTACGCACTTCGGGCGTGTCGCTGCGGTCGCTGAAGCGACCGAAGTTTCCTGAATACGAAAGGTAATCAGATGGTTAAGTATCTCCATTCGATGATCCGCGTGACCGATCCGGTCGCGACGGTCGATTTCTTCAAGCTGATCGGGCTGGAAGAAGTGCGCCGGTTCGATGTCGAGGCGGGGCGGTTCACGCTGATCTTCCTTGCCGCGCCGGGGCAGGCAGGTGTCGCCGAGGTTGAACTGACCCACAATTGGCCGCCCGAAGATGGCAGCCCCGGCGAATCCTATGATGGCGGACGCAATTTCGGCCACCTCGCCTACCGGGTCGATAATATCTACGAGACCTGCGCGGCGTTGGCCGATGCTGGTCACATCATCCACCGCCCACCGCGCGATGGGCATATGGCCTTCGTCAAATCGCCCGACGGGATATCGGTCGAACTGTTACAGGAAGGCCATCTGGAACCGGCCGAACCGTGGGTGAGCATGCCCAATGTTGGGAGCTGGTAAACCGGCGGGAGTTGACACGCGAAAGCAGGTAACGCGGTTTAAACCATTAAAATAATTAGACCTGTTGCATGGCAGGACAAGTCAAGATAGTCAGGTTACTTAATTGGATCAGGGGGTCGCCTTGTCCATCTTGGAACTTGATCTGTGGCAGTGGGTATCACTGCTGCAACACGAACTGCTGCTGTTCGCCGGGGTATTTTTCCTGATTGGCGCGCTTGATGATCTCGCGGTGGATGCCGTGTGGGTCTGGTTGAAGGCGTCCGGACAGGCGGTGACCCCGCGCCGGTCGCGCCGGACTTTGCAAAATCGCAGCCTGCATGGCCATGCGGCGGTGCTGATCCCTGCCTGGCAGGAATCCGCGGTGATCGGGGCAACCATCCGCCATATGCTCGATAGCTGGCCGCAGCCGAACCTGCGCCTGTATGTGGGGTGTTATCGCAATGACCCGGCGACGCTGGCGGCTGCGACGGCGGCGGCGCGGGGCGATGTGCGCCTGCGGCTGGTGATCCATGATCGTGATGGCCCCAGCACCAAAGCCGATTGTCTCAATCGCCTCTATGCCGCCATGACCACCGACGAAGCCCGCGCCGGCCACCGCTTTGCCAGCGTGGTGTTCCACGATGCCGAGGACATGGTCGATCCAGCCGCGCTTGGCCTGCTCGATGAAACCATCGCGGACGGGGTCGATTTTGTGCAGCTGCCGGTCGAACCGCTAGTGCAGCAGCGCGGCGGCTGGATCGCACGCCACATCGGCAGCCATTATTGTGAGGAATTCGCCGAAGCGCATGGCAAGGCGATGGTAGTGCGCGATGCGCTTTCCGCCAGCCTGCCGGGCGCAGGCGTGGGCTGCGCGGCATCGCGCCGGGCGCTCGATGAACTCGCCGAACGCCGCACTGCCGATGGCTTTGGGGGAATGCCCTTCGCCAGCGATTCGTTGACCGAGGATTACGAACTTGGCCTTGCCATCGGCGCTGCGGGCGGGCGGTGCCGGTTCGTGCGGGTGCGCGGCGATGATGGCACGCTGGTCGCCACCCGCGCGTTTTTCCCCGACCGGTTTGACAGCGTGGTGCGCCAGAAATGCCGCTGGGTGCTGGGCATTGCCTTGCAAGGCTGGGACCGGGTCGGCTGGTCAGGCGGCATGATCGAACGCTGGATGCGCGCACGTGACCGGCGCGGGCCGCTCACCGCACTGGTGTTGCTGGCAGGCTATGCGCTGGTGGTGTTGACCGGGCTGATGGGGATAGCGATTGCCGCTGGACTGACCCGGCCGGTGCCGCTCACCCCGCTGCTCGAAGCACTGCTGATCGCCAACGTGGCGGCATTTGTGTGGCGCGTGGGGCTGAGATTCGCCTTCACCGCGCGCGAATATGGTTGGCGTGAAGGGGCGCTGGCAATCCTGCGCCTGCCGCTCGCCAATGTCATCGCCATCATCGCCGGGCGGCGCGCGGTGTTAGCATATGCCGCCACTTTGGGCGGGCGCGCCGCGGTGTGGGACAAGACCGAACACGAAGTGCACCCTGTGCAATTGGGCCTTGCTGGAAACGCGCGATGACGGCAGGGCTGCCTGCGAGCGTGAGGCCGCGCGGCGGGCCACTGCTGATGCTTGCGCTGATGCTTACCGCATGGACGGGTGCGCGGGCGTTGTGGTGGGAAAACCCGTTTGCCGCGATTGGCGATGCGCTTGTCTTGCCGGATGTGTTTGCGCCCCCAGCCGTGAATATTTTCGCGCAGGCGGCAGGGGCGGCTTCTGCGTTTCGGCCTGGCACTGTTGCACCAGCGCTGCCCGAAGAGGCGTCAAGCAGGGACGGGGCAAGTTTTGCTGACGGCGCGTTGACCACACAGATCGGTCCGCAGCTTGCCGCCGCGCACGCCTATTTGTGGCAAGCGGGCATGGGTGAGCCTGCTTCACAAGCTGCGAGCGAGTCCGGAGGCGGTGTCAGCGGCGCATTGGCGGCCGCGATGTCCTCTGCGTCCGATTACGCGCCCTTCCTCCCTGCACCAGCCTCTCGTTCAGACGTCGCCGGACGCTGGTCTTTGGATGCATGGACGTTCTGGCGGCAAGGATCAGATGCCGCGCCGATTTCGCAAGGGCGGGTGCCGATCTACGGCGCGAGCCAGGTGGGTGCGGTGCTGCAATACCGGCTGGCTCCAAACGTGCGGCGCGATCCCCGGATATATGCCCGCGCCTACCGTGCGATGGTGCGGCGCGGAGAAAACGAATTGGCGCTGGGCGTGTCGGCACGTCCGCTTGCCCGGGTGCCGCTGCGGGTGGCGGGCGAGGTGCGCTATACCGACGCGGCCTTTACCAATGAACTGCGCCCATCCGCCTATGCGATCACCGAATTCGCGCCGGTTGCGCTGCCGTTTGGCACGCGGCTGGAAGCCTATGGGCAGGCAGGCTGGGTCGGCGGCGCGTCATCCACCGCCTTTGCCGATGGGCAGATGAACCTGTCGCGAGAAGTCCGCGCGGTTGCCGATGCCACGGACAATGGCGTGCGTCTCAGCGTAGGGGCTGGCGCATGGGGCGGGGCGCAAAGCGACGCGCAGCGGCTTGACGTCGGGCCGACGGTGCGGATCGATCTGATCGTGGGCCAGGTGCCAGCGCGCCTTTCGATTGATTGGCGTGAACGGGTCGCCGGGCAAGCCAGCCCCGATTCCGGGCTGGCCGCGACGCTGTCGACAAGCTTCTGATTTATGCGATTCATGGTCGCAAACCAATGACCACCCACAAATAACCCGCCCACCCCGGCTTTCATCGGCTGGCGTGCTGGTCTAATCGAAATCCATGGACGTCTACCTGCCCATCGCGAATCTGTCGGTCAACGGCCTCTATATCGTGCTGCTTGGCGGGTTGACGGGTATCTTGTCGGGTCTGTTTGGCGTGGGCGGCGGGTTTTTGACGACGCCGCTGCTGATTTTCTACGGGATACCGCCAACGGTCGCCGCTGCCTCGGCGGCCACGCAGGTGACCGGCGCAAGCGTTTCCGGCGTGCTAGCCCATTCGCGCCGCAAGGGCGTTGATTACCGCATGGGCGGGGTCATGGTCGGCGGCGGAATTGTGGGCGCGTTGATCGGGGCGGGGCTGTTCCGCGTGTTGCAATCGCTCGGCCAGATCGATGTTGTGATCAACATTCTATACGTCCTGATGCTGGGATCGATCGGGATGTTGATGATGCGCGAAGCGGTGACCGCGCTGCGACCGGGGTTGCTGGGAAAGGGCGGCGCGGCGGTGAAGAAGCGCCGCCATCACCCACTGGTGGCGAGCCTGCCCTATCGCTGGCGGTTCTATGCCTCGGGCCTGTATATCTCGCCCCTGGCGCCTGCGATACTGGGGATGCTAGTGGGCATTCTGACGATGCTGATGGGGGTTGGCGGCGGGTTTCTGCTGGTGCCCGCGATGCTGTATATTCTGGGGATGAGCGGGAATGTGGTGGTTGGCACGTCGCTGTTCCAGATCCTGTTCGTGACGATGGTGACCACCATGACCCACGCGCTGACCACCAAGGCGGTTGATCTGGTGCTGGCCGGGCTACTGCTGCTGGGATCGGTGCTGGGCGCACAATTCGGCACGCAGATTGCCTCAAAGGCGCGGCCCGAATACCTGCGGCTGGCGCTGGCCGCGCTGGTGATCGTGATCGCGCTGCGGATGCTCTACGGCCTTGGCGTGCAACCGGACGAAATTTACACCGTGGTGCCATTATGAGCATTGGCCTGTCGCTTGCCGGACGGCTGTCGCTGGCATTGGCCGCATGGCTCGCATTGTCGCCCCCCCCAGCTTTCGCCCAGCGCGAACCGGTGCTGGTGCCCGAAGTCAGCCAGTCGCTGATCGAGGTGCGGCAGGGCTTCACTGGCGCGCGGCTGCTGCTGTATGGTGCGGTGATCGATCCCGCGGGGGCCGGGAGCGCCGGGGATTATGACATTGTGGTGGTGCTGAAAGGCCCGGCCGAACCGATCCGGCTGCGCGAAAAAGAACGCATCGCCGGGATCTGGATGAATGCCGGAGCCAGCGATTTCCGTTCCGCGCCTTCGTTCTTCGCGGTCGTCTCCTCGCGCCCGATCAGCGAAATTGTCGATGAACGCACGGCGGCGATTTTCGAACTGGGCACCGATTTCATCCAGCTTAGCCCATCGGGTCAGATCGAGCCTGAGGAACAGGCGCGTTTTTCCCGCGGCTTGGTGGAATTACGCCGGCGGCAGGGGCTGTATCAGGAAAATCCCGGCGGCGTGCGCATCAGTGAAAAGGTGCTGTATCAGGCGCGCATCAACCTGCCGTCCAATGTCACCACCGGGCCTTACACTGCCGAAACCTTCGCGATCGCGCGCGGACGGGTGCTGACCAGTGCGACGGCGCGGATCGAAGTGGTCAAGACCGGGCTTGAAGGACGGGTCGTCACTGCTGCGCAGCGGTGGTCGTTCCTCTATGGACTGGGGGCGATTGCCCTGTCGCTCGGCATGGGATGGCTTGCCGGACGGATGTTTGCCAAGGGTTGATCCAGCCCCGGCAGTTGCCTTCCTCGTCAATGTTGACCCGATCTTAACCCAGCCTGCGCTATTTCCTGGCCTGTTCCAATATTGGCGCAAGGAAAGGCGCGGATGACCGATCTCGGCAGGCAGAATTTCGAACGTTCCACTGGCACCGATGCGGCCGGGCAGGCGGATTATTCTGCACCCGCCGCCGCAGCAGGTGGCCACGACAATGCGCGCCTGCCGATTGGCGTGGTGCTGGAGATATCGGGTTCGGGCTCGCAAATTGCGCTCGATCTGCAACGGCTCAATGAATGCATGGAGGATGCCGATCCGTCGATCGCGTTGGCCGGGCAGGTTGGCAGCCAGATCAAGATCCGCGTGGGCGATGCCTGGCTGCTCGCCAACGTGCGCGATCAGCGCAAGGACCGCCGCAACGATGCCGGGATCATCGCGCATATCGACTTCCTGGGCGAAGGCGCGGAAGAAAAGCTGACGGGCCGCATCCACGGGTTCAAGCGCGGGGTAACGCGCTACCCGGTTCCGGGCGCGATGTGCTATCCAGCCACCACCAAGGATCTTGAACAGATCTACGCCAGCGATGGCCGCGCCAGCGTCACGATTGGCAAGGTGTTCCCCACCCGCGATATCCGCGCGGGGCTGTATATCGACGCGATGCTGGGCAAACACTTTGCGCTGCTGGGGTCGACCGGCACCGGCAAATCGACCAGCGCCGCGCTGATCCTGCACCGCATCTGCGAAGCCGCGCCCAAGGGCCACATCGTGATGATCGACCCCCACGGCGAATATTCCGCCGCGTTCCGCCAGACCGGGCAGATCCTCGACGTGTCGAACCTGCAAATGCCATACTGGCTGATGAACTTTGAAGAACATTGCGAAGTGCTGCTGTCGGGCAGCGGCAATGAACGTCAGGTCGATAGCGACATTCTCGCCAAATGCCTGCTGGCCGCGCGCGCGCGCAACCGGCTGGCGCAGACGATGGGCAAAATCACGGTGGATTCGCCGATTCCTTATCTGCTGTCCGATCTCGGCAACATCCTGCAAGACGAAATGGGCAAGCTCGACAAGGCAACCTCGTCCGCGCCCTATATGCGGATCAAGGGCAAGCTCGACGAGCTGAAAGCCGATCCGCGTTACCAGTTCATGTTTTCGGGAATGTTGGTGGGTGACACCATGACCGATTTCATCGGCAAGATTTTCCGTATGCCCGGCCACGGCAAACCCATCTCGATCATCGACGTGTCGGGCGTGCCATCGGACATCACTTCAACCGTGGTGGCGGTGCTCAGCCGCCTGGTCTTCGATTTCGCGATCTGGGGACGCGAGGAAAAGAACCGCCCGGTGCTGCTGGTGTGCGAGGAGGCCCACCGTTACGTGCCGAACGAGAAAAACGCCGATGGCTCGTCGGTCGGCAAGATTCTCAGCCGCATCGCCAAGGAAGGGCGCAAATACGGGATTTCGCTGGGGCTGATTACCCAGCGTCCGTCCGATCTGGCCGAAGGCGTGTTGTCGCAGTGCGGCACGATCATTTCTATGCGCCTCAACAACGACCGCGATCAGGCTTTCGTGAAAGCCGCGATGCCCGAAGGCGCGCGCGGCTTCCTCGATTCGATCCCGGCGCTGCGCAACCGCGAATGCATCATCTGCGGCGAAGGCGTGGCGATTCCGATCCGCGTGACCTTCGACAACCTCGAAGAACACAAGCGCCCCGCGTCCGAAGACCCCAGCTTCGTCGATCTGTGGAACAAGGACGGCGGCGAAGAAGAACTGGTCGAACGCGTGGTGATGCGCTGGCGGTCGCAGGGATAAGGTTGCATATGCTTGTGCGCCCCCGCGAAGGCGGGGACCTCAGTCTATCGGGCGCTTCGGTTCGCCTGAGACCCCCGCCTTCGCGGGGGCGCACAATGGGGCATCACGTTCCCCGCGTATCCCCATACAAATGGATATGCAGCCGGTCGCTCATGCGGAATCCGTGTTCGAGACATAGCGGCGCGAGCCACGCCTGCCGTTCGCGCTGTGTTAAGCTGTCGGTGCCTTCAGCCATCAGGAACACCTGCCCCGGTTTGAAGCGATAGCGGCGCTGGAGTTCCAGCACTTCGGCCACATCTTCGGGCGCGGCAATCACGAATTTGAAGAACGCGCGCGGGTCGGCGGCGAAGGCATCCAGCCGTTCGGGGATCAGCGCCAAGTCTGCCGGATTGCCTGAATGGGTGAGCTTGGGGCTGACATTGTACTGATCGACCCGGATATCGAGCCGAGGCGGCGGGGCGACGGTGCCGTTGGTTTCGATTTCGACAAACGGCGCGCTCCCGCGCAGGCGGGAGCCTCCATCGGATGGCAATCCGCCAGTCTGCCTGAGGTCCCCGCCTGCGCGGGGACTCGCCAGTGCGTCGAGGTGTTCCAGCATTTCGGCCAACCCGCCCGCCTGCAACAGTGGTTCCCCCCCGGTGATGACAAGGCGGTTCTGACCGAGCGCGGCGATCCGCTCAGCGGTTTCGGCGGGCGAGAGCGTGACCTGATTGGCCTTGCGATCAAAGGCGATCCCGTCGCGGTGGGGCCGGTTGTCGCCTTCGAAGTGCCACGTATAGGCGGTGTCGCACCACACGCAGGCAAGGTTGCAGCGCGAGAGGCGCACGAAGGCGACCGGCGTGCCCGCGCTCGGCCCTTCGCCTTGCAGCGAGGCGAAGATTTCCGGCCCGCCGGCGTCGTCGGTGGAGACCGTAAGTTTGGGCGTGAGGTTCACCTCACCCCAACCGCGCCAATGCCGCCGTCAGCCGCTCCACCTCGCCCTGATGGTGGGCGAGATCGGCGCGGGCTTTCTCCACCGCTTCGGGCTTGGCCTTTTCGGCGAAGGCGGGGTTGCCAAGGCGGCCTTCAAGGCTCTTGGCTTCTTTCGCGCTCGCCGCCAGCGCCTTTTCGAGCCGGGCCTTCTCGGCCGCGATGTTGATGATCCCTTCGAGCGGGATCACAAACACGTCGCCCCCCGCGATCACCTGCATGGCGGGGCCCGCGGGGGCCTCACCAATGGTCACCGGCGTCAGGCGGGCGAGGCGTTCGATTGCCGCGCTGCTGCGCTCGATCGTGCGCGCTGCCACGTCCGACGGCGCGGCAAGGAACGCCGCCAGCTTGGCCCCCGGCGCGATGCCGAGTTCGTTTTTGGCGCTGCGGATATTGGTTGTCAGCTCGATCACCCAGTCAATTGCGTCGGTGGCTTCCTTGCTGACTTCGGCTTCGGGCGCGGGCCATTGGGCGAGGATCAGTTCGTATTTACGCTCGCCGAGCTTGTGCCACAGCTCTTCGGTGATGAACGGCATGAAGGGGTGCAGCATCACGAGGATCTGATCGAGCGCCCATCCGGCGACTTCGCGGGTTTCGGCTGCGGGCGAGCAATCCTCCCCGGCACGGGGAGGGGGACCGTCCGCAGGACGGTGGTGGGGATTCGCCTCATCGTGCGGTGCTTGCAGCGAGTCCCCTCCGTCAGCCGATGCTGGCGCATCGCCTGCCACCTCCCCGGAACGGGGAGGAGCGAAAACCGGCTTGATCAGCTCCAGATACCAGTCGCAAAACTTGCTCCACGTGAACTGGTAGATCGCGTTCGCCGCCGCGTCGAAGCGCAGATCGGCCATTGCGCGCTCGATTTCGGTGACGCAGGCCGCAACCTCGCCGATGATCCACTGGTTGGCGGCGAGGCGCGCTGGTGGGGCCTTCACGCTCGCCGAAGCGCCGATGCCGTTCGACTGGCAGAACCGCGCCGCGTTCCACAGCTTGGTGGCGAAGTTGCGGTATCCTTCGACCCGCTTTTCATCCATCTTGATGTCGCGGCCCTGGCTTTCCATCGCCGCCATGAAGAACCGCAGCGCGTCCGCCCCATATTGGTCGATCAGGCCGAGCGGATCGACGACATTGCCCTTGGATTTCGACATCTTCGCGCCGTCCGCCGCGCGCACCAGGCCGTGGAGATAGAGCGTATCCCACGGTTTTTGCCCCATGTTGTAATAGCCCATCATCATCATGCGGGCATCCCAGAAGAACAGGATGTCGAAGCCGGAAATGAGCAGGCTGTTGGGGTAGTGTTTGGCGAGCAAATCCTCCCCGGAACGGGGAGGGGGACCGTCCGCAAGACGGTGGTGGGGATTCACCTCACCGTGCGGTGCTTGCAGCGAGTCCCCTCCGTCAGCGCTGCGCGCTGCCACCTCCCCGTGTCGGGGAGGATCATGCGGCCAGCCCAGCGTGGCGAAAGGCCACAGCGCGCTGGAGAACCACGTGTCGAGGACGTCGGGGTCTTGAACAAAGTAGATCGGATAATCGGGATTCTGGCGTCCGAGGCAAGGGACATCGGCATTCCTCATCCTCTCGCCGGCATCGCCCCAATCGGCTGCCTGCTCAAAGACAACCTTGCTTTCCATCCCTCGGGAAGCGTATTTTGCTTCGAGGTTGGCGATCAAATCGGAGTAAATGGTGGCTCTGGCGATCGACATTGCTTCTTCAGCGGTTGCGGCGACGATGATATGGTCTTGTAGGACGGAATTATAATAAATGGGCCCGCCTTGCTCTTCGTCGACGGGCGGGAAGAAAAACGCCGGAATCCGGTGCCCCCACCACAATTGCCGCGAAACACACCACGGCTGGATGTTCTCCATCCAGTTGAAGAAGGTCTTTTCCCACGTCTTGGGCACGATCCCGATTTCGCCGGACTTTACCGCTACAATCGGCTGTTTCGCCAGTTCCGCCGCGTTCACATACCATTGATCGGTCAGCCACGGCTCGATCACCACGCCGCCGCGGTCGCCGAAGGGGGTCTGGATTACGCGCGGTTCGGCGTCGTGCTCCACCCGTTCGCCATCCTTTTCGGTGACGTGGGGGACGAGGAAACCATCGGTCTTGAGCCGCTGCACCACCGCCTTGCGCGCGTCGAACCGGTCAAGCCCGACGAACTCCGCCGGGATCAATCCGTCCGCCACCTGACACACCGCCGCCTCGGCATCGAGCATATTGAGCATTGCGCCAGCCGCAAACCCGGCGCGCTTGCCGACCTCAAAGTCGTTGAAATCATGGCCCGGCGTGATCTTCACACAGCCCGAACCCAGCGCCGGATCGGCGTGTTCATCGGCGATGATCGGGATGCGCCGTCCGGTGATCGGCAGGATGATATGCTTGCCAACCACGCTGGCATAGCGTTCGTCCGCCGGGTTCACCGCCACCGCCATATCGGCCAGCATCGTTTCGGGCCGGGTGGTGGCGACGATCAGGTGATCCGCGCCGTCAGCCGTGCGCACACCATCCGCCAGCGGATAACGGAACCGCCAGAAATGCCCCTGAATTTCGCGGGTTTCGACCTCCAGATCGCTGATCGCGGTTTTCAGCTTCGGATCCCAGTTCACCAGCCGTTTATCGCGGTAGATCAGCCCGTCATTATACAGGCTGACGAAGGTTTTGATTACCGCCTTGGTGAAGTGCGGGTCCATGGTGAACTGTTCACGGCTCCAGTCCATCGAACAGCCCAGACGGCGCAGTTGGTGGGTGATGGTGCCGCCGGATTCGGCTTTCCATTCCCACACCTTGGCGACGAAATCCTCGCGGCTGTAATTGGTGCGCTTGTCGCCCTTCGCCTCCAACTGGCGTTCGACCACCATCTGCGTGGCAATGCCCGCATGATCGGTGCCCACCACCCACAGCGCGTCTTTCCCGCGCAGGCGTTCATAGCGCACCACCACGTCTTGCAACGTGTTGTCGAGCGCGTGGCCGATATGCAGGCTGCCGGTCACATTGGGCGGCGGGTTGACGATGGTGAAGGCCTCGGCGTCCGGCCGGTGCGGACGGAACAGGGAGCGTCCGGTATCAGGATCGAGCGCCTCCCAATGCGCATACCAGCGCGCCTCGATATCGGCAGGGTCGAAAGTGGTGGGCAAAGTGGTGGCAATTGTGTTGGTCATGATGGCCCGCGCCATGCCAGCACCGATGCTGCGATGCAATCATCGTGAAGCATCGGCATCGCGGCGCGCAGGCGAACAGCGCGAGAGCCTTGTCCCGCGCCGAAAATCTCCCCATAGCTGGCAACCGATGCAAGATGCCGCGCACTATACGTTGGAAGAGACAGGGGAAGACGGGGCCGGCAATGGCACCCGGCTGGTGCTGTCAGGGCAATTGACGCTGGCCGCCATCGCCCCCCTTGAACGCGAACTTTCCGGCCTTGTCGGCACGATCCGCTCGGTTGATCTGTCCGGCGTGGACGAAATCGACACAGTTGGCGCGTGGGTGGTGTGCCGGGTGGCGCGCGAACATGATGCTGATATCACCGGCGCAAGCGCAGCGGCCGAGCGGTTGCTGAACGCCGTGCGCGGAATTGATGCGAGCGGGGATACCGGCCCGCAGCGCCCACCGATCTGGGAACGTGTGCCGATCGGCGTGGGCGAACAGGTTTATGAAAGCCGCTCCGGGGTTTACAAGGTGGTCGGGTTTCTCGGGCAGATCCTGATCGGGATCGGCAGTCTTGTCCGCCACCCGTCGCGCTTCCCGGTCAAGGCGCTGGTGCACCAGATGGAGTTGGTCGGCGTTTCCGCACTGCCGATCATCGGGTTGATGAGCTTTCTGATCGGGATCGTGATCGCGCAGCAAGGCTCGGTGCAATTGCAGCAATTCGGGGCCGAGGCGCTGACGGTGAACCTGGTCGGGCGCATCACCCTGCGCGAACTGGGCGTGTTGATGACCGCGATTATGGTGGCGGGCCGTTCGGGCAGCGCCTTTGCCGCGCAGCTTGGCACGATGAAGCTGACCGAGGAAATCGACGCGATGCGCACCATCGGCATTTCCCCGATCGAAGCGCTGGTTATCCCGCGCATCCTCGCGTCAACCTTCATGATGGTGTTGCTGGGGTTCTATGCCTCGGTGGTGGCGATTGTCGGCGGGGCGGTGGTCGGCGATTTGTCGCTGGGCATTCCGTTCTGGACGTTTCTTGAACGGATCCGCGACGTGGTGCCCGAACATGATCTGTGGGTCGGGCTGATCAAGGCGCCGGTGTTCGGGCTGATCGTGGCGCTGGCGGGGTGTTATCACGGGCTGCAAGTGCGCGACAATTCAGAAGAAGTCGGCCGCCGCACGACAATGGCGGTGGTCTCCGCGATCTTTACAGTGATTGTGCTTGATGCGTTTTTCGCGGTGTTCTTTACCGAAGTGGGCTGGGGCTGAGCGATGCGGATGACCGATCACCCCGCCGATGAAGCCCCGCCGATTGTGGTCGAAGGCCTCGCCAATCGCTTCGGCGATTTCGTGGTGCACGAAGGGCTCGACCTGACCGTGCGACGCGGGGAAATTCTGGGCGTTGTCGGCGGATCGGGCAGTGGAAAATCGGTGCTGATGCGGTCGATCATCGGCTTGCAGGAGCCGAGTGCGGGGCGGATCGAGGTGCTCGGCAAAACCATCACCGGGCGCGATCCCGACAGCGATTTTGGCGTGCGCTGCCGCTGGGGCGTGTTGTTCCAGGGCGGGGCGCTGTTTTCGACGCTGACGGTAGGCGAAAATGTCGAAGTGCCGCTGAAGAAGTTCTTCCCCGATCTCAGCCCGGCGCTGCGGCGCGAGATTGCGTGTTACAAGGTGATATTGTCGGGCCTGCCGGAAAGCGCGGTGGCGAAATATCCGTCGGAATTGTCAGGCGGGATGAGGAAACGCGCCGGCCTCGCCCGCGCGCTGGCGCTCGACCCTGAATTGCTGTTCCTTGATGAGCCGACCGCCGGACTTGATCCGATTGGCGCGGCCAAATTTGACCGGCTGACCCGCGAATTGAAGGAAACACTGGGCCTGACCGTGTTTCTGATCACCCACGATCTCGATACACTGTATGAAATCTGCGACCGGGTTGCGGTGATCGGTGAGAAAAAAATCATCGCGGTCGGCACCATTCCCGAATTGATCGCCACCGGCCATCCGTGGATCGAGGAATATTTCAACGGCCCGCGCGGGCGCGCGGCGCAGGGATCACATGATCGCAGCCGGGCGCGTTCTGGTGGATAGAATATTGGACAGGGACGCCCCGCGGCGTTCATAGGAAACGGATATGGAAACAAGAGCGAACCATCTCTGGGTCGGTGCGGTCACGCTGATGCTGCTGGCAGCGCTGGCGGCGTTTATCGTGTGGATCGCGCGGCTGGGGCAGGGTGAGCACAACGAATATGACATCTTCTACGGCCAATCGGTTTCGGGCCTTGCCAATGGCAGCCAGGTCAGTTTTGCCGGGGTGCCGGTGGGGCAGGTGATCGACATTGCGCTGGCAGAGGACAATCCGGAATTCGTGCGTGTGCGGATCAAGGTGCGCGAAGATGTGCCGATGCTGGTCGGCACACAGGCCACGATTGAGGCAAGCTTTACCGGGGTATCGACCATCCTGCTGGACGGTGCGCGCAAGGATGCCCCGCCGATCACATGTGAAAGCACCGCCTGCCCCGAAGGCCGCCCGGTAATCCCGCCCGGGCGCGGCGGGTTTGGCGCGATTGTCGCGAATGCCCCGGTGCTGCTGGAACGGCTGGCGACGCTGACCGAACAGCTCAACACCATTCTCGGCCCTGAAAATCAGGAGCAGATTTCGGGCATTCTCAGAAACTCTAACCGCCTGACCAAAGACCTTGCCGATGCCACCCCGGCGCTGACCGCCAATCTTGAAGGGTTTCAGACCACGCTGACTGAATTCAATCAGGCGCTGGACGCGGTAGAACAACTGACGCTGACCACCGATGCGCTGGTCAAGAAAGAAGGCGCACCGCTGGCCGAGGAACTGCGCGGGACACTGAATGCGGCGAATCAGGCGCTAACCTCGCTGGCGGCCACGCTGGAGGATACCCGCCCCGCCGCGCGGCAATTGCGCACCAGCACGCTACCCAATGCCGAGGCAACCTTGCAGGATCTGCGCGCCACCAGTCGCGCCTTGCGGGCGATCACCGAAAAGCTCGAAAGCGAAGGCGCGGGCGCGCTGCTTGGGGGCGAATCACTGCCGGATTACAAGCCATGAGGAAGACCGATTTGATGAGCCTGCGCAAATGGCCCGCCCTTATCATGCTGCCCGCATTGCTGGCGCTGCCCGGCTGTATCAGCCTGGGCGGCGCCGCGCCGGAAAGCCTGCTGACATTAAGCCCGACCGCGCGCGCGGCTTCGGGAAATGGGGTTTCCGGGGCGCAGCGTCCGGTGATCGCGGTGCTGGGTATCGACACTCCGGCCAAACTGGATGTGCTGCGCGTGCCGGTGGCGGTCACGGATACCGAACTGGCCTATCTGAAAGACGCATTCTGGGTGGAAAAGCCCGCGCGCCTGTTCCGCAGTCTGCTGGGTGAAACCTTGCGCGCACGCGGGAACGCGCTGGTGCTCGATAATGATGAAACCGTGGCGCTTCCCACGGTAAGCCTGCGGGGCAGCCTGATCGATATGGGTTATGATGCGCGCGCTTCGGCAGTGGTGGTGCGGTTTGATGCGATCCGGATCGACGATTCCGGCACGACCAGCACCCGCCGGTTTGAGGCCAGCGAAACCGGGATTCCGGCCGATGCCCGGGCCGTTGGCGCAGCGATCAACCGCGCCGCCAATAGCGTGGCAAGCGATGTCGCGGATTGGGTTGGGGGCGAGGGGTAAAGCCTACGCCTGCGCCAACCGTGCAAACCCGCAGGTGCGCAGAAAATCGGCCTCACGCCGGGCGCGGCGTTTCTCGGCCTCTTCGTCGCGGCCCCATAGGTCGGCCTGCCATTCTTCTTCCAGACACGCCGCCTGCCACAGTGCCAGCGGTGCGTCCCCGCCGTCTGTATCGAGCGCGGCGAGCGCGGTGATCAGCGATGCGGCGAGCTTCGCCATTGCCTCCACCCCGGCCAGCGCGAATGGGTTCAGCGTCTCCAGCCGCGCGCGCAGCACCGCCAATGCCGGGGCTGGCTGCGGGCGGTGGAGAATGCCGCTGACCCGCACCAGCGCAATCCCATGTTCCGCCTCAAACCGCGCGAGCAGCGGCTCCCATGCCGCCTGTTGGTGGGCATAAAGCGGCGCGTCAGGATCGGCGCGGTAACACAGCGTATCGGTTTCGGCGTAGGCGATCAGGCCATCGGCAATCGCTGCCCGATCGGCCGCCACCACATCAATCGCGTAATCGGCCATATCGCGCAGGAGCAGGCTGGCGGGATCGATTTTGTCGCCCTGCCGCCGCCATTCTGCCGCCAGCGCTTCGCCCAACCCTTGCGTGGGCACGATCTGCGCCGCGCCGCCCACGGTTTTGACCCCGCGCCCATCCAGCAGCACTTGCCACCCGCCGGGCACTTCACCAAGCATTACATCGGTGTAGAACTTGCGGATCATGGGCGCTTGTTGTCTCCGGCTTTCCAGCGTTTGGCGATGATTGGCGGCAGGAAGAAAAATTCCAGCAGCCCCAGCACAGCTAGCCCCGCGCCCAGCGCCCATGGCAACTTCACCGGCAGCACATCACGGGTGATCGCCACGCCGAGCAGCAACAGCGCGATCCCGCCAACGCGCGCGACGTTCATGATGATGTAGCGCCGCTGGGCCTGCGCCTCGGCAGCTTCGCGCGGGGACAGGTTCATGCCAGCGCTGCCTCCAGCGCTTCGGCCAGTGCGTTGATATTGCTGGCTACGCTCAACGCGCCGTGTTCCAGCAATTCATGCGGAGCGTGATAGCCCCATGCCACGCCCACCGCGCGCACCCCGGCGCCCCGCGCCATCGCCATATCGAAACTGGTATCGCCGATCATCACCGCCTGATGCGGAGCCGCGCCAGCCTCGAACAAGGCAGCCTCCAGCATCGCCGGGTGCGGTTTGGAGGGGTGACGGTCAGCGGTCTGGAGCGACACGAACAGATCGGCGATCCCGTGCGTTTTCAGGCAGGCATTCAAACCACGGTCGGACTTGCCGGTGGCAACCGCGAGGCTCCAGCCCGCGCCGTGCAGATTCGCGAGCAGTTCGGCCATGCCATCATAAAGCGGTTCGTCGAGCAGGCCTTCTTCGCGCCGCGCGCGGTAGCTGGAACGGTAATATTCGGTGACGGCGCGGGCCTGATCCTCCGCGAGATCGGGCGCAAGTTCGCGCACCGCAACCGGCAGGCTGAGCCCGACAATCCGCCGCACCAACTGGCTATCAGGCGCAGACAGGCCAGCGCGGGTAAAGGCGCGCTCCATCGCCCAGCACACGTCCGCCTGCCCATCGACCAGCGTGCCATCGCAATCGAACACGGCCAGACGCGTCGCGCTCATTTGCGCGGGCCTTTAGGGGCGGGCTTGGCCTTTCTGGGTGCGGGCTTGGCGGGCTTGCCGGGTGCCTTCTTGCCCTTGGTCGCCACATCACCGCGCGCGCGGCGCGGTGCGCGGGCTTCCTTGCGCGCCTGTTTGAAATGGCGGCGGGCGGCCTGTTTCTTCTCCTCACCCGACCGTTCGGGCGCTTCTTCGCGCAAGGGCGATGCGTCGGACAGCCCCTGATCGAAGCCCAGCACGTCCATGCTCATGGCAAAATGCGGCGGCAGTTCGGCGGTGACGTCCAACTTGCCGCCACTCGCGTCCTTGGTGCTCGGTTCCGAGATGATCAGCCGGCGCGCGTGGAGGTGCATCTTGCGGCTGACCGCGCCGGTCAGGAACGAATCCGGCCCGCCATATTTGCCGTCACCCACGATCGGATGGCCAATCGCCGCCATGTGGACGCGCAGCTGATGCATGCGCCCGGTGAGCGGTTCCAGCTCCACCCATGCCGCGCGTTCGCCCGCATGATCGACCACGCGGTAACGGGTTTTCGCCGCCGCGCCGTTTTCTTCGTCAACGTGCATTTTCTCGCCGCCGGTGCCCGGTTGCTTGGCGAGCGGGGCGTCGATCACGCCTTCGGCCAGCGCCGGGTTCCCGACCACCAGCGCCCAATAGACTTTGCGCGCCGAACGGCTGGCAAAGCGTTTGGAGAAACTCGCCGCCGCCCCCGGCGTGCGCGCGATCAGCAGCACGCCCGAGGTATCCTTGTCGAGCCGGTGGACAAGCCGCGGGCGCGGCGTTTTCTCGTCGGTGACAAACGCATCGAGCAGTCCGTCAACGTGTTTGGTCATCTTGCTGCCGCCCTGCGTGGCGAGGCCCGGCGGCTTGTTCAGCACGATCGCAGACGCCGTTTCGCGAATCACCATGTCATGCGCTTCGGCGATCTGTTCGGGGCTGAGCGTGCGGGTGCGCGGTGCGGCTTTGCGCGCGGTCGGTTGTTCCTCACCGCCCGGCGGGACGCGCAGAACTTGCCCTTCAGCCAGCCGATCTTCGGGCTTCACCCGCTTGCCATCGACCCGGATCTGCCCGGTGCGCGCCCAGCGTGATACGGTGGCGAACCCGATCAGCGGCAGGTTGCGTTTGAACCAGCGATCGAGCCGGATGCCGTCGTCATCCTCGCTGACGGTGAACTGGCGCACGTTGTCGCTCTCGCCCTGAGCTTGCTCAATGGTCATGCCGCACCGCGCATCATGGTGAGGCCCAGCCACAAGGCGGCAAGACCCGCGAGCACCGACACCGCCGCATAGGCAAAGGCCATCCCCGGCGTGCCGCGTTCGGTCAGCAACAGCAGTTCAAGGCTGAACGCGCTGAAGGTGGTGAACCCGCCCAGCAAACCGACGCCGAGCAGCAGCCGCAGGTGTTCGCCCGCGCCGCCATGCCGTGCCAGCCAGCCGAACAGCAGACCCATCAACAGGCACCCCGCCAGATTGACGGTGAGCGTCGCCCACGGGAAGGCATCGGCGGTGCGCGGGCCGAGCGTGTGGGTCATCAGCCGACCAGCCTGATACCGCGCCAGCGCGCCAACAGCGCCGCCGGAGGCAACCAGCGCCGATGCGGCGAGTGGAGAAAGAGCAGAAGGGTTCATCGCCAAGGCTCTTAGCGATGCGCGCGCGCTCTGCCTAGCAGGGCTGGGCCTGGCAGGGCTGGCAAAACCGCGATTCTGCGCTGATGCGTCGCTGGCGGCTTGCGTTTCGGGTAGTGTTGGACTATCGGAGCGCCGTAATCAGGGCGGTCCCGTGTGGGAATCGCCCGCCTTTCAGTGGAAATTGACCGCGTATCCCCGCGAGAATCGGGCGGGCTCTGGCGTTTCAAGATTGAGGTAGTTGGCTTTTATGCAAATCATGGTTCGCGATAATAATGTTGATCAGGCCTTGCGCGCGCTCAAGAAGAAGCTGCAGCGCGAAGGCGTCTATCGCGAAATGAAGCTGCGTCGCCATTACGAAAAGCCGAGCGAAAAGCGCGCCCGTGAAAAGGCTGCTGCCGTGCGCCGCGCCCGCAAGATGGAGCGCAAGCGGTTGGAGCGTGACGGAAGCAAATAATCCCGCCCTCAAGCGTGTGCTGCGACACAGAACCGCTTGAATCCCCCTTTCCGATCAGCCATCAGGGCGCGGCATAATTCCGCGCCCTTTTGTCGTAATCAAGCAGCGCATGATGCACTGCCACTCAGGACACCGCCATGACCGAAATTACCCGCGTTCCAATAAAGCCCGTTGCCAAGGGATCGCTGACCAAGCTGTGGATCGGCGTGGTGCTGGCGATTGCAGTGGGGGCTGGGCTCGCCTGGGCTGCCGTGCCGCGCGGCGTGGATGTCGATACCCAGATTGCCGGCACCGGGGCGATGCCCAAGGCTGGCGATGTGGTGTTCCTGAAATACAAGGGCAAGCTCGCCGCCGATGGCACGGTGTTTGACGAATCGCGCGATATTCCGCTCCCCGTCGAAGGCATCTTCCCCGAAGGCACCCCGTTCCCGATTGAGGAAGGCGCGACCATTCCCGGTTTCTTTGAAGGGTTGCAGCAGATGCAGAAGGGCGGAAAATACACGCTCTTCATCCCCGCCGACAAGGCTTACGGGGCAGAGCCGCCGCCGGGCGCACCGATCCCACCGAACGCCGATCTCGAATTCGAGATCGAGGTGATCGAGATCATGAGCCAGCAGACCTTCGAACGGAACCTGAGCATTCTCCAGCAGGCGATGCAAAGTCAAATGGGGCAGGGCCGGATGGGCGCCCCGGATGGCGCACCTGCGCCGGGCCAGTAAGGGGAACGCGGGTGTCGGTGGACAAGGCAAACGTCGCCAAAATCGCCTCTCTGGCGCGGATCAGCATGGATGATGCCGCGCTCGAACGGATGGTGCCCGAACTGAACGGCATCCTCCAATGGGTCGAACAATTGGGCGAAGTCGATGTCACCGGGATCGAGCCGATGGCGGCGGTGATCCCCAATACTTTGCGGCTGCGCGACGATGTGGTTGATGCCGATCCGCTGACCGGCGGCGGGCGGCGCGATGATGTGCTCGCCAATGCACCGGCGGCAGAACACGGGTTCTTTGGCGTGCCGAAAGTGATCGAGTGATTTTTTGAATGCAAGTGTGCGCCCCCGCGCAGGCGGGGGTCTCCAGCAATTTGGCGATGCGCGGGAGGCATGAGATCCCCGCCTTCGCGGGGACTCGCTGATAATATGACTGACCTTACCCAATTCGGCGTCAAAGACATTCGCGATGGTGTGCGCGATGGCAGCTTCACCGCGCGCGAAGTCGCGGAAAGTTTCAACGCGGTCGTGGCCGATGCTGCGGCGCTCAACGCCTTCATCGTGACCACCCCCGATCACGCGATCGCCGCCGCCGACAAGGTCGACGCCGCGCGCGCGGCTGGCGAAACGCTGGGCGCAATGGCAGGCGTGCCGATCGGGATGAAAGACCTGTTCGCCACCCACGGCGTGCAGACCACGGCTGCCAGCCACATCCTCGAAGGCTTCATCCCGCGTTACGAATCGACCGTTTCGCAGAAGCTGTGGGACGCGGGCGCGGGGATGCTGGGCAAATTGAACCTCGATCAGTTCGCGATGGGTTCGTCCAACGAAACCAGCCATTTCGGCAATGTCGCCTCACCGTGGCGCAAGTCCGGCAGCAACCAGCCGATGAGCCCCGGCGGTTCTTCGGGCGGTTCCTCCTCGGCCGTGGCGGCGCGGATTGCGCCTGCCGCAACCGGCACCGACACCGGCGGTTCGATCCGGCAACCGGCGGCCTTCACCGGCATCTGCGGGATCAAGCCGACTTATGGGCGGTGCAGCCGCTGGGGCATCGTCGCCTTCGCCTCCAGCCTCGATCAGGCCGGATCGATGGCGCGCAGCGTTGAAGATTGCGCGATCATGCTCGGCGCGATGTCGGGGTTCGATCCCAAGGATTCGACCAGCCTCCAGATGGACGTGCCCGATTGGGAAGGCGCGCTGAACGCCGACCTGCGCGGCAAGAAAGTCGGCATCCCGCGCGAATACCGGATGGAGGGCACCGATCAGGCGATCCTTGATTCGTGGGAGCAGGGCAAGGCGTGGCTGCGCGATGCGGGGGCGGAAATCGTCGACGTGTCGCTGCCGCACACCAAATATGCGCTGCCCGCCTATTACATCGTCGCCCCTGCCGAAGCGTCGTCGAACCTCGCGCGTTATGACGGGGTGCGTTACGGGTTGAGGGATCTGCCTGATGGCAGCGGCCTGCAAGACATGTATGCCTCCACCCGCGCCGCCGGGTTCGGTGACGAGGTCAAACGCCGCATCCTGATCGGCACCTATGTGCTTTCGGCGGGCTTCTACGACGCCTATTACACACAGGCGCAGAAGGTGCGGGCGCTGGTGGCGCGCGATTTCGAGCGCGCGTTCCAAGAGTGCGACGTGATCCTCGCCCCCACCACGCCCACGGCGAGCTTCCCGCTTGGCGAGAATGTCGATGATCCGCTGGCGATGTATCTGAATGACGTGTTCGCGGTGCCAGCGAGCCTCGCGGGCCTCCCGGCGATGAGCGTGCCTGCAACGATCAACGCCGGCTTGCCGCTGGGCCTGCAACTGGTCGGCCGCCCGTTTGACGAACAGGGCGTGCTGAATGCGGGGCTGGCGATCCAACAGCGCGCCGGGTTCAAGGCGGTGCCGGAGAAGTGGTGGTGAACGCCGATCTGCCACTATGGCTTGCCGGTATTGGCATCGCCCTCGCGGTGCCGGTGACTTTCATGGTCGCCAATTGGGTGCGCAAGAACATCGATCACGGCGAAGCGCGGTTCGGGCCGGATGGCAAGCTGATCGAGGACGAGGAACGGAAATGATATTGACCTATAGCTGGGATCAAGTCGTAGCTTGGTTGGGACTCGTTGTTCCCCTTTTTGCTTTGGCTTGGTCAGCCTATCAGTGGGTTGGCATCCAAAGGGAGCAGCAACGGGAAAAGCACTTCGAGCGCTTCTTCGAGACTATCTTGCGAGTGCATAACTCGGATAAATCTCTGATTTCGCAAAAGGCAGCGGTCTTCGAGTTGAGGAATTACCCGGGTTATAGGGCTTTGGTCGCTAGAATATGCGAGAGTCCCGAGGTCTACTTCCCGAATATGCCTGAAGCTCTAAAGATCGAGTTCCAAGAGACACTGAAAGCAATCAATCGATGACCAACTACCGCATTCAGGGTGCCACCGGCGAATGGGAGGTCGTGATCGGCCTTGAAGTCCACGCGCAGGTGACTTCGCAATCCAAGCTGTTTTCCGGCGCGTCGACCACCTTCGGGGCGGAGCCTAATGCGCAGGTCTCCCTTGTCGATGCCGCGATGCCGGGGATGCTGCCCGTGCCCAACCGCGAATGCATCCGGCAGGCGGTGCGCACCGGGATGGCGATTGATGCCGAGATCAACGCGTGGAGCCGGTTTGATCGCAAGAATTATTTCTACGCCGACTTGCCGCAGGGTTATCAGATCAGCCAGCTTTACCACCCGATCGTGGGCGAAGGGCAGCTGCTGATCGAGGCGGACGAAAAGGCGGGCATCCCGGAGGACAAGATCATCGGGATTGAGCGCATCCATGTCGAACAGGACGCGGGCAAGCTGATGCATGATCAGCACCCGACCATGTCCTATGTTGACCTCAACCGCTGCGGCGTGGCGCTGATGGAAATCGTGTCGAAGCCCGATATGCGCTCACCTGCCGAGGCCGGGGCATACGTGCGCAAACTGCGCGCGATCCTGCGCTATGTCGGCAGCTGCGATGGCAATATGGAAGAAGGATCGATGCGCGCCGACGTCAATGTATCCGTGCGCCGTCCGGGCGAGGAATTCGGCACGCGGACCGAGACGAAGAATGTCAATTCGGTGCGGTTTGTCATGCAGGTGATCGAATACGAAGCCAACCGTCAGGTCGATGTGATCGAAAGCGGCGGGCGGATCGTGCAGGAAACCCGGCTGTTCGACCCCGGCACCGGCACCACGCGGACAATGCGCAGCAAGGAAGACGCGCATGATTATCGCTACTTCCCCGATCCCGATCTGCTGCCGCTGGTGCTTGAGGAGGGTTTCCTCGCCGATTGCCGCGCTTCGCTCCCCGAACTGCCCGATGCCAAGCGGCGGCGCTATGTCGAGGTGCTCGGCCTCACGCCCTATAATGCGCGCGAGTTGACCGCCGAGGTGGAAACCTTCGCGCGGTTTGAAACGCTGCTGGCCGAAACCGCCAAAGTGATTGGCAAGGGCGAAGCGGCGGTCGCCACGCAGGTCGCCAACTGGTCGCTGTCGGTCGCGCCGGGGGTGATGAAGGCGCTGGGCGATGAAGCTGATCCCGCCAACGCCACGGCTGCCGCGCAGGCGAGCATCCTTGCAATGCAGGACAAGGGCGAAATCAGCGGCGGGCAGGCCAAGGAAATCTTCGAAATCGTGCTCAAGACCGGCCGCGATCCGGCGGAGATTGCGGACGCCGAAGGGCTGAAACAGGTCAGCGACACCGGCGCGATCGAAGCCGCCGTAGACGCCATCATCGCCGCCAACGCCGACAAGGTCGAACAGTACCGCGGCGGCAAGGAAGCGCTGTTCGGCTTCTTCGTCGGCCAGACCATGAAGGCGATGCAGGGCAAGGCCAATCCGGGCGTGGTGAACCAGTTGCTCAAGGACAAGCTGGGCTGATCGCGGGGGCGGCCTGATGGGCCTCTCCATCATCCTGATCCAGCCCGAAATCCCCGGTAATACGGGGGCGATCGGGCGTACCTGTGTGGCGTTGGGGATGGAGCTGATCCTGATCCACCCGCTCGGCTTCGACATTTCTGACAGACAGGTAAAGCGGGCGGGGCTGGATTACTGGCCCCACGTCAATCTGACCGAATATGCCAATTGGGAGGCGTTCCTCGCCGCGCGCACCCCGCGCGAAGATCAACTGTTCCTGTTCGAGGAATTCGGCAGCCGCAGCTTCTATGAACCCGCCTATCCCGATGATGCGATGCTGGTGTTCGGGCAGGAAACCAAGGGCATCCCGCAGCCCATCATTGACCAGAACCCCGACCGCCTGTTCCACCTGCCGATGCGGTCAGAGGTGATCCGCTCGCTCAACCTCGCCAACACCGTGGCCGCTGCGGCGTATCAGGCGCTGCGGGGTAAGTTCTAACCACCCTTGCGGCATCTCGGTGTGGTGTTCTGGCATCCAAACCTTGCGCGCAATCGAACCGCGCGCGATGGGGTTGGGGCGACCTGCACAACCGCAGCAAAGGACAGCGCATTGACCCAGACACTCCTGCTGGTTGGCGGCGGGCACGCGCATGTTGCGGTGCTGGCGGACTGGATTGTGCGCGGCGTGCCTGCGGACACGCGCGCGGTATTGCTGACCCCGCAGCCGACATTGCGCTATTCAGGCATGGTTCCGGGCTGGATCGCAGGGCAGCATAGCCGCGATGAGGCGCTGGTCGATCTGGCCGCGCTGGCGCAGCGTGCCGGGGTTGAACTGGTGCTCGATTCCTGCACCGGGCTTGATCCCGATGCCCGGCGTGTGCGCACGGCGGGGGGAGGGGAAATCACCTTTGACATCGCATCATTCGACACCGGCGGCGAAGGGCGCGGCGCGGCGCTGCTGGGCGATGATCCGCGCCTGATCGACGTGCGCCCGATTGGCGGCTTTGTGGATCGGCTGGCGGCGTTATCGGCATCGGGGCAGGCGCTGACTCATGTGGTGGTCGCAGGCGGCGGCGCGGGGGGTGTGGAACTGGCCTTCGCGATCCGCAATCGCCGCGGTAACGCCGCTCCGCCGCAGGTAACGCTGGTGACAGGGCAGGACGGCCTGCTCCCCGGATTTGCGCCCGCAGTGCAGCGCCGCGTCGCCGCAGGGCGGGCGCGCAGTCGCTGGAACCCGCCGATGCCATCATCACTGCGCTGGGCAGCGCCGCGCCGCGCTGGGTGCGCGAAAGCGGGCTGGCGGTGGACGATGCGGGCTTCATCAGCGTCAACCAGCATCACCAATCCCCATCACACCCGCACATCTTTGCCGCCGGAGACGTCGCCGCGCGCACTGACCGGGTGCTGGCCCATTCCGGCGTTCATGCGGTGTTCGCAGGCCCGGTGATCGCGGCCAATCTCCGCAACTGCCTGGCGGGAGAGAAGCCGCGCGCCGCCTATCACCCGCGCGCCCATAACCTCTATTTGATGAATACCGGCGACGGATCGGCGATTGCCAGCTATGGCCCATTGGCCGCGCAGGGGGGCTGGGTGTTGCGATTGAAGCACGGGATCGACAGGCGCTGGATCGCAAAATATGCTGCACTTGCGAAAAAAGCGTAACTTGCGCCCGTGTGGCGGCGAATGCTGGGCAAGGAGTTTGTTTTGAAGAAAATTGTCATTCTTGCCGCGCTGGCCGCGCTGGTTGCGGCCTATTTCATTTTTGACCTTGGCCAATATCTCACGCTTGATGGGATCAAGGCGCTGGCCGGCGATGTCGCTGCGTTCCAGCAGCGCAACCCGCTGGCGGTAATCGCCGGGTTCTTCATCGCCTATGTGCTGGTGACTGCCGCATCCATTCCGGGAGCCGCGATCCTGACGCTGGCGGCTGGCGCGCTGTTCGGCGTGGTAGGAGGCACCATCCTTGTCTCCTTCGCCTCCACTTTGGGGGCGACGCTGGCCTTCCTGTCATCGCGCTACGTGCTGCGCGACAGTATTGAGGCGCGTTTTGGTGAGCGGCTGAAGGCGATCAACGCCGGGCTGGAGCGTGATGGGCCGTTCTATCTGTTTTCCTTGCGGATGATCCCGGTGTTCCCGTTCTTTGTGGTCAATCTGGTGATGGGCCTGACCCGTATCCGCACCTGGACTTATGCTTGGGTGAGCCAGCTGGGGATGCTACTCGGCACCATTGTTTACGTGAACGCGGGCACGCAGCTTGCGCAGATTGACAGCTTGTCGGGCATTGCCTCGCCCGGGGTGCTCGCGAGTTTTGCGCTGCTGGGCATCGTGCCGTGGCTGGCCAAGGGGATTATCGGGGTGATCAAACGCCGGAAAGTCTATGCCGGGTTTACCAAGCCCAAAAAGTTCGACCGCAATCTGGTGGTGATCGGCGGCGGTTCTGCGGGGCTTGTCTCCGCCTATATCGCCGCGCAGGTGAAGGCGAGCGTCACGCTGGTCGAGGCCAAGGACATGGGCGGCGATTGTCTCAACACCGGCTGCGTGCCGTCCAAGGCGTTGATCAAAAGCGCCAAGGTCGCCGCGATGATGCGAAATGCCGACAAATACGGGCTGGAAGCGAGCGAACCCAAGGTGCCGTTCAAGGCAGTGATGGCGCGGGTGCTGGACACGATCAAGACGATTGAACCGCACGATTCTGTCGAACGCTACACCGAACTCGGCGTTGATGTGGTCCAGGGTTATGCGACGATCATCGATCCGTGGACGGTTGAAATCGCGCGCAACGATGGCGGCACCCAGCGGCTCACCACCCGCAGCATCATCATCGCCAGCGGTGCCGATCCCGTGGTGCCGCCGATTCCCGGGATCGAAGACAGCGGCTACCTCACCAGCGAAACGCTGTGGGATGCCTTTGCCAAGCTGGATAAAGCGCCCGCGCGGGTCATTATCCTTGGCGGCGGGCCGATTGGGTGCGAATTGTCACAAGCGCTCGCGCGGCTCGGATCGCGCGTCACGCAGGTTGAAATGATGCCCGAATTGCTGGGCCGCGAAGACGCGGACGTGTCCAGCCTTGCGCGCAACGTGCTGGAGGAATCGGGCGTCACCGTGCTTACCGATCACAAGGCGGTGCGGGTCGAAGACGGCGCGCTGATCGCCGAACATGGCGGGCAGGAAGTGCGCATCGCCTATGATGCGCTGATCGTTGCGATCGGGCGCAAGGCGCGGCTGACCGGGTTCGGGCTGGAGGACATCGGCGTCGATACCGACCGCACCGTCACTACCGATGAATTTCTGGCGACCAAGTTCCCCAATATCTTTGCCGCGGGCGATGTGGCGGGGCCGTATCAGTTCACCCACACCGCCAGCCATCAGGCATGGTATGCCAGCGTCAACGCGTTGTTCGGCACCTTCAAGAAGTTCAAGGCCGATTACCGCGTGATCCCGGCGGTGACTTTCCTCGATCCCGAAATCGCGCGGGTCGGCATTAATGAACGTGAGGCGGCGGAGCAGGGCATCGCGGTTGACGTGACCCGTTATGACCTCGACGATCTCGACCGGGCGATTGCCGAAAGCGAAACGCGCGGCTTTGTCAAAGTGTTGACCGCGCCGGGCAAGGACAAGGTGCTGGGCGCCACCATCGTAGGCAGCCACGCGGGCGAATTGCTGGCCGAATATGTGCTGGCGATGAAGCACGGGATCGGGCTAAACAAGATCCTCGGCACGATCCATTCCTATCCGACCATGGCCGAGGCCAACAAGTTTGCGGCCGGAAACTGGAAACGCGCGAACAAGCCGGAAGGCGTGCTGAAATGGGTTGAACGCTACCACGCATGGCGACGCGGCTGATCGCTCTGCACATCGGGAGAACGAGAGATGCTTACCAAGATTTCCCTGCTGATCATGCGGGTGGGAACCGGAATGCTGCTGGTGCTGTGGGGCGGCGTGCGGCTGCTGAGCGAAGGGATGGGGCCGAAACTAGCCAATAAATACTACGGCGGCGTGGGTGCTGACAGCACCTTGCAATTGGCGTTTGCCGGGTTTGAAGTGGTGTTGGGCCTGCTCGTCGTGTTTGGCCTGTTTCGCAAATATAGCCTGATCGGATCAGCGGTTATTCTGGTTGGCGGTGTGCTGCCGATCTGGCGGCACTTCCTTGATCCCTATGGCCAATACCTGTTTGCCAAGCCCGAAGACGCAAACCTGTTGTTCTTCCCTTCGCTGACGGTGGCGGGCGCGGCGCTGGCGCTGATTGCGCTGCGCGAACTGGATACGCTGGCGCTTGATAATCTGTTCGGCAAAAAGCGCTGACACCGCCGCAGACAGGAGCAGAACTTGGAACTGTTTGACCAACTGCGAGGTCTGATCGGCCTCGCGGTGCTTGTCGCGCTCGCGTGGGGTTTCAGCGAAGATCGCCGCAACCATCCCGGCTGGCGCTGGATGCTGGGCACGCTGGCGTTGCAGGGGCTGCTCGCGGTGCTGATTGTGCGTGTGCCGGTGGTGTGGCAGGCGGTGGGCCTTGCCAATTCTGCGGTCAGCGCGATTGAACAGGCGACGCTCAAGGGCTCATCCTACATGTTCGGCTATCTCGGCGGGGCGCCGCTACCGTTCGCGCTGGCAGACGGCGCGCAGCCGCCGCTGATCATCGCGTTCCAGATCCTGCCACTGGTGATCGTGTTTTCCGCGCTCGCCGCGCTGCTGTGGCATTGGGGGGTGCTGCGCTGGATGGTCAACGGCCTGTCGTTCCTGCTCCGCCGCAGCTTGGGCGTCAGCGGCGTGGTTGGCCTGTCGGGCGGGGCGAGCATCTTTCTTGGCGTGGTGGAAGCGCCGCTGGTCACGCGCGCCTATTTCGACCGGATGACCCGCGCGGAACTGTTTCAGGTCATGGTGCTGACGATGGCGACCATCAGCGGCGCGATCCTGATCCTTTATGCCACTACCTTGCGCGAAACCGTGCCCGATGCGGTGGGCCACATGATCTCCGCCTCGCTGATCTCGCTCCCCGCCGCGCTGCTGATCGCGCGGCTGATGGTGCCGGGAACGCCGGAGGACGCCAAGACGGCGGTGGAGAAGGATGAACCCGGCCTGAGTTACGAATCCAGCATCGACGCGATCGTCAAAGGCACGATGGACGGGATGGCGCTGTTCCTCGCGGTGATTGCGGTGATCATCGTGGTGTTTGCGCTGGTGGCGCTGACCGATCAGGTGCTGGCGCTGTTGCCGCTGATCGATGGCGAGGCGATCAGCCTCAAACGCGTGATGGGCTGGGTGTTCGCGCCGTTCATGTGGCTGCTGGGCGTGCCTTGGGGTGAGGCACAGGCGGCAGGCGGGTTGATGGGCACCAAGGCGATCCTCAACGAATATGTCGCCTATCTTGAACTCGCCGCGCTGCCCGATGGCACCTTTGGCGCGCGCAGCCTGCTGATCGTGACCTATGCGCTGTGCGGGGTGGCGAACCTTGCCAGCGTCGGCCTGTTGGTATCGACCATCGGCACCCTGTGCCCAGAACGCCGCGCCGAAGCAGCGGGGCTGGGGATGAAAAGCTGGCTGGCCGGCAACCTCGCCACCGCGATGACAGGCGCGTGGATCGGGCTGGTGAGTTGGGGCGTATAGCCGATGCTTGACGCCAAACTGCGCCCGCTGATCGACCCGCCGCTCAATTGGGCGGGGCGCGTGCTTGCGGGGGTGGGGGTGACCGCCAACGGGCTCACCTTTACCGGGCTGGTGCTGGGGCTGGCGGGCGCGGCGGCGATTGCCTTTGGCCATATCGGCTGGGGGCTGGGGCTGATCCTTGCCAACCGCGTGGCCGATGGGCTGGACGGCGCAGTGGCGCGGGTGCGCGGGCCATCCGATCTGGGCGGTTATTTCGACATCGTCGCCGACTTTGCGTTCTACGTGTCGATCCCGCTCGGCTTCGCGGTGCTGGCGGCGGAAAATACCCTGCCCGCGCTGGTGCTGGTCGCCAGTTTCGTGCTGACCGGGGTCAGCTTCCTCGCCTTTGCGGTGATCGCGGCCAAGCGCGGCGAGGAAACCACCGCGCACGGGCGCAAGAGCTTTTTCTATTCCACCGGGCTGGCCGAAGGTACCGAAACCATCGCGCTGTTCATCGCCATGTGCCTGTTTCCGGCGTGGTTCCCGGTGCTCGCCTATGGTTATGCCGCGCTATGCGTGCTGACCGTGTTTCAACGCAGTGCGCTGGCGGCGGCGGCGTTTCGCGACTGATGCAACACCCCGATTTTCAAACACCCACGTCCGTTCGTCCGTCCTGAGCCGAGCGATATCTACCGGCTGGCCGATCCCAGCAGCGCCTCGGTGCGGCTGCGCAGTTCGATGATCCGCGCGGTATTTGCGCCCATATCGCTGCGGCCCACCCGGCTGACAGAGCGAAAATCGATCTGCGCATCGCCAACGCGGGCGACCACATCATCCTTGAACCCGAACCAGAAGGTTCCCGCCACGCCTTCGACCATTCCAGCCTCGGCATCGCTGCGGATGTCTTTCAGCCCCATCGCGTCCATCGCGGCTTTTACCGCGGCCACGCCTTCGGCCTTGCTCGCGCCGCCAAGTGGCAGCGGAGCCGGGCGATCCTTGCGGTCGGTGATGATTTGCGCGTGTGATTTGATTGCCAGTTCAGGCGGCACGCTTTGGTAAAGTTCCAACTGGCCCAGCGGGGTCTGGTAATCGCTCAGCGGATTGGCCCCCGCCGCTTCGCGCGCAGCCATCGTCTCGGCCGAGAACGCGGGCGGGTTGGCGGTATCGGTGGCGATATCGTGGATCGGGTTGTCACCTGCCGCGCTTCTCGCAGCGCTGAACATCACGAACACCGCACCCGGCACCAGCAGACCGATAATCGCGACCGCCAACAGCCCGTTGCGCCGCGGTTTGGTGCGCAGGGCGATAATCAGCGATACCAGCGCGGCCAGCGCGACGACTCCCAGCAGGATCACGCCTCCTCCAAATGACAATGACACCAGCCCGGTCTGCCAGCTCCACAGGCCGATTTTCGTGCCAAGCGCGGCAACCGCGAAATAGAGCGGAAGGAACGCCAGCAGGGCGAGGACGATCTTGGTGTGCCAGGGCAGGTTTTTCATCATGGGCACCTTTTAACGCGCACGCTGCGTATATCAATCTTTGGGCAATCATCCTGCGCGAACCCGCGCTTTCCATGCCCGAAATACTCGGTTATGGCGCGTGGGCGGATGCGAAGAACCCGTAATTCAAAGGACATATATCGATGAAACGCGATTTATTGTTGGGCGCTGCGGCGCTGGCCAGCCTCACCACCCTTTCAGCTTGCGGCGATGGCGCCGCCGATCAAGCCCCGGCTGCGACAGCTGCGCCTTCGGTTGAGACCGCTGCGGTTGTTGCGCCCGCAGCTAATGCTGCTGCGGCGACGGTGGATTTCGCCAGCATGACCACCGATGCCGCCGCCGGTGAAAAAACCTTCGCGCTGTGCCGTTCGTGCCACGTGCTTGAAAAAGGCGTAAACCGCGTCGGCCCGTCGCTGCACAATATTGTCGGCAGCACAGCAGGTTCGGTGGCTGGATACAACTACTCCGACGCCAACAAGAACAGCGGCGTAACCTGGACGACCGAGACACTGTTCGAATATCTGGCAAGCCCCAAGGCATTCATGCCGGGCACCAAGATGATGTTTCCGGGCATCAAGAACGCGCAGGATCGCGCCAATCTGGTCGCCTATCTCGAAAGCCAGTCGAAGTAAGCTTTCGCCTTCGGGCCAGAGACAAAGGGGCGGTGTGGGCAACCACGCCGCCCTTTTTCGTTGGCGGCGATCAGGCGGGGGTGCTGCCGGTATCGGCGGGGCAATGGCGTTGCACATAGTCCGCGTGGGTGGGCAAGCCCGCAACGCTGCGTTCGATCACATTGCGCAGATTGGCGAGGAATTCGTCCAGCTGCGCCGGGGCGATTTGATCGGCCATCGGATCATAATCGGCGGGCATGATGCCTTGGCCCAGCATCACCTGCACCCAGCTCGCCTCACGGAACAGATCATCGGCATCGCGCCCGACCCGGCCCGATGCGGCGAACAGTTCCAGCTTGTGCGTGACGCTGTCGGGCACGGCCATATGCTTGCAATAACGCCAGAACTCGGTGTCATCGCGATCGGTGCGATGGTAATGCAGGATTAGGAAATCGCGGATCTGGTCAAATTCGGCCATGCAGCGGCGGTTGAATTCGGCGCGTTCAGCAGCGGCGTTTTTGCCGCGCGGGAACAGCTGGATTAAACGGCTGACATGCGACTGGATCAGGTGGATGCTGGTCGATTCCAAGGGCTCCAGAAACCCGCTCGACAACCCGATGCTGACGCAATTCTGCGCCCATAATGCTTCGCGCCGCCCGGTGGTGAAGCGGATTGGGCGCGGGTCGCCCAGTGGTTTGGTATCCAGCCCCGCCAACAAGGTATCGGCCGCCGCATCATCATCCGTAAACCCGCTCGCATAGACGTGGCCGTTGCCGGTGCGGTGCTGCAAGGGGATGCGCCATTGCCAGCCCGCCGATTTGGCGGTGGCGCGGGTGAAGGGCACCAGCGTGGGCAGCCGCTCGCTTGGCACCGCCAGCGCCCGGTCGCACGGAAGCCAGTGCGACCAGTCCTGATAGCCCACCCCCAAAGCGCCGCCCAGCAACAGCGCGCGAAAGCCGGTGCAATCGACAAAGAAATCGCCCGCAACCCGCCTGCCATCATCAAGGGTGATCGCGGTGATATCGCCGCTCGTCCCGTCGCGCTCAACGCTTTCGACCATGCCTTCGGTGCGCGTTACCTCGCGCGCCTCGGCATAGTCGCGCAGGTGCAGGGCATAGCGGGTGGCATCGAAGTGATAGGCATAGGCCAGCCCTGCCATAGCGGTGTTGCCGACCCGGTCGAGCTTGCCGAACCGCGCCTGATCGGCCGCCAGCTGATGCAGCGAATAGTGCCACAGCCCGCGCGCATCGGGCGCGGCCTCGCCCATCACGCTGCGCCGCCAGTAATGGTGAAAGGCAACATTGCCGAGGTTCATTCCGGTATCACCAAAGGTGTGCAGATAACGGCTGCCAATCCGCCCCCAATCGACAAACTCGATCCCGAGTTTGTAGGTGCCTGACGCGCGCTGCAGGAATTCGTGTTCATCCAGCCCAAGGATGGTGTTCAATCGGATGATCTGCGGGATCGTCGCCTCGCCCACGCCGATGGTGCCGATCGCGTCGGATTCGACCAATTCGATGGTGAGTCGCTGCCCCAGTAACCGGGCAAAGGCCGCGGCGGTGATCCAGCCCGCGGTGCCTCCGCCGACGATCACCAGTTTTTCAACGCCGCGCTCTGCCATGTGTTTGCCCCGCCTGTGCCTATTCCGCCGCCGGGCGGAAGAATGCGTTGATCGTCAACCGCCCGGCGCGCGGATCAGCCACCAGCGCCGCCGTGTTATCAATCACCCCGCTATGCAGGATGTTGCCGCGATAGAACACCGCCTGATTGAAGGTGCCGGGCACCGCGTGCGTCCGTTCGAAATGCGGCGCGCCGTCGGTGGTATAGGCGGCGGGCGGCAGGCCGGTGCGCGCGACATCTTCCTGCAATGCCTTGGCATAGCGCGGGAAATCCGCAGCCGATAGCGCCTCCAGCCCGGTTGAACGGTGGCGGAAAAACGCCGTGCCGCCGTGCCTGGTGCGGTGGAGATAGAGCATCATCGCGATCTGGTTCGGATCGGTGCCATCGACGTGCGGAAGACGCTGGATCGGCAGCAGTTTGGCGGGCGGCGTGGTGACGATCGAATACCACGCCTGCATTTCCCAACCCCGGGGCTGGGGGCCGAACCACTGATCGAGTCGCGGCCCAAGCTGGGTCAGCCAGCTTGCGCAAATCGCCGGATCAAGCGGCGCACGCAACCCCGGATATTGCGGTGTGATTTGTGCAAAATCTTGCAAAAGTGGTTTCGAAATGACCTTTTCGGGGGATTCCAGCAGATCATAGACTGAAACAAGCAGATGATTATATGTCGAAAAACGTTCAACACGGGCCTGCGCGAGCGAGATGGCCCAGCCTTCCGCGGCAATCTGGGGCTGTGAAGGAGGGGGGGTGGCCATGTGGATCAGCCTATCAAATCCTCTGTTGATGTCCAAGCTGCATAATCAATTAATTGATTAAGAACAAATAAAATGCCGAAATCAAAGGGCGCAGTCACCGCAACGCGCGGGCTTTTCTGAGGCATGGCGGGCGGCGGCGGGCGTTCCTGCAAAAAACTGTGGCTAACAGGCAACAATCTGCCGCTTTGCGCCAAACTTTTGCCCGGATTACGGTTAGATTGTCTAAATTATAATGTTGTATATAAACAATTATATCTGTTTTTTAAAAGTCTGGCGGACGAATGCGGATTGGTGATTTACCTGCAAGCCGTGTTGCGTTATGAAAAAAACTGCAAAAGCGTACGTTCAATGTCGCTTGCGGGGAGAGGACTCTGATGAAAACGAACGGGATCAACGTAAACGCGCGCCTGCTGTGCGGGGCGGCGACCTTTCTGGCGCTGGCCGCGACCGGCGCACCGGCGCTGGCGCAGGACGCCGAAGAGCCGGCTGCTGTTGAAGGCGACGCGATTGTCGTTACCGGTATCCGCAGCTCGATCCAGAGCTCGCTCGATGCCAAGCGCCGGGCAACCTCGATTGTCGAAGTCATTTCCGCTGAAGACATTGGTCAGCTGCCTGACCTTTCCATCGCCGATACGCTGGCGCGCCTTCCGGGCGTGACCGCTCAGCGCGTTCGCGGCCGTGCGCAACAAATCTCGATCCGCGGCCTCGGCCCCGATTTCAGCCTCGCGCTGCTCAATGGCCGCGAAGTGGTTTCGGCGGGCAATAACCGCGGGATCGAATTTGATCAGTTCCCGTCCGAACTGATCGCGCAGGGCGTGGTCTACAAGACCGGTGATGCGCAATTGGCAGCCATCGGCATCGCCGGTGCGGTGGATTTGCGCACGATCAAGCCGCTCGACTCCAAAAAGCGTCAGATCAGCGTCTCGGGCACCTACACCATCAATGATAATGGTTCGCTCAACCCTGATTTCGGCGATGATGGCTATCGCTTCTTCGCGTCCTATATTGATCAGAACGAAGCTGGCACGCTGGGCTGGTCTTTGGGTGCAACCATCCAATCGATTCCGACCCAGTTTGTCTCGCGCGAGCTCAAGACCAACCAGTTCCAGACCGAACGCACCCCCGAAGGCGTGATTTTCCCGCGCGACAACCCGCGTCAGGGTGCGGTGAGCCGCGAGTTTGAACGCACGTCGATCACCGGCGCGCTGCAGTTTGAACCGACCGACCGGTTCTCGCTTTCGATCGACGGCTTCTACACCGACACCGACGATTCGGGCATTTTCCGCGGTACCGAAACCCCGATTGCGGCATGGAGCACCAATGGCGGCGCGGTGGTTGACAGCGTGACCGGCAGCGGCCCGTTTGCCGACACGGCGACCTTTTCCAACGTCTTCCCAATCCTGCGCACCGATACCGAAGGTTCGAAGTCAGAGATTTTTGCGATCGGCACCAATCTTGAATGGAAGGCGACCGACAACCTCGGCTTTGTGGTCGATTACGGCTATTCGACGCTCAATCGCAACGACATCGATTTTGAATCCTATGCTGGCACCGGCCCCGGCGGCAGCGGCGCGGCGGATACGCTGACGTTCAACTTCCTGCCGAACGGCCAATACACCATCGAAAGCCTGCTCGATTACACCGATCCGGCAAACGTGCTGCTTACCGATCCGGGCGGGTGGGGTCAGGTCGGCTTTATCAAGCAGCCCAAGATCGACGATGAATTGCACCAGCTGCGGACCGAATCCTTCTGGCAGTTCGATGGCGGGTTCATTGATCGCGTCACCGTCGGCTGGCTCTATACCGACCGTCAGAAGCAATTTGATTCCAACGAAGCCTTCCTGCGTCCCACGGCGGCGTTTGGCACGGGCGGGCTGGCTATTCCGGCCTCGGCGATCCTCGGCACGACCAATACCAAAAGTCTGGGCATGGACATCATCGCCTATGATCCGTCGAGCTTCCTGACCGATGGCACCTATCTGGTGGAAAAGGCGACCTTTGATACCGAATGGGTGGTGGATGAGAAGGTCCACAATATCTACATCCAGGCCGATATTGATGGCGATCTCGGCTCGGTTCCGGTGCGCGGCAATATCGGTCTGCGCTATGCCGATACCACTCAGAAATCGACCGGGACGATTGGCGGCGGGCTGCTGAACACAGTCAAAGAAAGCTATGACAACTGGCTGCCGAGCATGAACTTGAGCTTTGAAGTCATGCCCGATCTGTTCGTCCGGGTCGCGGCGGCCAAGACCATTACCCGCGCGCGGCTCGATCAGATGACCGCGAACCAGAACATTGGCTTCAACACTCAGAGTTGCCTCGACACCAATGCCGACCAAATCCCCGATACGGTGGTCGGGTTCAATCCGCCTTCGCTGGTGTGTTTCAATTTGGGCGGTGGCAACCCGGCGTTGCAGCCTTACCGGTCGACTTCCTACGATATCTCGGTCGAAAAATACTTCTCGCCCGGCTCGGCGATCATTGTCGCAGCCTTCCACAAGGAGCTGGCCGACTGGATCATCGATTTCAACGAGTTGACCGATCTGACCCAGTCGATCGAAAATTTCGGGGCGGGCGGTATCCTGCAGACCAACCCCGAAGTCGCCACCGGCGTGTTCAGCGGCCCGGTCAACTTTGCCGATGGCACAATCACCGGGGTTGAAGGCACGGTGCGCCTCGATTTTGGCGACGTTTCCGATGCGCTTGACGGGTTTGGCGGGTTCTTCTCGATCACCTATGCCGATGCGAAGGTGGAGAACGAGAACTTCAACCCGCTGGCTATTCCCGGCCATTCGGAAGTCACCTGGTCGGGCGATATCTTCTACGAAAAGCATGGCTTCCGCGCCAAGCTGGCAGCGCGCTATCGCGATGGGTTCCTGTCGGAAGTGCAGAACTTTGACGGGTCGCTGTCGGGTGCCAATGCTCTGAGCGAGACCATTCTCGATGCGCAGATTGGTTATACCTTTGACCGTCCGGGTAGCTTCCTCAACGGGGTCGGCATTCTGGCCGAGGTGTTCAACCTCACCAACGAACCCTTCGTGACCCAGAACGACCTGCTCGATGCCGGCGGTCAGCAGATCGGGACTTTCCCGAGCCGCCACGAACTTTACGGGCGGACGTTCAACTTCACGATCCGCAAGAACTTCTGACGTAGACACCCTCAGGTCGCTTTGGGGTAAAACGAGGGGCTCGCCAGCAATGGCGGGCCCTGCGCGTTTCGGCACGATCCCCTGACCGAGATAAACCGCGATCCAGCTGGGGTTGGCAAACAGCTCGCGCTCGTCCGAAACGAGCAGGCCATAGTCGCGGAAATGGTCGATCTTGTATTGCAGACTATCGGGGATCGGCATCGCCGCCACCGCCTCGTCCATCGCAGAGCGGATTTGCGCCAGCCGCTCGGCCACCGGAACCCCGCCACGCATCGCGGCGAGCGCGGGCGCGCGGGCGGGCACGATCCCTTGCCCCAGATAGACCGCGATCCAGCTGGGATTGGTGAACAGTTCACGCTCGTCCGAAACCAGCAGGCCATAGTCGCGGAAATGGTCGATCTTGTATTGCAGGCTGTCGGGGATCGGCATTGCCGCGCAGTAACGCCACAGCTCGGAATCGTCACGCTCGCTGGCTTTGTAATGCAGGATCAGAAAGTCGCGGATGCGTTCATATTCCGCCGTAGTCTGGGCGTTGTATTCGCGCGCTAAAAGCGGCGACATCGCGCTATCGGGCAGCAGCGCGATCAGCCGCAGAATGCCGTATTGGATGAGATGCAGGCTGGTCGATTCCAGCGGCTCCATGAACCCGGCGGAAAGCCCGATGGCGACGCAATTGCGCTTCCAGAATGCGCGCCGCCTGCCCGCGATAAAGCGCAAGGGGCGCGGGTCGGCCAGCGGCTTGCCATCTAGCGTGCCGAGCAATTCGGCGCTGGCTTCATCCTCGGAAATAAACTGGCTGCAATGGACATAGCCGTTGCCGGTGCGGTGCTGCAACGGGATGCGCCATTGCCAGCCCGCAGCCTTGGCGGTGGAACGGGTATAGGGAGTGAGGTCGCCGCTTTCGCAGGGCACCGCCACCGCGCGATCACACGGCAGCCAGTGCTGCCAGCTATCGTAACCGGCTTCCAAAGCGTCCTCGATCAAAAGCCCGCGAAAGCCGCTGCAATCGATGAAGAATTCGCCCGTGATGGCGGTGCCATTTTCCAGCGTCACGCTGTCGATGAAGCCATCCTCGCCGCGCAAGCCGACATCGACCACCCGCCCTTCAACCCGCGTCACCCCGCGCGCCTCGGCAAAGTGGCGCAGGAAGGCGGCATAGCGTGTCGCGTCAAAGTGATAGGCGTAATCGAAGGTCGATTGGATCAGGCGGCGATCGGCGGAGGGGTGGGTAAACTTGCCCGCTTTGGCCATCGCCCAGCACATTGCAAAATCGTCAATCGGGCCAGCAACGCGGCCACCCAGATATTCGCGCATCCAGTGGTGATAGAACGGAACCTGGTCGAATTCAGCGCCATACTGGCCAAAGGGGTGGAAATAAGAATGCCCTTGCCGCCCCCAGTCGACGAACTCGATCCCTAGTTTGAACGATCCCTGCGTTTCGCGAACGAAGGTTGTCTCGTCGATGCCGAGGCGGTGGTTGAAGTTGCGGATTGGCGGGATGGTTGCCTCTCCCACGCCGATGGCATCGGCCAGCGCCGCCGCTGTCATCCACCCGGCACTGCCACCGCCGACGATCACGATGCTTTTCAAGGGGCTGGGCTTATCCACTTTACCCGCCGCAGCTTTCGCGGATCAGCAGGCTGGTTTCCAGCCGCTGCGAAATCGCCGGGCCATTGCCCTTGTCCATCAGTTTCGACACCAGCATCCGTCCCGCAAGATTGGCGTCCTGATCGATGGTGGTCAGCTGCGGGGTGACAAGCCGCGCGGCCGGGATATTGTCGTAACCGACCACCGAGACATCTTCGGGCACCCGCATTCCTGACCGCGTCAGCGCGCGGATTGCACCGATTGCGATGAGGTCGCTGGCGGCGAATACTGCGTCAAATTGCAAGCCGCCGGCAATCGCGCTGCGGATCGCGGCCTCGCCGGAATGGACTTCGAAATGGGCGGGCAGGATCAGCGCGTCGTCAAACGGCAGGCCCGCGCGTTCCAGCGCCTGCTTGTAACCGCGATAGCGCTGCTCGGCCTCGGGCGCTTCGGTATCGCCAAGGAACAGGATGCGCTTGTGGCCCAGCCGGGCAAGGTGTGCGGTTGCCCGCCTGCCGCCTGCGACATTGTCCGATCCAATCGCGCAATATTGCGCATCGGGAAACTCTGCCCCCCACACCACAAACCGGTTGTCGCGCGCGGCCAGCGCGTTGAATTCGTGGTGGAGCGAACTTTGCCCGATAAAGATCACCCCGGTCGCGCGGCTGGTGCTCATCGCGTAATCAAGATCGGCGCCCGCGCGCGGGCTAAGATGGCTGATCAAGAGGTCAGCATTGCGTTCGCGCGCGGCTTCGGCGATGCCGGCCAGCAGTTCGAGGAAGAACGGGTCGGCCACCCGGCTTGTCCGCGCTTGCGGAGCGGGAACGACCACCGCAATGGTCGCATCCGCGCCAATCGGCCCGCTCGGCATGGTAGCGCGGAACTCGTAATCATGCGCGCGGGCGATCTGCCAGATTTGCTGCTTGGTGCGCCGCTTGACCGACGGGCTATCATTCAACGCGCGGCTGACGGTCGAGATCGATACGCCCGCCTCACGCGCGATATCTTCCAGCGTGGCGCTGCGTTTGGTCAGGGTCGGGTTATCCGCCATGCTTGGTTATTCGCCTGTCATCGCCGCCCAGTAACCCGTGCCGGGGGCGAGCATATCCGGCATGGTGCCACCATCGCCCACTGCGCTTTGCGTGGCAAGCAGGCGTGCGTTTTGCCAATCGGCGGGCGGTGACCAGACGCAGGGCGCATCGCCCAGGTTAAAGGCGCATAATACGGTGTTTTCACCCTGTTGCCGGATGAAAGCGACGATATCCTCAGGCGTATCGAGCAGCGTAATATCTCCGCTGACCAAAGCCGGAAACTCCCGCCGCAAGCGCAGGATCCGGTGTGCGTAAGCGAGGGTTGAGCCGGGGTCTGACGTCTGCGTGTCAACCGCAAAGACCGCATGCGCCGGATCGGGTTTGAGCCAGGTGCGGTTTGCGCGGGAAAAGCCTGCCTGCGGTGCGTTGGTCTGCCACGGCATCGGCGTGCGCGCGCCGTCGCGCCCCAAAGTGTGCGGCCAGTTAGCGATGGCTTCGGGATCTTGCAGGTCTTCGAATGCGACCTTTCCCTGCGGCAGGCCCAGTTCCTCGCCCTGATAAATGATCGGATTGCCGCGCAGCGCCAGCAACAACAGCAGGTTGAGCCTTGCGGCGCGCGCGTAATCGCCATCGCTGGCCCAGCGGGTGACAGCGCGCGGAGCATCGTGGTTGGAGAACGCCCACGAAGGCCAGCCTTCGCCCGGCTCCCCGCTCCATTGCGAAAGGGTCGCGCGCACCAAGGGCGCGGTCAGGCGCGGGGCGTAGAGGAAATCGAAATTATAGGCTGAATCCAGACGTTTTCCGCCTTGGGTAAAGGCTTTCATTTCCGCCAGCGGCTCCGGCCCTCCGACTTCAGCGACGGTGAAGCGGCCCGGATATTCATCAATCGTCGCGCGGATGCGTTCGAGGAATGCCGCAATATCAGGGTGTGACTGGTTGTAACGTTTAACCTGCATATCGAACGGGCGCGTCACCTGGCTGATCGGCAGACCTGACGGCGGATTGTCGCGCAATTCGGGATCATGCATCGAAAAATTGAGCGCATCGAGGCGGAACCCGTCAACCCCGTGCGCCAGCCAGAACCGCGCCACATCAAGCAGCGCGTCCTGAACTTCGATATTATGCACGTTCAGATCGGGTTGGCTGGTGAGGAAATTGTGCAGGTAATATTGCTTGCGCGGGCCATCCCACTGCCACGCCGATCCGCCAAACACTGATTGCCAGTTTGACGGCGGCGAACCATCGGGTTTGGGATCGGCCCAGACATACCAATCGGCCTTGGGATTGGTGCGATCTTGTCGACTTTCCGCAAACCACGCGTGTTCATCCGAGGTGTGCGAATAAACCTGATCAATGATCACTTTCAGGCCGAGCGCGTGGGCCTTTTCGATGATCCGGTCGAAGTCGGCAAAGCTGCCGAAGCTCGGATCAATCCCGCAATAATCGGCCACGTCATAGCCGAAATCACGCATCGGCGAGGTGAAGAACGGCGAAATCCAGATGCCGTCCACGCCCAGATCGGCGATGTAATCCAGCCCTTCGACGATGCCCGCAAGATCGCCGATCCCGTCACCCGTGGTGTCGCGGAAGCTGCGCGGATAGATCTGATAAATCACCGCGCCGCGCCACCATTGCGGATCGTGGTGAATGGCTGCGGCAGCAGCGCCAATCGCGGTTGCCATTAGTCGTTGTTCTCCAGAATGCAGGCGGCAAATCCAAACGGTGGCAGGGTGATGTGCACCGTCCCCGGCGCGGCCAGTTGCGTCGGGCATTCGCCCAGCAACGGCGTGACGCCGCGCGCGCGGTAGCCTACCTCGACATTGCGCGAAAGCCCTGCTGCGCTGGTATTGAACACGATTAAAACACGCTCACCGCTGGCCGGATCGCGGCGCTCCACCGCCAGCAGACCCGGCGCTTCATGATCGAACGCGCGCACCTGCGACAGCCCCCGGCGCAGCGCCGGGCTGGCCTTGCGCGCCTGTGCCAGCGTGCCGATCAACTGGTAGAGCGGATGGGCGGTGTCGAAATTGGCCGCAGCGGTGGTCGCGGCGGTGCCGACAAGCACGTTGTCATTATAGACGGCGACCTTGCTGGCGAACATATCCTCGCGCGCCAGTTGATCATTGCCGTCGCTGATGAAGCCTTGTTCGTCGCCGTAATAGACGGTCGGCACCCCGCGCAGCAGGAACAGCATGGCATGGCCCAATTTGACCCGCGCCAGCAGCTCGGCTTCGTCATCCGATCCGCTCATGTCGCGCACGAACATCGAAAACCGCCCGAAATCGTGGTTGCCCAGAAAGGTCGGCAGACCCAGCGCGGTGGCCGCGCCGCCGGGATAGATCGCGTCTTGTTGCAGGAATTCCGCCATCACCCGCGGGCTCGCCGTTTCGCTGGCGACCTGCTGCGCGGCTTTGGCGAACCCCATGTCGAGCGCATAGGGCAGGTGGCTTTCGGCCATAACCTGCGCCGCCAGCGTGGCGGTCGGTTCTTCGTAGGCAATCTCGCCAAAGATGTGGAAATGGTCGATCCCCTTGGCCTTTGCACGCGCCAGCATGGCGGGAACGAAAGCCTGCCAGAATTCGGGGTTCACGTGTTTGGCGGTATCGATGCGGAAGCCGTCGATCCCGTAATCGTCGATCCACTGACCGAAGATGTCGATCATCCCTGCAACCACGCGCGGGTTTTCGGTGGCGAGATCATCAAGGCCCGAAAAATCGCCATAAACGCTGCTTTCGCCGATCCAGTGCGAATTGCCGCGGTTGTGGTAGAGCGTCACGTCATTGAGCCAGGCGGGCACCTTCACATCGCGCTCCGCGTCACGCACGAACGGGGTGTAGGCGAAGGTTGGATCGGTCAGGCCCGCCCAATTGGCAGGATCAGGGTTGTCGTCCCCGGCAAAGCCCGGATTGATCGGCGCGCCATCCGGCCCGCCGCGCCGGGAAAAGGGGTAATCGCCCTTGCTGCGGTAGGCATAGCCCGTCTGTTCACCTTCGACATAGTCGATCACGTCGGCGGTGTGATTGGTGATGATGTCCATATAGACCTTCATCCCGCGCGCATGGGCGGCATCGACGAAGGCCTTGAATTCGGCGTTTGTGCCAAAATGCGGATCGACACTGGTGAAATCCGTCACCCAATATCCGTGATAGCCTGCGCTTTCCTCGCCCGGGCGGCCCTGCACCGGTTTGTTTTTGAACACCGGCGCAAACCAGATCGCGGTGATGCCCATGCCCTGAATGTAATCGAGCCGCTGCGTTAGCCCCTTCAGGTCGCCGCCATGATAGAAGCCCTTGTGCGTCGGATCGAAGCCGTGATCGAGTGGCCCGCCACGGATGCCGCCGCGATCATTGGTTTTATCCCCGTTTTCGAATCGGTCGGGAAGCACGAAATAGATGATTTCATCTTCGAGCAGGCGGTCACTGATGGGCGCGAGCGGCGCTTGTGTTGGGGCGATTGGCCCTCCGGCCACGGCGGTGCTTGCGCAAAGCGCAGCAACGAATCCCACGAAAATCCGTGTCATAATCCATCTCCCTTGGTGAAAGGTTTGCCATCATGCGCAAAGTTTTGCAAATCTTTGTAGCATTGCTTGGCGGGAGCGCGAAATAGAATTAAATAACGGGAAATACTGTAAAATATCTTATATATTTGCCTGAAAACGAGTTTTCTCCAGAGAAATTTTGAAAGTTTATTGCAATTTTTTGCAGAACGTTCAAACTACACCCCTTGCTGGCCAAGTCTGATCGCCGGGCGCAAGACCCGCGACATTACCGCCGGCGCGCAGCCGCGTCACGCCTCAGGCGGCGGCGCGCGGGGAAGAGGATAATTGACCATGACGCAAGCTGGCCGCAAGCCCGCGCTCAATCCGGCGCAAATCTGGAATATGAGCTTCGGCTTTCTGGGCATTCAGATCGGGTTCGATCTGCAAAACGGCAATGTCAGCCGCATTTTCCAGACCTTGGGCGCCGAAGTGGGCGATCTGGCGATCCTGTGGATTGCCGCGCCGATGACCGGGCTGATCGTGCAGCCGATTATCGGGCATTTGTCGGACAAGACCTGGGTTGGTTTCGGGGGGCAGTTCGGGCGGCGGCGGCCCTATTTCCTCGCGGGCGCGCTGCTCGCCACCTTTGCGCTGTTCGTGATGCCCAACTCGCCCGCGCTATGGGTGGCGGCGGGGATGCTGTGGATCATGGACGCCTCGCTCAACATCACGATGGAGCCGTTTCGCGCTTTCGTTGGCGACAACCTGCCCGACCGTCAGCGCACGGTGGGTTATGCCATGCAGAGCTTCTTTATCGGGGTGGGCGCGGTGGTGGCGGGCGCGCTGCCGTGGGTGATGACCAATTGGCTGGGCCTCAGCAATGTCGCGCCCGCCGGAGAGATCCCGCAGACGGTGCAATGGGCGTTCTATATCGGCGGCGCGGCGCTGCTGGCGGCGGTGGCGTGGACGGTGTTCACCACCCGCGAATATTCGCCCGAACAAATGGCCGGGTTTGAGGCGGCACGGAGGCGCGAACTGGGGCTTGAAACCGCCGCGCCGTCGGCCACGCTGCGCAGCGCGGCGCAATTCCGCAAGGGCGCGATCATCTGGATCATCGCCGGGGCGGGGGTGGCCGGGTTTGTCGCGCTGGCCCGCAGCGGCGCGCGTCCGGCGTTTCTGGGCGGGATCGACATCGCGCAGGAGCTGTATGTGCTGGCCGCGCTGATCGCCGGGTTCGGCGTGGTGCAACTGGTCGCCAGCGTGCTGCGTTCGGGCGGGCGCAATAACAGCGGGTTCATGGAGGTGGTGAGCGATCTGTTCGCCATGCCCAAGACCATGCAGCAACTCGCCGTGGTGCAGTTTTTCAGCTGGTTCGCGATGTTTGCGATGTGGATTTACGGCACCCCCGCAGTCGCCGAATATCACTTTGCCGCGCCCGATCCGGCGACGCGCGGCTATCAGGATGCCGCCGATTGGTGGAGCCTGCTGGGATCGGTGCGCAACGGGCTGGCGGCGGCCGCCGCGCTCGGCTTTATCTGGATCGCCGCGCGGATTGACCGGCGGCGGCTGCACGCGATCAATCTGCTGCTGGGCGCGGCGGGCTTTGCCGCGATGCTGCTGATCCGCGATCCGACGCTGCTTTGGGTGGCGATGATCGGGGTGGGGATTGCCTGGGCGTCGATCGTGTCGCTGCCTTACGCGATTTTGGCGGGCTGCGTTCCGGCGGAGAAAATGGGCATTTACATGGGGGTGTTCAACATCTTCATCGTGGTGCCGCAACTGCTCGCGGCGACGGTGCTGGGCTTCCTTGTCACCAACCTGTTCGGGGGAGAGCCGATCTACGCGATGGTGATCGCGGCGGTCAGCTTTGCGCTAGCGGCGATAGCGACATTGTTTGTGACCGATGGTGAGGCCGCTGTGCCGCTTCAGACCCCGCAAATCGGAGAAGCCTGATGCGTCTTGCCATAAGCCTGATCGCTGCCGCCCTGACCGCCGCCCCCGCGCTGGCGCAGCCCGATTATGCGCCGCAGCCGCTGGTCGCAATCGAGAACGCCGATTGGACGCGCGATGCGGTGCTGTATCAACTCAATACCCGCCAATTCACCGCCGAGGGCACCTTTGCCGCAGCGCAGAAACACCTTCCGTGGCTCGCCGATATGGGCGTGGACATCATCTGGCTGATGCCGATCCACCCGATTGGTGAACTGCACCGCAAGGGCACGCTGGGCAGCCCCTATGCCGTGCGCGATTACCGCGCGGTCAATCCCGAATTCGGCACCGAGGCGGAGTTTCGGGCCTTTGTCGATGAAGCGCACCGGCTGGGGATGAAGGTGATCCTCGATTGGGTCGCCAACCATTCTGCCTTTGACAACCCGCTCACGCAGACGCACCCCGAATGGTACACCCGCAGCCCCGAAGGCGCGTTGATGTCGCCGGTGGGCACCGATTGGTCGGACGTCGCAGATTTCGATTTCAGCCAACCGGCCTTGCGCCAATACATGACCGAAAGCCTGGTCTATTGGGTGCGCGAATTCGGGATCGACGGCTACCGCGCCGACGTGGCCGGATACGTCCCGCTCGATTTCTGGGAGACCGCGCGCGCCGAACTCGACAAGCTCAAGCCGGTCTTCATGCTGGCCGAATGGGAACAGCGCGATCTGCACGCCCGCGCGTTCGACGCGACCTATGCGTGGAAATGGAAAGAGGCGATGCAGCGCATTGCCAAAGACGGCAGCGGGGCGAGCGCGATCCGCAGCTATTACGCCGAACAGGCCGAAAGCTGGCCGCACGCCGCGATGCGCATGACCTATACCGATAACCACGATCAGAATTCGTGGGACGCGGTGGCGGCTGACATTTACGGCCCGGCCTATGAATCCGCGATTGCGCTGTCGTTTGTGGGCATCGGCTTGCCGCTGATCTACAACGGGCAGGAGGCCGATCTGGATCGCCAATTGGCCTTCTTTGAGAAAGACCCGATCACTTGGCGGCCGGGGCGTTATGATGGCCTGTTTCGCCGCCTGATCGCGCTCAAGACTGAAATGCCCGCGCTCCACAATGGGCGGTTTGGTGCGGGCATGGTCGAGGTGCCGAGCAACGCGGCTGACGACGTTTTTGCCTTCACGCGCGGTGCGGCGGGCGAGCGGGTGTTCGCGGTGTTCAACCTTTCCCCGCGCACGCAGGCCGTGTCGTTCGATCACGCGCGCCATCATGGCCGCTATGTCGATGCACTCAGCGGCGAAGCGGCGGCGTTTGCGGGCGGTGAGACAATCGACCTCGCGCCGTGGGGCTACCGGATTTTCAGCGAAAGCAAATGAGGCAGGGTATGATGCGGATATGGACGAAATGGGCCGCGCTGGCGGCGCTGATGTTTGGCATTGGCGCGCCGCTCTGCGCCGAAACGCTGACGCTGGCCTCACCCGATGGCAAGATTACCGTCACCGTCAGCGATGATGCGGGCCTTGCGACCTATGCGGTCAACTATGACGGCGAGGGGGTCATCGCGCCTTCGCGCCTCGGGATGCTGTTTGCCGAACACCACGGGTTTGAACGCGATCTTGCGATCACCGCCTCGGCCCGCGCGGCCAAGGATACGGCGTGGGAACAGCCTTGGGGTGAGCGCCGCGTGGTGCGGGATCAGCATAATGAACTCGCCGTGACCTTCGCGGCGACCACCGGCCCGGCGCGGCAGATCACGGTGCGGTTCCGCGCTTTCGATAGCGGGATCGGCTTCCGCTATGAACTGGCCGAACAGGCCGCGCTGACCGGCGATATCGCCATTGTCGATGAACTGACCCAATTCGGCGTCGGTGAGCAAACCACGATGTGGTACACGCCGAGCGACGAATTCAACCGTTACGAATACGTCACCCGCACCGGCCCGGCGGGCAAGGTCGACGACGCGCATACGCCCGCGACCTTCCGCAATCCCGCGGGCATCCACTTTGCCATCCATGAAGCCGCGCTGGTCGATTATTCGGCGATGTCGCTGGGTGCCTTGCGCGCTGGCAACTTCGAAGCGCGGCTGCGCAATTGGTCGGGCGGGCCGAAGGTCAAGACCCGCGCGCCCTTCACTTCCCCGTGGCGCACGATTCAAGTCGCGCGCGATGCGGTGGGCCTGATCAATTCGGACATTATCCTCAACCTCAACGAGCCGAACAAGCTTGGCGATGTGTCGTGGGTAGAGCCCGGCAAATATATCGGCATCTGGTGGGCGATGCATATCAACGAGCGCAGCTGGGGCCGCGATGGCATCCACGGCGCGACCACGGCGGAAACCAAGCGCTACATCGATTTCGCCGCCGAACACGGTTTTTCCGGTGTGCTGGTTGAAGGCTGGAACATCGGCTGGGACGGCGACTGGTTCAACAATGGCGATCTGTTCCGTTTTACCGAACCGATGCCCGATTTCGACCTTGCCGAGCTGGGACGCTACGCCCAATCCAAGGGCGTGCGGCTGATCGGGCACCACGAAACATCGGCCAATATCGCCAATTATGAAAGCCAGATGGAGGCCGCGTTTGACCTCTACCAATCGGCAGGCGTGCGCGCGGTCAAGACCGGCTATGTCGCCGATGCGGGCGATGTGGTGCGGGTGGATGAAAACGGCATCCGGCGCTACGAATGGCACGACAGCCAGTTCATGGTCGGCCACCACCTGCGCGTGGTCGAAGCGGCGGCCAAGCGGCAAATTGCGATCAACGCGCACGAGCCGGTCAAGGATACGGGCCTGCGCCGCACCTACCCCAACTGGATGACCCGCGAAGGCGCACGCGGGATGGAGTTCAACGCTTGGGGAACGCCGCCCAACCCACCTTCGCACGAGGCGATGCTGGCCTTCACCCGGATGCTGGCGGGGCCGATGGATTTTACCCCCGGCATCTTTGACCTGCGCCCGAATGAACGCCCCCCGGTGCGCGCCGATATCCCGCGCGGCGACCCGACAAACCGCCCGCAAACCACGCTGGCGAAGCAGCTGGCGCTGTATGTGGTGCTCTATTCGCCCTTGCAGATGGCGGCTGACCTGCCCGAAAATTACGCGGCGCGGATGGATGCGTTCCAGTTCATCAAGGATGTCGAGGCTGACTGGGAGGAAAGCATCGCGCTGGCCGGCGAAGTGGGCGAATATGTCGCCATCGCGCGGCAGGGACGTGCATCGAAGGAATGGTTCCTTGGCGCTGTCACCGATGAAAATGCGCGCGATCTGTCGGTGCCGTTGAGCTTCCTTGACCCCGGCAAGCAATACCGCGCGCAAATCTACCGCGATGGGGCAGGCGCGCATTGGGACACCAACCCTTACGCCATCGTGATCGAGGAAAAGCTCGTGACCGGGGGTGAGGATTTCGCCGTTTGGCTGGCATCATCGGGCGGGGTCGCGGTGCGGTTCATTCCGGTGGGGGAATAGAACGCTTCATTGGACACCGCGCTGCCGGGTTGTTCGCCTGCATTTGGCATTCAACGCCGCGACAATCGGTTCAGCAATAGCACTGGCAACAGGCCTACCCCCAGCAGGATAAGCGCCGGGATAGATGCCTCGATCAGCCGTTCATCGCTGGCGAGGCGATAGGTGCGGGTCGCCAGCGTTTCCAGGTTGAAGGGCCGCAGGATCAGCGTGGCAGGCAATTCGCGCAAGGTATCGATGAACACCAGTGCCGCCGCGCCCGTAAGGCTGGGGGCAAGCAAGGGCGCATAGATGCGCGCCAGCACGCGGGCGGGCCGGGCACCAAGGCTGCGCGCGGCGGCATCAAGGCTGGGCGGGATGCGCGCCAGCCCGCCGCTGACGGTATTGTAGGCGACGGTCAGGAACCGCACCGACAGGGCGTAGATCAAAATCGCGCTGGTGCCGGTCAACAATAATCCACCGCTCCAGCCAAACGTATCGCGGGCGAACCGGGTGAGGCTCTGGTCGAAGGCACCCAGCGGCGCGAGCAGGCCGACCGCGAGCAAGGCTCCCGGCAGCGCATAGCCCAGCGTCGCCAGCCGGATCGCGCCCGCGGTCAGCGGCGAGGGTGATCGCGCCCGCGCAAAGGCGAGCAGCAGCGCGGCGACCAGACACACGCTCGCCGCCGCCAGCCCCAGCCACAGGCTGCCGCGCGCATAGGTGGCAAGATCGCCCGCCGCGCCTTGTGCCACATCACTCAGCGCCAGCGCGGCGAGGTATCCGGCGGGCAGGACAAACCCCAGCAGCACCGGGGTGAGGCAGGCGATCAGCGCCAGTGCCTTGCCCAGCGGGGACAGTGCCACCAGCGGCTCTGCCCCGCCGCGCGCGGCCAGCCCGTCGCGGCTATCGCTGCGTCCGCGCCGGGTGGCAGCCTCCAAAGCGATCAGCGCGATCACGAATAACAGCATGACCGCGGCGAGTTTGAGCGCGGCCTGTTTGTCCCCCATCGCCAGCCAGCTGCGGAAAATCCCGGTGCTGAAGGTGGGGATGGCGAAATATTCGGCCACGCCAAAATCGGCCAGCACCTCCATCAGAACCAGCGCCAGCCCGCCTGCGATGGCCGGGCGCGCGGCGGGCAGGGCGACGCGCCAGAACGCAGTGGCAGGCGCAGCGCCAAGACTGCGCGCGGCGCGGAACTGGCTGAGGCTTTGTGTGGCAAAGGCGGTTCGGGCGAGCAGATAGACGTAGGGGTAAAGCACAATCCCCAGAACAAATGCCCCCCCGCCCAGCGACCGGATATCGGGGAAGCCATAGTCCTGCGGCCCCCAGCCGGTCAGCCCGCGCAATCCCGCCTGCACCGGCCCGGAATAATCGAGCAGGTCGGCATAGATATAGGCCGCGATATAGGCCGGCACCGCCAGCGGCAGCACCAATGCCCAGCCGAGCACCCTGCGGCCCGGGAAGGCGGTTGCGGCCACCAGCCACGCACAGCCAGTGCCGGTAACAGCGGCAAACGCGCCCGCCAGCGCCATCAGCAATGCGGTGTTGGCGATGTAGTTTGGCAGCACGGTCGCGGCGAGGTCGGCAATCGTCCCGCTTGGCCCGGTATCGGTGCCTGCCAGCGCTGCCCACAGAATCGCGGCAATCGGCAGCCCCGCCAGCGCAGCAAGTGCGAGCGCGGCCCAAGTCCAGCTGGCGTTCCAACCGGCCCCGCTTGCGCCGACTCCCGCAAATTGCCTAAGGCGGCTCACCGGGAACCCCCAAGGCCCGCTTTACAACCCAGGGGCAGGATCAGCCATTGAGCCTTGAATTTCGACATATTGCCCATGCTTACGGTCAGGTGCGGGCGCTGGAGGACATCAGTTTTTCCGCGCCGACGGGAGAGATCACCTGCCTGCTTGGCGCGTCAGGTTGCGGGAAGTCAACACTGCTTGGCCTTGCCGCCGGATTGCTGACGGTGCAGCGCGGCAGCATCATGCTGGGCGGCGAGGTGCTGGCCGATGCCCAGCATAGCCCCCCGCCCGAAGCGCGGCCCGTGGGGCTGGTGTTTCAGGATGGCGCGCTGTTCCCACATATGACCATCGCCGCGAATGTCGGCTTTGGCATGCCGCGCGCGCGGCGAGGGGAGGCGGAAGGCTGGCTCGCCAGCGTCGGGCTGGCGGGCATGGGCGCGCGTTATCCGCATGAACTTTCGGGCGGGCAGCAACAACGCGCCGCGCTCGCCCGCGCGATGGCGCCCAGGCCGCGGGTGTTGTTGATGGATGAACCCTTCGCCAGCGTCGATATCGTGCTGCGCCGCAAGCTGCGCCGTGATTGCCGCATCCTGCTGCGCGAGGCGGGGGCGACGGTGGTGCTGGTAACGCATGACCCGGCAGAGGCGCTGGATATTGCCGATCACATCGCGGTGATGGAGGCCGGGCGCATCGTGCAATTCGGCACGCCCCGCGGTCTCCACCATGCGCCGCAAACCGCAGCGGTTGGCGCGATTTTCAGCGGGGCGCAGGTGATCGCGGGTGAGCGGCAGGGGGACAGCCTTATCACCGCGTTCGGGCCGTGGCCGCTGGAATGCGTGCTGGGCGCGGTGCCCGATGCGGGTGCGGTCGATCTGCTGGTGCAGGCGGATCGGCTGGAACTGGTGGCGGACAGCGCAGGCTGCTCGGTGCGCGATGTGCACCTTTTGGGGCCGGTCACACGGGTATTGCTGAGCGGGGCAGGCGGCGCGCCAATCACGGTGGAAACCACCGCCCCGGTCAACCCCGGTGAGACCTATCGCGCGGTGCCGCAGCCGGAAAGCGTGCGTGCCTTCAAGCAGAATTAGGCCTTGCCTTGACCAAGTTTATATTGCAAGTCATTCGCAACTTGCAATCGAAAGCCATTCACCATGAAGAAACTGCTCCTGTCCGCCATTGCCTGCGTCAGCATCGCCGGGCTGTCTGCCTGCGCCGAAACCGAAAGCAGCGCGCCGGTGGCGGATAATGGTGAGGTAAACCTCTATTCCTCGCGCCATTACGATACCGATCTGGCGCTGTATGATGATTTCACCAAGCAGACCGGGATCAAGGTCAACCGGATCGAGGCCGATGCCGATGCGCTGATCGAACGCATCCGGTCCGAAGGCGAATTCAGCCCCGCCGACATCCTCATCACGGTTGATGCGGGGCGGTTGTGGCGGGCCGAGGAAGCGGGCGTGCTCGCTCCGGTCGAATCGGCCGTGCTGACCGAACGCCTGCCTGCACACCTGCGCCACCCCGACGGGCTGTGGTTCGGCCTGTCGACCCGCGCGCGGATCATCATTTACAACAAGGCGGCGGGCAAACTCGCAGGCCTCACCACTTACGCCGATCTCGCCAATCCGGCGTTCAAGGGCGACATCTGCATGCGGTCATCGTCAAACATCTACAACATCTCGCTGATGTCGAGCATCGTTGCCCACAAGGGCGCTGACCAGGCGGAGACATGGGCCAAGGGCGTGGTCGCCAATTTCAAGCAGGCACCGCAGGGCAATGACACGGCAATGATCGAAGCGGTCGCCGCAGGGCAGTGCCGCATCTCGCTGGTCAACACCTATTACCTCGCGCGGTTTGCCGGGGGCGATGCGGCGCAAAAGGCGATTTTCGATCAGATCGGCGTGATTTTCCCCGACCAGGATGGCGCCGGAACCCACGTCAATATCAGCGGTGCCGGTGTGGTGAAACACGCGCCCAATCGCGAAAACGCGGTGAAGTTCCTCGAATACCTCACGTCGGAAAGCGCGCAGCGGTATTTTGCCGATGGCAATAATGAATACCCCGCCGCCATCGGTCTCAAGGCCAATTCGGCGGTAGAAAAGCTGGGGTCGTTCAAACCGGACACGCTCAACGCCGCGGAAATCGGGCGCAATCAGGCCGAGGCGGTGAAGTTGTTCGACCGCGCAGGCTGGAATTGATTGCGTTCGATCAAGGCCCGCTTTTAGCCCTTATCGCTAAACTGTCTTGAAGACGCCGCGCTTGTCGTCCATTTGCGCGCCTATTCCGGCCGCGTGCTGTGCGGCGCTGACCTGTATTTGAGACCCGTTTTGAACCAGCCCATCATCGACCGCGACCAGTTCACCGAAAGCGCGGCGCTCTCGATCGAAACCATCACATATGTCCATCACTGGACCGATTCGCTGTTTACGCTGAAGATGACGCGGCCAGCGTCCTTCCGCTTCCGGTCGGGTGAGTTCGTGATGATCGGGCTGCCGGGCGATAATGGCAAACCGCTGCTGCGCGCCTATTCGGTTGCCAGCCCCAGCTATGCCGAGGAACTGGAGTTCCTGTCGATCAAGGTGCAGGACGGCCCGCTGACATCGCGCTTGCAGCACATCAAGGTTGGCGATCCGATCTACCTCGGCAAAAAGCCGACCGGCACGCTGGTGACCGACGCGCTGCTGCCGGGCAAGCGGTTGTTCATGCTGTCGACCGGCACCGGCCTCGCCCCGTTCATGAGCCTGGTGCGCGATCCCGAAGTTTACGCGATGTTCGAGGAAGTGATCGTCGTGCATTCGGTGCGCCAGGTAAACGAACTGGCCTATCACGACCTGCTGGAATCGAAGCTCGAAGGCGATCCGCTGCTTGAGGATGAAGACCGCGCGCGGATGATCTACGTCCCCACCGTGACCCGCGAACCGTTCCGCACGCAGGGCCGGATTCAGGCGTTGATCGATGATGGGCGGTTGTTCGAACAGTCCAAAGGCCCACAGCGGTTCGTGCCCGATGAAGACCGCGTGATGCTGTGCGGGTCGATGGCGATGATCAAGGATCACGCCGCCGATCTGGAAGCGCGCGGCTTTACCGAAGGCAGCAATTCGATGCCGGGGCAGTTCGTGATCGAGCGGGCGTTTGTGGGGTAAGTGCAAACCCCGCTCGTCCTGAGCATGTCGAAGGACGCGCGATCCCGCTTGTGATGCTTCGACAGGCTCAGCATGAGCGGGGCGGGGTTGTGCTGCCTTTAAGCCCTCCTCGTCACCCCAGCGAAAGCTGGGGCCCAGAGCGTTATTGGGCAATGTTTGCCGCCCTAGATCCCAGCTTTCGCTGGGATGACGATGGGGATGGTTGCTGTTGGGCGGTTTTGCGCCATTCCCGCAATCTTCGCCCCGCGCTTGCCACTTTCGCGCTCGCCTGCCCTAATGTGACACCCGCTTACGCATTGCTGCAATCCCGTCACAATCGCGTCACATCGATCAGCCACTCCGACGATAAACCGGGGCAGTTTGAACATGGATGTCGTCAATATCTTTCTGACGAATGAGCTGGGCGAAAGCCTTGAGGATTTCGTCCATGATCATCGCCGTTTCACCTTTGACCGGCTGGGGCCAGAAGGCCCGCGGCGGCTGGTTGAAGGGCCGATGTGGGCGTTTATCGACTGGGTGCTGCCCGACCTTGCGGGCCTCGAAATGTGCCGCCGGTTGCGCGCCGATCCGCGCACCGCGGACGCGCATGTCACGATGGTGCTGGAAGAAGATGATCCCGAAGACCGCCGCCGCGCCTTGCGGGCAGGGGCGGATGATTATGTTGTCGGCCCGCTCACCCGCACCGCCGTGCTTGACCGGGTGCTGGCGCTGCAATCACGCGCCAGCGAACGCAGCGCAACCCGCCGGTTTGAACTGGGCGCGCTCACCATCGACATGGCGGCGTTGCAGGCACGCTGGGATGGTGAGCCGATTGTGCTGCGGCCCAATGAATTCCGGTTGCTGCGCTTCTTCGCCGAAAACCCCAACCGCGTGCTGACCCGCGATGATCTGATCAACGGACTGGGCAAGCGCGAACCGCCGATTGATGAACGCACCGTCGATGTGTGGATCGGACGGCTGCGGCGGTCGATCAAGGCGGCTGGCGGCGGCAACCCGCTGCGCACCGTGCGATCATTGGGATATGTGTTCGATTTAGGTTGATAAATATTTGTTTCCGCACGGCATCCGCCGCGCGAAATCCTCGCTCACACGGCCTGAGGGCCGCGTCGCTGCGGGCGGGCGCCAGCGTCCTTTGGCGCCCTTGCGGCGCTTCGCGCCGATAACGTCCTGATCTCTTCCCCTGGCGGGAGAGCCGCCGCAGCGCGGAGGCGCTGCGGCCATCATCAAAAACTGGCTTTTACCCCTAGGCTGAACGCGGTCCCGACATCGAATGTATTGATGTCGATCCGGTTGCCATCGAGTTTCTGGAATTCGAAATTGTCGCGGCCAAACAGGTTGCTCACCTTGAAGCTGAGTTCCAGCGGCAACCTGCCCAGTTTGACCTCTGACCGCGCCACCATATCAACCGTAAGTCCGGGATTTTCCACCACGTCAGGCAATGGTCCGCCGCGCAGTGTCACGCGTTTGCTGGCATAATTGAACAGCACCGTGAACTGCTGCACCTTGTCGGTATCCTCGATCCCGAAGGACAGGTTGGCGACATGATCCGATTGGCCCACCAGCGGCGAACCATCGTCGAACAGCAGGCTTGCGTCTTGCTCGACATTGCCCGGCACCGGGGCAATATCACCCGCTGCCACCGATATGCTGGACTGGGTGTAGGTGTAATTGGCGAGAACCAAGAACTGCTTGGTTTCGAGCAAGCCCCCCCAATTGTCGAGCGGAATGCCATAGGCAAGGTCAAGCTCTGCCCCGTAGAGTTCAGCCGTGGGCGCGTTGGCAAAACTGGTCAGCAATTCGCCCGAGGCGTTGATCAGGAAATTTTCGATCGGATTATCGATTTCCTTATAGAACCCCGCCAGGCTGACACGGTCGCGCCCGCCCAGGTAATATTCGGCGCGCGCTTCCAGATTGATCAATTCGCTGTCTTGCAGGAACGGGTTCCCGCGGAACCGGCGGTTTGATTCGGGGTCGAAATAGGTCTGTTCAACCAGCTCGCGGAATTGCGGGCGGGCGATGGTTTTCGATGCCGACAGGCGCAGCTGCAAATCGTCGATCACTTCCCACGTCACGGTTGCGCCGGGCAGGAAGTAATCATTGGCGATGTTGGTCGGGTTGGCACCCACCACCGGGTCAATGAAGACTGTCTGATCCAATGCCACGGTTTGCGTCGCGTCTTCGTACCGCACACCCACATCAACGGTGATCGTATCGGTCGGCACCCAGCGCAACTGGCCATATCCGGCATTGACCTCAAGCGCGGCGTCGAACACCGGGAAGGGGGTCTGTTCGGTCAATTGAACATTGAAACCGGCCAGCGTCGCCCCATTGATGATGTCGCCCGGACGCCGCAGGCCCAGCGCGGTGATGGCGTCCTGCTGGGCTTCGGGCGGCAGGAAATCGCAGATCGGCCCGCACGAAATCAACGGCAGAAACTGGCGGCTGGATGAACGGCGGTCTGTGTCTGTATAAGCATAGCCAACGGTCGCGGTTAGCGTGTCGAACAGGTCGTAGGACAGATCGATCCCGGCAAAATACTGATCTTCTTTAAGATCATCGAACGAAACCGAAGCGCGGTTGGTGTCGCCAAGCCGGCCGCCGACATCAACCAGGAACTGATCGCCAAACGGATCGCCGGGGTTGTTGGTGCGGACATATTCAAACTCGGCATTGAACGGTGCCTCGCGTTCGGAACGGGCAAAGCCGCCGCGCAGGTCAACATCCAGCTTGCCGAAATCCAGCTCCGCCACCAACTGCGTGTCGATCAGCTGGCGTTCGAACCACGCGGTCTGCTGGCGTTGAAAATCGAACCCGCTATCGCCCAGATTGACATTGGTGCGGGTGCCCAGCCGCGCGGTCTTGAGCGTGTCGCGGATATACAGATTGGTCCAGCGGATCGTGTGTTCGCCAATATCAAGGCCGAAACCCAGCAAGGCGTTCACCAGAATGTTGTTGTCGGTGATGAAGGTGTTCGACGTTTCGAAAATCTGCGTCAGATCGGCATTGCCAACTTCGCTCAATACCGAACGGTTGCGCCATTTGTTGCTGATCCCCGCCGTGGCGATCACGCCAAGATAGGTGTCACCGCCCAGTTCGAATGACAGGCCGCCGGTAAGGTTGGCACTGAAATTGGCGGGCAGGTGGTTGTTCTTCTGCAGGGTCACAAGATTGAGCGGAAACAGCTGCCCGGCGATTGCCCCGCTTTCGTCACGCGACAAATCGCCCACCCGCAGACCGCTATTGAAAAAGGCTTGCAAGTTCGATGGGATGTCGCGGTTGCCATTATCGAAACCAAACGTGTCGAGGCGCGAACCGAAATAGGTCAGCCCGTTTTCAAAGGTCGTTTCGGTATCACCGCTGGCACCGATGCTGATGTCGAGGAAATTCTCGCTCGGGATCGCCTTGGTGGTGAGGTTGATCACCCCGCCGCCGAATTCTCCGGGGAAGTTGGCTGAATAGGTTTTCTGCACCAGCGATGATGAAATCACATCGGTCGGAAAAATATCAAGCGGAACCACCCGGCTCAGCGGTTCGGGGCTGGGCAGCGGCAAGCCGTTGAGCAGCGCGAGCGAGTAACGATCGCCCAAGCCGCGCACGAACACGCGACCGTCACCCACCACGGAAAGGCCGCTGACCCGGCCCAATGCACCTGCAATATCGCCTGCGCCGGTGCGGGCGATGTCGGCTTCTGACAGCACGTTCAAGACCTGAGTCGATGACCGTTCGGGATTGCGACCGCGCCGCCCGGTCACAATGATGCCGCCACCGGGAACCGAAATGTCGGGTTGCTCGTATTCGTCATCACTGCCGGTCTGGTCGTCCAGCACATCTTGCGCCGGGGGATCCGTTTCTACCGGAACAGCTTGGGCGTGAAGAACGCCGGGAAAGGTGAGCGACGAAGTCAGAAGCAGCAGCCCTGCCAGGCGCGTGCCAGTCGTCATAATGTTAGACCCCTTCATGAATAGGCCTTGGGAAATCACCGGTTGTCATCAGCCGGAAAAGAAAGGCGAGGGGCGCCCGCCAACGGCTGCGCCCCCCCATTTCAAAGCAGCCGATCAGCTGAATACGGGCAGTGTCGTGCAAGCGCCGGTCGAACTGCCGAAATCCTGGATCGAGGAGTTGCAGGTCCAGTTGCGGAAGGCGTTCAGGTCTGCTCCGCTCTGAACCGCACCGATGCCTGGCCGGGCGGTGAAGATCGCCGCAAGGCCAGTCGCATCGAACGCAGTCACCGCAGTTTCATTGGCACCATTCACGATCCCGCCGGTCAGCGTGATGGCGAAAGCCAGGTTGACATTGGTTCCCGCCGTTACGCCTGCCAGCACTTCGGCATCGGTGGTGGCGTTTGCACCGGCGGAACGATCACCGCGGGCCTGACGCGTGGTGCCGCCATCACAGACGACCGAGTTGATCGCCAGCAGCGCGTCGAGCGTTTCCTGTTCGTCGATGCGGAAGCAGAACGATCCGTCACCATCGACCTTGTCCATTACCCCGTTGGTGAGGCCGAGCGCCGCACCGCCGCGTGCGCGGATCATCTGGGGGGACGTGGTTGAACGCTGCACAAAGGTGAAGTTGTTGACCCGCATCCGCGTGAGCGGGCGCGCGGTGATCGGCAGTGATGCGCTGTTGGGCGAATCGAGTTCGATCAGCGCGTCGCCGGTGCTGGCACGCTGCACCGCCACCACGTTTTCAAGGTTCGCCTGCGCGCCGGTGTCAACGTCAAGCGAATCGTCCGACGCCCCGATCACCGCGATATTGGTGACGTTGACCGTGCCGCCGAAGAATTCAACACCGTCGTCCGAGCTGTTGAACGACATCAGGTTCCTGATTGTGGTGCCCGAACCGATGCCGCCGGTGGTGAGCGACTGAAGTTCGTTGCCCGGTGCAAGTTCAAAGCCCGAAAAGCGGATCTGGTTGAAGGTGAACGATCCCGAGCTATCGGCGCTGTTCGACCCGCCATAGGGCGTTGCCACTGCTGTGCCTTCAAGCTGCTGTTCGCACTGCGGGTTGGCGTTCGGCGCGGCATCAGTGTTGAACACACCGGTGTTGCAATCCGAAACCGGTGCGCGGCCCAGCAGCACGACGCCGCCCCATTGTTGCTGGCTGTTGTCGTTGGTGAGGCCGATAACATTGTCACGGCTGGTCCAGATGATCGGGCGATCCGCGGTTCCGTTCGACTGGATGGCGTTGCCGCGATTGACCACGAAGAACGAATTGGCCTGCGCAAACAGGATTACGCCTGGTTCGATCGAGAGCGTGGCAGCGGTTCCGGTGCTGTTGAAGCCGCGGTCAACGCCGACATTCACGCGATCCTGGATCTGGTAGAGCAGACCGCTGACGAATGGCAGGTTATCACTGACGTTGAAGGTTTCGGGCAGGCGGCACACCCGATAGGTGCCGGTCGGGCCGCTGATAGTGCCGGCATCGGTCAGGCCGCCGGTCGACGCGATGGTCGGGCATCCTGCCGCCGGGATGACGAGCGACTGCGTCGGTGTGGGCGTGGGCGTCGGTGTGGGCGTGGGCGTCGGTGTGGGCGCGGGCGGCGTCGGGTTGTTGATGATGATGTCGCCGCTGGTACCCGGCGAGACGATTTCATCCGCTCCGCAGCCAGCCAGTGCAATCAGGCTGCAACCCAGAACGAAAGAGCGTTGAATATTTTTCACAGCGAGCGGTCCCCTCAATGGCCGAGAATCGAATCAAGCGCGACGAACGATGTGCGCCTGATGCTCGCTAGGGTTGGTGCGTGACAGAATTCTTGCAGAATTACAGCTATGTGGCAGTTAGGCGATTATGACCGAAGAAAGACAAATATGACCACGAAGGAATCGCGCGGCGGCAGCTGCGACGGGCACGCAAGTCACATTAATATACAATAAAACCAGCCACCTATGGTTTTGCATTACAGAAATATTACAATGTTTCAGTTTTGTTGCATCCCTTGCTGATCCGGGTCATCATGCTCGTCAGTTGAAGAGGGAGCTTCGCCCATGTCCATGACCGCCTTCGCCATTGCGTTGATCGCCGCCGCACCGCTGGCAGAACCGTCTGCGGCGCAATTGCAGCCGCCGGTTGCGGCAAACGAACTCGCCGCCCAGCCGCTTTCTGCCGGACGGGTGGATCAGGCGCTGATGGTGCTGGAGAAAGCCAGCGCTGCCGATCCCAATGATCCCGCACTGCTGATCAACCTGGGGATCGCCTATGCCCAAGCCGGCAACGAGACCAAGGCCCGCACCGCATTCGAAGCGGCACTCGCCAGCCGTGAGGTGATTGAACTCGATACCGCCGATGGCACCACCACCGATTCGCGGCGGTTGGCGCGCAAGGCGATCAAGATGCTCGACCGCGGCGAGTTTCGCCCGGCCAATATGCGCAGCGAACAACTGACCTATCGCGAATAATCGGCAGGCGGCCCACGGGTCGCACCACATCACCGCATCCGGGCGGGCTGCCTCTGGCGGATCGCCCGTTTTGCTGTCGGAAGACCGGCGCGCGGCAACCAGAGACGCGAGGCTGTCACCTGACTGTCATTTAGGTTAGACAAAGGGGACATTCTGGAGGGCTGGGACATGATTCTCGCCGCGATAAGCCGCGTCACGATTGCTGCCACGCTGCTGGGTCTTGCGACCGGCGCGCGCGCCGATGTGCTTGAGCTTGGCCCCGATGGCGCGCGTTGGGTGGCCGGGCCGCTGGCGGGCGCGCCTGCTGCATCGCCGGAACTTGATGCCAATTTTCCGGGAGGTCTGATGCTCCCCGCTTCCGCGATTGCCGATCCAGCGCTCCATGCCGCAGGCGTGCCGCCGCGCTATGCCGCCACCATCAACGCCTTGGCCGCGCGGTTCGACCTGTCGCCCAGCTTGCTCGAAGCGGTGGTGTGGCAGGAAAGCCGCTGGCGTGAAAACGCAGTGTCGCCGGTCGGCGCGCGCGGCCTTGCGCAATTGATGCCGGGGACGGCGCGTTATCTGGGCGTGAATGCCGATGATCCCTTCGCCAATCTCGAAGGCGGGGCGCGATACCTGCGTGAACAGCTCGACCGGTTTGACGGCGACCTGGAAAAGGCGCTCGCCGCCTATAATGCCGGCCCGGGGCGGGTTGAGCGCGCGGGCGGCGTTCCCAATATCCGCGAGACAAAGCAATATGTTGCGGCGATCATGGGACGGCTTGCCAACCATGCGCGCCCGGCTGCACAATAACCGGCGGATGATCGCCATGTATCTGAAGGTCTGGATAAATAAATGATGTCGCTGCTTCGCCTTCCTGCCCACCTTGCCGCGCTGCTGATGCTGGCGCTTACCCCTTCTGCCGCATTTGCGCAGACTGCGCAGGGGGATGACCCGATTACGAATGCGCTTCGTTGGATGCAGAACATTTTACTTGGCCCTGTGGCGACGAGCCTTGCGGTAATGGCCGTTGCGGGAGTCGGCTTCATGATGCTGACTGGCCGGATGAACTGGCGGTATGGCGGAACCGTGATCGTCGGTGTGTTCATTATCTTCGGCGCACCACGGCTGGTGGCGAGCATCAGCGGCCTATGACCGATCTGGTTCGCCAACCTGTCCACCGGACCCTGACCCGCCCGCAAATGTTTGCAGGCGTGACGATGAATTTCTTCGTCATCAACCTGATGGTGACGACGATCGCGTTCCTGATCCTCGACAGCTTCTGGGTCATTCCCGTGCCGATTGTGATGCACGTGATCGGCTATTTCGCTTCGCTGCGCGAACCGCGCGTTTTCGACCTGTGGATCACCAAGGTCAGCAAATGTCCGCGCGTGCCCAATTTCAAACGCTGGGGATGCAATTCCTATGCGCCGTAAGGAAGCCCGGACATGAAGAAGTGGATCGGAGCCGCCGCTTGGAGCGCGAAGGAAGCGCGCGTGGGCGACCGGCTGCCCTATGCGCGGCTGATCGACGAAAACACCGTGTTGCTGCGCGATGGATCGGTGATGAGCGCGATTCAGGTGCCAGGGTTGCTGTTTGAAACCGAGGATTCCGATGCGCTGAACGCCCACGCCGCCACGCGAGAGGTGATGCTGCGCTCAACCCTCGACGCGCGGTTTGTGATGTATCACCACGTCATCCGCCGCCGCGTGGAGGTGGAGCTGGACGCCGAGTTCCCCGATGCCCTGTCGCGCCATATCGACGCGCGCTGGAAACAGCGGCTGGCGGGGGGATCGCTGTTTATCAACGATCAGTTCGTCACCCTGATCCGCCGCCCCGCGCGCGGCAAAACCGGATTGCCCGAGCGGCTCTCCAAACTGTTCTCACGCAGCCGTCAGGATGAGCTTGAGGCCGACCCCAAGGACATCCGCAGCCTCAAGGCCGCGATCACGGGCCTCGTCGCCTCGCTGCAAAATTACGGCGCGGTGGTGCTGGGGGATTATCAGGCGCCCGGCTCGGCAGGCACGAATTCCGAGATGCTGGAGCTGCTCTCGGCGCTCTATAATGGCGAAATGCGCCCGGTGCGCCGTCCTGCGCCCGAGACCGATATCGGCCATATGCTGCCCTATCGCCGCGCCAGTTTTGGCCTTGATGCGATGGAGCTGCGCGGGTCAGCCGCGCCCGATTTCGCCGCGATCCTCGGGCTGAAAGACTACCCCGAGGCGACCTCGCCCGGCCTGCTCGATAACCTGCTGCGCCTGCCGTTCGAAATGGTGGTGACGGAAAGCTACGCCCCGAACGAACGCACCACGGCGAAAGAACGCATCGACCTTGCGCTGCGCCGGTCGCGTTCGGTGGATGAGGAAGCCGCGGCCGAACGCGCAGACATGATGGCGGCGCGCGATGCGCTGGGCAATGGCGCGGTCGGGTTCGGCGACCATCACCTTACCGTGCTGGTGCGTGAACGCTCGCTCCCCCGGCTTGATGACGCCATGGCGTCCTGCGCGGCGGCGCTGGCCGATACCGGCGCGATTGCGGTACGTGAGGACACCAACCTTGAACCCGCGTTCTGGGCGCAGTTTCCGGGGAACGAGGAATATATTGTGCGCCGTGCGCTGATATCCTCGGCCAATATGGCGGGCTTCGGGTCGTTCCACGGCTTTGCGCTGGGGCAGGCGAGTGGCAACCACTGGGGCGATGCGGTGACGCTGCTGGAAACCACCAGCGCCACCCCGTTCTTCTTCAATTTCCACCACGGGGACTTGGGCAATTTCTCGGTCATCGGGCCATCCGGTTCGGGCAAGACCGTGGTGATGAACTTCCTTGCAGCCCAAGCGCAGAAGTTCAAACCGCGCACCATCCTGTTCGACAAGGATCGCGGGGCAGAGCTGTTCATTCGCGGGATCGGCGGGCGCTATGACCGGATCGCGCCGGGGATGCCCACCGGGTTCAACCCGCTCATCCTGCCCGATGCCCCCGCCAACCGTGCGTTCCTGCGCGATTGGCTGGCAGTGTTGCTCAAGGCCGATGGGCCTGAGGAATTTTCGACCATCAGCGCGGCGGTTGATGCGACCTATGCCAATGATCCATCGCTGCGGCGGCTGCGCCACTTCAAGGAACTGCTCGCGGGCGCGCGTCGCCCGACACCGGGCGATCTGGCGGATCGGCTGGCGGCGTGGATCGGGGCCAATGGACAAGAGGGCGGCGAACATAGCTGGCTGTTCGACAACGAACGCGACCGGCTCGACTTGTCGGAGCGCGTGCTCGGCTTTGACATGACCGCGCTGCTCGAAAACCCGCGCCTGCGCACGCCGACGATGATGTATCTGTTCCACCGCATCGATGAACGGCTGGATGGTCAGCCGACCATGATCCTGATCGATGAAGGCTGGAAGGCGCTGGATGACGAGGTGTTCGCCGCGCGCATCCGCGATTGGCTCAAGACGCTGCGCAAACGCAACGCGCTGGTCGGTTTTGCCACGCAAAGCGCGCGCGATGCGCTCGACAGCCGGATTTCGACCGCGCTGGTCGAACAGACCGCGACGATGGTGTTCATGCCCAATTCGCGCGCCCGGCCCGAAGATTACTGCGACGGGTTCGGGTTGACGAGCCACGAATTCGCACTGATCCGCTCGCTCCCCGCGCATTCGCGCTGCTTCCTTGTGCGTCAGCCCGATGCATCCGTGGTGGTGCGGCTCGACCTGTCGGGCGCGCCGGAGGTGCTCACCATCCTGTCAGGCCGTGAAAGCGCGGTCAGGCGGCTCGATCTGCTGCGCGAAGCAGTGGGGGATGAGCCTGCGGCGTGGTATCCAGCGCTGACCGGGCGCGAGTGGCCCGATGGCGCGGTGGATGGGGACGGCCAGCCCGTCTGGCAGGCCGCGGAATGACCACCGCGTGCGATCTGGCCGCCCAGTCAATGGGTACCGGGGTGGCCGCCGCGCTATCAGCGGTGGACTGCATCGCCAGCGGGGTATCCGAACAGGCGTTCAACCGGCTGTTCGGCACCGAAGGCCAGCTGACCTTCGCGTTGACGCTGATGCTGGTGCTCTATGTCAGCTTCTTTGCGATTTCGCTGATGCTGGGGCGATCCAACCTTGGCGTGCGCGCGCTGCTGCCCAAGGTGATCACGCTGGGGCTGGTGATGGGTTTTGCCACCAGTTTCGTGGCGTTTTCGACGATTTTCTACAACATCTTCATCGGCGGGCCGGATCAAATCGCGGGCATACTGACTGGCGTGCGCGGTGAAAGCGCCACGGCGGTGTTCGCGCAGAAACTCGACGTGGTGTTCCTCGCGATCCAGCAGGCGAGCGGAGATACCAAGGATATCAACGCCTTCTCGCCGCCGGGCATGATGTGGTTTGGCGCGATGCTGCTGCTGCTTGGCACGGTGGGCCTGCTGGTGGCGGCGCGGATTGCGCTGGCGCTGCTGCTCGCGGTGGGGCCGATTTTCGTGGTGCTGGCCTTGTTCGAAGGCACGCGCGGGCTGTTTACCGGCTGGCTCAAGGGGCTGACGATGATGGCGCTGGCGCCGCTGTTCGCGGTGCTGGGCGGGTCGATCATGCTGGAACTCGCGGTGCCGATCCTCGCTGCGCTGGTGGCGGTGCCGGGGCAGATCGATCAGCAGGCGGCGATGGCGTTCTTTCTGGTCGGCGCGGTGCACATGGCGTTGATGTGCATGGCGTTGAAGGTGGCGGGCACGATGGTTTCGGGCTGGCAGGTGTTCGGGCTGGTGCCGGACAAGCAACCTGGCCGCAGCAATGATGCCCCGCGCGCCGCGCCCGCATCGGTGATCGCCGCGACCACGCCGCGCAGCACGAATATCGCGTCTGGCAATCCCGTCCTTGCCCCGCGCAGGGTCGACCTAGGCACCCCTTCGCCCGCGCTTGCCGCCAATGACACCGGGTCTGCGGGCAATGTTTCACGTGAAACACACGTCTTTGCCACGTCTGGTGGCGGACAGGTGGTGCCCCTGAACCCCGCCACTTCGCGCACCCGCGGCATCGGCAACCGCTTCCGTTCGGCCAGCAATACCAAAGGCGGGGCCAAGCCCGCCATGACCACCCCACCGGAGACCTACCAATGATCCGCGCCGTGATTCTCCCCGCGCTCGCCTTCGCGCTGACCGCGCCTGTTGCGGCGCAGGATGCCCGCCTGCAAACGCTGGTCTATGATGAGGCCGCCGTGGTGCGGATCGATGGCAAGGTGAAGGTGCAGACCACCATCAAATTCGCCCCCGATGAAGTGATCGAAAACGTCGCCATCGGGGACAGTGCGGCGTGGCAGGTGCAGCCCAACAAGGCGCAGACGATCCTGTTCGTCAAACCGCTCGAACCCGCTGCCCGCACCAATATGACGGTGGTGACAGACCGGCGCACCTACCTGTTCGATCTGGTCGCATCCCCGCGCAATGCCCCGCTTTACGTGCTGCAATTCCGCTACCCCGAGCTGGAAAAAGCCGAGGAAGAAGCGCGGCTTGCAATGGCGGCTGAGGCGGAGGTGGAAGCCTTGCGCGCGGCGGCCAACCCGCTGGAACTGGCGGCTGCCAATGATCCCTATGCGGTGTCCGATCCGGCTAGTCTGAACTTCGCATGGGCCAGCGCGGGCGCGGTTGAACTGCTGCCCAGCCGCGCCTTTGACGATGGCGATGCAGTGTTCCTGAGCTGGCCCACGGGCACCGCGATCCCGGCCATTCTCGTGACCAATGACGACGGCGATGAAGGCCCGGTCAACTTCACCGTGCGCGGGGATACGGTGGTGGTTGACGGGGTGCCGCCGCAGATCATCCTGCGTTCGGGCCGAGATACCGCCACGCTCACCAATACCGGCTCTGCCGCTCCGTCGGCGCGCAGCGCCGGGCTGTCGGGCAAGCGGGGATCGTGATGATTTCGAACCACATTCACTTCGCCAAGGAGACCGAATAATGCGTCTGGCCATGCGTTTACCGCCAAAAAAGGGCGATGGAGCAGGTAGCGAAGCGGTTGATCCGCGCGAACGCGAATCGGCGGAAATCATCGATCTCGCCAGCCGCGCGGCGTTTCCGGCTGTTACCGACCGCAAGGCGAAAGGTGACAGCCTTGGGCTAGCGGTTGGGGTAGCTTTGGTGGCGCTGCTGGGCGCGACCACGTTCTGGGCGATGAATTCGGCACGCACGCCCGAACCGCAGGGGATCGGCAATCCCGCCGTCGCGCCGGCGCAGGCCGCTGCGCCTGCGACGGTGCAGCCCGTGGCCGATCCTGCGTTGCAACCAGCCCAACCGCAGCCCGATCCCGCGCCTGCGCCCGTGCTGGCCAATAATCCCGCGATGATGCCGGGCGCGGCGATCAATCCCTATGCCAGCCCGCAATTGGTGTTCGATGCCAGCCGCGCCGCCAGCGCCTCGCGCCTTGCCGAGGCTCCGTTGGGCGCACCGGCAGGCAGCGCGGCGGGTGATGTGGCAGGCACCGGCGGTGCGGCCGCCTTTGCCAGCCGTATCGGCGGGGTGGGCGGCGCGCCTGCACAGGCGCGGCCGATGACCAATCCTTCGACCACGGTGACCGAAGGCACTCTGATCCCCGCGATCCTTGAAACCGCGATCAACACCGATGTTCCGGGCTTTGTCCGCGCGGTGGTGAGCCAGGATGTGCGCAGTTTTGATGGCAAGCGCATTCTCGTCCCGCGTTCGTCGCGGCTGATCGGGCAGTATCAGGCGGGCGTGCAGCAGGGTCAGCGGCGCGCCTATGTGATCTGGACGCGGCTGATCCGGCCGGATGGCGCATCGGTCAACCTTGCATCACCCGCGATCGGGTTTGACGGGACGACGGGCCTCGAAGGTGACGTCAACAGCCACTTCTTCAAACGCTTCGGATCGGGCCTGCTCCTTTCGGTGATCGGCGGGCTGGGCGCGGTTGCAACCGGCGGCGTCGGCGGCGTGATCGTTGCGGGCGGCGCGCAAGGAGCGGCGAGTTCGGCGGTGCAGGCCAACGGCGAAATCAGCCCCACCATCCGCGTGCGCATGGGCGAACCGATCCGGGTGTTCACCGCGCGCGATCTCGATTTCAGCACCGTCGGTAACTGACCCCGTGAGCGCGGATATTCACCGGCTGGGCATGGGTGAGGAGCCTGACAGCGCCGCGCTGAGCGCCGAACGCAGCGTCTATCTTGACGCCTATCTCGCGCCGTTCCGCCGCTGGCTTGATCGTGACACCGTGACCGAAATCATGGTCAACCGCCCCGGCGAAGTGTGGATTGAGGATGCGTCGAATCCGGGGATGCAGCGGATTGATACGCCTGAGATTGATGACCGGCTGGTGCAGCGCCTCGCCGAACAGGTCGCGCGCGTTTCGCACCAAGGGATCAACCGCGAACACCCGCTGCTGGGTGCCACCTTGCCAGATGGCGCGCGGGTGCAGTTCTGCGGCCCGCCTGCCAGCCGCAAGCATTGGGTGATGGCAATCCGCCGCCACCGGCGGCTCGACCTGCCGCTTGATGCTTATGATACCGGCCCGCTGGTGGGCGAGGGCCATGTCGACCTGCCCGACCCGCAGGCGCAGCCGATTGCTTTTCTGCGCGCAGCGATCGGCGCGCGGCGCACGATTTTGATTTCGGGCGGCACCAGCACCGGCAAGACCACCTTTCTCAACGCGATGCTCGGCGAAATCCCGCGCGCTGAACGGGTGGTGATGGTGGAAGACACGCCCGAGTTGAAGTTTCCGGGAGAAAACGCGGTCGGCCTGGTCGCGATCAAGGGGGAACTGGGCGAGGCCAAAGTCACCGCCAATGAATTGCTGCAAGCCGCCTTGCGACTGCGGCCCGACCGGATCGTTCTGGGCGAATTGCGCGGCGCGGAAAGTGTCAGTTTCCTGCGCGCGATCAACACCGGGCATCCGGGGAGTTTTTCGACCATTCACGCCAATAGCTTGCGCGGCGCGCTCGAACAATTGTCGCTGATGGTGATGCAGACCGGGATTGGCCTGACGCGGTCAGACACCATCGCCTATGCCGCCAGCGTGATCGACGTGATCGTGCAACTGGGCCGCGATGCCAATGGCAAACGCGGGATCACGCAGATTGCCGATAGCCGGGATCTGGTATGATGTCCGGTCTGCGCCGCCAGAGGTGGCCCGTCAGCGCAAGCTGTCAAATTGACATTGGTGTGACAAGCACATCTTCCTGATTTACACCTTGCAGCCTAGCGAACATGGGGTTGCGAGTGTCGTGATCGATCAACCGGCGCGAGGCAGAACAGGGAAGCGATGAGCACGTCACCGATTGCCACTGAGGATGTTTCCGTCAGCGCAGGCGCTGTGCAGATGGCTGAACTTGGCCCTGACGAATCGCCCTATTTCAACCGCGAGCTATCGTGGCTGCAATTCAATCAGCGCGTGCTGGCAGAGGCCTGCAACGAACAATATCCGCTGCTGGAACGCCTGCGGTTCCTGTCGATTTCGGGCAGCAATCTTGATGAATTCATGATGATCCGCGTGGCGGGTCTGGTCGGGCAGGTGCAGCGCGGGCTGGAAACACCGTCGCTCGATGGGCGCAGCCCTTCGCAGCAACTCGCCGCGATCCGGCAAAAGCTTGCTGAATTGTCGCAGCGCCAGCAAGCGATCTGGCGTTCGGTGCGCGATGGACTGGCCGGGGCCGATATCCACATTGCCGATGAACAGCGCATCAGCCCTGCCGCCTACAAGTGGCTGAAAGCGTTCTTCCTTGAAGAAATCCTGCCGATCATCACCCCGCAGGCGCTCGACCCGGCGCATCCTTTTCCCTTCGTCCAGAACGAAGGCATGGGCCTGCTGTTCACGCTGACCCGCGACGAGACAAACGAACAATTGATCGAAATGGTGCTGATCCCCAGCGCCCTGCCGCGGTTTGTGCGGGTGCCGAATAGGGTGACGGGCGAAAGCGGGGTGCTGTATATTTCGATCGCCCGGCTGATCCAGCGCTATGCCGCCGCGCTGTTCCCCGGCTTCACGATCGAAGGCGACGGGTTGTTCCGCGTGCTGCGCGACAGCGATATCGAAATCGAGGAAGAGGCCGAAGACCTGGTGCGCACCTTCCGCAGCGCAATCCAGCGCCGCCGCCGCGGGCAGGTGATCCAGTTGGAACTGGAGGAGGATTTCGATCCTGCCGCCGAGGCGCTGCTGCTTGAACAATTGGGTATCAATGAAGCCGCGGTGATCAAGACCGATGGGATGATCGGGATTGACGGGCTGGCCGAAATCGTCCGCGAAGACCGGCCTGATCTGAAGTTTGACGCCTATTCGCCGCGCTTTCCCGAACGCATCCGCGAACATGACGGCGATGCCTTTTCCGCGATCCGCGAAAAGGACATCATCATCCACCACCCCTACGAAAGTTTCGAGGTGGTGGTTGATTTCATCCGGCAGGCCGCCGCCGATCCCGATGTCGTGGCGATCAAGCAGACGCTCTACCGCGCGGGATCACAAAGCGCGGTAATCAATGCCCTGATCGAAGCGGCAGAGGCGGGCAAATCGGTCACGGCCGTGGTCGAATTGAAAGCCCGGTTTGACGAAGAGCAGAACCTCAAATGGGCGAGCAAGCTTGAACGCGCCGGGGTGCAGGTGATCTACGGTTTCACCGACTGGAAAACCCATGCCAAGGTGGCGATGGTAGTGCGCCGCGAGGGCGAAAGTTTCCGCACTTACTGCCATTTTGGCACCGGCAATTATCACCCTGTCACCGCCAAGGTTTACACCGATCTGAGCTTCTTCACCGCCGACCCCAAACTGGGGCGCGATGCGGCCAAGATGTTCAATTTCGTCACTGGCTATGTCGAACCCCATGCGCTTGAGCGCATCCACATCGCGCCGATCGATCTGCGCGCCGAAATCTATCGCCGGATCGATATCGAGATCGCCCATGCGCAGGCAGGCAAGCCAGCGGCGATCTGGTTCAAGTGCAACCAGCTGACCGATGAAGGCGTGATCGACCGGCTCTATGCCGCCAGCAACGCCGGGGTGCAGGTGGAACTGATTACGCGCGGCATCTGTTGTTTGCGCCCCGGGGTGGCGGGCCTTTCGGAAAATATTCGGGTCAAATCGATCATCGGCCGCTTCCTTGAACACAGCCGCATCTATGCCTTTGCCAATGGGCACGCCCTGCCGAGCGCGCAGGCGGCGGTGTTCATCTCTTCGGCGGACATGATGAGCCGCAATCTGGATCGCCGGGTTGAAGCGCTGATCCCGATCCTCAACCGCACCGTGCATGATCAGGTGCTGCAACAGGTGCTGCTGGCCAATATGCTTGATACCGAACAAAGCTGGTGGTTGCATCCCGATGGCAACTATTCGCGGGTCACGGCAGCCAAGGAAGATGGGGTGAAGCCGTTTAACTGCCACCGCTATTTCATGACCAACCCGTCGCTATCGGGGCGCGGCGGGGCGCTTGAAGCGGGCGCGGTGCCCAAGCTGACCATGCGCCGGGGGGCGGCCTAGTGACCTATCCAAAACGTCGGGGTGAACTGGGCGGCGTGATTGCCGGAAGCAGGCCCGAACGCGCGATCATCGACATCGGATCGAACACCGTGCGTCTGGTCGTCTATGGCGGCACGATGCGCGCGCCCACCGTGCTACTCAACGAAAAGGTGACCGCCAAGCTGGGACGAGACATCGCCAGCACCGGCAGGCTGGCCGACGAAGCGATGGCGCTGGCGCTGCGCGGGCTTAGGCGGTTTGCATTGTTGCTGTCCGATCTTGGCATCACCGATATTGAAACGGTGGCCACCGCAGCGGTGCGCGATGCGGCCAATGGCCCTGAATTCGTCGCGCAGCTACAGGCCATCGGCCTTCAACCGCGCGTCATCACGGGCGAGCAGGAAGCCTTGCTGAGCGCCCACGGGGTGATCGGCGCGTTCCCGCAAGCACGCGGGATCGTGGCGGATCTTGGCGGGGGTAGCCTTGAACTGGTGCGCGTTTCTGGCGGGCAGACCGACAGCGCCAGCACGCTGCCGCTGGGCACCCTGCGCCTGCCCGATCACCGCAAGGGCGGACGGGCAGAGATGGACAAGTCGCTCGACAAGGCGATCCGAAAGGCCGGATGGGATCTATCGGGCAATGCGCCTGATGCGAACGGCGCGCTCTATCTGGTCGGCGGAACGTGGCGGGCGATGGCGGTCTATGCGATGGCAGCGCGCGGATACCCACTTAGCGATCCGCACGGGTTCGAACTCGGCTCCGATGCCGCGAACGAACTTGCAAAGAGCCTGGCCTCGACCGAAAGTCAGGTGATCAAAGGCCGCGATCGGATTTCGGCGATGCGCGCTGAAAAGCTGCCCGATGCCGCCGTGCTGTTGCAGGCATTGCTGGCGCGGCTGGCACCCGCGAAAGTGGTGTTTTCATCATGGGGCCTGCGCGAAGGGCTGATTTATAATCGCCTGCCAGCGCATACCAAGGCGCAAGACCCGCTGCTTGCCGGGATCGCGGTGTTTGCCAGCCAGCGCGGATCGGCTCCGACGCTGGCGACTCGGCTGGCAGCCTGGACGCTCGACGCGGCGCCCGCGCGCGAACATGGCAGCGAACGGCTGCGGCTGGCAGCGACCATGCTGGCGCTAGCCGCGATGCAGATTGAGCCGAACATCCGCCAGCCTCAAGCCATCAACTGGGCGCTGCACAAACGCTGGGTGGGGATCAATGGCATGGAGCGGGCGATGCTCGCCGCTGCGATTTCTGCCAATGGCAACCAGCAAAATCTTCCCGCCCGGGTGCGCGCGCTCGCAAGCGAGGAGGCGCTGGAAGAGGCGGTGCGCTGGGGTCTGGCGCTGCGGATCGCCCGGCGGCTGGGCGCGCAGTCGCGCCGCTCGCTCGAAGTCAGCCGGCTGGTGGTAGAAGACACCGCACTGGTTTTGAAACTGGCGCACAGCCACGCTGCGCTGTGCGGCCAGTCGACCGAAAAGGATATAAAGCTGCTCGCCGGGCGGTTGGGGCTTGGCTGGCGGGTCGATATCGTGCCCGACGCAGAGCTCGTTTAGCCCGCTTTCGCGCTGCTGGCGAAGGGCGAAAAGTCTGTATCGAGGTCGAACAGGTCAACCCCTTCTGCCGCCTTCAGCTTGTTCACCACCACATAGGTCACCGGGGTCAACATGGCTTCCCACACCACTTTCAGCGCCCAGTTGGTGACGATCACGGTCAGCACATCCTGCGTCGTCCAGATGCCGAGGAACGCGATCGGGTAAAAGATCAGGCTGTCGACGCCTTGGCCCACGACGGTCGAACCGATGGTGCGGCTCCACAACAGCCGGCCTTTGGTCAGCACCTTCATCTTGGCCATGACGAAAGAATTGACGAATTCCCCGGCCCAGAACGCGGTGATCGAAGCAAGCACGATCCGCCAGGTGCTGCCGAACACTTCTTCGTAGGCGGCCTGCCCCGCCCAGCTATCGGCGGGCGGCATGGCGACCACGATAAAGCTCATAAACGCCATGAACGTGAGCGCGCCGAACCCGGTCCAGATCACCCGCCGCGCCTTGGCATAGCCATAGACCTCGGTCAGCACATCGCCGATGACATAGCTGACCGGGAAGAACAGAATGCCCGCGCCAAAGGTATATCCCGCCACGGTGGATAGCTTGGCCGCGCCGATCAGGTTCGACAGCAGCAAGATCGCCACGAAGGCGGCCATGACGATATCGTAATAGCGGAAGCTTCCGGGCGGCTGGCTGGTGGCGATGATCCCGTCGGCAGGATCGCGGTCAAACGCGGCGGCGGGATCGGTGGGGGAGGTGTTTTCCATCGATTGACCGGTTAGCGCGATTCCCTTGAGCCGCAAAGCGCGCTATTGGGCTTGCCGGCGCGCGCCCGTAGCTCATCTGGATAGAGCGCGAGACTTCTAATCTTGAGGTAGCAGGTTCGAGTCCTGCCGGGCGCGCCAAAACCTCCAAAAGCCCCGAAAATCAGTCAGGTCTTTCAAAGCCATCGGGGTTGATAGGGCCTGACCCTATGTGATTTTGGACAACCGGGCGAAATTGGCGACGCCGGGGGCGGGGGTGTGCTGCACTTCGGGTTCTGGCGCGGGGCGGCTTTCGGCCGATGCCAGCGCGCCCATTGCAGCAGTCACGCCCGCCAGTGCGCTTTCTGCCAGAGAATAGAACACCAGCTTTGCATCCTTGCGGGTATTGACCAGCCCCGCCTTGCGCAGCACGCTGAGCTGTTGTGACAGGCCCGGTTGACCGATCCCGGTCGCGTGTTCGATCTCGCCGACATTGCGTTCGCCCGCCGCGAGCGTCGCAAGAATGCGCCAGCGCAGCGGGTGGGCAAGGGCTTTGAGCGCCTCGATCAGATCATCTTCGGCCATCAACGCTGTTCCCCGGAATTGCGCAGGAACCAACTGGTCGGATCTTCGGCGGCGAACACTTCATCCAGGTCATTGGTCGGCGGGCTGAGCAGCGGTTCGCCTGGCTGCCAGTTGGCCGGTGCCAATGCCGCGTTCGCATCGATGGCCTGAAGCCCATCAAGGATGCGCAGCATTTCAGGCACCGAACGGCCAAGGTTGGCCGGGTAACAGGTCATTGCCCGGATCACACCACGCGGATCAATGAAGAAGGTGGTGCGCACAGTCGCGCTGTCACTATCCTGCGCGGACACCATGCCAAACGCCCGCCCGATCACCAGCGTGGGATCTTCGACAATCGGGAACCGCACTTCGATGCCAAAGCGGTCGCGGATCATGCGCAGCCATGCGAAATGCGAAAACAGGCTGTCGACCGATAGTGCCATCAATGCACAGTCGCGCTTTTCAAAGGCAGCCGCTTCGCTGGCGAGTGCAACGAATTCGGTGGTGCAGACCGGGGTGAAGTCCGCCGGATGCGAAAACAGCACCAGCCAGCGTTTGCGAAAGTTCGACAACCTTATCGGGCCGATGGTGCTGCGTGCCTCGAAATCCGGGGCGACATCACCAATCCGCAGGCCAGCACAAGGCGGAGGAGTGTGGGTGTGATCATTCATGGCGTCCGTATAGCACTTGACACGGTCATTGCAAGTCATATACATAAATTATGAAAATGAATTGGAGAACGAATATGTCCAGCAACGACTCGGTATTCAGGTCTGCGGCGGAGCAGGTGCTTCGCGCAAGGGGCGACGGCGCGCTGCGCCCTGAAATCGTCAGCTTCTTCGACGCCGCAACATTCACGGTCACTTATGTGGTTCACGATCCCTCGACGGGCGAGGCTGCGATTGTCGATTCGGTGCTGGATTTTGATTCCAGCTCCGGGCGCACCGCCACGGCGTCTGCCGATGCCGTGATCGATTACGTCACTTCGCATAATCTCAAAGTAATGTGGCTGCTTGAAACCCACGCCCATGCCGATCACCTTTCAGCCGCGCCCTACCTCCAGCAAAAGCTTGGCGGGAAGATCGCGATTGGTGAACACATCACCACGGTGCAGCAGGTGTTCGGCAAGCTGTTCAACGCCGGAACCGAATTTGAACGCGACGGTTCACAGTTCGATGCCTTGTTCAAAGATGGCGACACGTTCATGATCGGCAACTTGCCGGTGACAGTGATGCACGTTCCCGGCCATACGCCGGCCTGCCTTGCTTATGTGGTTGGTGAGGCGGTGTTCGTGGGCGATACGATGTTCATGCCCGATTACGGCACCGCGCGGGCCGATTTCCCCGGCGGCGATGCGCGCACGCTGTTCCGTTCGCTGCGGCGCATTCTGGCGCTGCCACCTGAAACCCGGCTGTTCATGTGCCACGATTATCTGCCCAAGGGTCGTAGCGAATATGTCTGGGAAACCACCGTCGCCGCTGAGCGTGAGGGTAACATTCACGCGCATGACGGCATTACCGAAGATGAATTTGTCGCCATGCGCGAAGCACGCGATGCGACGCTCGATATGCCGCGGCTGATCCTGCCTTCGGTGCAGGTCAATATGCGCGCCGGACATCTGCCTCCGCCCGATGACAACGGCATCACTTACCTCAAACTGCCGGTCAACGCGGTATGAGCCTGCTGGCGATCAGCCTGCCGGGTTTCCCCGATTCTACTCCGGTCGCAGGGCTTGCGGGCGGGGTATTGATCGGGCTCGCGGCGGCGCTGATGCTGCTGGGGTCAGGGCGGATTGCCGGTGTTTCCGGTATTGCTGCGCGGGCTTTCGGGATCGGCGCAGGATCGATGCCGCGGCTCGGCGCATGGGCATTCCTGATCGGCCTGCCGCTGGGCGCGCTGATTGTGATGAGTATGACTGGCGCGGCAGAACCAAGCTTTGCCGGGCCGGTGCCGCTGATTATTGCCGGATTGATCGTCGGTATCGGAACCCGTCTTGGCGGTGGCTGCACCAGCGGCCACGGGGTGTGCGGGATGAGCCGCCTGTCGCAGCGTTCACTGGTGGCAACCGCGACCTTTATCGCCACGGGCATTGCCACGGTCGCTATCATGAATGCGTGGCTATGAAAGGAAATATCATGCGAAAGAATGTAGGAAATATCGACAGGGCACTCCGCCTGATCGCTGCTGTCATCGCCATTGCATTGGCGTTCATGGGCGTGCTGACCGGGACGGCGGCGATTGTCGCCTATGTGGTCGCAGGCGTGCTTGTGCTCACCAGCCTTGTGTCGTTCTGCCCGCTGTATCGGCTATTGGGGTTGCGCACGTGCGCCAACTGTTAATCCCGCTCGCTTCAGGCACGATTTTCGGTGCCGGGTTGGCGCTGGGCGGGATGACCGACCCGGCGCGGGTGCGCGGTTTCCTCGATCTGTTCGGCGCATGGGATCCGACGCTTGCCTTTGTGATGGGCGGCGCGGTGCTAGTGATGGCGGTGGCGTGGCTGGTGCAGGGCAAGCTGCTGCGCCCCTGGTTCGCCGAAGGCTTCGCGCTACCCGACCGCAGCGACATTACGCTGCGCCTTGTCGGCGGATCGGCGCTGTTCGGGGTCGGCTGGGGGATCGCTGGGCTATGTCCGGGGCCAGGCTTTGCCGCGCTGGCGATTGAGCCTATGTCTGCTGCCGTGTTTGTCGCTGCGATGCTCGCCGGCATGGTTGTTGTACGTCTGATCGAAGGACACGCATGATGGAAATTCGTAAAGTGGATGATAGCTTCGCGGTCGTGCCGCAGATGCAGCCTGACGAACTGACAGCGCTGGCTGCCGAAGGCTTCACCGCCGTGATCTGCAACCGCCCCGATGGCGAAGAGCCGGGACAGCCCGCGCTGGATGATATGCGCTGCGCCGCGCAGGACGCAGGGCTGGCCTTCCACCACATTCCGGTTGCAGGTGGCCTGTTCCCACCCGCCGCCGTCGCCGCCTTCGCTGCAATCCGGCGCGGCACGCCGGGCAAAGTGCTCGGCTATTGCCGCACTGGCACGCGTTCAATCACGCTCGATGCGCTCGCCAATATTGGCGGCCTTTCAGCCGAAGAACGCATCGGCCGCGCGCAGGCCGCCGGCTATGATCTGACGGCACTCGCCGAACGGATGGAAACTGGCGGATAATGCCGCACCACGCAGGGGATCACCATGAATAATTCATCACACACGGTCGTTGTCATCGGCGGCGGCGCGGCGGGGATTGCCGCTGCGGCTTCGATGCTGAGGCGTAGGCCGGGGCTCGACATCGCGATTGTCGAGCCGACTGATACCCATGCCTACCAGCCCGGTTGGACTATGGTTGGCGGCGGGGTTTTCGATCTGGCATCAACGATGCGTCCGATGAAAAGCGTAATCCCCAAGGGTGCGGTCTGGATCAAGCAGGCAGCGGCCAGTTTCCAGCCAGACGATAATCAGGTGACGCTCGCCGATGGCAGCACCTTGAGCTACGACGTGCTGATCGTCGCCCCCGGCATTCGCCTTGCGTGGGAGAAAATCGCAGGGCTTGAACAGACGCTCGGCCAGAATGGCGTCACGTCCAATTACCGCGGCGATCTTTCGCCTTATACTTGGGAACTCGTGCAGGGCCTGAAGGCGGGCCGTGCGATTTTCAGTCAGCCGCCCATGCCGATCAAATGCGCGGGCGCGCCGCAAAAGGTGATGTATCTCGCCTGCGATCACTGGCGACGGACAGGCGTGCTGGGCGACATCGCGGTCGAGTTCCGCAATGCGGGCGGTGTGCTGTTCGGGGTGGCCGATTATGTTCCGGCGCTGATGGAATATGTCGGGAAATACGGCATTGATCTTGAGCTGGGCAATAACCTCGTCGCTGTTGATGGCCCCTCGCGCAAGGCGACTTTTGCTGCGCCAGACGGCGAGGTGACAGTCGATTTCGATATGCTCCACGTCGTGCCTCCGCAGGTCGCGCCGCAATTTCTTGCCGACAGCCCATTGGCGGCGGCAAGCGGGTTTACCGATGTTGATCAGCATACCTTGCAGCACGTGCGTTACCCCAATGTGTTTGGCCTTGGGGATGCAGGGGCGATGCCCAATGCCAAAACCGCTGCTGCTGCGCGCAAGCAGGCACCGGTGGTGGCGGTCAACGCGCTGCGGCAGCTCGATGGCAAGGGGCCGACGGCGGGGTATGACGGTTATGGTTCGTGTCCCTTGACGGTGGAGCGCGGCAAGATTGTGCTCGCTGAATTCGCCTATGGCGGCAAACTGGCACCCAGCTTTCCCACATGGCTGGTTGACGGGACAAAGCCCACGCGCCTGTCATGGATGCTCAAGGCTGATCTGTTGCCGTGGATTTACTGGAACGGGATGCTCAAGGGGCGCGAGTGGCTGGCTGGCCCCGGCGGTCTGATCGCGCAGTAGGCTCGACATGTTGCAACGCTATTTCCCGATCCTGACGTGGGCGCGCAGCTATGATCGGGGCGTCCTGACCAGTGATCTGATGGCGGCGGTGATCGTCACCATCATGCTGATCCCGCAAAGCCTTGCCTACGCGATGCTGGCGGGATTGCCGCCGGTGGTCGGCCTTTATGCCTCGATCCTGCCGCTGTTCGCCTATGCCGTGTTCGGCACCAGCCGCACGTTGGCAGTTGGCCCGGTGGCGGTGGTTTCGTTGATGACGGCGAGCGCGGTGGGCGCGATCGCTGCGCCGGGAACGGCTGAATATTGGGAGGCGGCGGTCACGCTCGCCGCGCTGTCAGGGGTGATGCTGGCAGTGCTGGGCCTGTTGCGGCTCGGGTTCCTTGCCAACCTGCTGTCGCACCCGGTGATCAGCGGATTCATTTCGGCCTCCGGCATCCTGATTGCCACCAGCCAGTTGAAACATATTCTGGGTGTGAAAGCCGGGGGTGAGACCTGGCCGGAGATGCTATCCGGGCTGGCAGGTGCGATAGGCAGCACCAACCTTGCCACCCTCGCCATCGGTGTCCCGGCGACGCTGTTCCTGTTCTGGGTGCGCAAGGGGTTGAAGCCTGCGCTCCAACGCTTTGGCATGCCTGCGCGCGCTGCCGATATGACGGCCAAGGCCGGGCCGGTGGCGGCGGTGGCGGTGACGATCCTCGCGGTGATCGGATTTGGACTGGAGGCGCACGGCGTTTCGACCGTGGGCGCGATCCCGCAAGGCCTGCCACCGTTTACCCTGCCGTCGACTGAATTTGCACTGATTCAGGCTTTATGGGTGCCCGCGCTGCTGATTTCGGTGATCGGGTTCGTCGAAAGCGTCTCGGTCGCGCAGACGCTTGCGGCCAAGCGGCGTCAGCGGATTGCGCCCGATCAGGAATTGATTGGCCTTGGCGCATCGAACATCGCTTCGGCACTGTCGGGCGGCTATCCGGTAACTGGCGGCTTTGCGCGTTCGGTGGTGAATTTTGATGCGGGCGCGCAGACCCCGGCGGCGGGTGCCTTTACGGCGGTGGGCATTGGGCTCGCCAGCCTGTTTCTCACCCCGCTATTGTTCCACCTGCCTAACGCGACGCTCGCAGCGACCATCATCGTGGCGGTGCTGAGCCTTGTCGATTTCAAGACGCCCCGGCTGCTTTGGGCCTATTCCAAGGCCGATTTCGCCGCTCATGCCGCGACCATCGTAATCACGCTGCTTGCCGGGGTGGAGTTGGGGGTGATCGCCGGGGTGGCGGTGGGCCTGCTGCTGTATCTGTGGCGCGCCAGTCGTCCCCACGCGGCGATTGTCGGGCGGGTGCCGGGCACCGAGCATTTCCGCAATGTCGAACGCCACAAGGTGCTGACCCTGCCGCACCTGCTGTCAATCCGCATCGATGAAAGCCTGACATATCTCAATGCCCGCTGGCTGGAGGAATATGTGCTGGAACAGGTCGCGGATCGCCCGCCGCTGCGGCACGTGGTGCTGATGTGCAGCGCGGTCAACGCGATCGACGCCTCGGGTCTGGAAAGCCTTGAGGCGATCAATCACCGGCTGGCCGACGGGGGTGTGAAACTGCACCTGTCGGAAGTGAAAGGCCCGGTGATGGACCGGCTGGGGCGCGCGCACTTCCTTGATGATCTGTCGGGCCGGGTGTTCCTGTCGCAGGACAGCGCCTTTGCTGAATTGGCGCTCGATACTGGTGAGGAGCCGGGGCCTGACGATCCATTGGACGCGCGCGGGATGATTTGAAGAACGCATCAATATTAAAAATCTGTATGCGAAATACGTCGAAATCTACTGAATTTGCCAGAATCGCGCGCAGGCACCACTCATTAGCACTGAATTGAAAAATCGATTTCATAAAATGAGTAATTGAGTTATACGCGAATCGCATCTCCTGCTAAAGCGGTTGCATCAATGCAAAGGAGTATACGTAATGAGCCTTCACATCGGCGATACCGCCCCCGACTTCACCGTCGCCACCACCACCGGCGAAATCAGTCTGCACGATTGGGCAGGCGACAGCTGGGTGTTCTTTTTCAGCCATCCGGCCGATTTCACCCCGGTTTGCACCACCGAAATGGGCATGACCGCGCGCCTTGCCGCTGAATTTGACAAGCGCAACACCAAACCGCTCGGCCTGTCGACCGACACGGTCGAAGAACACCTCACCTGGGTCAAGGATGTCGACGAAACGCAGGGCGTGACGCTGACATTCCCGATTGTGGCAGATGCTGATCTGGAAATCGCCAAGCTCTATGACATGATCCACCCCGATCAGAGCGAGACGGCGGCGGTGCGTTCGGTGTTCATCATCGATCCGAAGAAGAAGATCCGCCTGACCATGACCTACCCGATGAGCGTGGGGCGCAATTTCGATGAGATTCTGCGCGTGATCGACAGCTTGCAGCTGGCCGACCGCATGACCATCGCCACCCCTGCCGATTGGCGTCCGGGCGACAAGGTCATCATCCCGCCGTCAATCCCCGATGCCAAGGCGAACGAAATGTTCCCGCAGGGTTTTGAAACGATCAAGCCTTACCTGAGGTTGGTGGACGTCGCGTAGGCGGCCCCGCCACAACCTGCACCGCCGGACACCCCCCGTCCGGCGGTGCAACCTTTTTCCGCAAAACCGTATATCAGGTGCAGTGATCGCAATTGATTGCAGTTCCGACGGGAGTAGTTCCTGACCATGTTTGAAAACCTCGACGCCCTGCTGCTCGCGCGAATCCAGTTCGCTTTCACGATCAGCTTTCACTTCTTCTTCCCGGCGTTTTCAATCGGGCTGGCGAGCTATCTCGCGGTGCTTGAAGGGCTGTGGCTCAAGACGGGCAAGCCAGTTTATCTCGACCTGTTCAAATACTGGATCAAGATTTTCGCCATCGCCTTTGCGATGGGCGTCGTGTCGGGCATTGTCATGTCCTATCAGTTCGGCACCAACTGGTCGGTTTTCTCCGATCTGGCGGGGCCGGTGGTCGGGCCACTGATGGCTTACGAGGTGCTGACCGCGTTCTTCCTTGAAGCGGGCTTTCTTGGCGTGATGCTGTTCGGGATGAATAAGGTCGGCAGGAAACTGCACTTTGCTGCGACGTTGATGGTGGCGCTGGGCACTTTCGTTTCGGCCTTCTGGATCCTCAGCGTGAACAGTTGGATGCAGACCCCGGTCGGCTACATCATGGGGGAGAACGGCCAGTTCCTGCCGGGCGAAAGCTGGTGGGATATCGTCTTCAACCCCAGCTTCCCCTATCGCCTCGTCCATACGGTGATGGCCGCCTACCTGACGACTGCCTTCGTGGTTGGCGCGGTTGGCGCATGGCACCTGCTGAAAGACCGCGCCAATCCGCACGCGCGCAAGATGTTCTCGATGGCGATGTGGATGGCGGCGATTGTCACGCCCTTGCAGATTTTCGCGGGCGACATGCACGGGCTCAACACGCTCGAACATCAGCCCGCCAAGGTAATGGCGATGGAGGGGCATTATCAAAGCCACCCCGAAGGCGCACCGCTGATCCTGTTCGGCATTCCCGATAGCGAGGCCAAGACCGTGCGCTATGCGATCGAAATTCCCAAGGCATCCTCGCTGATCCTCAAGCATGATCTCAACGCGCCGATGGCGGGGCTCGATACCATTCCCGATGATGAAGAGCCGCCGGTGGGAATGGTGTTCTGGGCGTTCCGCATCATGGTTGGCATCGGCTTTGCGATGCTGGGTATCGGGCTGTGGAGCCTCTGGGGCCGGGTGCGCGGACGGCTGTATGATATGGTGTGGTTGCACCGGGCCGCCGTGCTGATGGGGCCGAGCGGATTTGCTGCGGTGCTGGCCGGGTGGATCACCACCGAAGTCGGCCGGCAGCCCTATGTGATCTACGGCCTGCTGCGCACTGCCGATGCGGCCAGCCCATTGGATGCGCCTGCGGTGGCGGCGTCTTTGCTGGCTTTCATCCTCGTCTATTTCACCGTGTTCGGCATTGGTGTGTGGTATATCCTGAAGCTGATGGGTAAATCCCCGCAGGCCGGAGAACTGGGCGCCAAGCGCGGCGATGTCGGCCCGATCCGCACTGCCGGGATCACCCCGGGGCCGACGCAGAATCCTGGCTCACCCGATACGCTTCCGTCTGCCAAACCAACCGATAAGGAGCGTGTGTGATGGATCTCACCGTCATCTGGGCGTTCATCATCGCCTTCGCCGTATTCGCCTATGTGGTGATGGACGGGTTCGATCTGGGCATCGGCATTCTGTTCCCGACCTTTCAGCCGGGGCGGGAGCGCGACCGGGCGATGAATTCGATCGCGCCGGTGTGGGATGGAAATGAAACCTGGCTGGTGCTGGGCGGGGGCGGGCTGTTTGCGGCCTTCCCGCTGGCCTATGCGGTGATCCTGCCCGCCACCTATCCGCTGATCATCGCCATGCTGCTGGGCCTCGTGTTCCGCGGTGTGGCGTTCGAATATCGCTGGCGCGATCCGGGGCATCAGAGGTTCTGGGACGCGGCCTTTACCGGCGGATCGTTGGTTGCCGCGCTGGCACAGGGCATGACGTTAGGCGCGCTGCTGCAAGGGATTGAGGTTGAAGGCCGCGCCTATGCCGGAAGCTGGTGGGATTGGCTCACGCCTTACACGCTGCTGACCGGGCTGGGCACGGTTGCGGGATACGCCTTGCTGGGCAGCACCTGGCTGATCTGGAAACTGGATGGCGACGAACAGGCCCACGCACGAAAGCTGGCCGTGCGCGCCGCCATTGCCACCATCGCGCTGATGGGCGCGGTCAGCCTCTACAATATCTCGTTGAATGCCGAATATGCTGCGCAATGGCTCACCGCCCCGCACGTTTACTTCGCCGCGCCGGTGCCGATCATCACAGCAATCATCGCGGCGTCGCTGCTGCGGGCGATCACGCGGGATGGCAATTCGAAACCGTTCTGGCTGGCCATCGCGCTGTTTTTCCTCGGCATGGCGGGGCTGGGGGTGACGATCTGGCCCTATGTGGTGCCGCCCGGTATCACCATCTGGGATGCCGCCGCGCCCGAACGCAGCCAGATTTTCATGCTGGTGGGCGTCGCGCTGACCATGCCGCTGATCATCGGCTACACCATCTGGGCGTATTGGGTGTTTCGCGGCAAGGTGACGGACGAGGGGTATCACTAATGTCCTCAAGTAGCGCAGCGATAGGACAACAAATGACTCCCTCAAGTAGCGCAGCGGTAGGACAACAAGAGACTCCCTCAAGTAGCGCAGCGATAGGACAACAAAAGACTCGCTCAAGTAGCGCAGCGGTAGGACAACAATAATGTTGGTGCCTCCTCCCGAACCACCCTTATGGCAGCGCCTCGCATGGATGGCAGGCATCTGGTTGGCGAGCGTGGCTTTTCTAGGGGCCATTGCGATGGTCATTCGTTTTTGGCTCAAAGCCTAGGGTAGGCATGCTGACCGTCTGCAAGCGACATCAAGGCAGAAACTTCTGCTGCGTCGAGTGAGTCATCTTTCAGATAATCGTTTCAAGCGCTCATTTGAGTCAGGAGATTTATGAAAAAGCTATCCACCACATTGCTGATTGTGCTCGCCGCGGCAGTTGGGGCACTTGCATCGCAGGCGTTTTTCAAACCCACTGCGCCTGCCAAAGCAGCCGAAACCAGCGCGCTCGACACACGCGAAGTTGTGCCCTTCAATGCCGAACAGACGCACTATGCGCTGACACAGATGCGCGGCTTCCTTGAAACACTCATTTTAATGGACAACGCTGAGTTCGCGGATGATTTCCAGGAAATAGCGGCGGTCGCGGCTGTGCAAGGCCCCGGGCAGGGAAGCGGCCAGCCCGACGGTTTTCATGACGCGATGCCCGACGGTTTCCGGGCCATGACCAAACAAATGCGTCAGGGTTTCGGACAGGCGGCCAAAGCAGCGCAGGCGGGCGATCTTGAAGCGTATATCGAAGCCAAGCAGCAGGCGCAAAACACCTGCATAGCCTGCCATGCAAGCTATAGGTTTCAGCCACAGAATTAAGCGGGTGCCGGTAATCGCCTGACAGTATCTTGCGCGACCGATAATTAGCGCGCCGGGTTTGACTACTCGGCGCGTAGCTGGGGGGTGCTGTGGGTTCAATTTCTCAAACTGTGCCTTGTTGCCGCAGCGGTTCCCGGGCTTATGCAAACTTCACGCTTGCTCTCCTGCGCTGCATCGGCTGATCTGCGGGGAACACAGAAGCGGGAGAGACCAAGGCCATGACCAATTTCGGCGCGATGCAGAATGAAATCTACAATGCCGGGTTAAGCGGTGTTCTGCCCACCTGGCCGGTCGATTTCACCACGCTGGAAAAACGCGCGCACGAAGCTTTGGGGCCAAGCCTGACCAACTATGTCGCGGGCGGGTGCGGGGATGAACACACGCAGGATCAGAACGCGGCGGCCTTCCACCACTGGGGCATGGTGCCGCGCATGATGGTCGATTGCGCGACGCGCGATCTGTCGATCGAACTGTTTGGCCACACCTATCCCACCCCGCTGTTCATGGCCCCGGTTGGTGTGAACGGAGAGGCCTCGCAAGACCGTCACGGCGACATGGCGGCCGCGCGCGCATCGGCGCTGACCGGGGTGCCGTTCTGCGCTTCGACCCTGGCGAACGATCCGCTGGAAGATGTGAAGGCGGCCTGCGGAGACACGCCAGCGTGGTTTCAGCTTTACACCCCGCGCAACCGCGAGCTGGCGATCAGCCTGATCCGCCGGGCCGAAGATGCAGGCTATACGGCGCTGGTGGTGACGCTGGACACCTGGGTAACAGGCTGGCGCCCGCGCGATCTCAACGCGTCAAACTTCCCGCAACTGCGCGGCAAGGTGCTCCAGAACTACTTCACCGATCCGGTGTTCCGCGCGATGCTGGCTAAACCGCCCGAAGAAGACATTAGCGCGGCGATTTTTACCTGGGCGGCGACTTTCGGGCAGGTGCTGACGTGGGACGACATGGCGTGGTTCAAATCGGTGACGAAGCTGCCGATTGTGCTCAAAGGAATCTGCCACCCTGACGATGCGCGCCGTGCGGTCGATAGCGGGGCGATCGATCTGCTGGGCGATGTCGTGCAGGCGGCGGGCGATACCCCGGTGCTGTTTGACAGCGGAATTCGATCCGGCACCGATGCGGTCAAGGCGCTGGCGATGGGTGCCCGCGCGGTCGGCGTTGGGCGGCCCTATACTTATGGGTTGGCGCTGGGCGGGGCGGAGGGCGCGGCGTGGGTGTTACGATCCATCCTTGCCGAAGCTGATCTTTTGATGGCCGTTAACGGTTATCCGACCCTTGCCGATGTGCGTTCTGCCGGGGTGAGACGCACGAATCGGTGAAGTGTGGCAGAGGCAAGCCCGTTAACTATGTTTGGTTTGTGTTTTCCACAGATTTGCTGTTAACTTGCTCAATACCAAATAAGCGAATCGGGAAGCGATCAATGGCAAGACCAACAATCTGGTCCAGCGGACCAGATCCCATGCACCGCACTGTCTGCATTCAGGACGAATATTCGCGCCGCGCGCGCTATGGCCGGATTCGGCCGATGCAAACCCGCCAATCGCTGCTTTCGCGGATTGTCCACCTGATCGCGTAAACCAGACCGGCGCGGCCTACCCGCCCGCCTTCGCCATGATCACCAGCTTGGTGTCCGTGAAGGCGAGGTAGCCTTCTTCGCCCCCTTCCGATCCAAACCCGCTATCGCCCACCCCGCCGAACGGGGTTTCGGGCGATGATACGATCAATTGGTTGATCCCCACCATGCCCGCGCGCAAGGCCCGCCCAAGATAGTGCGCTTCGTCGAGGTCGCCTGAAAAGGCATAGGCGGCCAATCCATAGCGCAGGCTATTGGCGATCCGCACCGCGTCTTCGATAGCGTCAAACGGGACGATCCCGGCAATCGGGCCAAAGGGTTCCTCGGTCATGAAACGGCTGTCGGGGGCGGGGTTGGCGATCACGGTGGGCTGAAAGAAGAACCCGCTGCCTGCGATGACTGATCCTCCGGTGACAACCTCGCCGCGATTGCCTGTCCCCAAGCTGCTAACATCGGCAACCACCGCTTCCATCGCCGCAATCCGCCGTCCGTGGGCGAGCGGCCCCATGTCGACGCTGTCATCCGCCCCCGGATCGCCGACCTTCATCTTGCCCGCGCGCGCGGCGAATTCGGCAACGAAGCGGTCATAGACCTCGCGCGCCACCAGAAACCGCGTGGGCGAAACGCAGACCTGCCCGGCATTGCGGAACTTGGTCGCCGCGCAGGCCGCCACCGCGCGGTCAAGATCGGCGTGTTTGCTGACGATCACCGGGGCATGGCCGCCCAGTTCGGGGGTAAAACGTTTCATGTGCGAAGCCGCCAGCGCGCCCAGATGCTTGCCCACTGCAGTCGATCCGGTGAAGCTGACCTTGCGGATGGCCGGTGCGGCGATCAGGTGTTCGGACACCGGGCCGGGATCGCCGAAAACGAGGTTCAGCACCCCCTTCGGCACGCCCGCATCGACAAAGCATTCGACCAGCAATTGCGCCGATGCAGGGGTGTTTTCGGCAGGCTTCAGGATCGCAGTGCACCCCGCCGCCAGCGCGCCTGCGATCTTCTTGGCGGGCAGATTGACGGGGAAGTTCCACGGGGTCAGCAGCACACAGGGGCCGACCGGTTCGTGGGTCACGGTCTGGGCAATCACGCTATCGCTGCGAGCCGGGATCAACCGCCCGCCGCGCCGCTTGGCCTCTTCACCAAGGAAGTCGATCATGTCGCCCGACGCGGTGATTTCGCCCACGGCCTGCGCGCGCGGTTTGCCCATTTCGGCTGTGACGGTGTGGGCGATGGCAGGCGCACGTTCGCGCAGCAGTTCGGCGGCGCGGCGCAGGATGGCGTAACGCTGTGCGCCGGGGGTTTTGCTCCACGTAACGAAGGCTTCGTCGGCGGCGGTGATTGCGGCATCGAGCTGCGCGGGTGATGCCTTGGGGCACTGCCCGATCACCTGCCCGGTGGCCGGGTTCACCACATCCATCGCGCCCGCTTCTCCGGCGGCGATCCATTCGCCGTTGATGAGCATTTTGACGGTGGGATATTGGGGGGGATGGGCGGTCATGGGGCGGCTCCTGGCTTGCAATCGACCTTGCGCGAACTTGTAATTTTATTACGCCTACACTAGCGACGTTTCCGCTGCATCGCGAGGAGAGAATCATGCTGGTCGGCGTTCCCAAGGAAATCAAGCCGAGCGAGTTCCGCGTCGGTCTCACCCCCGAAGCCGTGCGCGAATATGTGTCCGCCGGGCACCGGGTGATCGTTGAAACCGGCGCTGGGCTGGGCATCGACAAGGATGATGACACCTACCGCAAAGCCGGGGCCGAAGTGGTCGATAGCGCCGCCGAAGTCTTCGCCCGCGCCGATATGGTGGTGAAGGTCAAGGAACCGCAACCCGGCGAATGGGTGCAACTGCGCGAAGGGCAGATCCTGTTCACCTACCTGCATCTGGCCCCCGATCCCGATCAGGCGCGCGGCCTGATGCAATCGGGCGTTTCGGCGGTTGCCTATGAAACCGTCACTGGCCCCGGCGGCGGCTTGCCCCTGCTCGCTCCGATGAGCGAGGTCGCCGGGCGGCTCGCGATTGAGGCGGGGGCGCTGGCCTTGCGGGCGAACACCGGCGGGCGCGGCACCTTAATGGGCGGGGTGCCCGGCGTGCTGCCTGCGCGCGTGGTGGTGCTCGGCGGCGGGGTGGTCGGCACTCAGGCGGCGCGCATGGCGGTGGGGCTGGGCGCGACGGTGGAGATTTTTGACCGTTCGCTGCCGCGCCTGCGCCAGCTTGACGAGATGTTCCAAGGCCGCGCCATCACCCGATTTTCCACTGCCGGAACAATCGAACAGGCGGTCGCGCAGGCCGACGTTGTGATCGGCGCAGTGCTGATCCCGGGGGCGAGCGCGCCGCACCTGATTACCCGCGCGATGCTGCCCGATATGAAGCGCCGCGCGGTGCTGGTGGATGTGGCGATTGATCAGGGCGGGTGCTTTGAAACTTCGCACGCCACCACCCACGAAAACCCGACTTACGAGGTTGACGGGATTATCCACTATTGCGTCGCCAATATGCCCGGCGCGGTGCCGCTGACGAGTTCCTATGCGCTCAACAATGCCACCCTGCCGTTCGGGCTGGCGCTGGCGAGCAAGGGGATCACGGCCTGCGAAGATGACCCGCATCTTGCCCCCGGCCTCAATGTGCACAAGGGCCGGATCGTCAATGCGGCGGTGGCGGAGAGTCTGGGGTTTGATGCCTGAATGTTTCACGTGAAACATTGGCCAAGGCCAGCCTAGAGGGGGTCTAAGGCCAGCCTAGAGGGGGTCTAGAGGGGGTCTAGATGTTTAGTCCCGGCATTTGATGGTGTAATATTCAGCCATCAATGGAAGGACGCGCTATGGGACAGATTCTGCACGGGAGCGCCCGCAC
>PHEB01000030.1 GCA_002842735.1 Alphaproteobacteria bacterium HGW-Alphaproteobacteria-7 | reverse complement strand
TCCTTGGTTCGTTGCAAAACCTCAGAATCAGCGACTTGGAGTGGCGTCAAGCTAACTAACTGACACTACTCAACTTAATTTCGGATCAGGCTCTAAGGCTCCTTCATCTCGCGTAGCAATTTGGTCAGCGTCATGTCCGACATCGGTGCGCGCAGCTTCATTCCCGGAAACACCAGATCGCAATTGCGCACGCGCAGTTCCGTGCAACGCTCGATAATCCGGATAGCGCGGGCACATAGCGGCACCACATGCTCGCGGTTAGCCTTCATCCGACCCTTAGGGATCGTCCACAGTTTCTCATCCAGATCAAACTCACAGAAGGCCGCCATGCGCACCTCGCCCGATCGTGCTGCAGTCAGAATCGCAACCTCCAGCGCCAGGCGGCTGTAGCTCTCGCGTTCTCTCAGCCTCGGAATGAATGCGGGCACCTTGGCATAAGGCATGGCCGCATAATGCCCCTCCTTCTTGGGTTGGCGCGGCAACCCCTTGCTGATCGCCCGCCTCGGTGTCGCGGTAGCCAGAGGCATAGGCCCAGTCGAGCACGGTGCCGATCCGCTGGCGCACTCGCCGCGCGGTCTCGGGCTTGGCCAGCCAGATCTCGGCCAGCACGTTTCTTATCATCGGACCGTTGATCTCGCTGACCTGAACATTGCCGAGATGAGGAAACACATAAGCCTCAAGCGTGCGTAGCCACTGCGCCTCGTGCTTTTCGTTGCGCCAGGTCTTGCGGTGCTGGGCCAGCATCTTGGCAGTTGCCTCGCGGAACGTCGGCACACCTTGTGCCTTCATGCGCTCAAAGTGCCTTCATGCGCTCAAACAGCGGATCGAGCCCACCTCAACCCAGGTGCGAATCTCGCGCGCCCGCTCTCGAGCTACTGCCAGCGAAACCTTCGAAGCGCTCCCTAGCCCAAAATCACGCCGTGTTCCGTGTTTCTGGACCCGAACCATCCAACTCTTGGTCCCGGACCTTGTTACTACCAAATACAGACTATCGCCATCACCGATTCTTCCCGGTCGCGATGCCGCCTTTACAGCTGTTGCAGAAAGCCTTCCCATAACCCGGTCATTCTCCCACAGAAAATCCCACAAATCCAATCGGACGCCCGAGAACTGACAGGGATGGCGTGGGACCCGAATCGGCGACTAAGCCAAGGTATTTCTTTATCTTTGTCGGCGATCAGTGGCCAGTGGGGGATGGGCCGGTGGCGGACAGGGTGGGATTCGAACCCACGGTAGGCTTGCACCTACGGCGGTTTTCAAGACCGCTGCCTTAAACCACTCGGCCACCTGTCCGCTTGCGACGCGCCCATAACCATAGTTTACGCCCAAGTCATCCCACTTCGGTTGTTGGGTATTCAGGCAAGGTGTGACATTCCTGTTGGCATGATTCCACGCCTACTCCCTGCCGCCGCCCTTGCCATTGCCGCGCTTGCCATGATCGGTGCGCCGCCTGCCAATGCTCCGGCGTCTGCGCAAATGGGAGCCAGTGACCCGCTCAGCTTTGATGCTTACCTCGAACTGCTGAAAGCGCGCGCGCGCGGGGAAGGCGTGAGCGAGGCGACGATCGAGCGGATGACCGCCGGTCTCACCCCCAATGACCGCGTGATCCAGCTCGATCAGAACCAGCCAGGCAGCGCCACCACGCGCGGCTACCCGCCGATGTCGAATTACATCGCCACCCATGTCAACACCGCACGAATCGACGGCGGGCAGGCAGTTTTTGCACAGCACCGCGATCTGCTTTCCCGGATCGAGCGCGAATATGGCGTGCCGGGGCCAATCATCGTAGCGATCTTTGGGCACGAAACCAGCTATGGCCGGATCAAGGGCGACTTTGATCTGTCCCGCAGCCTTGCGACTTTGGCGTGGGAAGGGCGGCGGCGTGAACTGTTCGCGGGTGAATTCGTCGCGTTGATGAAGGTGGCGGACAAGGGCTATCCCCGCTCACAATTGGTGGGCAGCTACGCAGGGGCGTTTGGTAATCCGCAGTTTCTGCCATCGGTCTATCTGCGCCTTGCCACCGATGGCGATGGGGACGGACGCGCCGATATTTTCACCAATCGGGCTGATACCTTTGCCTCGATCGCCAACTATTTCCGCGACGCTGGATGGCGGCCGGGCCAGCCATGGGGCGTGCGCGCGGCGATTCCAGGCGGGTTCGATGTCAACGCCTACCGCACCCGCATCACCGCGCCGCAATGCCCGCGCGTGCATGAACGCCTGAGCCGCTGGATGACCGTGGCCGAATGGCGTGCGCTTGGCGTGGTGGCGCAGCGCGGACTGGCCGATGACGTCATGGTGTCACTGTTCCAGCCCGATGGCCCCGGAACGCCTGCATGGCTGCTGACCGGCAATTACCGCGCGATCCTCGAATATAACTGCTCAAGCTATTACGCGATGAGCGTCGGGTTGCTGGCTGACGAAATCGTGAACTGAACAGGGCCGGTGCCTCGCCAAGCGCAGGGCGCGGGGCTATAGCCGCCGCTGTGAAAACCTCGATCCTGTCCCGATACGCTGCCCTGCTGCTGCCCCTTTCGGCGGCGCTTGTTGCCGTTCCTGCCCACGCGCAGGTGCCCAAGTCTGAAAGTGGCGCGATTGTGCCCGCAGTGCCACGTGCCAATGAAGCCCCTGTGGCGCTGCTGGTTGACCTCAGCAACGGGCAAGTGCTCCACGCCCGCAATCCTGACCGCCGCTTCATTCCGGCATCGGTGACCAAGGTGATGACGCTCTATCTCGCGTTCGAGCTGATTGAAGCGGGGAAGCTTGATCCGGCGCAGGTATTCACGATGACCCCGGCGATCGCCCGTGATTGGCGGCGCAAGGGATCGACGATGTTTCTCGACATCAATGAACAGGTGCGGGTCGATGATCTGCTGATCGGCATTGCCAATGTCTCGGGCAATGATGGCGCGGTGGTGCTGGCAACCGAGCAGGCAGGATCAATCGCGGCTTGGACAGCCGAAATGAACCGCACCGCGCTGGCGCTGGGAATGACAGGGAGCCATTTCGGCACCCCTAATGGCTGGCCCGACGAAGGGCGCACCTTCACCACAGCCAATGATCTGGTGACGCTGGCCCGCGCCATAATTGCGCGCCACCCTGACAAGTTCGGTTATTACATCGGACGCATGGGCTTCGATTACAAAGGTATCGCGCAGATCAATCACGATCCGATGATCGGGCGGATTGCCGGGGCGGACGGGATCAAGACCGGATTCACCAATGAATCCGGCTTTTCCTATCTCGGCACGGCGCAGCGCAATGGACAGCGGCTGGTGCTGGTTCTGGCGGGGGTAGAGAATGGCAGGCTGCGCGGGCGGTTGGCACGGTCTTACATTGAATGGGGCTTTAGCGCATTTGAGCGTCGGCAGTTGTTTGACGCAGGCGCAGTTGTGGGCACCGCGCGGGTGCAGGATGGTTCGGCACGCCGCGTCCCGCTGGTCGCGCGCGGGCCAGTGGTGATCAACCTGCCACGCGGCATGAGGGGGGAGATGACCGCGACGATCCGCTATGAAGGCCCGCTGCGTGCGCCTTTCGCAGCCGGAGAGCAGGTTGCGGTGCTGGAAGTGACCGCTCCCGGCATGGCGCGCGCCACGATCCCGCTGTTCACTGCCGAAGCGGTCGCCTCCGCTGGCCCGCTTGACCGCATATTCAACGCCATCGCGGGACTGTTTGCATGACCACTGGGCGCGGCGCATTCATCGCGTTTGAGGGCGGGGAAGGGGCGGGCAAGTCTACCCAATCGCGGCTGCTGGCCGAAGCGCTCAGGGCGCGCGGGCTGACGGTCGTCACCACCCGCGAACCGGGCGGCACGCCGGGGGCCGAGGCGATCCGCGATTTGTTGCTGTCACCGCCCGGTGCGGGCTGGACTGCGGAGGCTGAGGCGCTGCTGTTTGCTGCGGCGCGGGCTGATCACGTGGCCAACCTCATCCGTCCGGCGCTGGCGCGCGGCGAATGGGTGCTATGTGATCGTTTTGTCGATTCGAGCCGCGCCTATCAGGGCGGAGCAGGCGGACTGGGCGATGACGCGATCCTGGGCTTGCATAATTTCGGCAGCGGCGGATTGCGGCCTGATCTGGTGATCCTGCTGGAAGGCGATGAAGCCGCGCTTGCCGCGCGCCTCGCTGCGCGCGATGGCGATACCAGTGATGCAATTGGCGGTCGGCCAGCAGATTATCATCGCGCAGTGGCCGCCGCGTTCCGCGCGTTGGCAGAACGGGCCCCCAAAGGCTTCGCCCGGATTGATGCCATCGGTGATCCGTTGGCCGTGCATCACCGCGTCCTCGCCGCTGTCGCTCCCTTGATCGAAAGCCCTCGCGCATGACCCGCTGGCCCAACCACGGTGAGGCATGGCGGCAATGGCGCGATGCCATTGCGGGTGAACGGATGCATCACGGCTGGCTGCTCGCGGGCAAGGCAGGGTTGGGCAAGCGTGACTTCGCCATGGCCGCCGCGCGCGCGCTGGTGGCTGAGCCGGGTGTTCCGCAACCCGCAGGCGCGCACCCCGATATCATCGTGCTCACCTATGGCCCCAAAGACGATAAGGGCGAGAAAGCACAGGCCGAAGGCAAGCCGTTCGACCTCGCGCGGTCGATTCGCATCAAGCAGATACGCGCGATGCAGAAACGGCTGAACACGCGGCCCACCTTGGGCGCGCGGCGTGCGATCATCATCGATCCTGCCGATGATCTGGAAAAAGCCGCCGCCAATGCGCTGCTCAAAAGCCTTGAGGAACCGCCCGCAGGGACGTTCTTTCTGCTCGTCACCCACCGCCCGGCGCGGCTGCTGCCGACGATCCGTTCGCGCTGCCGAACTTTGCGTTTTCCGATGTTGAGCGATGCAGATCTGGCCACGATGCTGGAGGATGCAGGGCTGCCGCCCGATCCGGGGGCAATTGCCGCGGCGGACGGCTCGTTCGGTTCAGCAATGCGGTTTGCCGCGCAGGATCTGGCACCGGTTTCGCGGGCAATCGCCGCGCTGATTTCCGGCGGTGAAAGCGGCGTTGCTAAACGCGGCGAACTGGCGCGGCTGATCGGGCCGCGCGCGGATCGTGAACGCGTGCAGGCGGTGTTTGATCTGGCGCAGGCGCTGGTCGCCCGCGCCGCGCGCGAGAATGGCGATTCCGCGCAACGCGCGCGACTGATCGACACCCACGCCGCTTTAGTGAGCCTTGCCGCGGAGGCGCCCACCGCCAATTTCGATCCCGGGCTGCTCCCGTTCGAGATCGGCAGCTTGCTTGTCGCCGCCGCTCCCGCTAGCGAACCGGCCCATGGCTGACCTTGACCCGCGCCCGTTCTACATCACCACCGCCATCAGCTATCCCAACGGGCGGCCGCATATCGGCCATGCCTATGAAGCGATCGCGGCCGATGTCATCGCCCGTTTCCAGCGGCTCCGGGGTCGCACCGTCCGGTTCCAGACCGGGACTGACGAACACGGATTGAAAATGGCGCGCAAGGCCGAGGAACAGGGCCGTAGCCCGCGCGATCTGGCTGATGAAATGTCGGGCTATTTCCGTGAGATGTGCGATGCTTTGAATGTGTCGTATGACCGGTTTATCCGCACCTCTGAGCCCGATCATCACCGCGCCAGCCAGGCCATTTGGCAGGCGATGGAAGCATCGGGCGACCTTTATCTTGACCGCTATGAAGGCTGGTATTCAGTCCGCGACGAAGCCTATTACGACGAAGGCGAATTGGTCGCGGGCGAGGGCGGTGAAAAACTATCCCCGCAAGGCACCCCGGTTGAATGGACGGTCGAGGAAAGCTGGTTTTTCCGCCTGTCGAAGTATCAGGACTACCTGCTTGGGCTGCTGCGCACGCCCGGTTTTCTTGAACCCGCAAGCCGCCGCAATGAAATGATCGCCTTTGTCGAACAGGGCCTGCGCGATCTGTCTGTCAGCCGCACCAGTTTTGATTGGGGGGTCAAGGTGCCCGGCAGCGACGATCACGTGATGTATGTGTGGGTCGATGCGCTCACGAATTACATCACGGGGCTGGGCTATCCCGATGATATTCCGAACGGCATGAGCACGTTCTGGCCTGCCGATCTGCATCTGATCGGCAAGGATATTGTGCGCTTCCATTCAATTTATTGGCCCGCATTCCTCGAAAGCGCCGGGCTGCCTGCGCCCAAAAAGGTGTTCGGCCATGGTTTCCTGCTCAATCGCGGACAGAAGGAATCGAAATCGCTTGGCAACGTCACTGATCCGTTGGAATTGGCCGAACGGTTTGGGGTCGACGCCTTGCGTTATTTCCTGATGCGTGAAGTCGCCTTCGGACAAGACGGCAGCTATTCGCCTGAAGCCATTGTTTTGCGCGCCAATGCGGAACTGGCAAACAGTTTCGGCAATCTTGCCCAGCGCACTCTGTCGATGATCGTGAAGAACATGGATGGCATCCTTGCGAGCAATTACAGTCCCCAACAGGCTGACATTGATCTTGAAGGCACAGTTAATGATGCTGCCCGCAATTTGCTGCCAAGAGCGTTCGAACAGTTATCATTTTCGGTTGGCATCGAGGATTGGCTTCGCGCAGTCTATGCTTGCAATCAGTATGTCGACGAGCAGGCACCCTGGGCGCTTAAAAGAACCGATCCAATGCGAATGAGCGCGGTTCTGACAACACTTTTCCGTCAATTGCGAACACTCACCATCGCAATCCAACCCGTCGTACCCGGAAAAGCTGCTGCGCTGCTCGACCAGCTCGGTATCCCGCAAGACGAGCGGAGCTATGCCGCGCTCTCCGACCCCGACTGGTTTGGCCGTCTTGTCAGTAGCTGCTTCACAGTCGCCCCGCCGACGCCATTGTTCCCCCGGCTTGAACTGCCGATCGATGAAGCGACCAGCGACTGATGCTGATCGATAGCCACTGCCACCTTGAATACAAAGGTCTGGTCGAAGATCAGGCGGGCGTGCTCGCCCGCGCGCGCGCGGCGGGGGTAGGGGCGTTCCTCAATATCTCGACCCGGCAAAGCGAGTGGGATCAGGTGGTCGCAACCGCTGTGCGCGAGGCCGATGTCTTCGCCAGCGTCGGCATCCACCCGCACGAGGCCGACGCGCATCAGGATCTGGGCCGCGCAGCCTTGCTGGCCGCGACCGAGCATCCCCGCGTGATCGCGATTGGCGAGACAGGCCTCGATTACTACTACGATCATTCGGATCGCGGTGCGCAGCAGCGCCTGTTCCGGATGCATATTGATGTCGCGCGCGAAACGCAGTTGCCGCTGATCATCCACACCCGTGATGCCGAGGATGATACTTTTGCGATCCTTGCCGATGAGATGGTGAGGGGGACGTTTCCGGCGCTGATCCACTGCTTCACCGCTTCGGCCGAATTCGGGGCGAAGGTGCTGGAACTGGGTCTGACAATCTCGCTATCGGGTATCGTAACCTTCAAGAATGCCAAGGCCTTGCAAGACGTTGCAGCGACTGTTCCTGAAGGCCGGCTGCTGATTGAGACTGACAGCCCGTTCCTGGCCCCCGTTCCGCATCGCGGGCGCGTGTGTGAACCGGCCTATGTTGCTGATACGGCGGCCTTCATCGCTAATTTGCGTGGAACCGAGACGCAGGCTCTGGCAGAGCAGACCACCGCCAATTTCACGCAGCTGTTCCAGAAAGCAGGTCTGTGAAACTGGTGATGCTCGGCTCTGGCACCTCGACCGGGGTGCCTCGGCTCGGTGGGCCAGACGGGGCGGGCGACTGGGGCGATTGCGACCCTGACGAACCGCGCAACCGCCGGACGCGGGTTTCAATCCTGGTGGAAAGCAATGATGGCAGGCGGTTGCTGATCGACACATCGTCCGATTGCCGTGCGCAGTTGCTGGCCAACCGGATCGATAGCATCGACGCGGTTTTCTGGACGCATGATCACGCCGATCACTGCCACGGGATCGATGACTTGCGGGCGTTGCGATTTGGCCGTGCGGGGCCGATCCCGGCGTTTGCCGAAACTGAAACCGTGCGGCGGTTGCGGCAACGGTTCGGCTATGTCTTTGCCGGGCAGGATGGTTATCCGACGATCTGCACCCTCGACACGCTTGATCGTTTGCGGATGATCGCTGGGTTCGGAGTGGATTGGTGCCAGATGGAACATGGCGGTGGTGAGACAACAGGCTACAGATTTGAAGCTGATGGCAAGTCCATCGGGTATGCCACGGATTTTAGTGCTATTTCTGATGAAATGATCAATCTATTTTACGGTGTCGACATTCTGGTGAGTGATTGTCTGCGCCGTGAACCGCATCCAACCCATGCGCATCTTGCGATGGCGATCCAGTTTGGCGAAAAGTGCAAGGCTGGGCGCGTAGTGTTAAGCCACCTCGACAAAAGCATGGATTACCGCAGCCTGTCCAACGAAGTTCCAGACTTCGTGGTGGTGGGATACGACGGGTTGGAGATTGTCGCATGAACCCAGAACTGATGTTGCCGATCATCGCGAGCATTGGATGGTTGATCCTGGTTGGCGCAGGTCTCGCATCCTACCGGCTCAAGTGGAGTCAGATGGTCAAGATGGCGCTGGTATGGATTGCCATTTTCCTTGGTCTTTACCTGCTGGCGGAGTGGTTCATGATTGCGCGGAACACTACCAGCGCACTGATTTAGATTTTACATATATCAGCACCATTTTATGTCTTATAGCTTAATTTCAATGGATTGATGGCACTATGCCTGTCCATTGCGTTTCACCCAAAATTTGGACGATCAAGAGAGTTGGAAGTGCAAGACGCCGTAGGCGGCTCACTTCCAACTCTCTTGATCGTAACCCGATTGAGGCGTGACGGTTCAGTCGTCGGTGGACGGCAGCGGGGCAGGTGCTTGCCTTGGTGATAGGCGCGCCAGGACAGCCGTGTAGAGCTGGCGCCAGTGTTCGGCCTTACCGCGCTCCCGTTCGGCCGTGCGATCCGCCTTGGCCTTTTCGGCGCGGGCATCCCTGAGTTCGGATTCAAGACGCTCGATCTTGTTGCGGAGTGCCGCTTCGATGTGCCGATATTCCTCGGGTGTTCGCAGCGGGACCTTCTTGCCGTCTATGACCTCGGTTTCCGCGCGGGTTTCGACGCGTTCCTCGCCGATCTCGTCGGCGAAGTTATTGTAGAGGTACTGGCGGCTGACCTTTGCTTCACGGGCAACCGAGACGAACGTCACAGCCTGCCTGGTGTCGCGCAGCCGTATGATCGCATCGTCGACCGCGGCGCGCTTTTCAGCGCTACGACGGCTGCGGGCATCGTTAAGTGTTGCGATCCGCAGATCCGGTCCCATGGTCATGACGTCACTTCCTCCCGAGCAGCGGCCGGCCTGTAGCGTTGCTTTTCACCCTTGTAGAGACCGTGCTCCTCGATGGAGCGGATGATGGTGTCGGTGTTGGTGACTGCATCCTTGTTGCGTTGCAGGCGCTTGCGCGTGATGTCGGCCATGCGGGTCTGCCCGCCTTCCTCGTAGTTCTGCGCTTTCTGCTCGAGGCCTTCGATCGCGGCGTAAAGTCCGGCCCGCTCGCAGCGGAAGTGCTCCACGTCGTCGCCATCGGCGCGGAAGAACCGGCAGGTCAGGCAGGCATGGGCGTGCTCACACCATTCGCCGAGTTGCCCTGGCAGCGTACAGGCGCCGCCGCAGACCCGCGTGGCCAGCATGGTTTCTTTGCGCAGCAGGAGATCGCTGACCGCTTCGTCGACCTTGCCCGCGATCGTGAAGAACTGGCCGCCACCCTTGCGCAGCAAGGCGTTCTTCTTGAGGTCGAGACGCTTGTTGACGTACATCGACGCCATATCAGGCGAGGCATGGCCGAGCTCGAACATGATGCTCAGGATGTCGTGGCCTTCGGCCGCCATCTGCGTCCCGCGATGGTGGCGCAGCGGATGCCACGAGAAGTCGAACGGCTTGCCTTCGTTATCGACGATCCCGTGCCTGAGGCACAGCATCCTGAGTTCCTGCAAGGTCCAGTTGTAGCCGAGGAACGACTCGCGCTTGCCGTAGAAGACCGGGAACAGGTATTTCGTCGCGCTGCCGTAACGCTGCCGGACGCGATCCCGCTGGGCCTCGATCAGCTCGATCATAGCCTGGTGCGCCGGATCGGTGACCAGCAAGGGCTTGGTATTCCAGCGGCTGACCTTATTCTGCCAGAACGTGAACAGCATGAACCGCTTGTCGTGCGGATCGGGCCGCAGGCAGTCGAAGAGCAGGGCATGCAGGTCTTCGGCCCGCGCGCCGGTCGTGATGCCGATCATGAAGATCGCAGGGATCGGCGCGGGTAGTTCGTCGAGCTTGGCCACCATGGCGGCCAGTGCTTCCGACGGAGCCGCCCGGTTGGCGCCCTCGCGCGATGCGTAAAGCCGGTTGCGCGGGTCATCCGGCGCCTGCTTGTAGCGGATCCGCCGCGCTGCGCGCTTGTCGAGCGCGATCCGCGGCCATTGTCCTGGCAGGAGGACTGGCGCCGCGCGCAGGAGCTGGACGATGTCGGTGTACCAGTTCTTGCCCGTGGCTTGCCGAGCATTTCCCCAGGCGAGGTAACGCTCCATCGTCAGTTCATTGATCTGCCCGGGATCAACAACACCATCTTCACGGAGGAACCGCGCAAATTGCCGCAGCCGCGACTGCATTCCCGATACCGTCCCTGGCGCAAGCTCGCCATGCGTCACCTTGTCGAGCAGGAAGCTGCGCATCGGTGGGCGCAGCCACGGCTCGAAGCAAAGGAAGTTCAGATAGGTATCGCTCTGCCGCTGCCGGTCGCGGAAGCGCGTGTCCTCCTCACTGTAGAGATCGTTGAGCAGGATGATGTTGCGGTCATGCATCGGTGCCATCTGCGCCCGATTGATGATCGAGAAGCGATGGATGTCGCCGAACAGCTGCACTTCCGGCGACCGGTACTGGGTGGTGACGACCTTTCCATCCCGGATCCAGTGGCGGGTCTGGCTCTGCCTCCGCCGCCCATAGTTCGCGCCGTACCAAGCAGCGTATAGACCCAGTGCGGTATCGTTGTGGCACTTCGTTCTCGCAGAACCGTCACCATCTGACAATCCGAAGTTGGGGTGGGGGATGTCCGCGAGACAGCCCGCTCCAAAATGCTGAAGCAGGCTTTCGCCTTCTGCGACCAGATATCGGATCACCGGGATCCGGCGCTGGAACCAGTGGGCGTCCGCCTTACGATCGTCGAGCACCGATGCCGCGAGGTAGGCCTTGATTTCGTTGGTCAGCACCGGAACCGCGGCGCCAAGTGGTAGGCTTGCGTATGTCTGGCTCAACCATGGATGGCCGAACACCTCGTTCATTATGGCGTCTGACCAAACAGGATTCTCGACGAGGAGAGGGGACACGTCCCCGAGCCGAGCCTCAAGCCAGTTGCTGTAGCGATCGGTATCGTGCGGTGTGCCGCCGACGAGTGCCAGCGGTGTCATGCCCATCGCATGTCCTTTCCGAGAAGCTCAGCCTCGCGAAGTTTCTCAAGTCTTTCATGCACCTCATCGGGACCCGTCAGGTAAAGCCTGCGGATTTCCGACGCGAACAGGTGCTGGTAAAAGGCGGCCGTTGTCTGTGGGCTGGCATGGCCAAGGCGATCGGCCACTTCGAGCAGGCTGTAGCCCGCCGCGATCGCTTCGGACGCATGGCTGTGGCGGAACATGTGCCAGTTGAAGGCAATATGCGTGCGCTGTTCCAGCAGGCCCGCAAGCTTTTGGGCATAGGACAGGCTCATGGCGTGCCCAATGACGCCGGCTTTCACATTGGCGAAGACGTACTCGGCACCGGATTCGAAGGCCGGCAGATATTCGTCGCTGGTGAGATAATCGACGTACATGTTGAGCACGTAGTCGTGGACTGGCACGCCGCGTGTCCGCCCGGATTTGGCACGGGCGCCGTTGGCATTCTCTTCGCGCGGAACAACCCAAACAACCTTGTCAGCCAGGTCGATGTCGACATGCCGCAGGCCCAGCGCTTCGCCGATCCTGAGACCGGTATTGTAGAGCAGCACGATCAGGAACGCGTCGCGCGCAAGCCCGCACGCATCGATCAGTCGCAGGACCTCGCTCGGCGTCAGCCGCCTTTTAAGCACCTGCTGCTGCACCCGGCCGGGATCGCCCGAGAGATAACGGTCCTTGCGCCGCGTCGTGCGGCGCTGGCTGATATGTTCGAGGAACGGCTTGTAGATCGGGTGCCCGTCATAGGCTTTCGTGACCTCGGCCGTATCGATCGCGAAGTCGTCGGTGCCATTATAGAAGCGGTAGAACGATTTGATCGCCAACTGGATCTGGTTGCGCGTCGATGGCGCCAGAACCCGCGTTTCCGGCTTTCGCAGCAGGATCAGCCGCGGGCTCGGCAAGGCATCCTTTCGCCGGGCAAGCCGCCAGGCAAGGAAGCCGTCGTACAGCGCGACCGTGGCTTCATGGATTTCGGCACCATTGGCACCAAGGAAGTTCGCGAAGTCGACGACATGGCGAACATAAGCGCGGATCGTGTTCGGCGACGCATGGGTCTGCTCGAGATGGACGATCCAGCGACGAAGGCACTCGACGACGTCGCCATCATCATCCAATACCGTCCACGACCGGCGACCGCCGGGCATTTCGATGCGCGCAGCCTGCCAAGGCGTCGTGGCGAACGAAGTGGACACGGTCGCTGATACTGTTGAAAGACCCCCGCGACCGCAAGCGTTTTAGCATCACACTGGACACAATGTACATGGACAGTTGTGGTGTTGCTATTTACATAATGTATATTATCCATCTTGAGGATTGTAGGCGCTAAATAGAAATGACACCCCTCTGCTAGATAGAGATGACACCCTCGGGCGTCTTCCAGCGGAGTAACGGTGGCATGGTTCTCCCGGCGGATGGGAGAACGCTTCTATGACGGTGTTGGCAATGAGCCATGGCGAGCTTTCACGCTTTGATACGTTGATGCGGGTCGAGCGCGGCGAACTTCGGGTTGAGGATGCGGCTGCATTGCTCGGGCTGAAGCGTCGCCAGGTCTTCCGACTGCTTGACCGGCTGCGGAGCGATGGCGCGGCCGGCTTGATCTCTCGCAAGCGCGGCAGACCCAGCAACCGGCGCCATAGCGATGCGTTCCGAGAACAGATCGTCGGACTCGTGCGCGAGCACTACCACGACTTCGGTCCTACCTTGGCGCGTGAGTATCTCATTGAACGCCATGGGATAACGGTCTCCTGCGAGACGCTGCGTAAGTGGATGATTCAGGCTGGCCTTTGGAAGGATCGTGATGCGCGCCGGCCGCGCCCCTATCAGCCGCGTTATCGGCGGGACTGCCGCGGCGAGCTGATCCAGGTTGATGGTTCAAAACACTGGTGGTTCGAAGATCGCGGGCCGCAGAGCACGCTCTTGGTGTTTATCGATGATGCGACCAGCGAGTTGATGCAGCTGAGGATGGTCGAGAGTGAGAGCACTTTTGCCTACATGGATGCGATGGCCGCCTATATCGAGGCGCATGGCAAGCCGGTGGCGCTCTATTCCGACAAGCACACCGTGTTCCGCAACAACACGGCTTCGGCCAATGGCGATGGCATGACCCATTTTGGGCGGGCGCTGGAGAAACTCAACATCGAGATCATCTGCGCCCACTCGCCGCAGGCCAAGGGGCGGGTTGAACGCGCCAACGGCACGTTGCAGGATCGTCTGGTCAAGGCGATGAGGCTTGAAGGCATTGCGACCATTGCCGAGGCCAACGCGTTCCTGCCGGGCTATATGGCGCGGTATAATCAGCGCTTTGCCAAGGCGCCGTTTGACCAGCGCGATGTGCACCGTCCTCTCGCCCTGCATGAGGATCTCAAGGCGGCGATGGTCTGGCGTGAGCGGCGTACTGTGACCCGGGCGCTGACGCTGCATTACAACAAGATGCTGATCATCCTCGATCCGACCGAGGTCAGCCGGCCTCTGGCGGGCAAGCGGGTTGATGTATGCGAGTATCCTGACGGCGGGCTGGAGATCCGGTACGGCGATGACGTTCTGCCCTATCGGGTGTTCGACAAGATACGGCAGGTGAACCAGGCGACGATCGTCGAGAACAAGCACCTCGATGCGGCCTTGGTGATGGCGAAACTGATCCAGGAGCAGTTGCCGCCGAAGAGACGCAATCTCAACGAGCCAAGCCGCCGATCGCAAGGCGCGCACATGTTCCCTGACCCGCAGTCGCCACGAGAAGAACCGGTCAAGCGCAAGCGCGGTCGGCCTCCCCTACCCCGGCTCACACCGATCGAAGCGGTTCGGCTCCAGCTGGAGAGCATGTGAGGGGGCCCGCTGCCTTCGCAGCGGGTCCGGGGTCTTCCATCGCCAGAACAGCGCACCAGCGGGGGCTACGCTGCACGAAATGGAGGGGTTCCGCGCAGCCCCCGCTGCATCAGGCAGTGACATCTCTATCTAGCGGAAATAGTGTCTTGTCTAAATTGCAGAGACAAGGATCAGGATGAGCGACACCCCCAATCAGTCTCCCATTTCCCACTTACTGGCAATCATGGCGCGCCTGCGTGATCCGCAGTCAGGCTGCGCATGGGATCTGGCGCAAGATTTCGCGAGCATCGCTCCTTATACGATCGAAGAAGCATACGAAGTCGCTGATGCAATCACGCGTGGTGACATAGGCGATCTCAAAGATGAACTCGGCGACTTGCTCCTTCAGGTCGTATTTCACGCTCGCATGGCCGAGGAAGCCGGACATTTCGCCTTTGACGATGTTGCCGCCGCGATCAGCGCAAAAATGGAAGCCCGCCACCCACACATTTTCGGCGACGCCAGCGGGACTATGGACGAAACACGCTGGGAAGATCTCAAGGCCGAAGAACGCAACGCCAAAGGGGTCACGAGCGCACTGGACGGCGTGGCACTGGCGCTGCCCGCGCTAATGCGCGCACAAAAACTTCAGAAGCGGGCCGCGCGAACCGGGTTTGACTGGCCCGATCCGTCCGGTTCCGAAGCCAAAATTCACGAAGAAATCGAAGAACTAAACACCGCCTCTTCAGAGCAGGACAAGCTTGAAGAAGCCGGCGACCTGCTGTTTGCGGTGGTCAATTTCATTCGCGCCCACGGGATCAGCGCCGAAGATGCATTGCGCGCTGCCAATGCCAAATTCGAACGTCGGTTCCGGGCGATGGAGGCAATTGCCGGCCCGAACTTCCCCAAATTGTCACTCGCCGGGCAAGAGGCGTTGTGGCAGCAGGTTAAAAAGACCGAATAATCAGAATTACTTACTCAGACAGGCTAGCGAATTGCCCCAATTCCTTGGGGTTGAGCCGGACAGTGAAGCGCCGCATCGGGCCATCCTCCCCTTCCCCCGCATCCTCTTCAGCCAGAACATCGCCATGCGCGTGGAGCCATGCGATCCGGCGGCCATCGTTCAACGGAAGTATGAACGCGACTTCCCGCGCGCCGCCTGTCAGCAACCGGGCCAATTCAGCCTCAAGCGCCTCCACCCCCTCCCCCGTCACAGCCGACAGGATCACCGCCCCCTGCCTCTCAACCGAGTTCCGCAATTCTTCAATCTGTTCAGCATCTAACAAGTCACACTTGTTCCATACTTCAAGAATCGGAATGGCGCTTGTGCCAGTGTCCTTATCGATCACCCCAAGATCGCCGAGCACGTTGATGACCTGCTTCTTCTGCGCCGCATGGCTGGGATTGGCCATATCGCGCACGTGGCAGATCAAGTCCGCGGCTGTCACCTCCTCCAACGTGGCGCGAAAAGCCGCCACCAGCTGCGTTGGCAGGTCGGAAATAAAGCCCACGGTGTCGGACAGGATTGCCTTTTCGACACCCGGAAGGCTGATCGCCCGCATGGTCGGGTCGAGCGTGGCGAAGAGCAGGTCTTCGATCATCACTTCCGCGCCCGTCAACCGGTTGAACAGCGTCGATTTGCCCGCATTGGTATAGCCTACCAGCGCAATCACCGGCCACGGCGCCCGGCCGCGGCGATCCCGGTGGAGGGTGCGCGTTTTGCGCACTTGTTCAAGTTCACGGCGCAACCGGCTCATCCGCTGGCGAATCATCCGGCGGTCAGCCTCAATCTGCGTCTCACCCGGCCCGCCAAGAAAGCCAAAGCCGCCGCGCTGGCGTTCAAGGTGAGTCCAGCTGCGCACCAAGCGGCTCTGCTGGTAATCGAGATGGGCAAGCTCAACCTGCAAGCGGCCTTCCGCCGTGGCGGCACGCTCCCCGAAAATTTCGAGGATCAGGCCGGTGCGGTCGATCACTTTGCGCTTCAACTTGTCTTCAAGGTTACGCTGCTGAATCGGGGTGAGAGCGCCGTCCACGATCACCAGGTCGGCTTCGTATTGTTCGCACCAAACCGCGATATTCTGCACCTGCCCGGAACCGAACAAGGTGTTGGGTTGCATTTTCCGCACGGGCAGGATCGCCGCATGAGCAATCACCACGCCTATCGCGAGCGCCAGCCCTTCCGCCTCGGCCAAGCGTTCGGCTGCGTCCAGATCATAGCGCAACGCGCGAATATCCGGGCACAGCACCAGCGCCCGCGCGCCGCGGGTCACCTCTTCCTGAAGATCGCTATCGAAGCTCAGCCGCCTGCCCCGTTATCATCGTCATCATCAACGATGAGATCAACTGGGCCCACGGGCTGTATAGTGGAAACCGCGTGTTTGTAGGCCAGTTGCACCGCGCCATCGCGTTCGAGCAGCATGCAGAACAGGTCATAGGCAGCAATCCGGCCCTGCAACATCACGCCGTTGACCAGGAACATCGTAACCTCGACATGCGCTTCAGCCACCCGGCTGAGGAACACATCTTGCAGCATTTTCTGCTTTTTACCGCCAGATTGGCTCGCGAACTGCGCGGGATCGAGCGATTGGCCGGGCATGATCGTCGAAATGGAGTGCTTGTATACCAACTGCGATTGTCCATCGCGGCGCAGCAGGATCGAAAAATTGTCGAACCAGGTGACAATTCCCTGCAATTTCACGCCTTTCACCAGAAACATGGTGACAGGAATCTTGTTCTTGCGCAGCAGATTGAGAAAAGCGTCCTGAAGACTGCCTTGGCGGCCTGCCGATCCGCCGCCTTCATCGCTGCGCGCTTCGCTTGGCGCGGCAGGGCGCGATATTATTCGAGGGGTGAGCGTTCGCCCGCTGGTCATGGTCTTTGCTCCTGTTTTTGGCGGTGCCTTTGCGCTCCGCGATCTTGGGCGTTCGGCCGCATAAAAAAGCGCGACCTGTTGCCATACTGCATAATGGCAACTGCACAGCAAAGCGACAAGGCTTGATTTCGCAGGAGGTTCCGCCGGCTCGCGGTCGTTCAATCGTCCTCGTCGCGCCGGTCAACCATGCCGAGCAGCTTCAGCTTGCGGTGCAAGGCCGAACGTTCCATCCCGATAAAGCTCGCCGTTCTGGAGATATTGCCCGAAAACCGGCGGATCTGGATGGTGAGGTATTCACGTTCAAAGCTTTCGCGCGCCTCGCGCAATGGAACTCCCATGATCGCGGTCAGGCTTTCGCCGGCCAATCCGATCTGGCCGCCGACAATCTCCGGCGGCAGCATGTCGGGTTCCACCACTCCAAGCTTGTCACGCGGAGTCATGATGATCGTTCGTTCGACCACATTGCGCAGTTGGCGAACATTGCCGGGCCAATCATAGGCCTGAAGCGCCGCCATAGCCTCGGTTGAGATATCGGGCGGGACAAGCCCTTGATCGTTCGAATAGCGGGTGAAGAAATGTTCGGCCAAAGCCGGGATGTCTTCACGCCGCTGCGCCAGCGAAGGCAGCGCCACCGGCACTACGTTGAGCCGGTAGAAAAGATCTTCGCGGAACCGCTTTTCGGCCATTTCCACAGCCAGATCGCGCGTGGTCGAAGACACCACCCGCACGTCCACCCCGATCTGACGCGTGCCGCCGACCCGCACAAAGCTCTGATCGGTCAAAACCCGCAATATCCGCGCCTGGGTGGAGAGCGGCATGTCGGCAATTTCATCAAGGTAAAGCGTGCCGCCATCGGCCAACTCAAGCAATCCGGGGCGCACCTGCTTTCCGCCCGATTCCTCGCCAAACAATTCCTGCTCGAACCGTTCGGGGGTAATGCGCGCCGAATTGACCAGCACGAACGCCCCGTCGGCACGCGTGCTCCAGGCGTGAAGCAGGCGCGCGGCGACTTCTTTCCCCGCGCCGGGAGGGCCGGAGATCAGCACACGGCTGCCGGTGCTCGCCACCCGCTTCAAAGTCGCGCGCACCGCGTTGATGGCTGGCGAATTGCCGGTGAATTCGGCGCTGCCCCAACTGCCTTCGCGCAAACGGCTGTTTTCACGCCGGAGCCGATCAGTCTCGGTCGCGCGTTCGACCAGCAGCAGCAGACGTTCAGCCTCAAACGGCTTCTCGATGAAGTCCATCGCCCCGCGACTGACGGCCGCAACCGCGGTATCGATATTGCCGTGGCCGGAAAAGATAATCACCGGCAGGTTCGGTTCGCGCACCTTGATCGCATCGAGCAGTTCCAGCCCGTCCATCGCGCTGCCGTGCAACCACACATCCAACAGCACGAGGCTGGGGCGGCGCTCATCGATCGCAGCAAGCGCTGCGGTGCTATCGGCAGCGGTGCGGCAGGCATAACCCTCGTCTCCGAGCACGCCAGCCACCAATTCGCGGATATCACGTTCGTCGTCGACGATCAGGATTTCTAGCGCCATGGGCACAGTCCTTTGGCTTGAGATTCGGGTTTCAGTCGGGTCAGCATCATACTGCCCCGCCATCGAGAGGTTGCGGATTGCGGGCAAAGCGCAAGGTGACACGGGTGCCGCCCGCAGGCGTGCTGGCAAAGCTCATGTCGCCTTCATGTTCGTCAACGATCTTGTTGACGATGGCGAGTCCCAACCCGGTGCCTTTTTCGCGAGTGGTCATATAGGGTTCGGTGATGCGTTCGCGGTCGTTAGGCAGGCCTATGCCATTGTCTTCGATAGTGATGGCGATCGCATCACCGGCATCGCGCATCGTTACCGCGATTTCGCCAGCATAGAGGCCAAGCGCTTCAGCCGCGCGCGCCTCGACCGCCTCGACCGCATTTTTGAGCACATTGGTCATCGCCTGACCGAACTGGTGCCGATCACACCGCAATTCACGATCGGCAAGTTCTGTAGATGTGACGCTGAAGGCAATGCCCGAATGCGCAACTTCCTGCAGAAACACCGCCTGGCGCACCAGATCAAGCGCATCTTCATCGCGGAACACAGGTTTGGGCAGGCGGGCGAAGGATGAAAATTCATCCACCATCTTGCGCAAATCGCCGACCTGCCGGACAATCGTGTTGGTGAGTTCATCGAACAAGTCTCGGTCTTCATCACCTACCTGCGTGCGATACCGCCGCTTGAGCCGTTCGGTTGCGAGCTGAATGGGTGTTAGCGGGTTTTTGATCTCATGCGCGATCCGGCGGGCAACATCCGACCACGCTGCCTGCCGTTGATCGAGCAGCTGCCGGGTAATATCCTCGAACGTGATAACATGTCCGCTAGTGCCCGGCGCGACCGTAACCGCAAGCGTCAACAATTCGGTTCCCTTGGCATGGGTGATGATCGCCCGTTCTTTTCCATCCGCAATCATGCGGCTCAATTCGGGCACCAGCGCATCGAGCGATTGCCCGATCATGCTGATGCCATTGCCGCCCGGAATGCTCCCTTGCGGGGCCAGTAGTGTCTGCGCCGATGAGTTCATCAGCGTCACGCGCATCTTGTCATCAACCGATATCACGCCAGCGGTGACCGATTCCAGCACCGCTTCGGTAAAGGCGCGGCGATCATCGATCTGGCGGTTGGCGCTGACCAGCGCCTGCGTCTGCTTATCAAGCTGCGCGGTCATGCGATTGAATGCGCGGTTCAATAGGCCAATCTCATCCGCTCCCGTGCGTCCTTCCAGGCGCAGCGCAAAATTACCTTGCCCAACCTTGCGGGCGGCAGCCACAAGATCGGTGAGCGGTTCCACTTGCCGGTCGGCAAAGCGCAGCGCGAACCAGATCGCCACCCCCACGAGCAGCAGACTGACCGTCACCAGCGCAATGTTGAAGCGCAGTTGCAAGGTTCGTGCGCTGCTTGTCAGCCGACCATAGGCAGTCACAATCGACTGCGCGCGCGCCCAGGAATTGAACATCTTTTCTTCGGTGGTGCGGGCATTGTAGAGGAAAACCCCGCTATCAGGGTCAATCGCCACCAAGGCCTCGATCCGCTCAGGGCTGCCAGCGACAACGGCAAACTCGCCTTGGTCAAGCCGGGGCAAGGCGGCGCGGCTGAATTCGAGCGGGCTGTTGTCCTCGGTCAGATTGAGGATTGCAGCCGTGCGCAAGCTGCCATCTGGCATCCGCTGAAGAACCGCGCTTTCGGAGATTTCGCGTGCCTGCGCCTGATAGGCGTAAAAATCCGGAAAATCCGGATCGGTAATCGGCACCCGCACAAGGATGTCGCGCATGTCGGTCGCCATCGTGATGGTGTTCTGTTCAACGTCGCGCTGGTTGGCATCGTAGTAATTCTGCGCGAGCGCGTTGGCATTTTCCATCAACCCGCGCGAATCGTCGGAGAACCAGAAATCGACCCCGGTCTGGAACAGGAACGCGGCAAATCCCGCCACCAGCAAAGTGGGTAACGCGGCCACCATCGAGAAGAAGAATACGAGCCGGACGTGCAAGCGCGCAGTGCTCCCCGCAGCGCGGCGCAGCGCCAATCGTCGGCCGATCAGCACCAGCAGTGCCATCGCGGGCACAAGTGTAGCCATCAGCAAGACCGAAACCTGCATGGTTGGCAGAAAACCATCCGACGCAGCGGTGCGATTGAACGCAAAATAGGTCGCGATCACTGACCCTACCAAGGCCGCGATAGACACAAGTTCAAGCCACAGAAACACGTTGGCCCGGCGCGCAGCGATCACAAACCGACGCCACCAGCGGGGCAGCTGCCAGTGCGTAAGGCCTAATGTGCTCGGTGAGGGATCATCCATCGTTGCTTACTTACAACAATGGTGTGGCAAATATGCAAGATCGAAAAGCGATCCGGCTCCAGCCCCAACTCGCCAATCCGCTTGCGCAAGGTGTTGCGGTTGATGCCGAGCAGTTGGGCGGCGCGCAGCTGATTGCCGCCAGTGCGGCCCAACGCATATTCGATCAGCGGCTTTTCAAACGCCGCCAACGCGCGGTGGTAAAGCGTGCCGGACGGCGGAGACTCGTCAGCCAGCCACTGCGCCAGAGTGACGGAAAACCCGCCCTGCCCACCGTTTGCCGCTAGGTTCGGAGCCGGAATTTCCTGACCGATAATGTCACTGACGCTGCTCGCATCAATCCGATCCTCGCGCGCCATCAGGGCGAGGCGGTACACCACATTGCGCAGTTCGCGCACATTGCCGCGCCAGTTCCGCACTTCGAGCTGCGCCATCGCTTCGGGTGTCATCTGACGCCGCGGCAAGCCATCTTCGGCGGCCAGCGTCAGGAAATGCTGCGCCAATGCGGCAATATCCTCGCGCCGTTCGCGCAGCGGCGGCAATTCGATCGGCACGACGTTGAGGCGATAGAACAAATCCTCGCGGAACGTGCCTGCCGCAATCATCGGGGCCAAATCGCGGTTGGTGGCAGCGATAATGCGGACGTTGACCGCAATTTCCTGACGCCCGCCAACACGCCGGATGCGCCCCGATTGCAGCGCTCGCAGCAGCCGGGTTTGGGCTTCGGCCGGCATATCGCCAATTTCGTCAAGGAACAGCGTGCCGCCATTGGCCTGTTCAAACTTGCCGATCGCCTGCGCTATGGCGCCGGTGAACGCGCCCTTTTCGTGGCCGAACAGCTCGCTTTCAACCAGATCGGCAGGGATCGCAGCAGTGTTGACTGCCACGAACGGCCCGGTGCGGCGGTTGCCGAGCTGATGGATCGCCTCAGCCACCAGCTCTTTGCCGGTGCCGCTTTCGCCCGTAATCAGCACGGTGAGATCATTGCGCAGCACGCGGGTGATCATGCGATAGACACCCTGCATCGCCGTGCTGCGGCCGACCAGCGGCATCCCATCACCTTCGCCGCCGGACAGCGTATCTTCACTCATATCCCCAGCAGGCGCGCGCGTACCGGCCGCCTGCCGCACCGCGTGAACCAGTTCATCGAGATCAAACGGCTTGGGGAAATATTCGAACGCGTCGCTTTCACTCGCGCGCACCGCCGTATCGAGCGTGTTCTGCGCCGACAGCACGATGATCGGCATATCCGGCGCAGTTCGGCGCACGGCAGAAAGGCTTGCCAGCCCGTCTCCGTCTTCAAGGATGACATCGGTTAACATGACGGCGAATGTGTGCCCGTCCAGCAGGCGGTCACGCGCGGCGATGCTGCTGCATTGCGCGATGGCAAAGCCTTCGTCTTCCAGGGCGGCGGTAATGACTGTCGCGATGGCGGCGTCATCCTCCACCAGCAGGATCATATCGGACGGGAGATGGGCCATGGTCTATGCTGTTTCCTGCGCCTGCGGCAAATGCAGCCGGAAATGGGTGAGGCCTGCGCGGGCATCGCGTTCATGACTGACATTGCCGCCCATGTCGCGCATCAGCTTGCGCACCAGCGCAAGGCCAAGCCCCTGCCCCGACGGTTTAGACGAAACGAAAGGTTCAAACACATGGTCGCGCAAAGCGGGATCAATGCCGGGGCCATTATCGCTGATGGTGATTTCAATCGGTAAAGTCACGGCGCGGCCATGCCGAACCGCACTGAACGCAAACCCGCTGACAAACCGAGTCTGAACCGTGACAACAGCCACTTCTTCGATGCCCATTGCGGCATCGCGGGCATTGGAAATGAGGTTGATCAGCACCTGTTCAAGCGCATCACGGTTGACCAGCACTGGCGGCAGCGAGGGGTCAAACGCCTCATGGAGCTCAAACGCGGCATGATTTCCGCTGGCCGCGCGCACAGTCGCCACCGCTGCGCGGATCGCCTCGTGCGGGTTGCAGGCATCGACCGGGCCGGTGCGGGTGCTGCCAAGCTGCTGCATCCGGTCGATCAGCCGGGCGATCCGGTCGACCTCTCCGGTGATCATCCGCGCAAGTTTCTTGTCGGCATCGGGCAGCTTGCGTTCAACCAATTGCCCTGCCCCCCGGATCGCGGCGAGCGGGTTCTTGATTTCATGCGCCAACACAGCAGGCGCGCCCAGAATTGCCTCGGCATCGGATGAATGGGCTGCGTCATCATGCCCAATCTGCGACAGGGTCACCACCCGCCAACCGGGAAACCCGCCAAGCGGCGATGCGGTAAGGTTGATCCTGGTTTCGCCTTGGCCCGCCTGGATCACCAGATCACGCGCCACCAAGGCATCATCACGCGACCCAAGCCGTGCTTCGACGCGGGGATCAATCGGGCCGATCCGGTCAATCAGACGAGTGCCAATCAGGCGGTTGGCACTGGTGCCGAGCAAGGCTTCGGCGGCATGATTGGCCTCGACAATGTGGCCCTGATCATCGATTAGCAGCAACGCAAAAATCAACCCGGAAAGCTGCGCGCGGGCATCGGGCGCGATATCGGATCCTTGCTCCCTGCTGCGTATCGCCACCGTTCAGGCCGCCTGCTGCATCAGAAACGGTGTGTAAAAGCGCTCAATCTCGCCCAGCACCTGATCCGCATCGTCGATGAAATTGGCCTTGTTGCGGAAATCGGCCGAGCCATGCAGGCCTTTGGTGTACCAGCCCAGATGCTTGCGCGCCATCTTGACCCCGGTTACCGGCCCGTAGTGATCGAGCATCCGGCGGTAATGTTCCACCACCAGCGCGTATTGTTCGTCAATCCCCGGTGCGGGCCGCGCTTCACCGGTGCGCCACCAGTGCATGACCTGCCCCAACAGCCACGGCCTGCCATAGGCCCCGCGACCGATCATTACCCCATCCGCGCCCGATTGACCCAGCGCATTGGCCGCGTCTTCTATCGAGCAGATGTCGCCGTTGACGATAACCGGAATGTTCACCGCATCCTTGACCTTACGCACGAACGCCCAGTCGGCGCTGCCTTTGTACATCTGATTGCGGGTGCGCCCGTGAACGGTGACCATCTGCACGCCGATATCCTCGGCCATGCGGGCAAGGTCAGGCGCGTTCAGGCTATCGTGGCACCAGCCCATCCGCATCTTGACCGTGACCGGCACCTTCACCGCTTTCACCGTCGATTCCATCAGCCGCACAGCCAGCGGCACTTCGCGCATCAACGCGCTACCCGCCAGCTGGCCGACAACCTTACGCACCGGGCAGCCGAAATTGATATCGATAATCGCCGCGCCATTGCCTTCCTGAAGCTTGGCCGCCTCCGCCATGCTGGCAGGATCGCAGCCAACCAGCTGCATCGACACCGGTTCTTCAATCCGGTCCCATGCGGTTTTTTGCACGGATTGACGAGTCTCACGGATCGCCGCCTCGCTCGCGATCATTTCGGTGACGTTGAGGCCCGACCCGTAACGCCGCACCAGCGTGCGAAACGGCATGTCGGTCACCCCGGTCATCGGCGCAAGCACCACCGGATCGGCAACCGTAACCGGGCCGATGGCAAGCGGCTTGATCGCCGGAGGGGTGGGAAGCAGGGTCATGGTGGTTGTGTGCCTAATAATTGGGCAGGCGCATAGTGGATTGCCGAAAGCCCGTCCAGACCTTAAGCGACTGCGGCGATGGCAAGCTTGCCCCCCCTTCCCCCCTTTGCAGCAATCGTGGTCGCCGCGGGCAAAGGCCTGCGCGTGGGCGGCGATACGCCGAAACAGTTCAGGATATGGCGCGGGAAACTGCTGCTGCGCCACTCGGTTGAAGCGCTGCGCTCTGCGGGGGCCGATCCGCTGGTGGTGGTGATTGCTACTGATGCGCAGGCCGATGCGGCGGAGGCGCTTGGCGGCGTCGATGGTGTTCAGTTCGTCACCGGCGGCGCAACCCGGCAGGATTCGGTGCGCAATGGGCTTGAGGCACTGGCCGACGCGGCACCGCAGCGGGTGCTGATCCACGATGCTGCCCGGCCCGATTTGCCAAGCGAAGTGATGGCGCGTCTGCTTGCCGCGCTGGACAATCACCCCGGCGCAATTCCGGTGCTGCCGGTGGTCGATAGCCTAGCAGTGGCGGGCGATAGCGGGCTGATGGCTGGCAAGGCGGAGCGCGAAAGCCTGCGCCGCGTCCAGACCCCGCAGGCGTTCCGGTTTGCCGACATTCTCACCGCGCACCGTATCTGGTCGGGCGTGACCAATGCTGGCGATGATGCGCAGGTGATGACAGACAGCAGCGGTTCAGTTGCGTTGGTCGATGGAGACGAGCGCCTCAGGAAAATCACCTTTGCGGAGGATTTCGTGGATACCGACGCAGCGCCCGCATTTCGCATTGGTCAGGGTTATGACGTTCACCGGCTGCAGGTTGGCGAGGAACTGTGGCTCTGCGGGGTGCAGATCCCGCACGACAAGGGGCTGTCCGGCCATTCCGATGCCGATGTTGCGCTCCACGCGATTACCGATGCCGTGCTTGGCGCGATTGGCGCGGGCGATATCGGCACGCACTTCCCCCCGAGCGACCCGCAATGGGCCGGTGCCCGTTCGGCGCGCTTTCTCGAACACGCCGTCAACCTCGCGCGCGATGCTGGCTACAAAATAGGCAATGTCGATCTCACACTGATCTGTGAAGCACCCAAAATCGGCCCGCACCGCACCGCCATGCGCAGTGCCGTTGCCCAGATTATGGGCACGCCCGAAAGCGCCGTCAGCATCAAGGCGACCACCACAGAAAGGCTCGGTTTCACCGGACGCGGCGAAGGAATCGCTGCGCAAGCCATTGTTCTCATGACCCTTGCTTAAGAAGGAGTTGTTCCATGCCCCGTCACATTCTTGCCCCTGCCCTTGCCTTCGCGGCGCTCGCCTCTGCACAGACTGCCCACGCCCAGCAGCAGGGCTGCGTCGCTCCCGCTGACCTTGGCGATGCCGTGGTTTACGCCATGCCGATCGCGTTTGACGCAGCCCGCAATGCCTGCGCCAACCGCCTGTCGCGCGATGGCTTCATGGCAAAAGGCGGCGAGGCGTTCATCGCCAATTTCCGTTCGCAGCAGAACGAAGCTTGGCCGGGCGCGTTTCGCCTGCTCAAGACCTTCATGGCTGACGAAAGCAGGGCAGGCAGCGATGTAGACATCAACGCCTTGGTCGCGGCCTTACCCGAAGAATCGCTGCGCCCGTTCGTCGATGGCCTAGTCGGCCAGATGATCGCGCAGGAAATCAAAGGCGATAGCTGCGGCAAGATTGAACGCGGGCTTGAACTCATCAGCCCGCTGCCGACGGAGAATGTCGGCGGACTGTTTGCGTTTATTGCCGAAATGGCCGAGTTGAAAAAGCCGCCGATCTGCGCGGTCACTCCCTCACAGACGAAGAAGTAAACCAATGCCCTTAACGCTGTTGCCCGATGATATCACCGCGCTTGCCGCCCGGGTTGTGGCTGAAAACGCCGCGGTCGGACGAACGGTGGCGATCGCGGAAAGCTGCACGGGCGGGTTGGTGGCCGGAGCCTTGACCGAAATCGCTGGCTCCTCCGCTGTGCTGGATCGCGGCTTTGTGACCTATTCCAACGAAGCCAAGATGGAGATGCTCGGCGTTGCCAGCGACATCATCGAAACCTTTGGCGCGGTGTCAGTGGCGTGCGTCTGGGCGATGGCCAAAGGCGTGCTCGAACGATCAAACGCAGATGTGGCGGTTGCGGTCAGCGGCGTGGCCGGGCCAGGCGGCGGAACCTTGCACAAGCCGGTCGGCACTGTCGTATTCGCCCGCGTGATCCGCGATGCCGATGGCGAACCCGACGGCGAGCTTAAGTTCTTCGAAGGTGGCGAAGGCCCCGATGGCCGCGCCACCATTCGCCATCAGGCCACGCTTTGCGCGCTGGAATTGTTGTTGCCGTAAAGCTGCGCGGCGCGATCCTCGAACGCTTCGACCATTTTGCGGAACGCGCGGTCGAAATATTGCCCGGCAATTTTTTCGAACAGGCGGTTTTTGAAGGTGAATTCGACGAGGAAATCGATTTCGCAGGTGCGATCGTCCACCGCACGGAACGTCCAGACATTGTCGAGATCGCTTAGCGGGCCATCGACATAATGCACCGCAATCTTGTGGGGCCGATCCTTGGCCACGCGCGACGTGAAGGTTTCGCGCAGCGATTTGAACCCCACCACCATATCGGCAACCAATTCGGTTTCGGTATTCGATCGCACCCGCGTCGCAATTACCCACGGCAGAAATTCGCCATAGCGTCCAACATCTGCGACCAGATCGAACATCTGCTGCGCGCTATATGGCAGCCGCCGCGTTTCACGAATGCCCGGCATTACGCCCCGGCTTTCGCAGCCGCCCGCGTCAGCTTTTCTTCTCGTGCGGCGCGCATCACCGCGAAATCATCACCCGCATGATAGCTTGAACGGGTAAGTGGGCTGGACGCGACCTGCAGGAACCCCTTGGCCCGCGCAATCGCGCCGTAAGCGGCGAAGGCCTTGGGTGTGACGAATTCCTCGACATTGGCGTGCTTGGGTGTGGGCTGGAGATACTGGCCCATGGTGATGAAATCGACTTCGGCTGAACGCATATCATCCATCACCTGATGCACTTCGAGCCTTTGTTCGCCCAGCCCCAACATGATCCCTGATTTGGTGAAGATCAGCGGGTTGTGCGCCTTCACCTCTTCCAGCAGCCGCAACGACGCATAATAGCGCGCGCCCGGACGGATGGTCGGATAGAGACGTGGCACCGTTTCGAGGTTATGGTTGTAAACATCTGGACCCGCTTCACAAATAGCCTCAACCGCGCGGCGCATTTTACCGCGGAAATCCGGTGTAAGGATTTCAATGGTGGTGTTGGGCGTATTGCGGCGCAGCGCTTCGATCACCTTGACGAACTGTGACGCGCCGCCGTCGGGCAGATCATCGCGGTCCACCGAGGTGATAACGATATGTTCCAGCCCCATCTTCGCGGCAGCGATGGCCGTGTTTTCCGGCTCCATCGGATCGACCGCGCGCGGCATCCCGGTCTTGACGTTGCAAAACGCGCAGGCCCGCGTGCAAACATCGCCCAAAATCATCACGGTGGCGTGCTTTTTCGTCCAGCACTCACCGATATTGGGGCAGGCCGCTTCCTCGCACACGGTGTTGAGGTTCAGTTCACGCATCAGCCGCCGCGTTTCGTGATACCCCTCGCTCACCGGAGCGCGCACGCGGATCCAATCAGGCTTGCGCTGACGTGCGGGGCGATCGGTGGCCGGGTCTTTAGGCGTTTCGGGCTGCGGCTGGCTGGAGAGATCGTTCATGCCCTGCCATTTAGGAGCGCGAACCGAGTCCCGCAAGCAGGCGCTGGTTCATCGGGCAAATACGCCGCTTGTCGATGCGCATTGGCCGTTGCATATCACGACAATGGCCCATTCAACGCTAAAGAACATCGCCCTGCTCATCGATGCGGACAATACAACGCCCGAAGGGATCGACCCGGTGCTGACCGTGATGGCGGAACTGGGGCAGGTCAATATCCGCCGTGCCTATGGCAATTTTGCGAAGGACAACCTGTCCCGCTGGGGCGAAATCAGCAACAAGTTCGGCATCCGCCCGCAACAGCAGTTTGACGTGTCGAAGGGCAAAAATGCGACCGATATGGCGATGACGATCGATGCGATCGACCTGCTGTATCAGGGCAAGGTTGACGGGTTCGGGCTCATGACCTCTGACAGCGACTTCACCCCACTTGTCACACGGCTGCGGCAGGACGGGATTATCGTTTATGGCTTTGGCGAGGAAAAGACGCCGCAGGCATTCAAATCGGTTTGCACCCGCTTCATCGAGATCAAGCAATTGATCGCCAGCTACGCCGCTGACAAGCCGGGGGCAAAGGCTGACACCGCAGCCCGCGCTGCCGCGGACAGCAGCAGCGCTGTCGATGACGAATTGCTTGAGCTTATCACCGCTGCCTATTCCGAATCCAAACGCGATGACGAAGGCTATGCGCTGTTGCAACAGGTGGGGCAGATCGCTGGAAACCGATCCAGCTTTGATGTGCGCAATTACGGGTTCAAACGATTGTCCGACCTGTTTGCCTCGCTCGGCAATTTCAAGCTTGAACGGCGGGCCGACGGGCAGGTTTACGTCAAACGGCTGCGCTGATCGCCCCCCACTGTCGCTGTATACGAAAAGAGCGCCGGATTCGTCATCCGGCGCTCAGTTCAAGGTCAGGGGGTGTTACGTGAGTGGTCAGCTGACCGTGGCCGGGGTCTCTGTTGCCACACTGCCTTCAGTCGCAACGTCTTGGGGCGCGGCGGAATCTTTCAACAGCTGCGCCGCATAGGCCCCCCAAAGTCTGGCGACAGGAATGCGCACGCCTTCCACCTTGGCAAGGTTTTGGCTGGCAGCAGCCGCATCACCCATCGCAATCTGGGCAATGCCGAGCCGCGTCAGTGCGAGATTGCGGTCAACGCCGGGGAGCGAAAGGCTCTTTTCATAAAACCGCACCGCCTTGGCATATTCGCCATAGTTCAGGAACGCATCGCCCGCTGCCAACACCGTCCGCATCTGTGCCGACGCCGCGCCGGCATCACGTTCGAGCGCGGGCAGATCGGCCCGATCAGCGGCAATGCGTCCAGATGCGATCCGGTACTGTTCGTCAACAAAGGTATCCGACCCTTTGGGGATGATGCCGCTTGAATAAGCGCTATCGATCAGTTCCTTGACCTCCAGCGGCAGGCGACGGGGATCAGCGGCTTCGATGTAATAGATATAATCGTTCTTTTCCGTGAGCGTTCCCACCTTCCGGCCAAGCCGCAGCAGATCGAGCAGCGCCTGCGGATCAAAATCGTTGAGATTGCGGGTGAGGTTTACCCCGTCGCGCCAATTTTCCGCCGTCGGATAATCGCCCACCCAGTCTGAAACGAAGTCATAGACCTGTGGCACGACTTCGTTGGTGTACGCGATCGCTACCCCGCGCTTATACCACCGCTCATCGACAGGCAGCGCCTGTTCCTTGCGCTGGGCAATCGCCGAGCTGAGATAGGCCAAGCCTTCAGAATGACGGTCTTCGCTGAAATAGGTTTCAGCCATGTTCATCTGCAAATCAGCCATGCTGACGTTTGCGCTGGTATAGTTGAGATCAATGGCGCGCTGCAAATAGGTGCGCGCCTTTTCGTGCTGGTTCAAATTGGAAGCGATCTGAAACGCGACAAGATTAAAGCGGCCTTGTTCTTCAGGCTGGATATTGCCGCTGGCCAGCATCATTTCGACGCCCTGCAACTGCATCGGCAGATCCTTGCCGAGAATTGCGGCGTTGAAGATCATTCCGCCCAACGCCTGCTGTTCTTCGGGCGAGACCGCCAATGGTGTCATCGCGAGCATCCGCGGCTTAAGCTCGTCAAAATTTGCGTCAGGCGCTTTGAGTGCTTCATCAAGCGGCTGATAGGATGCAACAAATTCTTTGGAATAGGCCGCTTTCGGCGCTTCCTTCTTTTTGTCGGCTTTCTTGGCCCGTTGCGCATGGGCCGCATCGGTGAAGCCCGGCACAGCCAACAGCGCGGTGCCGCTGGCAAGTGCGATTGCGAGCGCGAATTGCCGGGCAAGGCCGGTCGAACGACCGTTGGGCGAAGACAAAGTGGTCACAGCATCCTCCAATTGTAGGGCGGCATTGCACCGATTTGGCCAAGATGCCGCCTGAATCTCCTACGCAGCCTTTGGACGGCTCACGCCAGATTTGCAATTCCCGCTAGGCAGTCCGTGCTGAACGGCCTTTGAATGGTGGTATGTGCTCCCGTTCAGTCGGTTGCAAATGTGGAAAAATGCACGCTGTTCGCGCTGTGTTCGTCTCCGAAGGTGGCGAAAGCGCGGGCGCAGGCGTAGATAGAGGCTATTGCATGGCCCCTCGCGGTCATTGCCGCCACAGCGGCTCCCGAATACGTCCAGAAGAACACCAACAGAAACGGCACCACCCTTGAGCGACGACAGCGAAATCCTCGATTCCCCCGTTCCTTCCCCGATGGGGAGCTTTGAACGCATCGATATCGTCGATGAAATGAAATCGAGCTATCTCGATTACGCGATGAGCGTGATCGTCAGCCGCGCGCTGCCCGATGTGCGTGACGGGTTGAAGCCGGTGCACCGGCGCATCCTGTTCGCCAGCCAGGAAGGCGGGTTCGTCGCGGGCAAGCCTTACCGCAAGAGCGCCAAGATCGTTGGCGATGTGATGGGCAATTACCACCCGCACGGCGATAGCGCGATTTACGATGCGCTCGCCCGGATGACGCAGCCGTGGTCGATGCGGGTGCCCTTGATCGACGGGCAAGGCAATTTCGGTTCGATGGACCCCGACCCGCCAGCCTCAATGCGCTATACCGAGGCGCGGCTGGCGCGGGTGGCGAACAGCCTGCTCGATGATCTCGACAAGGATACCGTCGATTTTGTCGAAAACTACGACGGCAGCCGCAAGGAGCCGAGCGTTCTGCCGGCGCGTTTCCCCAATCTGCTGGTCAACGGCGCGGGCGGGATCGCGGTTGGCATGGCGACCAATGTGCCGCCGCACAACCTTGGCGAAGTGATCGACGCCTGCTTTGCATATATGGACAACCCGGCGATCACCTCGGAAGAACTGATCGCCTATATCCCCGGCCCCGATTTCCCCACCGCGCCGTTGATCCTAGGCACGCACGGCGCACGCTCGGCCTATACCACCGGGCGCGGGTCGATCCTGATGCGCTGTCGCCACGAGATTGAAACCGGGCGCAATGACCGGCAAAGCATCGTCTTCACCTCGATCCCGTTTCAGGTCGGCAAGAACAACCTTGTCGAGAAAATCGCCGAGGCGGCCAAGGACAAGCGGATCGAAGGGGTTGTCGATATCCGCGACGAATCCTCGCGTGAAGGCGTGCGGGTGGTGGTCGACCTCAAACGTGATGCAACGCCCGATGTGGTGCTCAACCAGATCTGGCGGCACACGCCCGCGCAATCATCTTTCCCCGCCAATATGCTGGCCATCCGCGGGGGGCGGCCCGAAACGCTGATGCTGCGCGATTTTATCGCGGCTTTCATCACCTTCCGCGAGGAAGTGATCACCCGGCGCACCAAATATGAACTCGCCAAGGCGCGTGAGCGGGCGCATCTGTTGCTGGGTCTGGTGGTCGCCGTTTCCAACCTTGACGAAGTGGTGGCGATGATCCGCAGCGCGCCCAATCCTGCCGCAGCGCGCGCGCGCTTGCTGGCAAAGGAATGGCCGATTGGCGATATCGCGCAATATATCCGGCTGGTCGAAGCGATTGAGCCTGACGCCGATCAGGCAGGCGGCACCTATTGCCTGTCCGAACGGCAGGTGAAGGCGATCCTCGAACTGCGCCTGCACCGCCTGACCGCGCTGGGCCGCGACGAAATCGGTGATGAATTGAAGGGTCTTGCGCTGTCGATCGAGGGATATCTTGCGATCCTTGGCGACCGGGTAAAACTATACGCCGTGATGCGCGAAGAACTGGCGGAAATCCGCGCCACCTACGCCACCCCGCGGCTGTCGGAAATCGCGCCCGCTTGGGATGGTTTGGAAGATGAAGACCTGATCGAGCGGGAGGAGATGGTCGTCACCGTCACCCATGATGGCTATATCAAACGCACCACGCTCAACACTTTCCGGGCGCAGGCGCGCGGCGGCAAGGGCCGCAGCGGCATGGCGACCAAGGATGAAGACGCGGTGGTCGAACTGTTCGTCACCAGCACCCACAACCCCGTTCTGTTTTTCACCAATACCGGGCGCGTGTACCGCATGAAGGTGTGGAAGCTGCCCGAAGGCGGGCCGCAGACCAAGGGCCGCCCGATGGTCAACCTGCTTCCCTTGGGCGATGATGAGCGTGTCACCAACGTCCTCCCGCTGCCCGAAGATGAGGCATCATGGGCCAATCTCAACATCGTGTTCGCGACCGAGCGCGGCATGGTGCGCCGCAATTCGATGGACGCCTTCACCAATGTGCCGACCGCGGGCAAATACGCGATGGGCTTTGTCGAAGGATCGGGCGACCGGCTGATCGGGGTGCAATTGCTCACCGAAGACCAGCAGATTTTCCTCGCCAGCGATAGCGGCAAGGCGATCCGTTTTTCCGCCACCGATGCGCGCGAAACCAAAAGCCGCACCGGTATCGGCGTGCGCGGCATGGCCTTGAAAGGCGGCGCCAAGGTGGTGAGCATGGCGGTGCTCGATCCACTGACCGCCGATATGGAGACGCGCGAAGCCTATTTGCGCGCCGCCGCGTGGAAAAACAACGATGCGACCCCCACCCTGCCTGCCGAGCAAATGGCGGCAATGGCGGAAGGGGAAGAGTTCATCCTCACCCTCACCGCCAATGGTTATGGCAAGATTTCCTCAGCCTACGAATATCGCACCACGTCGCGCGGCGGTCAGGGGATCACCAATATCGGCACGCCTGACAGCAATCCGGAACGCAACGGCCCGGTGGTGGCGAGCTTCCCGGTGCGACACGGTTCGCAGTTGATGCTGGTCACCGATCAGGCCAAACTGATCCGGCTGGGCATTGATCTGCGCCATCTGGTCGAAGACGGGTTTGAAAACCTTAAGGGCTTTTCGATCAGCGGGCGCAGTTCGTCGGGCGTCCGCATCTTCGATGTGGCCAAGGGCGAACATATCGTTGGCGCTGCGTTGATTGACGAGAGTGCAGAGCCGGAAAACCCCGCGGAAGAAGCCATCGCCGCCGAGATGTCGAGCGAGAGTCAGCCGCCCGTTACCTGACGGGCTGCTCGCCGCGCAGGCCCACAAGGTTGAACAGCCCGTGCTTTTATCTCACGGGCTGTTCACCGCGCAGGCATTGCACAATCCCGGTCGCGATCATCACCTGCCCGGCGTAATAGGTCGGCCAGATCAGCAGATCGGGCAACACGCCCATGTCGAACTGGCCGAGCCGCGAAAAAATCAGCCAGTCGCTGATAACAAACAGCACCGCGCCCATCCCGACCCGGTAGCGCGGGAAACGGCTGCTCCACGCCGCCGCCGCCATCGCGCCCAGAAAGGCAGCATAAATCGCGACAAAGGCTATCCCGCTGAGGAAATAGCTCACCAACGGGGTGGCGATCAGTAAGGTCAGCCCCAGCATCCGCTGGCTTGGTGAAGGCCGCGCTCGCAGGTTGCGCAGGTAAAGCGCCACAGCAACACAATGGGAAACGGCGAAGAACGCGCCGCCCGCGATCAGGTCAAGCTCTATCGCCATGTCGCCTGCTGCCGCCAGCACCAGTGCCAGCACCAGCAATGCGCCATCAAGCCCGCGTCGGTCATGCGGCATCCGCACAAATGCATAGATCGCAAGCAGGCCAACCGCAGCGCCTTTGACAAGGATTCCCCACGTCCCCTCACCCACCGGATTATCGCGCAGGAAATAGAACGCGGTCGCCGCCGCGATGCTCGCCAGCAGCCACGGCCTGTGTTCGATCAGTGCCTGTTTCGCCATTCTCGCCCTTCCCCTGTCCCAATCCTGCCGGCCCAATCCTGCCGGCCTAATCCTGCCGGCCTAATCCTGTCGGTTTGTCTTGCCGGCGCGCTATCACGCAATTACCTGCACTGCCATGAACGCGATACCAGCAAATCACGATGTGCACATTATCGGCGGCGGGCTCGCGGGAAGCGAGGCGGCATGGCAGTTGGCGCAGCGCGGGTTCAAGGTGCGCCTGTCAGAGATGCGCGGCAGCGGCGAGACAACGCCTGCGCATCAGACCGATGGCCTGGCCGAAATGGTATGCTCCAATTCGTTCCGCTCTGACGATGATGAGAAGAACGCGGTTGGCCTGCTGCACCATGAAATGCGCGCGCTGGACAGCCTGATCATGCACGCCGGCCATATCGCGCGGGTGCCTGCGGGCAGTGCAATGGCAGTGGATCGGGATGTGTTCTCGGCCGAGGTTGAAAAAGCCCTGCAAGAACACCCCAATGTCACCATCGTTCGTGAGCGGGTGGATACCCTCCCCGCCAGGGGCCTTACCATCGTCGCCACGGGGCCGCTGACTGCCGAGGCGCTTGCCATGAGCATCGTGCAGGCGACGGGCAGCGAACGGCTGGCCTTTTTCGATGCCATCGCGCCGATCATCCACCATGACAGCATCGATATGTCGCAATGCTGGATTCAGTCGCGCTGGAATAAACGCACCGATGCATCGAACGAAGGCGGCGATTACATCAACTGCCCGATGACGCAGGAACAATACCTCACCTTCCACAAGGGGCTGATCGAAGGCGAGAAGACCGAGTTCAAGCAGTGGGAAAAGGACACGCCCTATTTCGATGGCTGTATGCCGATCGAGGTGATGGCGATGCGCGGGGTGGAAACGCTGCGCTATGGCCCGATGAAGGGTGTGGGGCTGGACAACCCGTTCGATACCACCCCGGAATTTCCGCAGGGTCGTTGGCCCTATGCGGTGGTGCAGTTGCGGCAGGACAACAAGCTGGGCACGCTGTGGAACATGGTGGGTTTTCAGACCAAGCTGAAATATGCCGCTCAGATTGAATTGTTCCGCACCATTCCCGGGCTAGAAAACGCCGAATTTGCGCGGCTGGGCGGTTTGCACCGCAACACCTTCCTCAATTCGCCGCAGGTGCTCGACCGCCAGCTGCGCCTGCGCGCCGCGCCGCACATCCGCTTTGCCGGGCAGGTCACGGGCTGCGAAGGCTATGTCGAAAGCGCAGCGGTTGGCCTTGTTGCCGGGATGATGGCGGCGGCTGAACTGGCCGGGCACGATTGGCAGCCGCTGCCTGCAACCACTGCGATGGGCGCGCTGCTCAGCCACATCACCGGCGATGCCGAGGCGAGCACGTTTCAGCCGATGAACGTCAATTTCGGGCTGTTCCCGCCGCTCCACGATGTCGGCAAGAAAGTGCGCAAAGAAGCCTATACGAACCGCGCCAAGGCCGATCTGGCGAGCTGGATTGCCGAGCAACAGGAGCGAGTCCCCGCGTAGGCGGGGATCTCAGGCAAAATCGCACAACCGCCCGAAGCCCCCACCTGTGCGGGGATTCGCAAACGCTGACGAATCAACACTTGCAGGCGGGCTTCTTTGCCGCCGCTTTGGGCGCGGTGGTGGCAAATTCGCGCGGGGTCAGCCGCCCGTTGCCATCGGCGTCCGCACTCTCGAACCGTTTTACTGTGGTCACTGCCCATTCCTCGAACGTCAGCAGGTTGTTGCCATCGACATCCAGCGCGCGGAACGCATCTGACCGGGTCGAAAGCATTTCATTGCGGGTGATCAGCCGGTCGCGGTTGCGGTCGTAGCGGAAGAACCGCTGTTCCTCGCGCGTGAGTTCGCTGGGTTGGGGCGGCACAGGGCCTGCCATTGCGCCGGGATCGGTGATCGGCAGGCTTTCAGGGTCGGGCGCAGGCGCTTCGGGTGACGGCGGCGGCGGGGCGTTGGCTTCTACTGCCGCACGGCCCTGCCACCAGAATACCCCCACCCCGGCAAGGGCAAGCCCCGCAAACACTCCGACAACGGCTTCGCGCAACGATCTGCCCCTTGTTGCTGATATCCTACGGTATTATACGTAGTCAGCGCAGAAAGATAGCCGCCCGCAAAGCCGCCAGCGATGCGCCCCGCCCTTCCATCAGCGGCCGCCCGCCGCGCCGCAGTGCCCGCAGCGCCAGCGCATCGAGCACAGCAAGGCCGCGCAGTTCGCAGGGTAAGCGCCCGCCCGCTCCCGCCCGCGCCAGACCAGCCTCGATCAGCAATGCCCGTTCTGAGCCGTCAGACACACCCGCCGCTGCATCCGCAATCGCCCAGTGGAATGCCGCCGCCACAACACGATCATGGTCAACGCGACTGCGATCATCGTGCAAGGCATTGAAAAACGCCGCGCGCTGCGTCCCGAACGCCTCGACTTCCAGCGGGCCAAGCTGCTCGGCCGTCACCAGCACTTCCCAGCCATCGACCATCGCGATCAACGCCGCCTCACGCCCGGCCCAATGCACCCCAATCGCATCCAGCACAGCATCACCGCGCGGTCGCTCTGACGGCGGTTTGGCCAGCGCCTCGCGCCACCAGGCGAGCCGCATCTGCCCCAACATCGGTTCGGTCGTGTGGGCAACAATCCGGGCAAGCCGCCGATCAAGCTGAAAGGCTGTGGTTAACGGCCCGCGAAGCTTTGCCGGGCTCCACGCCAGCGCCAAATCTGCCTCAGGCGGGATAGGATCAAGGCGGTCGTCAGTCATCGCCCTTCGCCTAGCCGCCCCCTTTCGCCAATGGCAAGCAAACTGTCTCTTCGCGGGACGCCGGGGCAAACAGGAAAGGCGGAATGCGCCGTTAACTCTTTGCTAACCATGATCTTTCGCAATCCGCTTACCGTGGTGCCTTATGGGGGACGGATGTATCTGAGATTCTAGCGCCATTTCCGCGCGGAAAGCAGAAAAGGACACGCAATCGATGGGGCGAAAGACAAAGGTCCGCAAGACGTTTCTGCGTTCGCTGCTGCGCGACAGAACTGCGAACACCATCGCAATTTCAGCCGCCGCACTGGTTCCCGTGCTGGCGATGGTAGGTGGCGGGATTGACGCGAGCCGCTATTTCATGACGGCTGCACGCATGCAGGCTGCCTGCGATGCCGGCGCGCTCGCTGCCCGCCGCGCAATGGTGGATGACACCTTTTCCGCTGAGCATCGCCAGGTCGGCCTCAACTTCTTCGATCAGAACTTCAACGACGGAATGTTCGGCATCGAATCCCGCGTGCGCGATTTCACCAGCGATGATGAAGGCACGGTGACCGGCACGGCCAGCGGCAGGCTGCCCACCAGCATTATGGCGGCGTTCGGCTTTGAAGAATTCAACCTCTCGGTGACCTGCTCGGCAGAAATCAACATCTCGAACACCGACATCATGTTTGTGCTTGACGTTACCGGCTCGATGGCGGGTTCAAAAATTGTCGGGCTACGCGATGCGGTGATGGGCTTCTACGATACTGTGGAAGACGCCACAGCGGATGCGGCGCAAGTCCGTTATGGCTTTGTACCCTATTCGCAGCAGGCCAATGTCGGGTTTCTGCTCCCGCGCGAACACATGGCCAACAGCCACACCTATCAATCGCGCGTTGCCCGTTTCCGCGAAGAGTTTACCTTCATTCCCGGTAACGGCATCAAAGTCGGTGATGAAATGGTTCTGTCCGACCAGACTGAATGGTTGCCACGCGACATTGCCAACTTCGGCACCGGCGGCACCAATAATTACCGTTTCAGGAACAGCGGTTCGTCAGCGCGAACCGCAGCGCAGAATTTCTGCTGGAATGACCTGCCGGGCACATACACCATCGGCGGCGATACCTGGGAGGTTTCGAACACCCAATACGTCACTGGCGTATGGAGCGGCGGCAGTTCCAACAATCGTGCAGGCTGCCGCGGGCGCGTGCGCAAGACCCGGATTGCCACACAAGATGACGTGATCGAGGATCAGACCATCCGCAACGTGGTGTGGCAGGACTACCTCTATTGCCCCGTCGATACCGACGATGACACGCCATGCGACGTCACAAACCCCGCCGATAGCCCGCCGGGATGGGAGACGGTTGACCTCAGCACGCTGTATGATGACAACCAGATCATGCTGCCAACCGGCAACCAAGGTGCGATGGTCAATCACGTCTGGGATGGCTGCGTTGAAGAAGCGGCTACGGTTTCGACAGACACCTATAATCCGCTTCCGGCGGGTGCCTTTGATATCAACATCAACCTTGTCCCCGCGAATGAAGCACAGCGCTGGAAGCCAGCCCTGCGCAACGCCGTGTGGAAGCGCGAAAATCCGGGCAACATGCTAGGCTGGCTTGCGCAAACGGGTAATCAGGCGCGTCCCGGCTATACCTGCCCTGCTCCGGCGCGCAGACTGGCCGAAATCACCCGCGGTGATCTTCAGACCTACGTCAACAGCCTCGTTCCCACTGGTCAGACCTATCACGATATCGGGATGGTCTGGGGTGCGCGCTTCATCTCGCCGCGCGGCATTTTTGCCGCCGATAATGAAACGGCGCCCAATGGCGATGCCATTGCCCGCCACATCGTGTTCATGACCGACGGGGCGCAGGTCAATAGTGTCGAGAACTATTCCACGCAGGGGATCGAGTGGTGGGATCGCCGCATCACCGGTGATGGTAACGGCACCCGTGAATTTAACCGTCGCGCCGCGCGTTTGCAGGCCGCGTGCCGGGCAGCGCGGCAGGAAAACATCACCGTGTGGGTGGTCGCATTCGGAACCACCCTTACGCAAAACCTGATCGATTGCGCCTCGCCCGGTCGGGCTTTCGAAGCCAATGATCCTGCTGCACTCAATGACCGGTTCAGGGAAATCGCGCAGCAGATCGCAGCATTGAGGTTGACCCAATGACACGCCAAACCAGCTCCCACCGGTCCCTTTTGCGTCGCCTGATCGGGGACAGCAGCGGGGTAACCCTTGTCGAATTCGCCTTTGTCGGCCCTGTGTTGATCCTTATGATCATGGGGATTTTCGACATGGCCCATACCCAGTACACCAGCGCAATGATCAATGGCGCGATGCAAAAGGCCGGGCGCGACATGACGCTCGAAAATGCAGGCAGCCGGCAGGCAGACGTCGATGGTCGTGTGCGGGAGCAGGTGCTGCAGGTTGTTCCGAACGGCGCAACTGTCGAATTCGAGCGGCTATCACACTTCGACTTCACCGATATTGGTGAGGCCGAGGAGTTTACCGACGAAAACAACGACGGAATCTGCAACAACAACGAAGTGTTTGCAGATGCAAACGGCAATGGCCAGTGGGATCCGGACCGCGGGCGTTCAGGAATCGGCGGCGCGCGCGATGCCGTGCTCTACACCGCCGTTGTAAAATATCCGCGTATGTTCCCGATGTTTGAGCTCGCCGGATTGCCTGAAGAGATAACGCTGCGCGCCACGACTGTTCTGCGCAACCAGCCATTTGACGAACAGGACCGTTCGCAAGACACCGGAAATTGCCCATGAATATTGCCACGCTTCCTCTGCTGCCCAAACTTGGTCGCCGCCTTGCGCGACGGTTGGCGCGTAATCGATCGGGCGTTGCCATGATCGAATTCGCTTTCGCGGCCCCGATCGTCCTTGGGATGGGGATGATGGGGACGGAAACGGCCTATTACGTAATCACCCATATGCAGGTCAGCCAGATTGCAATGCAGGTGGCCGACAATACCTCACGCGTCGGTGAGCGCGACGTGTTGACCGCGCGCCGCGTGTTCGAGCGTGACATCAGCGAATCGCTTGTCGGTGCGGAAAAATTAGGCGCTGGTATTGGCATTTTTGAACGGGGGCGGGTGATAATCTCCAGCCTTCAGCAAAATGCTGACGGCGGGCAGACGATCCGATGGCAGCGGTGCCGCGGCGCAAAGGTGTACGACAGCTCCTTTGGCGCAGAAGGTGTCGGCGCGACTGGCACTGGTTTTGCGGGTATGGGCGCGACCGGTCGGGAAATAACCGCTTCCTCAGGCACGGCGGTGATGTTCGTCGAGGTCGCGTATGACTATGAATCGCTGACGCCTTTCGACATCTTTGATGGTCGCACCATCACCTACACAGCGGCTTTCAACGTCCGCGATGCGCGCGACCTGACGGGGCTTTTCCCTGGCGGCCCGGAAGCCGATTGCGACGAATATTCGGCGGCCCGCCCAACCTGATAGCAGGCGGGCGGGCCTGACCGGTCATTTATAACACACCTTGCGCGCAGCCTCGGCAATGCGCGCCGCATCGATCAGCGCCAGCTTTTCGAGGTTGGCGGCATAGGGCAGCGGCACGTCTTCGTTGCACACCCTGAGCACCGGTGCATCGAGGTGATCGAACCCTTCCTCCATGCAGATTGAAATCACCTCGCTGGCGATGGAACAGGTCGGCCAACCTTCTTCGGCGATGATCAACCGGTTGGTCTTGGCAAGGCTGGTGAGCACCGCCTGCTTATCGAGCGGGCGCAGCGTGCGAAGGTCGATCACTTCGGCATCGATCCCTTCATCCGCCAATGTCTGCGCCGCTTCGAGCGCCATGCCGACCCCGATCGAATAGCTGACGATGGTGACGTCCTTGCCCTCACGCATGATCCGCGCCTTGCCAATCGGCAGCACGTAATCATCCATATCCGGCACATCGAAGCTGCGGCCATAAACCAGCTCGTTTTCGAGGAACACGACCGGATCTTCACACCGGATCGCGGCTTTCATCAGCCCCTTGGCGTCGGCGGCATCAAAGGGTGCGATGACGATCAGGCCGGGGACGCTAGCATACCACGGGCCATAATTCTGGCTGTGCTGCGCGCCGACGCGGCTGGCCGCACCGTTGGGGCCACGAAACACGATCGGACAGCGCATCTGTCCGCCCGACATATAATTGGTCTTGGCAGCAGAATTGATAATGTGATCAATCGCCTGCATAGCGAAGTTAAAGGTCATGAATTCGACAATCGGGCGCAATCCGCCCATCGCCGCGCCGGTGCCGATTCCGGCAAAGCCATATTCGGTAATCGGCGTGTCGATAACCCGCTTCGGCCCGAATTCAGCGAGCAGGCCCTGCGTGACCTTGTAGGCGCCCTGATATTCGGCGACTTCCTCACCCATCACGAACACGCGGGGATCGCTGCGCATTTCTTCGGCCATCGCATCGCGCAATGCCTCACGCACAGTGGTGCTGATGAAGTTGGTGCCTTCCGGGATGGCAGGGTCTTTGGCGGCGGTTGCGGGTGCCGGTGCGGGCTTTGCGCTGTGCGCCCCCGCGACGGCGGGGGGCTCAGTCGGTTGAGCGTTATTGCCTGAGGTCTCCGCCTGCGCGGAGACTCGCGATGGGTTTTCTTCCTCCCCTTCCCCCTCGATCAGCGCAATCACCGTGCCGACCGCGACATCCTCGGTGCCCGCCGCAATCACGATCTTTGACAACACACCTTCGTCGATGGCTTCAAACTCCATCGTTGCCTTGTCGGTTTCGATCTCGGCGATGATGTCGCCCGGTTCGATCCGGTCGCCTTCAGCCTTGAGCCATTTGGCGAGCGTGCCCTGCTCCATCGTCGGCGACAGCGCCGGCATTTTCAGTTCAATCGCCATGGCTCAATACTCCTCCACCAGCACATCGGTGTAGAGTTCACCCGGTGTCGGTTCTGGCGAATTCTCGGCGAAATCTGCTGCACCAGCGACTTCCGCGCGGATCGCCTTGTCGATTGCTTTCAATTCGTCCTCGGTCTTGCCGGGATCGGATCGTGGTGGTCGCGCTGTTCCTGCACTTCCTCGCGGGTGCGGTACTTGGCCGGGTCGGACATCGAATGCCCGCGATAACGATAGGTGTTGCACTCCATCAGCACTGGGCCGTTGCCCGCACGCACGTGGGCGAAGGCGACTTCGGCGGCGGCCCGCACTTCGAGCACGTCCATGCCGTTCACTTCCATCCCCGGAATGCGGAACGCAGTGCCGCGCCGGTAAAATGCGGTTTCCGCCGATGAACGCTTGGTCGCCGTGCCCATCGCATATTGGTTGTCCTCAACCACAAACACGATCGGCAGCTTCCACAGCGCCGCCATGTTGAAGGTTTCGTAAACCTGCCCCTGATTGGCCGCGCCGTCACCAAAATAGGCAAGGCAGATGCCGCCATCTTCGTTGTATTGATGCGCCAGTGCAAGACCCCCGCCCAGCGCCACCTGCGCGCCGACGATGCCGTGCCCGCCGTAAAACTTATGCTCGGTGCTAAACATGTGCATCGAGCCGCCTTTGCCCTTGGAAATTCCGGCTTCGCGCCCGGTCAGTTCCGCCATGATCACCTTGGGATCGATCCCGTAGGCGAGCATATGGCCGTGATCGCGGTAGCCGGTGATCACGCTGTCGCGATCATTATCGAGCGCCGATTGCAGCCCGATCGCGACCGCTTCCTGCCCGATATAAAGATGGCAGAACCCGCCGATCAGCCCGAGCCCGTAAAGCTGGCCCGCCTTCTCCTCAAACCGCCGGATCAGCAGCATCTGGCGGTAGAATTCCATCATCTCCGCATCGCTCGCCGCGTAGCGTTTCTTCGCTTCGAACGCGTCTTGCAGCGAATGGAGGCTGAAATCGGTGTCGTCCGCCGCGCGGGCGGTCTTTTTTGCCGCCGAGGACGGCTTTGCAGGCTGCTTGGCCAAGATCGGGTTCCTCTCTGTGGCGCACTCATGGGGAGGAGAAGCGCATTACTTTGCTATAGGCGGGGAAATATGCAGGGCGCAACGCCAAGCCGTAGCGGAAGTGACCAGCGCATACGAAATCAGCGGATTGCGGGGCGGGTTGAGCTACTCGTCGTCGAGCGTGATGACGATTTCGTCCTCACGCATCACGCCCAATTGTTCGCGCACCAACTCGCTCGCCAGATCAGGATCAGCCGCTTCGGGATCGAGCAGCATCACCCGGTTGCGCATGGCATCACGCTGTGCGGTAAGGTCAGCAATTTGTGCTTCACGTTGATCGAGCGCGGACACGTTCTCGCTCCAGGCGAGCAGCCCGGTTGGGCCAGCCACAGCAAAGCCCGCCAGCAGCACCAGCGCTATCAGCGCCGCTGCCTGTTTCAGTCTTTCGCCGGATCCGACGTTACGCATTACTGGCTCGTTCCCCCTTGCCGCTTTACCCACAGAATCACACTTGCCGCTCCGCTGCAAGAACATTGCGCTGCCATGCGCACAAATCCATGCAAATTGGCCCGATTTCAATAACTGCGCGGCAGGCCGAGCACATGTTCGGCCAGATAGGACAGGATCAGATTGGTCGAAATCGGCGCCACGGTGTAAAGCCGCGTCTCGCGGAACTTGCGTTCGACATCATATTCCTCGGCAAAGCCGAACCCGCCGAAGGTCTGCACGCACATATCAGCCGCCGCCCAACTGGCTTCGGAGGCGAGCAGTTTGGCCATGTTGGCTTCCGCGCCGGGATTGCCGCCCTCATCATAGGTCTGCGCCGCGTGGTGCACCATCAATTCGGCCGCGCGCATCTGGGCATAGGCGCGCGCGATCGGGAATTGCACGCCCTGATTCTGCCCGATGGGCCGCGCGAACACGCTGCGGTCTTTGGCGTAGGCGGTGGCTTTTTCGATGAACCATTTGGCATCGCCAATGCACTCGGCCGCGATCAGGATTCGTTCGGCGTTCATGCCTGACAGGATATAGCGGAACCCCTTCCCTTCCTCGCCCACCAGCGCCGATGCGGGGATGCGCAGATCGTCAAAAAACACCTCGCACGAGGAATGGTTCATCATCGTGCGGATCGGCTTTACGGTCATGCCGTTTTGCAGCGCGGCCTGCATATCTACGAGGAAGATCGACAGGCCTTCGGTCTTGCTGGCCGCCTCTTCTCGCGGCGTGGTGCGCGCGAGCAGCAGCATCAGGTCAGAATGTTCGGCGCGGCTGGTCCAGATTTTCTGGCCGTTGATGACATAGTGATCGCCGTCCTTCACAGCGCGCGTTTTCAGGCTGAGCGTATCGGTGCCGCTGGTGGGTTCGGACACGCCGAAGGCTTGCAACCGCAGTTCCCCGCTGGCGATGCGGGGCAGGTATTGGGCTTTCTGCGCTTCACTGCCGTAACGCAGCAACGTGTTCATGATATACATTTGCGCATGGGCGGATGATCCGTTGCACCCTGAGGCTTGGATTTCCTCCATGATCACGCACGCCGCCTCAAGACTTAGCCCGCTGCCTCCGTGATCCGCCGGGATCAGCGCCGCGAGAAAACCCGCCTTGGTCAGCGCACCGACAAACTCCGCCGGATATTCGCGCACCGCATCTTTCTCGCGCCAGTATTCACCGGGAAATCCTTCGCACAGACCGCGCACGGCGCGGCGGATATCGGCAAGGTCTTGGGTGTCGTGCGGCATTATCGGTCTGCTCTCCTGATTGCGCCCGTCGCGGCATGGCTGCGCGTGCTGGTAATCCCGTTTCGATCTGATACGCAATGGGTGTTGGGGTGATGTATCACAGGAGTAGAGCCAACATGCAGATCATCGCGCACGATCCAGAGCGTTTCGCCGCCCTGCCCGATTACCCCTTTGCCGAAAACTGGCTGACCATTGACCTTGGCGAAGGGTTTTCAGGCCGGATGCATTATCTTGATGAAGGGCCGAAGGATGCGCCCCCGGTGCTGCTGTTTCACGGCGAACCGAGCTGGAGCTTTCTCTATCGCAAGATGATCCCGCTGCTGGTCAATGCCGGGTTCCGCTGCCTCGCGCCCGACCTGATCGGCTTTGGCAAAAGCGACAAGCCCGATGATGTCGCATTCTACACCTATGCCCGCCACCTCGTTTGGCTGAAGCAATGGCGCGATGCGGTGGTGCCGGGCGTCGCGGGATTGTTCTGTCAGGATTGGGGCGGATTGCTGGGCCTGCGGATGGTGGGCGAGCAGCCTGATCGTTTTGCCTTTGTGGTCGCCAGCAACACCTTCCTGCCCGCAGGCGGTGGCAAGGCATCCCCGGGATTTCTGGCATGGCGCGAATTTGTGCTCAATTCGCCCGATTTCGATGTCGGCAAAGTGCTCGATCAGGCGACGTCAACGGCGCGCACGCCCGCAGAAATCGCTGCCTATGACGCCCCCTTCCCCGATGAGGCATCCAAGGCCGGCGCGCGCGCTTTTCCGCAATTGGTGCCGGTTGAAGATGACAAGCCCGGCGTTGCTGAAAACAAGGCGGCATGGGCGGGCCTTGCCGCATTTGACAAGCCGTTCCTGACGCTGTTCGGTGAAGATGATCCGGTGCTGGGTGCAGCCGGGCCGATGCTGGCCGAACGGATCAAGGGTGCGGCCGGGCAACCCCATGCCATGCTCAAGACCTGCGGCCATTTCAGCCAGGAAGACCGCCCGGCAGAACTGGCAGATGGCGTGATCGCGATGGCACGCAAGGCCGGTTTTCTGGCCTGACCACAGCGCTCGCCGCATCGGGCAGGGTGCGGCGAGAAATGGTGACCCCGGCGCGATTCGAACGCGCGGCCCCCAGATTAGGAATCTGATTTAGACGCTAGGGAATACGTGGTTTTTGTCCCTCATGTTGCACCCATGTTGCACTTACGAGAGCAACTCCGCCTGCGCCTTGGCCATCAGGTCTGCGTCGCCAGATGCATCAAGTAGAAGGTGCCCATAGGTATCGAGCGTTATTTGCACACTGGCATGGCCCATCCACACCTGCAGGCGCTTTAGGTCGATCCGCTGCTTTATCCATGCACTGGCAGCGGCATGGCGCAAGGCGTGGAGGCCATAGCGGGCCTTGCCCTGACTATCCACAACACCGGCAGCAACCTGCAGCGGGAAGAACCGGCGGCGCAATAGGTGCCCGTAGTCCTGCACCCCTCCTCCGGTATTCGGGAACACTAACCCCAGATCGCCAACCGGGCAGGCCAGCTTCCATGCTTTCAACTCCGTCACCAGTGCGGGCGGAGTAGGGATGGTGCGATACCCTGCCTCAGACTTCGGCGGGCCAATCTGCCCGAACTTGTCGGCACGCTGGGAGACTGAAACCGTAGCGGCTTTGAAATCGACATCCTGCCATCGCAGCCCCCGCAACTCGGATGCGCGCAACCCAGTGAATATCGCAGTCATCAATAGCGGTTTGAACTTGCCGTCCGCCTGATCCAGCATCGCGCGCAATTCGGCCTTGGCGGGAATCTCGACCTCTGGCCTATCCCGCCTCGACCTGATCACCTTGACCCCGCGCGCGACGTTCTGCGCAACCAGCCCGCGCCGCTGCGCTTCGGATAGGATACTGGAAAGCGCCCGCACTGCTTTGGCCGTGGTGGCCTTTGAGCGGGTCTCTAGCAGCTTATCCTTGAACGCCTCCACTTTCGGCTGACTGAGCCGTGACAGCTTCTCAGCCCCGATAAACGGCTTGATGTGCAACCGGGAGAGCATCTTGTAACTTTCGACCGTGCCGCGCTCACGCTCGTTCTGTCTGGCCCTCGCAATCCACAGGTCTGCAGCGGCGGCGACCGTCACCGATACGCTGTCGGCAGTGTGGACGCCCTTTGAGACTTCCCAAGCGGCTTGTGTCAGCCATTGCTCGGCGTCCTTTTTACGGGCGAACTGCTTGTGCCGCCGGTTCCCCGCTTGATCGCGGTAATCGACAATCCAAGCCTGTTTGGCGGTGCCATCAGGGGCAGTCCATTGGCGCTTACGGATTGCCATCAGAGCGGGCCTGCATATTGATAACCACGTGCCACGAAATCGCTGGCCTCCTCCATGCCGTCGGGTGTGAAGCTATCAGGGTCGTTTCCGTATAAGGATTGAAGGTGCTGGCGCATCTTTAGGTTGCTGCGGTCAGGATAGTGTGAGACGAAATCAAAAGCCAGATGACGCCCCGTCGGAAGCCACGACTGGAACTCATCATCGTAAATGGTCGCATCCCGAACGCCCGATTGTTCGAACGCGATTTTGAGCACGCGTTCAAGTAGCTTGCCGACCGAAATGAATAGCCGCGTGCTGTCCTCTTCAAATTCATACGGCTTAAGTTCCCTGACAGCGGCGCTCTCATCGGAAACCTTAATTTTTGAGTGCTTGTTGGTCCCGTAGCTCGTGTTGACTTGTATCTCGTGGAGCGCCTTTATCCACAGAATAGCTAGAATGTGCTCTGCCTTCGTATCGAACGGCCTACGCGCCTGAAGCGCTGCCAGCGCATATCCCCCGCGAAAAACGGGCCAGTGTTCCGACACCAGATTGCAAGCGGTCTGCGCGGGCAAGCCGATCCCGATCAATTCAAACGCAGTTACGAGCATAAAGAGATGCTCGCCCGAATACTCCATTTTGGTGCCCCGGCCCACATTTACCCCCGGCGGGAAGCCTAGGCGCTGAAGCTGTTTTATGCGCGAACGTAGGGTCCCGACCTTGTCAGGGTGAATTTGCAGATGGCTGACAAGCGTTGCCTCTGTCTGTCCGTAAGTAAGCCGCATCGTTTCCCCTTTCGGATACAGTTGTAGCTATAGCCCTTGACGCGGAATCAATGCAACTCCATATAGGGCTACGGATACACCCGTATCCCATCGAAAGGAGACGCAATGTTGGCAGATGACTTGTTGAACGGTGCCAAGGCTGCAGCCGAGTATATCGGCGAGAGTCCGCGTGCCGTCTATCACATGGCTGAACAGGGGATGCTGCCCTGCATTCGCAAGGGCCGGAAGCTGTATTTCCGCAAGTCGGAACTCGACGCGGCTTTCCGGTCGGAGGCGGCATAATGGCCAAGCCCGAAAACGAAAACGCCCTGACCAAGGGCCAGAGCGCTTCGCTGTCAGTTGGTGCCGACGGCGTCGCTTTTACGCGCAATCTGGGGACCGCGCAAGCGGGCATTCTGACGGTCAAGAATGCGGCACGTCTGATGGGTGTCTCAGAGCGCAGCGTTTATCTTGCACTCTTATTTGGCTTCGATTTTCTGGAAGTATTCGCCATCGCCATTTCTCCTCTTTAGCAGTTATCGGAACACTATTCGACGCTAACATGAGCCAGTCTG
>PHEB01000029.1 GCA_002842735.1 Alphaproteobacteria bacterium HGW-Alphaproteobacteria-7 | reverse complement strand
TCATGCGCCAGCGGCCACTTGCCGATTTCATCGCACCAGGCGTGGCTGTGCTGCGGCCCGCGCAGGCTTTCCGGCTCGGCGGCGGAAAATAACTGCGCCTGCGCTCCATTGGCAAAGCGGATGCGGCGGCGCGATGGTTCAAACCGGGGGCGGGCGGCGGGCGGATAGATCGACAGCAGGCCGCTTTCGCCCTCAACCATCACCGCGCGCGCCTCTGCCAGCGAGGAGGACACCAGCGCGATCCTTGCATCGGGGTTTTTATCGGCGATCATGCGCACCCATTCGGCACCAGCGCGGGTCTTGCCAAACCCGCGCCCAGCCATGGTCATCCAGATCCGCCAGCCGCCCGGCGGGGGCAGTTGTTCGGGGCGGGCGGCATAGGGCCAGATGAAAGCAAAGTCGTTTTTCTCCCTTTGGCTGAGCTGGCTGACCAGCTTTTTCCGTGCGGCGGGCGGTGCAGTGACGATCCATTCGAACGGTGCGGACATCAGGCCTGCGTGTCGCCGGGTTTGGCCTTGATCATGCGCCGCCGGATTTCCTCGATCTTGCTGTCGATCGACGCGCGCACTTCTTCGGCGCTGACATCGCGTTCGCGGCTTTGCCCATTGGCGGCGCTATCACGGTGCGCGGCGAGCAGGCGGATGGCGTTGGCGAAATCGAATTTCTCGCCATCGCCGGTTTTGAAATCGCCTTCGCGCAGGCGGCGCAGGACTTCCATTTCAAGGTGGCTATACCCTTCGGCCAGCGCCACCTGCCATTGCCGCGCAAAATCAGGCTCGGCACGGCGCAGGCGGTAGGCGCGGCTGACATCGATGCCAGCGTGTTCGGCGGAACGGGAGACGTTGGAACTGATTGCAAGGTAATCAATAAAGCGGGTGCGCCAGTGGCGATCGGTGGTGTGATGGGTGGCGGTATCATCGGCGCTGGTTCGCGCAGGGCCGCGTTTTGCCATGGGCAGATCTCCCTATGCGAACGGCAAAAAGGCGGCACTTCCACCCGGAAGGCCGCCCGCTGGCGAATCGCTATTTCTCGAATATGCCCCTATCTAACCGGAGAGCGTCACGATGTCAAGATAAATAACCAAATGGGTTAAATAATCCCGATCGCCTTGCCCGCGCGTTCGAACATGCCGAGGATCGTCGTGACCTGCTCGGCCGAATGTTCGGCGCATAGCGAACAGCGCAGCAGGGTCATGCCTGCAGGGGTGGCCGGCGGGCGGGCGAGGTTGACGTAGAGGCCTTCCTTGAGCAGCGCCTCCCACATCATCGCGCCCTTTTCCAGATCGGGCATGATCACCGCAATGATCGCGCTTTGCGCCGTGTCTGTGCCGAGCGTGAAGCCGAGATCGCGCAGCCCCTGGTGCAGTGTGCGGCTGTTCTCCCACAGATGCGCGCGCTTGTTCCCGCCGTGCATCAGCTTGCGGATCGAGGTGGCCGAACTTGCCATCACGCTGGGCGGCAGTGCGGCGGTGAAGACATAGGGGCGGCACACCAACCGCAGCACTTCAAACTTCGGGTGGTTCGACACGCAGAAACCCCCGACCGTGCCGACCGATTTGGAAAAGGTGCCGATGATGAAATCGACATCGTCGATCACGCCCTGTTCCTCGGCCACGCCGCGTCCGTGCTGCCCGATAAAGCCCATCGAATGGGCTTCGTCCACCAGCACCATCGCGTCGTTTTCCTTGGCGATCCGCACCATTTCCTTCAGCGGCGCGACGTCGCCCATCATCGAATAGACGCCTTCGAGCACGACCAGCTTGCCCGCGCCTTCGGGCACGCGCTTGAGGCGTTTTTCCATCGCCTCGATATCGTTGTGCTTGAAGGGCACCACTTCCGCGTTGCCCATCGCGCAGCCATCCCAGATCGATGCGTGGCTATCGATATCAAGGATGATGTAATCGCCCTTGCCCGCCAGCGTCGAGATGATGCCGAGGTTCGCCTGATACCCGGTCGAAAACACCATCGCGTGATCCATCGCGTAGAATTCGCGCAGCGCCGTTTCGACATCGCGGTGATCGCGGAAGGTGCCGTTGAGGAGCCGACTGCCGGTTGTCCCGGCACCGAAATCTTCCATCGCTTGTTTGCCAGCCTCGATCACATCGGGATCAAAGGTCATACCCATGTAATTGTATGTTCCGAGCAAAAGTGTTTCTCGCCCGTTGCAGATTGCACGGGTGGGCGAGAGCACCTGCTCCATCACCAGATTGATGGGGTCTGCTCGGCCATCACTCAAAAAATTAGCGCGCTCCTCAATAAGTGCATCGAATTTAGAGAGGAGATCGCGCTCTGAAACAGCGGATTTTGTGGCTGACACGGTCGAAGCATCATTCATAGCGTTTTCCTATCAGCTATCCTGCAACTTGTGCACTGCCGCGACCAGCTGGCCCCAGTTTTCGATTTCAGCCTGCTGGTTCATCGAGATGATCACATCAAATTCGTCTTCGATTTCGGCGACGAAATCCATCACCGTCAGGCTGTCAAATTCAAGATCGCCGGCAAAGGTGGTCGCGTCTTCGATGGCGATGCCTTTCTTGTTGAACGGTTCGATCAGGGTGCGGATGCGCTCATTGACTTCAGCGGAGTTCATGGCGGGGTGGTGCTTTCGGCGGTTGGTGTGATGACGGCGCTTGCCGGATTGATACGCTTGCAAAGCGGCGGATGATGCAGATTGTCAAGGTTTCGGCGCTTTTGCAGACGCGATTTGCGCGGGCAGGAGCAACACGAAACCGCGCGTCAGGCGGGCAGCAACCCGCGCACCGCATTCATGAACGGGCTGATCGACACCGGCTTCGACAGATAGCCCGCCGCGCCCGCTGCGCGGATGCGTTCTTCATCGCCCTTGGCTGCAAAGGCGGTCACTGCCAGCACCGGGATCGCGCACAGCGCCGAATCGCGCTTGGCCGCTTCGATCAGGTCAACCCCCGATACCCCGCCCAGCTGAATGTCCATGATGATCAGATCGGGCGAGATCGCGCGCGCGGTTTCCAGCACCTTGTTGCCATCATCCACAGGCTCTACGTCAAACCCGTTGGCGCGCAGCACATCGCAGAACAATTTCCGGTTAAGGTCATTATCCTCGACAACCATGATCCGCTTTGTCACTGCTCGCCCCGCATTCGTCTGGCTTACGACTAACCTTGCATAAAGGACAGGACAATCCCGCTTCGCCCCCCATCCGACCCTGTAAACCCGCAGGCGCTGGCACTGGCCGCGCTCGGCTGGGTGCTTGAAGGCGAGGATCGCGCCGCGCGCTACCTTGATCTGACCGGGCTTGATCCCGATACTCTGCGCGCCGGGCTGGGCGATCCTGCCATCCTTGCCTCGGCCATCGAATTTCTGACCAATCACGAACCCGATCTGATCCGCGCGGCAGAGGCACTGGCCGTCACGCCCGAAGAACTGGTCGCCGCCAAGGACGCTTTACTGACATGACCCGCCCTCTGATCATCAGCGATTGCGACGAAGTGCTGCTGCACATGGTCGCCCCGTTCAAGGATTGGCTGGAGGCGAGCCAGGGGGTGGCCTTCCAGCTGGAAGGGCACAATTTTGCCGAGGCGCTGCGCTGGCAGGATAGCGGCGCGTTGCTCGAACCGGCGGACATCTGGCGAATGCTGCGCGAATTCTTCGATAACGAGATGGATAGCCAGCTGCCGATCACAGGCGCGGTCGAAGGGATCAACACGCTGGCCGAGCGCGCCGATGTGGTGATCCTGACCAATCTGGTGGATGGCCACCGCGATGCGCGAGCCGAACAGCTCGCCAAGGTCGGCATCAACGCCCGCGTGTTCACCAATCAGGGGCCGAAAGGCCCGGCGCTCAAGGCGATTATCGATGAATACGCGCCCACCCGCGCGCTGTTCATCGATGATCTGGCGCAGCACCATGCCTCGGTCGCGGAAATTACCCCGCAAGTCACGCGGCTGCACCTGTGCGGCGAACCGATGATCGCCCACGCGATTGATTGCGCACATAAAGCAGGCCATGCAGAAGCCCGGATTGATCGCTGGGATGAAGCCTTGCCGTGGCTGCTGGAACGTTTGGAGGATTGATATGACCATTACCGCAAAACTGGCCGAACTCGGCATTACCCTGCCCAAACCCGCAGCGCCGGTCGCCAGCTATGTGCCGGTGGTGGTGCATGGCGGCTTTGCCCATATTTCGGGCCAGCTGCCATTTGTCGATGGCGCGCTGATCACCGGGCGGCTGGGCGATGATGTCAGCGTGGCTGAAGGTCAGGCCGCCGCGCGCGCCTGCGCTTTGATGATCATTGCGCAATTGGGCGCGGCTGGCTTGCTCGACCGCGTGGAGCGGATCGTGAAGCTCGGCGCCTTCATCAATTGCACCGCCGATTTCACCGATCAGCCCGAAGTCGCCAATGGCGCGTCCGATCTGATGGAGCAGGTGTTCGGCGTTGCCGGCAAGCACGCCCGCGCCGCTGTCGGCGTGCCCGCCCTGCCGCGCGGCGCGGCGGTTGAGGTGGATGCGGTGATCGCGCTGAAGGCATGAGCAAACGGCGCGCTCCGGACTGGCTGACGCAGTGGGAATATGCCCATCGCGGGTTGCATGGGCCGGACGTGCCGGAAAACTCGCTGGCCGGAGCCGAAGCGGCGATCGCGGCAGGCATGGGCATCGAGTGCGACGTTCAGCGCAGTGCCGACGATCACCCGATGGTGTTTCACGATTGGGAACTTCAGCGGCTGACGGGAAGATCGGAGGCCACCGAAGCCCTCGATGCCGATAACCTCGAAACGCTGAGGCTGCTTGGCACCGATCAGCATCCCGTACGGCTGGCGAAGTTTCTCGATGTGGTTGCTGGCCGCGTGCCGTTGCTGATCGAAATCAAGTCAAAGCGCGGCTACGATGTTGATTGGACGTGCGTTTATGTCGCGCGGTTGCTTGAGGAATATTCCGGGCCTTATGCCGTTATGAGCTTCGATCCGCGCGTCGCCCGGTGGTTCAGACGGCACGCACCGCGGGTCTGTGCCGGACTGGTGATGCGTGAGGACGAGCGCGGCGACACGCAGACGTCATGGCGACGCAAGCTGGCGCTGTGGATCGCGAAGCCCGATTTTCTCGCTTACCATGTCGCGGCTTTGCCCAGTCCGTGGGTTGCAGGCTTGCGCGCCAAGGGCTTGCCGGTGCTGACGTGGACGGTCAATTCGCCCGAAACCCGTGCGCGCGCGCTGACCCATGCCGATGCGCTGATTGCGGAAGGGGCAGGGCTGGCGTGAGCGCGCCTGAACTGACCGTCCGCCTTGCACCTTCGGTCAGCAGTTTTGACCGCGATCAGTGGAACGCGCTGGGCGGCGATAACAACCCCTTCATCTCCCACGAATTTCTGACCGCGATGGAGGACTCCGGTTCGGTCGGCCCCGGCACCGGGTGGGAGCCTGCGCCGATCGCGATCACCGATGATGCTGGGCGCTTGCTTGCCGCCATGCCGTCATACGCCAAGGGGCATAGCCAGGGCGAATATGTGTTCGACCATGCCTGGGCGGACGCATGGCACCGCGCGGGTGGGCGTTATTACCCCAAGTTGCAAATCGCTGCGCCGTTTACCCCCGCCACCGGCCCGCGATTGCTGCTGAGCGACCCGGCGCTCGCTCCGCATCTGCTCAAGGCGGCGGAAATGGTGTGCGCGCAGAACGCGATGTCATCGGCCCACGCGACCTTCATCGCGCCCGGTCAATTGCCGCTGTTCGAGGCTGGCGGTTGGATGCCGCGATCAGACATCCAGTTCCACTGGTTCAATCGCGGCTATGCCAGCTTTGACGCGTTTCTAGGCGCGCTGTCATCGCGCAAGCGCAAGGATTTGCGCAAGGAACGCGCGGCCGCCTGCGAAGGGCTGAGCATCCGGCACCTGACCGGTAGCGAGATTACCGAAGCGCATTGGGACGCGTTCTGGGTGTTTTATCAGGACACCGGCACGCGCAAATGGGGCCAGCCCTACCTCACCCGCGAAGTCTTCAGCCTGCTGGGGGAGCGGATGGGGGACAGGATCATCCTGCTCCTCGCCTATGACGGTGCGCAGCCGATTGCGGGCGCGCTCAACTTTGTCGGGCGCGATGCGCTTTACGGGCGCTATTGGGGCTGCACCCGCGACGTGCGCTTCCTGCATTTTGAACTGTGCTATTATCAGGCCATCGACATCGCGATTGCGCGCGGGCTTGGCCGGGTTGAGGCGGGCGCGCAGGGCGGGCACAAGTTGGCGCGCGGCTATGAACCGGTGCAGACGTGGTCAGCGCATTGGATCGCCGATCCCGGCTTTCGCAGCGCGGTTGCCGATTTTCTCGAACGCGAACGCGCAGGCGTGGCGAGTGATCAGATGTATCTTGGTGAGCGCACCCCGTTCAGGAAGGGCGACTAACGCACCTTACATTCAGGGCTTACGCGGCGCGCTGATTACCTTCGGCAAGCCACTGGCGGGCACGGCGCTGGGCTTCGGCGATTTCGCGGGCGGTCATTTCCTCGGAAATGTCAGCGCGACAATAGGCGGCTTCTTCATGGCCGCGCGCTGCGGCAAGGTTGAACCATTTGTGGGCTTCGATCAGATCACACGGTGCGCCGCTGCTGCCGGTGGAGAACGCGACGCCCAAATCAAAGCAGGCCCCCGCTTGACCCGTCGCTGCCGCCGCCAGCCAGCGGCCAAGTGCCGCCTCGCCCTGCGCATCGTGTGAAAGTGTTTCACGTGAAACATTCGTGTCTTTCGCGGCAATTGCAATGATATTCATGTCGTTTTCCCCATTGTCACCAGATCACCATCGGGCGACCCTCCGGGGATCAGAACTCGGCTAACATGGTCAATAATTGGTTAACGCCAATGGCACTTTCTGCCCGCCCGGCACTTCCCCCCACAACATTCCCAAACCCGCTTGTGCGTATAGGGGGCCTTGCCTATAGGGCGCGCATTGCTTCAGACGGCTGGGATCAAGTGAGCCAATGAAAATATTCAGGCGGCAGGACACGAAGGTCAGCCCAGCAAATCACGGGATGAGAGGGCTTGATGCCAACTGCCGCGCCTGACGAAATCGACATCCTCGAAAAGGCCAAGCGCCTGATCGCTCCGGACTATGTGCCGAGCGAGGACGAGGAATACATGAATGAGCGCCAGCAGGCCTATTTCCGCATGCTGCTGATCGAGTGGAAGCGCTCGATCCATTCGGCTGCTGGCCAGACGTTGCAATCGTTGCAGGATGGCCCGATCCGCGAAGCCGATCTGACCGACCGTGCTTCCAGTGAAACCGATTGGGGCATCGAACTGCGTACCCGCGACCGCCAACGCAAACTGGTTTCCAAGATCGACTCCGCGTTGCGCCGGATCGATTCGGGAGAATATGGCTATTGCGAAGTTACCGGTGACCCAATCGGTCTGCGCCGACTGATCGCGCGGCCGGTCGCCACCATGACGGTTGAAGCGCAGGAAGCCCACGAACGGCGCGAAAAAATCTCCCGCGACGATTGATCGTAAACTGTGGCTCGCGGTCTGTGCCGTGATGGGACGCCCGCTGCATCGCAGGCACCTGCGGCAATCATTTTAACCTTTTGGTAACCGCAATTGGCGCAGTTCCAATGGCGTTTTGTGGTCGGCCATCTAAAATGATAGCTGGCCCATGCGGTGATTTTTGCAGTTGAGGAGGCGACCCAGATATGACGGGTGTGGAAACACGCAGTGTTACGCGCGACAGTCTGTTCCTGCTGGCCGAAATCCGCATCGAACAGAGCACCGAAACGCATCGGGTGCGAGTCCGTAACCTGTCCGACGGCGGGATGATGGGCGAAGGCAATCTGCGCGTCCAGCGCGGCCACCGCCTAACTGTCGAATTGCGCAACATCGGCGCGATCAAGGGTTCGGTCGCATGGGTGCAAGACGACCGGTTCGGCGTTGCCTTTGATGATGAAATTGACTCGCAAAAGGCCCGGCGTCCGCTTGAGGCGAATGACGGGCCGACCGCCAGTTTGGTCGTATCCTCAAGGGCTCACCGCGCCCCTGCACCGCCGCAGCCGTCGATGCTGCGCAAGATTTGAACAAACGCGCCTGCCTGCGCAACCACCAAGCTGACCGATGCGTTGCAACCTGCTAGTCAGCGGTTGATGCGATTCTGGCCAACCCTGCTTGCCGCTCTGGCGCTGTCGTCCTGTGGCCCCTCGAACGGAAATGGTTCGGTCGAGGTGGCGATAATTGGCGCGCCTGAAAGCCTGTTTCAGCAGGGCGTGCGCCTGCCGTCAGCCGCCCAGCATTTGCGCGCAGCAACTCACGAAGGGCTGGTTGCGCTCGATCCTGCCGGGCAGGTCGTTCCAGCTATGGCGGAACGCTGGATCGTTACCGATGACGGCATGAGTTACATCTTCCGCTTGCGGGACAGCACCTGGCCCGATGGCGAGGAGATCACGGCGACCGAGGTGCGGCGATTGCTGCGCGATGCGCTGGCGCGGTTGAAGGGCACGTCGCTCGGCCTCGATTTTGCCAAGGTGCGCGACATTCGCGCCATGACGGGGAGGGTGATCGAAGTGCGCCTGACCGCGCCGATGCCCGATTTTTTACGGCTGCTTGCTCAACCCGAACTCGGTTTTGCCAAAAGCGGAAACGGATCCGGGCCGATGGCGATGTCACGAGACGAGGCTGGAATGATCGCCCGCCTTACAGCCTTGCCACCTGAAACGCGCGGCTTGCCAGCCCGGGAAGATTGGCAAGAGGTCGCGCGCCCGGTCAGCGTTCGGGCCTTGCCGGCACGCGATGCTGTGGCGGCATTTTCTCGGGGCGAGGTTGATCTGGTGCTGAATGGCAGCCTTGCCGATTTCCCGCTGGCCGAAACCGGGCCGTTGTCGCGCGGGACGATACAGGTTGACCCGGCAATAGGTCTGCTCGGCTTGGCGGTGCGGCGCGAACAAGGCCTGCTGGCCGACCCCGCCCGGCGCGAGGCGCTGTCGATGGCGCTTGATCGCGGTGCGTTGATCCAGCCGTTCGGGCTGGGTGGGTGGAAGGCGACCAGCCGGATCGTGCCACCCGAAAGTTTCACCGCACCGCCTTTTGCTGGGGATCGGTGGGCGGGCACATCGCTTGATGAACGCCGGGCGACTGCGGCGGCGCGGGTGCGGGCGTGGACTGCGCAATCGCAGGCCAATGCGGTGGTGCGCGTCGCTTTGCCACGCGGGCCGGGCAGCGATTTGTTGATGCGCCAACTGGCCGAAGCCTGGGCGCTGATCGGCGTTACAGCGGTGCGGGCCGCGCCGGGCGAGGAAGCCGATCTTGAACTGCGCGATACGGTTGCCCGCTACACCGGGCCGCGCTGGTATCTCAACCAGTTCAATTGCAGTCTCAAAGCCAGCCTGTGCTCGCCCGAGGCTGATGCGCTGGTGCGCCAGTCGTTGACCGAACGCGATGCCGCCACACGTGAGCGGTTACTGGTTGAGGCGCATGCTGCGTTGACGGCCCGCGAAGTGTTCATTCCGCTTGGGGCACCGGTGCGCTGGTCGATGGTGCGTGGGTCAGTCAGGAACTACATCGCCAACCCGTGGGGCCTGCACCCCTTGTTCCCGCTGTCGCAGCCCACCACATAATCGGGATGGACACTCCCGTGAGACTCCGCCCCGAAGCGCCGCGCATTATCACCATGCAACTGCCGACCGGCACCGATGCCGCATCGGTGCGCGCCCGCGTGACCATGATGGAAAAGCTGCTGGAACGCAGTTTCGTTATTCCCGGCGTGAATTTCCCGGTCGGGCTTGATGCACTGATCGGGTTGGTTCCGGTGCTGGGTGATATCGTGACGACCGCAATGGGGGCCTATATCGTCTGGGAAGCACGCAATCTGGGCATGTCCCGATGGAAGCTGGCACGGATGGGGTTGAATGTGCTGTTCGATGCTGCGATTGGCGTGATTCCTGTGGTAGGCGATGCCGCTGATCTGCTGTTCCGTTCGAACACCAAAAACCTGAAAATCATCCTCAAACACATCGACAAGCACCATCCCGAAGCCCGCGTGATCGAGGGGTAGTTCCCTTGCCTGCCGCTGCGCGCTACAGGCTGTGGGCATGGCGGATAAAGTCACTTACGCGAGCTATCTCGATCTCGACCGCGTTCTCGGGGCGCAACATCCATCCTCTGATGCGCATGACGAATTGCTGTTCATTATCGTGCACCAGGCCAGCGAGTTATGGCTCAAGCTGTGCCTGCACGAACTGACCGCCGCGCGCGAATGTGTGGAAGCGGACAACCTGCGCCCTGCCTTCAAGATGCTCGCCCGGGTAGCGCGCGCGCAGACGCAGCTGATCCAGAGCTGGGATGTGCTCAGCACCATGACCCCGCATGATTATTCGCGCATCCGCCCCTATCTTGGCGGATCGAGCGGGTTTCAATCGGCCCAGTACCGGATGATGGAATTCATGCTTGGCGGGCGCGATGAAAAGCACGTGCAACTGCACGAAGGCAACGCCGATTGGGCTGCGCGGCTGGAGGCTGAACGGGGGCGGGCGAGCCTGTATGACGCGGCGATCCGCCTGCTGGCACGGCGCGGCTTCACGATCGCGGCGGAGGCGACAGGGCGTAATCCCACCGCGCCCTATCAACACAATGCCAGTGTCGAGGCAGCCTGGGCGGCGATCTACCGTGATCCGCAGGAACACTGGGACCTTTACGAGCTGGCCGAAAAGCTGGTTGATCTGGAATATCATTTCCAGCGCTGGCGGTTCGGCCATCTCAAGACCGTTGAGCGGATCATCGGCTTCAAACGTGGGACGGGCGGGACGGCGGGTGTGCCCTATCTCGAAGGGGTCTTGAAACAGGCCTTCTTCCCCGAACTTTTAAGCGTCAGAACGGCGATATGAGCCGCCGGTTGTGGGACATATCGCAACCACTGCGCCCCGGCTTGCCAGTTTGGCCGGGCGATACGGCGTTTGCGCAGGCAGGCACGTGGCAGATGGGGCAAGGCTCTCCGGTCAATGTCTCCGCGATCACGATGTCGACCCATTCGGGCGCGCACGCCGATGCGCCGCTGCATTATGCCGGTAATGCGCCTGATATCGCGAGCGTTGATCTTGCGCCCTATCTTGGCGCGTGCGTGCTGGTGGACGCGCGCGGGGCAGGGCCGCTGATCCTGCCCGAACATCTGCCTGATCTGACGGGGGTGGAACGGGTGCTGTTTCGCACCTTTGCTACCTTCCCCCACGATGCATGGGTGGACGAAACGGCCGCGATTGCCCCGCAAACCGTCGATGTTCTTGCGGCAGCTGGCGTGCGGCTGGTGGGGCTGGATGGCCCTTCGATCGACCCGCAGACATCCAAGACGATGGACGCGCATCTGGCGGTGCTGCGCCACGATATCCGCGTGCTTGAAGGGCTGGTGCTCGATACTGTGCCGCCAGGGCGTTACGAGTTGATCGCGCTGCCGCTGGCGATAATTGGCGGCGATGCATCCCCGGTGCGCGCCGTTTTGCGGGAGCTGATATGACCACGGAAGACCGCGCACTGGAATTCGACGCTGCCGATCCGCTGGCGGTGTTTCGGGATCGATTCACTCTGCCCGAAGGGGTGATTTACCTCGATGGTAATTCACTCGGCGCACTGCCCAAGGCCACGCCTGCGGCCATCGCCCGCGTGGTGGAGCAGGAATGGGGTGAAGGGTTGATCCGGTCGTGGAATAGCGCTGACTGGTTCGCCATGGCGGGCCGCATCGGCGGCAAGATTGCTCCGTTGATCGGGGCTGCCCCGCACGAAGTGATCGCCTGCGATTCAACCAGTGTAAACCTGTTCAAACTGATCGCGGCGGCGCTCACCATGCGTCCGGGGCGCAAGGTGATCCTGTCGGAACCCGGCAATTTCCCGACCGATCTCTACATGATCGCCGGATTGGAGCGGCAGGGGCTGGCAACCCGGCGACTGGTCGAGCGCGACAAGCTGGCCGAGGCACTTGATGGTGACGTTGCGCTGCTGCTGCTGACCCATGTGCATTACAAGACTGGCGCGATGCACGACATGGCGGCGCTGACCCGCGCGGCCCATGCAGCAGGCGCGCTGGTGCTGTGGGATTTATCCCACTCAGCCGGGGCGGTTCCGGTCGATCTGAATGCGGTGGGCGCGGATTTTGCGGTGGGCTGCGGATACAAATATCTGTGCGGCGGGCCGGGTGCTCCGGCGTTCGCCTTCGTCGCCGAACGTCACCATGCAAGCCTGGCGCAGCCGCTGACCGGCTGGTTCGGTCACGCTGCGCCGTTCGCCTTCGATGATGATTACGCCCCCGCGCCCGGTATCGAACAATTGCAATGCGGCACCGCGCCGATCCTCGGCCTGACCGCGCTCGAAGTGGGCGTTGATCTCATTGCCGAAATCGGAGTGGGGCGGCTGTATGAAAAATCGCGCGCGCTGTCTGAGTTTTTCGGTGAATGTCTGAGCGCACACGGCGTAGAACTTGATTGTGTCAGCCCGACTGATAGCGGCGCGCGCGGCAGCCAGCTTTCATTCCGCCATGCTAATGCTTACGCGATCTGTCAGGCATTGATAGCGCGCGGCGTGATCGGAGACTTCCGCGATCCCGACGTCTTGCGGCTCGGCTTTGCGCCAGCCTACTTGCGCTTTGCCGACATGGCCAAAGCAGCGCGGCATCTTTCAGAAGTGCTGGAGAGCGCCGAGTGGCAGCGCGAGGAATTCAGCCAGCGTGCAAAGGTGACATAACTATTCGGAGGCGGGTAATGCGCGCGATTGCAACCCGATTTCGTGGCTCCCGAGCGCCCCGGCCCACGCCCGCGCAAACTGGAAATCAACCCGCCCCTGCGCGGCTGATCCTGTAATCGGCAAGCGACATCCAGTACGCCATCTGCCAGCGCATCCGGTTGAACAGCGTGGCCTTGCGCGCATACCATTCGCGCGTCACCGGCACACTGGCGGCTTCCATGTGATCGATCAGTTCGCGCAGGCGCGCCGCCAGCGCCGCATCCTCGATCCGCACCATCAGTTCGACATTGACGCGCAATGACCGCTTGTCGAGATTGGCGCTGCCGACATAGGTCGTATCGTCCACCACCAACAGCTTCATATGCAGCTTGCAGGGCTGAAATTCGGCAATCCGCACGCCTGCGCCCAGCAGTTTCTTGTACAACATTCGCGCCATGTCGATCGCGGCGTCGATATCGGATTTGCCCGGCATTATCATCCGCACCATACCGCGGCGCGCCACCTGTGCGATCTGGCGGCGGAAACTGCGCGGCGGAGAGAAATAGGCCGACACAGTATCCAGCCTGCGCGCGCCCAGCAGATCCTTGCGCAATTGCCAGGCCCAATGGCCATGCCGCACCAGCGGGCCGCCGACCAGCAGCTGCACCGGGCCATCGCCGCCATCCCAGTCCTTGACGATATCGCGCAGCGCCCTCAGCTTGCCCGTCTGTCCCGCCGCTTCGTTTTCGACCCAGCCTTTCAGCAGATCGAACCAGCGGGTAAACTGCTGCACCACCGGACCTTCGATAATTACCGACAGATCGCACCAGCCATTGTCGGCGGGCGGGTTGAAATAGTGGTCGGAAACATTCGCACCCCCCGTCATCACGCGCGCGCCATCGGCAATCACCAGTTTCTGATGGTTGCGCACGAGGTAGCGGGCGCTCCAGCGCGGTGAAAACAGGTCAAACGCGCCGCCTGCCTTGGTAAGCGGTTCAAAGAACGCAGCGCCAGCATCATTGCCGAAATCATCGACGATCAGATGAACCGTCACCCCGCGCGCTGCGGCTGCGACCAGCGCGTCGCGCACGAGGGTGCCCGAGGCGTCGCGGTCAAACAAGTAATAGCATAGCTGCAAGGACTGCTGCGCTTCGTCGATCAGGGCGAGCAGCGCTTTCAGGCGGTCAGCTCCGCCGGGATAGAAGGTAAATCTGTGATCCTGCGCTGCGACGGTGAAGGGCGGCGGATCGCAGTAGTCCGCCACGCTGGTGGTCGCAGGCGAAGCGGAGGTCGGGGCGGCGTCCATGATCCGCGCTATAGCGTCAACGGACGGCGAGTGCAGCCCCTGTTGCGATGGCCCCCACCTCGACCGCAGGCAGCCTATCCCGCCCAGCCTTCACCCAAGGCATCGCTGACAACGGCGGCACGCAGCGCCGCGATCCCCATGCCCTTTTCGGCGCTGGTGAGGTGCAATTCGGGGTAGGCGGCGACGTGTTTTCTGATCTCGTCAGCGGTGCGATTGGCGACCGCTTCCAGCTCGCTTGCCTTGATCTTGTCGGTCTTGGTCAACACCACGCGGTAACTGGCTGCGGCTTCATCCAGCATTGTCATCATTTCGCGATCGGTATGTTTCAGCCCGTGGCGGCTATCGACCAGCACCAATGTGCGCGCCAGCACCGCCCGTCCGCGCAGATAGCTTTTGACCAGCGTTTTCCACCTGCCCACGACCTTCACCGGTGCCTTGGCAAAGCCATAGCCGGGCATATCGACCAGCCGGAACAGCGGCAGCGGGTCGCCTTCTTCGGGCCGCCCGACATCGAAAAAGTTCAATTCCTGCGTGCGCCCCGGCGTTACCGAAGCGCGCGCAATCGCCCGCCGTCCGGTCAGCGCGTTGAGCAGCGATGATTTCCCAACATTGCTACGCCCGCAAAACGCGATTTCGGGCACCACCGGATCGGGCAGGAATTGCAGCTGCGGCGCGGACAGCAGAAAATCGACCGGCCCTGAAAAGAGCTTGCTGGCAGCTTCCTCGCGCGCGGTCTGTTCGGATTCGTTCTGCACGGTCACGCGCTATCCCTCGGCCGATTTCTTGCGGTCGGCGACTTCTTTTTCCTTCGCGCTCGCCGCTTTCAGCTGCGGGTGCTTGGAATAAAGATAGCTTTGCTGCGCCACGGTAAGGATGTTTGACGTCACCCAGTAAAGCAGCAAGCCAGCTGCAAACGGTGCCATCACAAACATCAACACCCAAGGCATGATTGCAAACATCTGCTTTTGCACCGCGTCCATCGCAGTCGGGTTGAGCCTGAAGGTCAGCCACATGGTGATGCCCAGCAGCACCGCCAAAGGCCCAATCGCGAGGAAGCCCGGCACGTCATAGGGCAATAGCCCGAACAGGTTGAGGATATGCGCCGGGTCGGGAGCACTCAGATCCTTGATCCATAGGATGAACGGTTTGTGCCGCATGTCGATCGCCAGCACCAGCACCTTGTAAAGCGCGAAGAACACCGGAATCTGGATCAGCATCGGCAGACAGCCGGACAAGGGATTGACCTTCTCGTCCTTGTACAGCTTCATGATTTCCTGCTGCTGGCGCTGCTTGTCGTCTTTGAAGCGTTCCTGAATCTCTTTCATCTTGGGCTGCACGGCCTTCATCCCCGCCATCGAGGCAAAGCCTTTTTGCGCGATCGGGAACATCAGCCCGCGGATAATCACCGTCAGCAGGATAATCGCCACGCCGAAATTGCCGACGAGTCCGTTCAATGTGCGCAGCAGCCACAGGATCGGCTTTTCGAAGATTTCGAACCAGCCCCAACTGATCGCCTTGCCGAAATAGGTGATGCCGCTGTCTTGGTACTTGTCGAGGATTTGGCTTTCCTTGGCTCCGGCGTAAAGGCGGGTGGACTGCGTCAGCTTTCCGCCTGCGGGGACAGTTTTGGCATCGTATCGAAGAACAGCGTGAAACAAGTCATTCCCGAGCGATTCAAAACCAGCACGGCTGACATCGCCCTGGCCCTTAACCAACGCGCCAAGCCAGTACTGATCCGTAAAGCCAAACCAAGCGGGGATGCCTTCGGGGGTTTCGGCACCAAGCTCGGCCAGTTCTTTATAGGAATGCGGATCCCACAAAGTGCCCCCGAACACACCCACCGGGCCTGAATGGGCCACGAACTGATCGGGCGTCGCATTCGTGCTGGTGCGCCTAATCAGCGCGATGGGCTGGATGATTGTGGCCGCAGCGCTGGCGTTGGTCGCCGTCTGATCGGCGGTAATCATGTAATCGGCGTCAATCGCGAAGCGGATGGTGTAGGTTACGCCAGCAGCATCGGTGCGAGTCAGTGTGACCGGTGTTTCAGGCGTGAGCTTTGCCCGGTCCGCCTGCCAGAGCGCGGTGGAAGGTTGGCGCAGCCCGCCGGTGACGAAGCCGAATTCAGCGAAATACTGGCCCGGTGTGCCTTCGGGCGCGAACAGGCGCACGGGGCCGGAATCCTTTTTCAGCGTCTCACGATAATCCTTGAGCACGATGTCATCGATCCGCGCGCCGACAAGGTTGATCGAACCGGCGACGCGCGGGGTATCGATCACCACCCGGTCACGGCTGGCGAGCGCACCCTTGAGCGTTACTTTCTGCGCGAGCTTGGCATCTGCGCCAATGTCCCCGGTTGCTGCAGCCGCGCCATTCTGCGCCGGACTGCCGGAATCCGTGACGGAAGCGGTTTGCGCCGCTTCGGGATAGAAATACCGCATCCCGACGTCCCACCCGAGAATGAGCAGACCCGAAAGCACGACGGCGAGCAGAAGATTGCGCTGGTTGTCCAAGATGATGCCCTGAAAGAATGCGAAACAAGGTGTATTATGGGGTTAAGGCAGTGCGTTTTCCAGTCCTCAAGGAACCGGATCATGCCCGCACCCACCCCATGGTTGGCAGCGCAATAGCCGCTTCGTCGTCATCCATCCACCCTTGAACGCGCCATATTTGCCGATCGCTTCGATCGCGTACTGGCTGCACGATGGGGAATAGCGACAGGTCGGCGGCAGAATGCGCGACGGGCCGATTTGCCACAGCCGCGCAATCAGGATGAGGAGGTGCTTCATCGTTTGCGATTCCCTTTTCTGGGGCGACGACCGCCAGCCGGATCGCCCTTGCCTTCGCGCGCGCGATCAAGCGCCTTGGTCAGTTCTTCGGCCATCAGCGCAAAATCGCGCTCCACTCCGCCTGCGCGGCCGATCAGCACGTGATCGTGATCGGGCAGGCCCTGCGTGGGCAAGGCGGCGCGCAGCAATTCGCGGAACCGCCGCTTCATCCGGTTGCGCACCACGGCGTTGCCGATTTTCTTGGTGACGGTGATGCCAAAGCGAATGCCCTTCCCACCATTGGGCCGGGTGAGCAACACAAACCCCGCGCGCGCATTGCGGGTACCAGCGTTGGCGCTGAGAAAATCGGCGCGCTTGGTAAGGACGGAGATCACAACGGGGATCACAGGGGCCACCATATGACAAACGGGCTCCCAATGGGAGCCCGCAAGGGCGACTGCCCGCCGCGGCTTATGCCGCGAAAGCCAAGCGGGCCGGATGGCCCGCGCCCGGCGCCTGAGGGCGCCAGAAAATTACGCGCAGAGCTTTTTGCGGCCGCGGTTGCGGCGGGCACGCAGCACCTTGCGGCCACCGGGGGTCGCCTTGCGTGCGAAGAAACCGTGGCGACGGGCGCGCACGAGATTGCTGGGTTGGAACGTCCGCTTCATATCATCCTCGAAAAATTATCGGCACCCTGACGAGAGGCATCTCGCACACGCACCGTTCACAGCCGCAATCCACGACCAAGATCAGGCGCGGGCGCTTATGGGAAAGCCAGCCATGAGTCAAGCAAGGGCGCGTCTATCACGGCCAAGTTCTTCGAGCCGGGATCGGCATAAGCGAGCCCGGGCATTGCTTGAGGTTTGGCCGGCGTCGCCCACCCCATCCGCGCCGCATCAACCAGCGCCCTGCCAGAACGGGCCAGCGCAAGCCGCAGCAAGGGTTCAAGTTGCGGCGGAAGCACGCGGGTCAAAGTGTCGCGCGGGGCGATCCAGTGCGCCATGTCCGCGGCTCCCAGCCACAAGGCGCCCGTATGCGGCACCGAATTGGTCATGGCGTAAAATGCCCGCGCGTCATCCGCGCTCATCCCCATTTCGGCATAGTAATCGAGATAGAGGCGATTTTCCGGCGCATCGGGCGCAAAATCGGTGGGTTCGCGCCCGCGTTCATCGCGCCATGAATGCACCGCAAACAGCGCGCCGGGCGCGATGGTGCGCGTGTTTCCGGCAAGGAACAGCTCGACCGCACCCGACCGCGCTGATCCGCCGTCAGGCACATGGGTGGAAAGCCCCGCCGCACGGATCGCCCGGCCAAGTTCGAGGTTGGCGAGATCATTATTGGTGCCCGGCGCATCGACAAAATCGATCACTTCCAACCCCGGATACGCCGCCAGCATCGCTGCAAATGCAGTCGGAGAGGCAGCATCGGTGCTCGCCACCAAGGCTGCACGGCGCGCGTCCAGCACGCGGAATGGGCCGAATTGCGCCAAGCCAGCACCTTGCCCGGCCTGCCGTAACGGCTGCGCGATGAAGCGCGTTGGCGCAGTGGTAATGGTCTCGGTGATGGTCACGCCGCCCGCTTCCACAACCGTGGTGGTGGTTTCGTAAGCTGTGGTAGCGAACTCGGCTGCGTGATCGTCCACGCGCACCCACGCCTGCGTCGCCGGATCCCATTCCTCGACCCAGCTAGTCGTGCTCACCACCCGCGCAGCGCCCCAATCGGATTGCGCAATCGCCGCGCCGCCGGGAAGCAGCAGCGCAAGCGCGGCCATCAGCATGGCAGAAATCAGGGCGAGGGCGCGTGTCATCCAAGCCACCATCGGCCGGCCCGCCTTCCGGAATTGCCAAGAGATATGCTTTCAAAATCCCTGCCAAACCGCGCCGCAGCGCTCGACAAGTCTCTCGCCAAGCTGCACAAACCCATCTGAAACGGGTTAATGGGGTCGCTGAATGGTCGCGCTGGTTCGGACAGTTGCCTATCTCGGGCTGGAGGCGCGCGCCGTAGAGGTGCAGTGTCAGGTTGCGCCCGGGGTGCCGCGTTTCACCGTGGTCGGGCTGCCCGACAAGGCGGTCAGCGAAAGCCGTGAACGGGTGCAATCGGCGCTGTCGGCGATGGGTCTGGCGCTGCCGCCCAAGCGGATCACCATCAACCTTTCGCCCGCCGATCTGCCCAAGGACGGATCGCATTATGATCTGCCGATTGCCTTGGCGCTGCTCGCGGCAATGGGCGTCACCGATGCCGAGCAATTGGGGGATTGGGTTGCGGTGGGCGAATTGGCGCTGGATGGCCGGGTGGTCGCCAGCCCCGGCGTGCTGATCGCGGCGCTGCATGCGAGTGAGGCGGGTGTTGGTCTGATCTGCCCTGCCGAACAGGGCCCGGAGGCACGCTGGGCAAGCGGGGTGCCGGTGCTGGCCCCGCGCGATCTGGTCAGCCTGCTGGGGCATCTGAAGGGCAGCCTTGTCTTGCAGGAACCGCCGCGCGGCGAAGTTACCGATGTCGTCCACAGCGCGGACATGAAGCAGGTAAAGGGTCAGGAAACCGCCAAGCGCGCGCTCGAAATCGCGGCGGCTGGCGGGCATAATCTGCTGATGGTCGGCCCGCCGGGTTCGGGGAAAAGCCTGCTGGCATCGTGCCTGCCCGGTATCCTGCCTGACCTTACGCCGGGTGAAGCGCTCGAAGTATCAATGGTGCAATCGGTCGCGGGCACGCTTGAGGCAGGGCGGATCAGCCGCGCCCGCCCGTTCCGCGCGCCGCACCATTCGGCCAGTATGGCGGCGCTGACTGGCGGCGGGCTGAAAGTTCGCCCCGGAGAGGTCAGCTTGGCGCATCTGGGGGTGCTGTTTCTTGATGAACTGCCCGAATTCCAGCGCCCTGTGCTCGATTCGCTGCGCCAGCCGCTCGAAACCGGCAAGGTCGATGTCGCGCGCGCCAATGCCCATGTGACCTTCCCGGCGCGGGTGCAGCTGGTGGCGGCGATGAACCCGTGCCGCTGCGGCTATGCGGGCGATCCGGCCAGGAACTGCAACAAATATCCGCGCTGCGTGGGCGATTATCAGGCGCGGTTGTCCGGCCCGCTGCTCGACCGAATCGACCTCCACGTCCATGTCGCAGCGGTGAGCGCGGTCGACATGGCGCTGCCTCCACCCGCCGAAGGCAGCGCCGAGGTTGCCCGCCGGGTTGCAGCAGCGCGCGCGGTGCAAGTCAGCCGGGGCGTGCGATCAAACGCGGAACTGGAGGGCGAAAAGCTCGAACATTTTGCCACGCCCGACGAACCGGGCCGGGCGCTTTTGTTGCAAGCGGCTGAGAAACTGCGGCTGTCGGCGCGCGGATACACCAGAATGCTGCGGGTTTCGCGCACCATCGCTGATCTTGCCGGGGCAGACACCGTGGGCCGGGTCCATATTGCAGAGGCATTGTCCTATCGCCTGATGACGGGTTAAGGAATACCGCAAGGCCGGATCATTCCCCCGCAATCTGGCCGATCAAGGGCGCATTGGCAATTTCAGACGATCCCTCAGCAATGGTGGAAGAACAACCGCACGGGCTTGTCGTGCGGTTCGGCGCGTTGTGGCATGAGCCAGCGCGGCGCAAGGCGGCGAGCTTGGCCATCGCTATCGCCATCGAAGCGCTGATCGTGCTGTTGCTGTTAACGCTCGGCGCGGGGATCGCAGGTACTGAGGATGGCAAGCAGACCGTTACTGAATTTGCCGCGACCGATTTCGCCGCCCCGCCTGAGCCAGAGCCTGAGCAGCCGCCACAGTCGCAGCCCGAAACCACTGCAACTCAACAAGTTGTGCAGCCGGTCGCCCGGCCTGAAGCTTTGCGCCTGTCGCCGTTGAACCTGAACCCGCAGCCTTCCGCAGAGCCACCGCCCGCGCCGCCGCAGCCCGAACCGCAACCGAGCCCATCACCGACCATCGCGGCGAAGATCAATCCGGGGCGCACCTATGGCCCCGCCGATACCGGCAACCCGCGCACCGCAGGCGATAGCCAACGCGTCGGCACTGCGCCCAATGGTGAGCCGCTATACGCCGCGCGCTGGTACCGCGAACCGACCGATTCCGAGCTGGCGGGCTACCTCTCCACCGCCAACGGGCCGGGCGCGGCGCTGATCGCGTGCAAGACCGTGCCCGATTACTATGTCGAGGATTGCGTGCTGATCGGCGAATCGCCTGCGGGGTCGCAGATCGGCCGGGCGGTGATGGCCGCTGCATGGCAGTTCCGTGTCCGGCCCGCGCGGATTGGCGGGCGCGAACAGTTCGGATCATGGGTGCGGATCAGGATCGATTACACGCTGCGGCAGGCACCGCGCTAACCTTTTCAGCACGATGCTTCAACCCTTCAGATGGTTGCGGATGACCGCGCAGAAATCGCCGCCCCACGTCTCCAACTTTTTCGCGCCGACGCCAGGTATCTCGCCCAATTCGGCCAGAGTTTCAGGGCATTTGTGCGCCATGTCGCGCAGCACCGAATCGTGGAAGATGACATAGGCCGGGATGCCGTGTTCGCTGGCGAGTTCCTTGCGCTTGGCCCGCAGCGCCTCGAACAGCGGATTGCCGACCGGGTTGGGCGCAGCCTCGCCGCGTGCACGGCGGCTGCGGCGGGCTTTTGGCGGCGGCTCGGCGATAGTGACGCTGGCTTCCCCCTTCAACACGGGACGCGCTGCGGGGCCGAGCATCAGCCCGCCATGTTCGGTCGCCGCCAGCATCCCGCGCGCCACCAGCGTGCGGGCGAGCGGGCGCAGCAGCGCCGCCTCCTCGCCCGCGACGATGCCGAATACCGACAGCCTGTCATGCGCGCGGCTGGTGATGCGTTCGTCGCTTTGCCCGGTCAGCACTTTTTCGATATGGCCGATGCCGAAGCTTTGCCCGGTGCGATAGACCGCCGATAACAGCTTGCGCGCCAGCTCGCTGGTATCGACCACGCGCGGCGGGTTTTCGCAATTGTCGCAATTGCCGCACCGTTCTGGCGGGCGCTCGCCGAAATGCCGGAGCAGCACCGCGCGGCGGCATTCAGGGGTTTCGACCAACGCGGCAAGGCT
>PHEB01000028.1 GCA_002842735.1 Alphaproteobacteria bacterium HGW-Alphaproteobacteria-7 | reverse complement strand
TTGCCGAAGGCTTCGCGTTCCTGCAGGCGGCGGCACATTTTCTCCAGCGCCTCTTCCGCGACGCCGATGGTGCGCATGCAGTGGTGGATGCGGCCCGGCCCGAGGCGGCCTTGCGCGATTTCAAACCCGCGCCCTTCGCCCAGCAACATATTGGTGACGGGGACGCGCACGTCCTTCATCTCGACTTCCATATGGCCGTGCGGCGCATCATCATAACCGAACACCGGCAGGTGACGCAGGATGTTCACGCCGGGGGTGTCAATCGGCATCAGCACCATCGATTGCTGGGCATGGCGCTGGGCGCTGAAATCGGTCTTGCCCATCACAATCGCGACCTTGCAGCGCGGATCGCCAAGGCCTGATGACCACCACTTGCGCCCGTTGATGACATATTCGTTGCCATCGCGTTCGATCCGGGTTTCGATGTTGGTCGCATCGGATGATGCAGTGAAAGGCTCGGTCATCAGGAAGGCCGAACGGACTTCGCCGTTCATCAGCGGACGCAGCCACGCCTCTTTCTGCTCGCGCGTTCCATAGCGGTGGAACACTTCCATATTGCCGGTATCGGGCGCGGAACAGTTGAACACTTCGCTGGCCCAGCCAATGCGGCCCATCTCCTCGGCGCAGAGCGCATATTCGAGGTTGGTGAGGCCCGGCCCTTCAAATTCGAAGCTGTCATCGACATGGTGATGGCTGTCATTGCGCGGCGGCATGAACAGGTTCCAGATGCCGGCTTCCTTGGCCTTGGCCTTGGTTTCCTCGACGATCGGAAGCACCTTCCAGCGATCGCCTTCGCGGTCTTGCTGGTCATAGACCGCCGCGTTCGGGCGCACATGTGCGGCGATGAAATCGCGCACGCGATTGCGCCAATAAAGCTGACGTTCGGTGGGTTCGAAATCCATGGGGATGTTCCTCTCTCATCCTGAATTGCAATCGACTCTGCGGACAACCGTGGCAGAGCCTCGTGCGCCCGCCAAGCTCTCATTTCTGGGGCGTGGGCTAGATGCCTTCCTGCGCGAATGGCGCATCCGGCGCTGCCGCTACGGCATCGCGATTTTCCCGCATTCGGCGTTCGGCCAGCCGGTTGACCCGCGCTTCGTGATCTTCGCGGCTGATCGGAAAGCGCGCCAGCCACCATGCGGCAATTACCGCCAGCAACAGCATCGCACCGCAGTAATAGATCACCAGATCAGTGATAACCCCCTGTGGCACGGTGCCGGGGGAGGCATCGGTGGCAAGCTGAGACAAGGAGATGATCTGCCCCGACATAAAAATCCCCGCGCCCGTCGCACATTTCTGCACCAGCCAGTTACCCGAATAGAACGACCCTTCCGCCCGGCGGTTGGTGCGTTCCTCAAACGCCTCGACAATTTCGGCAATCATCGAGGTTGCCGATACCAGCGAGATGATCCCGAGCGAATTGGCAATCAGCACAAAACCGTAAAACAGCCCGGTCGAAGCTGTGCTGCCGGGTTGCGGCCAGAAGCCAAGCAACAGCAACGCGAACGGCGTAATGCCAATCGCGGTGCCGACAATCATCGCAAGGCCTGCGCTTTTCGCCTTGCCAAACCGGCGGTGCAGCGGGCCGATCATCACGAACATCAGCACCACTGATGCAAACAGCACCAGCGGATAGAGGATCAACTGCGCGCGAGTTAACTGCCACACGAACAGGTTGAGGTAATTGGTGATCGAAAAGGTCATGCCCTGATGGACATAGGCGGCAAGCCCGCCAACCGCGAAAATCAGAAACGCGCGTTCGGAAAATGCTTCGGTAATCTCGCTGAACGCGCCCTTGATGGTGAACGGGGCGGGCTTGGTTGCGGGCAGGCGAGCCACCAGTTTGTGCTGGCCTAAAGCCGATCCGATTACAGATGCCGCCATCAACACCGCGCCGAATATGCCAAACACGAAATAGCCGTCCTGCTGCAACAGCCCCTCGGCGCCGGGCATGAAGACCGTATAGGCCAGCACCATCATGCCCAGCCCGCCGATCCACCCGCCCATCGCGCGGTATCGGAACAAGGTGGTGCGCTCATCGTAATCGGCGGTGATTTCCGGCACCAGGCTGATTGACGGCACCTCGCACGCTGACAGCAGCAGGCGCACGGCAATCGCGATGCCGAGCAATCCGGCAAAACTGGGGGCTTCGCCGCTGGGCGGGCTCCACATCAGCACCCAGCAAAAGGCCAGCGGGATCGGGGCGGCATAGAGCCACGGCAAACGCCGACCCCACTTCGTATAAGTGCGATCCGATAGGTTGCCGAGGATCGGATCGATAACCGCATCGACCAGCAGCGCAATCAGCAAGGCAACGCTGACCAACGCTGCATCCATGCCCAGCACCTGATTGTAGAAAATCAGCAGGAAAAACGAAAAACCATTGTCTTTCACGCCGAATGCGACCGCGCCAAAGCCCTGAATCAGCTTAAGCCGCATCGGCAATTTGCCCGTGATTAAACCAGCGCCGCCGCTCATGGGCAGCCGCCTGCGTTGGCTTTCAGCCCGCCGAATCCGGCCAAATTCTCTCTCCCTTTTTCAGTTTCGAACCTAGACCGATTGTGCGGGCCGTCAATCATGCAAGCCTGACGCTACGGCATCGCAGTTCGGGCGATCAGTGCTTGCAGGGGCCGTGCGAATGCCGATAACGTAAGCGTCAAGTGGGAGCTTATCGAGAGGAGAATCGGCTCATGGCTGATCTGGAAACATTCCGCAGCGAAACCCGTGCATGGCTGGAGGCGAACTGCCCGGCTGAAATGCGCGAGCCCGTTCGCGATGAAGATGACGCCTATTGGGGCGGACGCCGTGCCAAGTTCAAAAATGACGCGCAAAAAGCATGGTTCGAAGCCTGTCTGGCCAAGGGCTATACCGTGCCTGCATGGCCCCAAGCTTACGGCGGGGCGGGGCTGAACCCGGCCGAAGCCAAGGTGCTGCGCGAAGAAATGAGCCGCATCAACGCCCGCCCGCCCTTGTCGTCATTCGGCATCTGGATGCTTGGCCCCGCGCTGCTGCATTTCGGCACCGAAGGGCAGAAACAGCGGTTCCTCAATGAAATCGCGCGCGGCGAGATTCGCTGGTGTCAGGGCTATTCGGAACCGGGTTCGGGCAGCGACCTTGTCAGCTTGCAGACCTTTGGCGAGGATAAGGGCGATAGCTGGGTCGTCAACGGCCAGAAGATATGGACATCCTACGCCGATCACGCCGACTGGATTTTCTGCCTCGTCCGCACCGACAAGGCCGACAAATATCAGGGCATCACCTTCATGCTGTTCGATATGGCCAGCATCGGGGTGAGCACCAAGCCGATCCTGCTGATCAGCGGCAATTCGCCGTTCTGCGAAACCTTTTTCGACAATGTTTCAGTGCCCAAATCCTATGGCGATGATTGCCCGGCCTATGTCGGCCAGATCAATCGCGGGTGGGATGTGGCCAAATATCTGCTCGGCCACGAACGCGAGATGATTTCGGGCGCGGGCGGCGGCGACCGCACGGCGGCGATTGGCGCGGTGATGAAGCGCGCGGCGGCCCGCACCGGCGACGAACTTGACCCCGTGCTGCGCGCCGAACTGGCGATGTTTGATGTCGATGCGCTGGCCTACACCGCGATGGGCGAGAAGTTCCTCGATGAAATCAAGGTTGGCAAGGCGCACCCGGCGCAGCCCAACATGATGAAATATGTCGGGACGGAACTGAACAAGCGCCGCCACGAATTGATGATGGCGGCGGGCGGTTCGCGCAGTCTTGAATGGGACAGCGAGGAAACCGGCGGCGGCAAGCCTTCGCGCGGCTGGCTGCGCACCAAGGCGAACTCGATCGAGGGTGGCACCAGCGAGGTGATGCTCAACGTGATCGCCAAGCGCATTCTCGATCTGCCGGGCGCGTAATTTGAAACATTGAGCGTCACCCCTGCCCCCAAAAACCTTGGCACCGGGGTGACGGGCACCATAGAGAGGGAAAACCAATGCCCCTGTATCATAACGACGATCAGGCCATGCTGGCCGATACCGCGCGCGGCTTCATGGCCGAAGAAGGCAACATCACCAAGCAACTGCGCCATTGGCGCGACCGCAATTGCAAGGATGGCTTCGGCCACGGCCTCTGGAAGCAGATGGCCGAAATGGGCTTTACCGGGATGCTGGTGGGCGAGGATGATGGCGGTCTGGGCATGGGCCATGTCGAAGCCGGGATCGTGCTTGAGGAAATCGGCCGCAACCTTACCCCGTCGCCGTTTCTGACGTCTTCGGTGCTGGCCGCAACCGCGCTCAAGCACGGATCGGCGGATGTGAAGGGCCGTTATCTCCCCGGACTGATCGCGGGCGACAGCGTGTTCGCGGTGGCGATTGACGAAACCGCCAAACACCGCCCCAGCCGCATCACCACCCGCGCCGAACGTTCGGGCAACGGGTTCCGGCTGTCAGGTTCCAAAAGCTTTGTCGTCTATGGCGGCAGCGCCGACATGATCGTGGTCGCCGCGCGCACGTCTGGTTCGGACGATGACGACGACGGGATCACGCTGTTTGCTGTGCCCAAAGACGCCAGCGGGATGAGCCATGACGCGGTGCGACTGGTCGATTCGTCGATGGCAACCCACACCAAATTCGACAACGTAGAGCTTGATGGCGATGCGGTGATCGGCGAGGTCGACGGCGGGCGCGAAGTGCTGAATGCGATGCTGCTGGCAGGCCGGGTTGGCGCGGCAGCCGAAGGCGTGGGCGTTGCCAGCGGGGCGATGGACATGACGGTCGATTACCTGAAACAGCGCAAGCAGTTCGGGCGGCTGATCGGTGAGTTTCAGGCGCTGCAACACCGCGCCAGCCATCTCTATTCCGAGGTCGAAATCGCCCGCGCGGTGACGATCAAGGCGCAGCAATTGCTCGATGCCAATGATGGGGCAGGCAGCGAGAAGGCGGAACTGATGGTCGCGGTTGCCAAGGCCAAGGTCGGCCGGACAGCGGGACTGGCGGTGCGCGAAGGGGTGCAGATGCATGGCGGCATCGGGATGACCGATGAATATGACATCGGCCTTTATATGAAGCGCGACCGGGCGCTGCAGGAATTCCTCGGCGATGCCAATTACCACACCAACCGCGTGGCCGAACTGAACGGGTATTGAGGACAACAATCATGATGAAACTGAACCAACTCTTCGGACTCGATGGCAAGATCGCGCTGGTCACCGGCGGCAGCCGCGGGATCGGCAAGATGATTGTCGAAGGCCTGCTCGAAGCCGGTGCTGCCCGTGTCTATATCAGCGCGCGCAAGGCCCACGAGATCGAGGAAACCTGCGCCGAACTGGGTGACAAGGTGGTGGGCATTCCCGCCGATCTCAGCCAGGTTGACGGGATCAAGCAGCTGGCAGACGAACTGGCCAAGCGCGAGAGCAAGCTCGACCTGCTGGTCAACAACGCCGGTGCCGCATGGGGCGAACCGTTCGAGGATTTCACCGAAGCGGGCTGGGACCGCACGATGGATCTGAACGTCAAGACCCCGTTCTTCCTGACGCAGAAACTGCTGCCGCTGCTCAAAGCCGCCGGTACTGCAGACCGTCCGGCCAAGGTGCTGATGATCGCCAGCATCGACGGGATGAAGACGAACCCCTGGCCAACCTATCCCTATCAGGCATCGAAGGCCGGGCTGATCCATCTCACGCGCCGGATGGCGGCCGAGCTGGTTCAGCACAACATCATCGTCAACGGCATCGGGCCGGGCGCTTTTCCCAGCGCGATGAACCGCGCTGCGCGCGACAACGCCGAGCTGGTCAAACGCGGCATCCCCTCGGGCCGGATCGGCGTGACCGAGGATATGGCGGCGGGCGCGATCTACCTGCTCAGCCGCGCGGGGGATTATGTGGTCGGCACGACGATCCCGATCGATGGCGGGGTGGTCAACGCCAATATCGGTGCGGGCAATTTCGTCGATCCGTCAGGGCATTGAGGCCGAGCTGCCGCCCCTCGAAAAATTATCAACTTCACCCATATCGCGCCGGAAACCGGGCGCAGTGAAATTCGCGAAAACATGAAAGCCCCGCTGCGATGCGGGGCTTTTTGCTTGGGGGTAAGGAACGACGATTTGAAAGAGCGCGGCAGAGTGTAGCGCGGGCGATGCGTGTAGGAAAATGGTTTCCTGCCCGCAGAATCCCCTCTCCCTCGAGGGAGAGGGAGGAGCGCCGACAGGCGCGGAAGGTGTGGGTGTACGGCGGCGGTTGCTGGTGCAAGCCTCGAACACTCACCCCCCCCATGGGGAGGGGGCAGGGATGCACTTATCCGTTCCCCGAACCTGCCCCATCAGTTCCGGGCCGTGCTAAAGTGCAGGAAACACCAGGAATTCTTCTCTGCCCATCGCGGTCATGGTGTATTCCCCACGTGTTAGGCGCTGACCGTTTACAGTCACTGCGTCGAAATCTTCTTCGCTGAAACCAAACCGGGCAACAAACTTCAAGACATCATCGCGATTGATTTCAGAATGGCGCACACCGATGATTGTTACTTCGTATTCGCCATCATCAGTATCATTCCATTGCACACGCACCAGCTCGGTGGCCGAGGGGTATTTTAGCAAATCTTCTCTTGTTCGTGAACAGGTCGGGGTCCCCTCCTTATCGAACTTCATACACGCAAGCCCCAATTCGCTTTCGATCAGAGCCAGAGCGTTATCGACACTCAACGGTGCTTCCACAACACCTGCAGAACAAGCTGCGACACCCAAGGCCAAACTTGCGCCGATCAGCGACTTAGAATTCCGCATTTTTCTCTCCTGTTTGCCCCCACTGGAAAGATTTATGCGGCGTCAGGCAAATGTGTCAAGCAGCGCTCGGGAAACACCGGTTTCACCTCGCACCGGGCGGCGGGTTCATCAGGGTATCGCACTTTTTGTCGGCGGGATTCCGGAACGCAGGGGCAAAATGCCCCTACCCCATCAGTTCCCGTACGAACGGGATCAGCCCGGTTTGCCGCGTGCGTTTCATCCGCTCTGCATGCAAAATCTCGCGCACTTTGACGAAGCACGCATCGACATCATCGTTGATCACCACATAATCATATTCGGCCCAGTGGCTGATTTTGCCTCGGGCATCCTGCAAACCCACAGCATCGGCGCGACCTTCGGCACCAGCTTTTCGAGCGGTGCCATCAGTTACGGCGGCGGCGATAGCGGCGCGATTTTCGAACAGCAATTGGAAGAATTGCTCAAGGAACTGGAGAAGAACCGCACCACCTGATCTGGCGAGCCGGGTGCGACCACGCGCTTTCTGGCCGCAGTTGCGATGGCCTTGATCCCGAGCCGCTCTTCAGCATTTACCGGGCGTGTCCGATCCTGTAGCGGTAGCCCATTGTGGTGGCAGCCAAGGGGTGAATTCTTGTCGGCAATTGGGCGCGCGATGATCGGGATTGCCGGCCTGAAGCAGCAGCCGATGGCGCATACTGAACTGGTGTTGTAGGGATTGTCGATGCAATCCCTTTTGGCGGACTTTGTCACCCCTTTAGGCCCCTATATCGGCCTTGCCCTGCTAATCGGCATTTTTGCGGCCTTCGCGACTGAGCGTAGGCCGCCGGTTATCATTGCGGTCACGGGCGGACTGCTGATGATGCTATTCGGCTTTCTGCCCCCGCGCGAACTGCTGGGCGTGTTCAGCAATTCGGCACCGATCACGATTGCCGCGATGTTTGTGCTGTCAGGCGCGCTGCTGCGCACTGGCGCGCTGGAGGAGGTTTCGGGCTGGATCATCCGGCGCACCTTGCGCAAACCCCGGCTGGCGGTGGCGGAGATTGGCGCCGGGACCATCGTGGCTTCTGCGTTCATGAACAACACACCGGTTGTGGTTGTCATGATCCCGATCGTTCAGCGCCTCGCCCGCGTGCTCGGCCTTGCTGCCACCCGGCTGCTGATTCCCTTGTCCTATATATCGATCCTTGGGGGGACGCTGACGCTGATCGGCACGTCAACCAATCTGCTGGTCGATGGGGTGGCCCAGCAACAGGGGCTGGCCGCGTTCGGGATTTTTGAGATCACTGTGGTCGGCCTGTGCGCCGCGGCGGCCGGGCTTGGCGTGCTGACCCTGACAGGAAGGTTTCTGCTGCCCGACCGGGCCGCCCACGCCATTGACGATCAGGGTGAGAGCGATGCGTTTCTATCGCACCTGGTGCTGGCACCGGAAAGCCTGCTGGTCGGGCGCAGGATCGGGGATATCACCGTTTTTCGCCGCCCTGGCGTGCGTCTTATCGGCGTCCAGCGGGGCAAGGCGATCAATCGGCATGGTTTCGATGATTGGCTGCTTGCGGCGGGGGATCAACTGATCGTGACCGCCAGCCCGACCGAACTTGCATCGCTTGCCGAGGCGGATGATTTCAAGGTCGGCCTGATGGGTGTTGGCGGCGGCGTAACAACGGCTGGCCCAAACCGACCCCGAGACCTGCGGCTGGTGGAGGCGGTCATTTCTCCTTCCCACCCCATGATCGGGCGCAGACTGGCCGATATCCCGCTGCTGTCCCGGCTCAGGGTTCGCGTCCTTGGCCTTGTCAGGCCCCGCCATGTTGCCGGCCCCGATCTTGCCAATGTGCGCGTGCGGGCAGGCGACCGGTTGCTTATCGCAGCAGGCAGCGATGCCGCGCAGGCGCTGCAGGCGAATGTCGGCCTGGCCGATGTCAGCAAGGCGAAAGCCCGCGCGTTTCGGCGGACCAAGGCCCCTATCGCCATTGCCACCTTGGCGGCGGTTGTTTTGCTGGCCGCGACATTCGGATGGCCGATCGAAGCGCTCGCCCTTGCAGGGGTCGGCATCGTCCTGTTGTTCCGCTGCCTTGAACCGGAAGAAGCCTGGGGCGCGATTGACGGTAATACGCTGGTATTGATCTTCGGGATGCTGGCAGTCGGCAAAGGGCTAGAAAATGCCGGGACGGTCGAATTGATCGTGTCCAGTCTTGAACCTCTGTTAACGACAATGACACCGCTGATTTTGTTGATCGCTATCTATGCCGTCACCAGCCTGCTCACCGAAACCGTGACCAACAACGCGGTGGCGGTGATCATGACGCCGATTGCGATTGGCCTGGCCCCGATTGCCGGAATCGACCCGCGCCCCTTGGTGGTCGCCGTGATGTTCGGGGCCAGCGCGAGCTTTGCCACGCCGATTGGTTATCAGACCAACACGCTCGTTTACGGCGCGGCCAATTATCGCTTCATGGACTTCGTGAAGATCGGCGTTCCGATGAATATCACCGTCGGCATTGCGGCGTGCATGGCGATCCATTGGCTCTACTGATGCGCTAGAGCGGGCTGCGTTAAATCTGACGCACGTCGCCCGCTCTAATCTTTGTTGTCGCATCGTTAAAAGCTGAAAACCGGTTCCCACTTTTCAGCATGATGCTCTAATACCAGCGCGCGGGGAATGTCGGGGCCAGTCCAGCAGGCTAAAGTGTCAAACACTAACCCCGAACAGCCTGCCAACCGCCGCTGTGACCGCCATCGCCAGAATGCCCCAGCCCATCACACGCAGCATGGCCGGGATGATCGGCGCAGCGCCCGCCTTCGCGCCGAGCGCACCGAGGATCGCAAGCGCGATCACGGAAATCACCACCACCACCGGGATAATCACTGTCGCCGGGGCGAGAAAGGCGGCGATCAGCGGCACCGCCGCCGCCACGCTGAACGTCGCACCAGAAGCAAGCGCGGCCTGCAACGGGCGCGCGGTGAGTGCTTCGCTCAAGCCCAGTTCGTCGCGCACATGGGCGGCCAGCGGGTCATGCGCGGTCAGTTCGCGCGCGACGGCGGCTGCGGTTTGCGCGCTTAACCCCCGGCTCTGATAGATCGCGGCAAGCTCTTCCAGCTCGGCCTCGGGCGTGTGCACCAGCGCGTGCTGTTCGCGCCGGATATCCGCCTGTTCGGAATCCCGCTGCGATGAAACCGAGATATATTCGCCCGCCGCCATCGACAGCGCGCCTGCCAATAGGCCCGCCACCCCGGCAACCAGCACAGCCTGCGGCTGCGGCGTTGCGGCGGCCACACCGATGATCAGCGAGGATACCGAAATAATCCCGTCATTCGCCCCCAGCACAGCTGCCCTCAACCAGCCGCTGCGGTGGACGACGTGCGGATCATCGGGATGGGCGGTGGCAGATGTCATGCTTGGTTATCCCATCAACCCGCGCACAAACGGGATCAGCCCGGTCTGGCGCTGACGCTTCATCCGTTCGGCCTCAAGGATGGCGCGGACTTTGGCAAAGCAGACCTCAATATCATCATTGATGATCACGTAATCATACCCGTCCCAGTGGCTGATTTCGGCCCGCGCGCGTTCCATGCGGGCGGTGATCACTTTGGCACTGTCGGTGGCGCGGCTGTGCAGGCGGCGGTGGAGTTCATCGATTGACGGCGGCAGGATGAATACCCGCACGACATCCTGCTGATCTTTCTGGAACAGCTGCTGGGTGCCCTGCCAGTCAATATCGAACAGGAAATCCTGCCCGTCTTTCAAGGCGGCGCGGATGATCCCCTTGGGAGTGCCATAACGATAGCCGAACACCTCGGCCCATTCGTAAAAATCATCCTCGTCCACCATCTGCTGGAACAGATCGTCTGAAACGAAGTGGTAATGCACGCCGTCAACCTCGCCCGGGCGCGGGGGACGGGTGGTGGCTGATACCGACAGCTTGATCTCGCCGTCCTTGGCGAGCAGCATCCGCGACAAAGTGGTCTTGCCCGCGCCCGACGGTGAGGACAGAATGAACATCAGGCCGCGGCGATGAAGCTGGTCGGCTGAATTGTGTGAGGTATCGCCCATAGCGCCCGTTGCCCCAAGAGGAGGGCACAAATCAAGAGTGCTCAGCCGTTGTTGCCCGTTCGTTTGCGCGCGCGGCGGTTGGTTTCGAGCCGTTTGCCCCGGTCATACAGCAGTTTGGCGGCGAGGCCTCCGGCTACCACCACGAGGCCCAAGGGCGAGCGGGTGGCGATGCGGCTCGCCCCCCACAATGCCACGCTGGCAGCCAGCGAGCGGCCATCGATCAGGCGATCAGCCTCGGCTTTGTCATAATCACCATCGGAACTGGCCGCCAACAGGCCTTTTTCCGCCCGGTTGCGCAGAAGGCTGCCCGCTGAGCGCAGCACGATATCGGCGATCATCAGATTGGTGCCAGCGACCAAGCTGGACGGCGGCGATTTGTCGGCAATGGCGGCGGGCGGTGCATCTGCGGGCGTATCTGCGGGCGCAGGGGTTTCAGCCGCAGCCGGGATGGGCGGCGCACTTGCGCTGCGTTTCACCCGTGCAACTGCTCGCTTGGCCCGCGCCATTGGCGCTACTTCTTGCGCCCGAAATCGACCGACACGACGTTCGATCCGTCGCCATCGCCGTCACCATCGGGATCGGTGCCGTCGTTTTCGGCATCCTCGTGCGCTTCGGGGGCGAATTCTTCGGCTGCGGCCTGAAACTGGAGGCCGAAATCAACCGCCGGATCGACAAACGCGGTGATCGCGGCGAACGGGATGACCAGCTTGGACGGCACCTGATTGAAGGTGAGGCTGACTGAAAAGCCGTCTTCGCCCACCTCAAGATCCCAGAACTTGTTCTGCAGCACGATGGTCATTTCATCGGGGAAGCGTTCGCGCAGGCGCGGCGGGATCGAAACGCCCGGTGCGCCGGTCTTGAAGGTGATGTAGAAATGGTGCGTTCCCGGCAGCACGCCGCCACCATTAACGATTGATCCGAGCACTCTGCCCACCACCGCGCGCAGGGCTTCCTGCACGATTTCGTCATAGGGGATCAGGCTGTCGGGCGCGTCGCTGTTCATGGTGGGCGGATTCGTGGCGGGACGCGCGGGCTTGGTCAAGCCCTTTGCAGCATGATCCCACGGGTTTGGCAGATGCTTGTCATGGGCCGCGAGAGGGCTATAGCGCCGGAATATGGCCAACATTCTCGCCCGCACCGGCTCGATAGAGCGCAACACCACCGAAACCCGCATCGCGATCCACGTCGATCTTGATGGGACGGGCGCCTATGATGTGTCCACGGGAATCGGCTTTCTCGATCATATGGTCGAACAGTTCAGTCGCCATTCGCTGATCGATGTGACGATGAAAGTCGAAGGCGATCTCCACGTCGATCAGCACCACACCACCGAAGATTCGGCGATTGCGCTGGGGCAGGCCATCGCGCAGGCGCTGGGCGACAAGGCCGGGATCGGGCGATACGGCGCGGCCTATTCGCCGATGGACGAGACGCTGGCGCGCGTGGCGCTGGACATTTCCGGGCGTCCGTTTCTGGTGTGGAACGCGCGCTTTACCCAGGAAAAGCTGGGCGAGTGGGATACCGAACTGATCGAACACTGGTTCCATTCGGTATCGCAGGCGGCGGGGATCACGCTGCATGTCGAACTGCTTTACGGCAGCAACAACCACCACATTTGCGAAAGCATCTACAAAGGCTTTGCCCGCGCGATGCGGCAGGCGGTGGAACGCGACCCGCGCAAGGGCGAGAGCGTGCCGAGCACCAAGGGGCAATTGGGTGGGTGAAGTGGTTGCCTTGGTCGATTACGGCGCGGGCAACCTTCATTCGGTTCACAATGCGCTGAAGGCGGCGGGAGCGGACGTCACCGTCACCGCCGATCCGTTCGTGGTGCGCGCGGCTGACCGGATCGTGCTGCCCGGCGTCGGCAGTTTCAAGGCCTGCGCCGAAGGGCTGCGCGCCATCCCGCACATGGTCGAGGCAATGACCGAGCGTGTCCATGTCGGCGGCGCGCCGTTTCTCGGCATCTGCGTGGGGATGCAGCTTCTCGCAGATCGCGGCTTGGAGCATGGCGAAACCCCCGGCCTTGGCTGGATCGCGGGTGAGGTGCGGCTGATCGAACCGACCGATGCGAGCATCAAGGTGCCGCATATGGGTTGGAACGACGTTGCGATCCTGCCTCATGCCAGAAATCACCCGGTGATTGCGGAGGGGGAAGCCTATTTCCTCCACTCCTACCACTTCGCTGCCGATAACGGCGCGGATGTCTCGGCGATGACCGACCACGGCGAAGGGCTGGTGGCAGCGGTGGCGCGTGGTAATGTGCTGGGCGTGCAGTTTCACCCGGAAAAAAGCCAAGCCTATGGTTTGGCGGTGCTTGAAAGGTTTCTCGCATGGTATCCGTGACGCCGAATTGTGAATCCCCGCGCAGGCGGGGACCTCAGGCGGGCGGGCGCTATTGCTCAGGGGGCCCCCTCCTGCGCGGGGGCGCACAAGATTGGGAGCCGCAGCCATGATCGTCTTTCCCGCCATCGACCTCAAAGGCGGTCAGGTCGTGCGTCTGGCCGAAGGGGACATGGAGCGCGCGACGATTTACGGCGATGACCCGGCAGCCCAAGCGATGATCTTCGCCGATGCGGGTGCGGAGCACCTCCACGTTGTCGATCTCGACGGCAGTTTCGCAGGAGAAAGCCGGAACCGTGCGGCGGTCGAGGCGATTGTCGCAGCCTTTCCCGGTTATGTGCAACTGGGCGGCGGGATCCGCGATGCGGCGGCGGTCGAAGGCTGGTTCAACCTCGGCGTGGCGCGGGTGGTGATGGGCTCTGCCGCGCTCAAGAACCCCGAATTCGTGAAAGACATGGCTCGCGAATGGGAAGGCGGCATCGTCGTTGCGGTGGACGCGAAGGACGGCCATGTAGCGACAGAGGGCTGGGCCGAAGTGTCGGACGTCCCCGTGGTCGATCTCGCCCGCCGGTTTGAGGATGCGGGGGTTGCCTCGCTATTATTCACCGACATTGGCCGCGACGGCTTGCTCAAGGGTGTGAATATCGATGCGACCGTCGATCTCGCCCGCCGCGTGGACATTCCGGTGATCGCCAGCGGCGGGGTCAAGGGGCTGGACGATATCCATATGCTCGCGCTCCACGCGCATGAGGGGATCGAGGGGGTGATTACCGGACGGGCGCTGTATGAAGGGCGGCTCGATCTGGCGGCGGCGATTGCGATGGGGAACCGCGAATGACCGTTCGCATCCGCGTCATCCCCTGCCTCGATGTTGCGAATGGCCGCGTGGTCAAGGGCGTCAATTTCGTTGATCTGAAAGATGCGGGCGATCCGGTCGAGCAGGCGCGCGCCTATGATGCGGCGGGCGCGGATGAGCTATGCTTCCTCGACATTTCCGCCAGCCACGAGGGGCGGGGGACGCTGCTCGACATGGTGCGGCGCACAGCCGAAGTGTGCTTCATGCCGCTCACCGTGGGCGGCGGGGTGCGCAGCCCCGAGGACGCGCGGGCGCTGTTGCTGGCGGGGGCTGACAAGGTTGCGGTGAACTCTGCCGCCGTGGCCCGGCCCGAACTGGTGGGCGAAATCGCCGCGAAATTCGGCAGCCAATGCGTTGTCGCCAGCGTCGATGCGCGGCGTGTCGTTCCCGGCTCCTCCTCCGTTCGCCCTGAGCTTGTCGAAGGGCCGCACTTCACTTCCGGCGATAGGGCGGAGAAAAAGGACGGTGCTTCGACAAGCTCAGCACAAACGGAAGGGGTGAGGTGGGAAATCTTCACCCACGGCGGGCGCAAGCCCACGGGGATTGATGCGGTCGCATACGCGATGCAGGTCGCGGCGCTGGGGGCAGGCGAATTGCTTGTCACCTCGATGGACGGGGACGGCACGCAGCGCGGCTATGACCTCGACCTCACCCGCACCATTGCGGATAGCGTCAGCGTCCCGGTCATCGCCAGCGGCGGGGTGGGGAGCCTTGAACACCTTGTCGACGGCGTGACCAAGGGCCATGCCAGCGCAGTGCTGGCGGCGAGTATCTTCCATTTCGGCACCCACACCATCGCCGAGGCCCACGCGGCGCTGCGGGCGGCGGGGTTACCTGCACGCGGTTGAATTGTCGTCATTGCGAGCGTAGCAAAGCAACCCGGAGTGGCCCGCGAGACGCTCTCAAATGCCGTGCGCTTGCGGCTCATCGCAATGACGAGAGAACGTGAATGTCCGAAATCCTCACCCGCCTCGAAGCCGCAATCGCCGAGCGTCGCCATGCTTCGCCGGACGAAAGCTATGTGGCCAAGCTCCACCACAAAGGGCTTTCCAAAATTGCCCAGAAACTCGGCGAGGAAGCGACCGAAGCGGTGATCGCCGCGCTTGCGGGGGACGAGGTCGATCTGGTTGAGGAAGCGGCTGACCTGTTGTTCCACCTGCTTGTCATGCTTGGTGCGCGCGAGGTCAAGCTGGCCGCGGTGCTGGCCGAACTCGAACGCCGCGAAGGCACGTCTGGCATCACCGAAAAAGCATCACGGAGCGAATAATGCCGATTGACCCGACCCTGCCCTATGATGATGCCAATATCTTCGCGAAAATCCTGCGCGGGGAAATCCCCTCGAACAGGGTTTACGAGGACGAGTGGGCGTTCGCGTTTGAGGACATCAACCCGCAGGCCGAGGTGCATACGCTGGTGGTGCCCAAGGGTCGCTATGTCAGTTGGGACGATTTTTCGACCACGGCCTCGGATGCTGAAATCGCCGGGTTTGTGCGCGCGGTGGGCGCAGTGGCGCGGGCCAAGGGGCTGGTCGAACCCGGTTACCGCCTGCTCGCCAATACCGGCGCGCATGGCGGGCAGGAAGTGCCGCACCTGCACGTCCATATCTTTGGCGGCGAGCCATTGGGGCGTATGATTTGTGTGTAATGTAGCCCACCCGGGCTGCATTTTCTTCGCATTGCGACCGATGATTGCGCGGCGGTGAGTGCGGGTTAACCCCCGTTCCAGTGCCATTCATCGACAAATCGCAACACCCGGCTTTGCAGCGATTCCCGGCTGCGCTAATGCGAGCCGCGATGATCTCTCCCACTCCCCCCGGCGGCATCCTTGATGGTGCGCGGCATCTTTATGCGGTGCGCGTCTATTATGAGGATACGGATCTGTCGGGGATCACCTACCACGCCAATTATCTACGCTGGTTCGAACGGGCGCGCTCTGACCTGTTGCGTGTGCTCGGCATAGATCAGCGCGCCGCGATTGAAGGTGGGGAGGGCGCCTATGCCCTGTCCGAGGTCAACCTGAAATATTTGCTTCCTGCCAAGCTTGATGATGATGTGGTGATCGAAACCCGCTGCACCGAACTTGGCGCGGCGTCGTGCCGGATGCACCAGATTGCAAGGCGGGGGGATGATACCTTGTGCGAAGCCCACCTGCGGGTCGGCTTTATTACCCTAGACGGTCGCCCGCGCCGCCAGCCTGCCGCTTGGCGCGCTGCCTTCCAGACATTCATGAACGAGGAAATCTGAACCCGTGACGCTTGCCCTGCTTAGCGCCGTTGCCGCTGCCCCTGCTGCCACCCGGCTTGATCCGGTCGAACTGTTTCTTCAGGCCGATATCATCGTGCAAGCGGTGATGGTGGGACTGATCCTCGCCAGCATCTGGGTGTGGATGATCATCGTCTCGTTCAGCCTGCGGATTGGCGGCCTGGCGAAAAAATCGCGCGCATACGAAGCCGAATTCTGGGAGCAACGCGACCGCGAAGGCCTGCTGACCAAACAGGCGCGCAGGGAAGTCCCCGCCGCGCGTGTGGCAGGCGCCGGGCTGGACGAATGGAAGCGTTCGACCGCCAAGCAGCCGTTTGATCGCGACGCCACCCGCCAGCGGGTCAGCGCAGCGATGGAAAGCCAGATCGCCGAGGAAGCCGATGAGCTCGCCGGACGGCTCAATTTCCTCGCCACGGTCGGATCGGTCGCGCCGTTTGTCGGCCTGTTCGGCACGGTGTGGGGGATCATGAACAGCTTTTTCCAGATCGGCGCGCAGCAAAGCGCCAGCCTCGCCGTGGTCGCCCCCGGCATTGCCGAGGCGCTGTTTGCCACCGCCATCGGGTTGTTCGCGGCGATCCCGGCGGTGATCGCCTATAACCGCTTTGGCGCGTCGGTGAACCAGTATGAAGCGAAGCTGCAACGCTTTGCTGACAAGCTGCACACCGGGCTGAGCCGCGAGTTGGATCGGTTATGATGAAGACACCAACATCGTCATTGCGAGCGAAGCGAGGCAACCCATGGGCCAATGCGTTCGATTGGGCGATCGGGCCATGGATTGCCGCGTCGCCTGCGGCTCCTCGCAATGACGAAGGAGAAGCCTGATGGGAATGGGTGCTACATCCTCTTCCCGCCGGGGCAAGCGCACGCGGCGCAGCGCGATGGCTGAAATCAACGTCACGCCGCTGGTGGACGTGATGCTGGTGCTGCTGATCATCTTCATGGTCACGGTTACGCTGCCCGCCGTCGGTGTGCCGGTAGAACTGCCCGAAAGCCGCGCCGTGCCGGTGGAGGAAACGCCCGATCAGATCACCATCTCGATCGACCGCGAAGGGGTGATCTATATAGAAGATGCCACCGTGCCGACCGGGGGGCTTCCCGCCGCGCTTGAGACGCTGGATCGGGGCGGGGAGCCGCCGCTGATTGTGCTGCGCGGCGATCGCAGCCTTGATTATGGCCGGGTGATGGCGGTGATGGGTGAATTGGGCCGCGCAGGCTTCACTTCGATCTCGCTGGTCACGGATGGTTCAGTTTCGGCCCCATAACTGCAGAACCATGGTGGGTGAAATCGCGTTCCGGAGCGAGGAGAAGGTCGGCCTTGCCGCAGCATTGGTGCTGCACGGCGTGCTGGTGGCTGTGCTGTTGATGCAGGCGGTGCGCAGCGAAGTGTCGGTGTTTCCTGAACGCATGACGGTGAGCCTTGCTACCGAAGTGGGGCTGGAGGCGACCGCGCCCGATCCGGTGGCGGAAAGCCGCGCCGCGATTGCGCCAACGCTGTCCGATGCCCCCGCACCTGCGCCCGATCCGGTGCAGCCCGAACGCGCCGAGCGTGCCGCGGCTACTCCGCCGCCCCAGCCGAAACGCACTACCCGCACCCCCGCACCCAAGCCCAGCGCTGCGCCCGCCAAACCGGCGGAAGCGGGCGGGGGCAGCCGGATTGGCGATGATTTCCTCGGCGGGGCCGGTTCGTCCACCACCACGACAGAAACCCGCATCCCTGCTTCGCAAATCGGGGCGGGCGCCAAGGCCTCTATCGGGCAGGCGTTGGCGCGTCAGGTCAAGCCGCATTGGACCGCGCCGCAGGGTTTGGAGGTTGACCAACTTGTAACTTTGGTCGACTTTGATCTGAACCCGGATGGTAGCCTGAAAGGCCGCCCGCGTGTGCGCAACCAGAGCGGGATCAACGATGCCAACCGCGCACAGGCAGCACGCCATGCGGAAAATGCCATTCGCGCAGTGCAACTGGCCGCGCCGTTTGACCTGCCGGAAGAATATTACGAGGCTTGGAAGACTGTCCGGGGCGCTCGGTTTGATAGGAACACATCACGATGAAACCCGCATTGCTTGCCGCCCTTTTGCTGACCGCCGCGATGCCCGCTACGGGAATCGCACAGGATCTTGGCGCGCCGATCAGCGAGGATGGCCGGGTGGAAACCACCGCCACCGATGCTTCTGCGGCGCAGGCGGAAGAAGGCATTTCCTTCACCGTTACCGATGAAAACGCATGGTCGGACATCGGCATCGCCATCCCGGCGTTCGCCACCGACCGCGAACGTCCCACCCCCGCCAACGAGGGCGGCACCGGCGCACTGGGCCGCGAAGTTGCCCGCGTCATCACTGCCAACCTGCGCAATAACGGGCTGTTCAAGCCGGTTGGCCCCGACAGCCTGCCGCAGCCTGCCTTCAACCAGATCACCGCCCCGGCCTTCTCCACATGGAGCGGGCGGAGCGCGGAAATGCTGGTGCACGGCTATGTCCGCGCGCGTGACGATGGCAAGCTGGTGGTCGGCTGCTACCTCTATGACGTCGCCTTGCAGGATGAACTGGTGCGCGAAGGCTGGGTGGTCGGCCCGGCCGATTGGCGGCGCGCGGCGCACAAGTGCAGCGATCTCATCTTCTCGCGCCTGACTGGCGAAAGCCCGTTCTTTGACAGCCGCATCGCCTATATCGCGGAAACCGGGCCGAAAGATCGCCGGGTCAAGCGGCTGGCGATCATGGATAGCGATGGGGCCAACCACCGTTTCCTGACGCTCGGCAGCGCCACCGCGCTTACTCCGCGTTATTCACCCGACTATTCGAAGATCCTGTATCTGTCCTATGTCGACGGTAATCCGCGCATCTATGTCTATGATATCGGCAGCGGCAAGCAGACGCTGGTATCCGAAAACCGCAATCCCACCATCGCCCCGCGCTGGTCGCCCGATGGCCGCTTTATCCTTTATTCGATGGCAGTGGCGGGCAATACCGACATCTACCGCGTGCCTGCCACCGGCGGGGCGAGCGTCAAGCTGACCGATAATCCCGGCATCGACGTGGGTGGATCCTATTCGCCCGATGGCAGTAAAATCGTGTTTGAAAGCGACCGTTCGGGCAGCCAGCAATGCTATGTGATGAACGCGGACGGCACCAACCAGAAACGCATCAGCTTTTTCGGTGGGCGCTGCGCCACGCCCGAATGGAGCCCGCGCGGCGACCAGATCGCCTTCACCCGGATCGCCGGGGATTTCAACATCGCGGTGATGAATACCGGCGGCGGCAATATGCGGGTGCTGACCCGCGGGTGGCAGGACGAAGCCCCGACCTGGGCACCCAATGGCCGCATCATCCAGTTCTTCCGCACCGAACGCAACACCGGGCGTTCGGGCATCTGGCAGGTCGATCTGACCGGCCAGAACGAACGCCGCCTGCCCACCCCGGTTGACGCCTCTGACCCCGCCTGGGGCCCGATCCGGCCTTGAATAAGCCTGTTACGATGAAAGGAACCAAGCGATGAACACGAAACTTGCCACGATCCTGCTGCTGGCTTCGGCCACCAGCCTTGCCGCCTGCGCCAAGAAAGCGCCCGAAGTTTTGCCGCCGCCGCCCGAACCGGCTCCCACCGTGACCCAGCCTGCCCCGGCAGTGCAGCCCAGCGGCCCGCAGGTCGGATCGCAGCAGCATTTCGCCGCTGCGGTTGGATCATCCACCACGATCTATTTCGATACGGATCGCTACAACGTCGATTCGCAGGATGCCGCCGCGTTGCAGGCACAGGCGCAATATTTCGCGCAGTATCCGCAAGTGACCTTCACGATCGAAGGCCATGCCGACGAACGCGGCACGCGCGAATACAACCTTGCGCTGGGTGAACGCCGCGCGACTGCGGCGAAGAACTTCCTCGTCAGCCTTGGCGTCAATGCGAACCGCATTTCGGTGGTGAGTTACGGCAAGGAACGCCCGGTGGCGCTGGCATCGAATGAAGGCGCGTGGGCGCAGAACCGCCGCGCCGCCTCGGTCATCATTAACTGAGGATCAGAGTGAATGCAGGCCGGGTGCAAGCTCGGCCTGCACCGCATAGGGTGCAGCCGCAGCCGGGGCGTCGATCCCGGCAAGATCGCGCGCGCTTGTCACCACGCACAGCCCCGCCAGCGCAAGCACTGAAAACAGGCTGGAGAGGGTCAATTGCGGGCTCATCCTGAAGTCTTTCCTGATCGAATGGCGAACCATCGTATTTCAGCCTATTGCATTGCAGCATTTCACATTGCAACTGGTTTTTCTTGTCTCACCGCTTCCCAATCCCCGCCACCTCGCCTAGATTGACTGCCCAATGCCATCGACCAACGACATTTACCGCCGCCGCCCCGGTGCCCCGCGATGAGCCGCGCCAAGCGTTCGCTCGACTGGGGGTTTCCGCGCTGGCGGGCCTATGGCTCCTCGCGGGAAGCCACGCAGGTGCGCATCTGCGACCGCCATGGCTGCGCCGAGCCGGGCAATTGCCCCGCGCCCAAGGCCCCCAACAGCCGCGAACGGTGGTATTTCTGCCAGAAACACGCCGCAGAATATAATTCCGGCTGGGATTATTTCGAAGGGTTGGAGCAGGCTGAAAAGGACGAACGCACCCGCGCCGAACAGCGCGAGAACGCTGGCTACGCTGAAAGCGCATATTACGGCTGGGCCGGATCGGGCGATGGTTCCCGCAGCACCGATGAAATGCGCGCGCTTGAATTGCTGGGGCTTGAAGCGGACGCCGATTTTACTGCGATCAAAAAGGCTTACCGCGCCTGCGCCAAGGAAGTTCACCCCGATGTAAAGCCCGGCGATGCCGAAGCGGCCAAGCAGTTTCAGGCGATACAGGTATCCTACGAAGTGCTGCGCGCCGCCGACATTCTGGCCATGAACAACGTCCCGCTCGACATCGGCCCGACGCGCCACGGCGTTACCCGGGGCTGCACGATCTACGCCTGGGACCCGTCCGGCAATCGTTTCGAGACTTTCATGGGGGGCTACCAGCCCTATCCCGATTACGAAGCGACGACGTGGACCTTCGACGGCCTGGGCGCCGGCGGCGGCCTCGATTATCCCCAGCGCAAGCTGCACGAAACCTTCCTGAGCGTTGTGACCTGAGACTGCGGCGCCAAAGTGCCCTCGCCTGAACGGCGGGGGCATCCATCGTCTCGACTCGCCCGTAAGGAAAACTCATGCAAATCGATCTTCGCACCGTCAGCATCAAGCAGCAGCGCAATACCTTCGACCACCTGGCGCGCCGTTTCGGCGACAAGCCGGCTTCGCGCTACCAGGAAGGCAGCTATGACATCCAGGCCACCGAAAACCTGCATTACCGGCCGACCTGGGATCCCGATCAGCTCATCTACGATGCCTCGATTACCAAAATCGTCATGGCCGACTGGTACGCGCTGAAAGACCCGCGCCAGTATTTCTACAACAACTACACGCTGGCCCGCGCCCGCCAGCAGGAAACGGCGGAGGCCAATTTCAGTTTCGTCGGAAGCCGCGGCCTGGCCGACATGTTGCCGGAAGACCTCAAGCGCATTGCCCTCGAAACGCTGGTCCCG
>PHEB01000027.1 GCA_002842735.1 Alphaproteobacteria bacterium HGW-Alphaproteobacteria-7 | reverse complement strand
AGGGCTCTGATTATGCCGAATAGCCGCATGGCCGATGCACGGAAAACCAACTCCTGGCGGAGACCATGCGGCATAATCCCGGTCGCGGCATTATGCGACAGCTCGTGTGCGAGCGTCGCATAGTAGTGGTCGTAGGCTTCGAAGAGTTCGGCTGGCGGCATGGTGACGCGGTCGCGCAGCGGCTCATAGTAGGCCTGCGCGCCATGGTGGCGCAGGTTGGCGCCGATATCGGCGAAGAAGGTATCAAGCCGCTCTTCGCGCCCTTCGGGCTCCAACGCGGCAACCAGTGGCTTGGGATGATAGAAGTCAGGGAGGCCGTCGCATTGGTCGGCATTGAACACGGCATAAGCCTTGAGGACTCGCCGGTTCTCGGTGTCAGCTTCGCCTTCGGCGTTCTCGACCTCCTTGGTGTAGCTCTTGTAGAAGATCGCGATGGTCGATTTCTCGCCCTTGCGGACCTGTCCGCCGAGCTGCTGGCACTGGCGGTATGTCATCCAGTAGGGCGAGGCGTAGCCACAGCCATCGGCCACCATCCAAAGCCAGAAGGTGTTCATGCCGCGATAAGGCGTCCCGCAGGAACGCAAGGGCCGCGAGACCGGCACACCGCGCCATGGCTTGACCCATGGCCTAGTGCCTTGCTCGAGCTTTTCGATGATGGCGGCGGTAATGCGCTGGGCTGGCGATGTCGAAGCAGTGCGGCGGGACTTGGTCATATGAGCTCTCCTGATGTCCGGAACGGACTTGTCCCGGTTCAGGAAGAGCAAAGCTCCCTCTGCTCTAGCTCTTGATGGCGCCTTTGCGCCCAAATTTGGAATGGTCGTGATGAAGGAGGCTGATCATAACAGCATATGTCGGGGCCTCAGCCTGACGGAAGCACCTCACCCATCAATACTGCGTTCAGTCCTTTCGAACGCCCCTTGGAGGTCCGCCGGCATCTGAGTCCGGTTGTGCTAGCGGTGCCTCAGGAGGCCCAGTGGAAGACGTGTCCGAAGAGCCGACCACCGGATGGTCGTCTTCCGGCAACGCTTCTCTACTTTCACCAGAGACCTCTCCGGTGGCTTCGGCAGCAATTGTTGCTGCGGCCGTCGGAGTATCTTTGAGCGACCCGTCGACATCGTCAATCGTCCAATCAACTGCATAGAAGATTGGGTCGAGCGCGAGCAGGAGCACGAACGCCGCGAATGCGCGGATGAGATGTTCGTGGGTAACCTTGATGCAGGTGACCTTCCGGTTGACTGCGTTTCTCGACCGGCGGGAAGCGAGCAATGTGCTGCGTGTCAGCCTGCGGAGCGGTTGACGCGTGCTCCAAGCAGCCGCGATCTCTCCTTCCACGACCCGCTCGAAGCCCGAAACCTGCAATGTTCGGAACGCGTGGTATCCCGCAGCCGCCAAGTAGATCGTGGCCACGCTCAGGACGAGCAGTTTCAACCAAGTCGGGGCCGGACCAGCTCGTTCCTCCCAAGTCGCCGCCTGGAACGCGATGATAAGAGGGACCAGCGCCGCGAGAACGGCGAGATAGGTCGTAGCCTTTGTTTCAGCAGTGCGGACCCTAGCGGTCTCGGCATCGGCCACGCGTTGGGCCTCCGCAAGCGCGCGGGCGGGATCGTTGTTGAACTTGGCAGACTCGATGGCGGCGATATCGTTGGCGAGGCCTTCGTTCTGTGCTTTGTTCTCAGCGTCCGACAGAGGCTCGGCATAGGGGAACAGGAAGTCGCGGAGATTCATCGTACCAGGCCCGAAACGATAGCTTCTGCGATCCGAGCGCCGGTGCGTTGCTCAATCCAAGCCCATTGGCCGTTTGGATTAGCCTCGAGGAACCAGAAAGTGCCGTCAGGATCTTCGACGAGATCAATCGCAGAGTACCGCAGATCGAGAGAACGCGTAACTGCGACGCAGGCCTTTTCGACCTCGTAAGGCAGAGTGAAAGCGCGATGCTCCAAGTCCGTCCGCACGCCCTTGCGCCAGTCGACACTTGTTTCTTCGTGCGCCTGCGATTCGATCATGGTCGCGAACACTTGGTCGTCGACGACTATAACGCGCACATCCGCACGCTTGGGTACCTCACTCTGCAGGATCACCGGTGCGCTTTCGATTCCAGTCAGCCCGTTGTCCTGTTCGATTCGCGAGGTGAAAACGACTTTGCCGGCGCCCCCGTCTTCGATGAGTGCATGGCGTAGCGGCTTCGCCACGATTGCACCGTCCGCCAAGAAGTTCTTCGCATGCTCAGCATCGTTTGTAATCAGAGTCCGCGGAACCTGCAGCCCTTCCGCGCGTGCAACGGCAAGCTGTCTTGGTTTGTCCTCAGCTCGCAGTATCGCAAAGGGACAATTGAGCCACCGCCCTTCGAGCGCGTTCCACACGCTCCTTAGTATGGCTGACCATTCCGCCTGCATATAGGCAGCGGTTGACGGCGCATTATGGGGGATTTCCGGCGGAAGGGGGCGGCGGTAATAGGCGCCGGTCACCTCGCTGAGTTCAAGTTCGCGTGTTCGATTGACGAGGCGCATACAGGATGGATCACCGTTCGGCAGTAAGACGCGGTATTCAAGCATGTCCTCAGTGTTGAGCCTGTGGAACACCACGGCCCTACGCTCAAGCTCAAGGGCTATGAAATCCGTAGTCACGTCGCGCTTGTTGGTGGCCAGAAGGACGGTCATCGGGGCCGGTCAGATCAACATTCCAGCTTGGTCGTCAGTCTCTTGCTGGACATCGGTCTTTGTCTGCAGCTCAGGGAGTGCAAGCGATGCATCTTGATCGTCCGCCTCCTGCCTAACCTTGGTCAGCGTAGAGGTCTCCGCCATCGGGGCCAAGCTCTGGTCTTGGTCGTCGGCCTCTTGCTGTACCTCGGTCAATGTCCTTGTCCCTCCGAACGCCATCATGTCATGGTCTTGGTCGTCCGTCTCCTGCCGCACGCGGGTTGTGGTCGACGTCTCTCCCAAGACGCCGCGCGCTTGGTCGTCGTCGTCCGCCTCTACTTGGGTCATGGTCTTAGTATTGGTCTGGCCTAACATCGTTGCCCCGGCCTCGACGATCGGGATCTCGACGCCCTCGGCCTCGACGACCCACATCTGGCGACGGTCGCTGTAACGACCGCGCAACTCCTCGACTTCCCCACTTCGCTCAGTGGCGAACCCCATTAGGAATGGCTCAGCTCGTCGCGTCAGGGTATTCGTCGTCATTCTTGCTTTCGTTCCCTTCTTTTCAGGTGCTTGTATCGCTCCGCACATGTGGTGGCGATCGTGGTTCTCGTGATCGCTACACCCTTTCCCTAGAAGCCAAAAAAATCAATACAGCGGCACATTTATCTCCTGCTTTTGGCGTCTGATCATCTAGCGGGAGTGGTCATCTATCGAACCGATATCTGACATGAAAGGGCGGCCCGTCCCGAGAGGGACGGACCGCCTGCCGAGTGACCTGGACCTGTCAGGAGGGGTCAGGCAGCCTGCTCGGCAATCTCGTCAGTTTCTTCGGCGTTGACCGCCTCGCCTCCTTCGTGGTCGGCCAATTCGACTTCTTCGGAACCGGCAAAACGCATAAATGTCGGCACCCAGGCCTGTGCCCGTTCTTTAATCTCAGCCTCTCCGATGAAGTTGCCGGAGAAGATGCGCTCGGCAGCGCTCGCCAGTTCGGCCTTCTTGGAGGCTGCATAGCGACTGACAAGTTCGGGACCGCCGGCGGCATCGAGCGCCTCGAGCGTGCGGGCCTTAGCCACCCGGTCGAAGTAGTTGTTCGCCGTGGGACGCCACCAATGCGCGGTCTCGATTTCGAGCAGCGAGCCGAGCGCCTCGTGCATCGGCACCGAACGCTCGCCTTCGCAGGCAAGACTGGCAACGAGTGCACGCGAGACGACATGACCAAGCCAGGCCGAGCGCGCCTCGTCGGTAAGCGCACGGAACCTGGCAAACCGCTCGACATCGCTCTCGCCAGCACGCCAGCTTTCATCGAGCGACCCGGCAAACTCGGCCAGAGCAGCGCTCGCCGGCGCATCCTTGGCCTCAAACCCGGTGACCGGGCCGGACGCCACCGGACCGACCAGCGTCGACGCCTTCCTGGCGCGCCAGTCATGCCCGTCGGCATCGGCAAGCGTGAAGACCATGAAGTCGAGCGCTAGTGCCGGGTCGTTGGCGAGATGGATTGCCAGGATGTCGCGGCGTTGCATCGCGAGCTCGTCGAGCAAGCGCTGCGACAGCGAGCTGCCCTTGGGCTTCGCCGTTCCGCTGTCCTCGACTGACTCGATAGGACCTTCGTCGGTGATGACCTCGGTCTCCGTGTAGTACTGCGGGACCAGTGTCGGTTCGCCATTGCGCGAGAGGACGAGGAAAGCACCAGCTTCGGATTTCAGCTCGTCGGCAAGCACCGGCGGCCGATCATTGAGCGCGCGCATGGCGCGGTCGATCACCACGAGTTCCTGTTCCGCCTTGGCCACCTCGTCCTCGTCGCTGTCTTCGTCTTCGAGCACGGCGGCGACGCGGTCGTAGTCGGCCTCAAGTTCGCTGAATTCCTGCACTTCCTGTTCGGTCATCGGCTCAGGCTCGCAGGGCAAACGAGCGAGACCTTCAACAAGGTCGTGGCTGACATAGTTCCCCAGCGTCGGGCGCACCCAGGCAAGGCCATATTCGAGCGCGGCCTTTTCTGCGGCTTTTTCCATGGCCTTGTGCGCGAGGTCTTCGAGCAGCGCGATATCGATCCAGCTCTCGCTGGCATCGTCGTCGAACAGTTCGCGTTCGATCCGGCCACCCGCAGTCAGGTAGGCATCGCGTCCGACTAGAACCGCTCGCGGATCGGAGCCACGAACGGTTGCGTCGAGCACCATGCGCCGGATCGTGTCGGGCGTGATTTGGTACCAGGCGTCCTGCAGCTCGGCATAGACATGCGCTTGGCGCTCCACGTCGGAGATCGCGCCGTAGGCCTTGGCCATATCAAGCGTGATCGTGCCTTCGGCGAGCGCTTCGAAGACGCAAGGCGCGAGAGAGGCTAGGCGCAGACGTCCTTCGACGAACCGGACGGTGAGGCCGAAGCGGCGCGCCACGTCTTCGGGGGTAGCCCCTGCCTCGATGATGGAAGCGAAAGCCTGCGCCTCGTCAGCGGGGTTCATCGCGAGACGCTGAAAGTTCTCGGCAAGGCTGGCCTCGCGCACTTCGCTTTCCTCGCCTTCGATGACGAGGCAGGTAACCTCGTGGTTTTCGGGCAAGGTGCCCTTTTCGGCCAGCGCCTGCAGCGCGGCGAGACGGCGACCGCCGGCCTCGACTTCGAACTTGCCGCGCTTTCCTTTGCGCACGACAAGGTTCTGCAATAGGCCGCGCGCAGCGATGTCTGCCCGCAGCTGGAGGTCGGCCAGCACGTCGCTCGACTTGCGAACATTACGCGGGCTCGCAGCGAGCTTCTTCAAGGGAATCGACTGGATCATGGGTGTTCTCCTGATGGAATGAAGGCGCAGGTGAGGATCACGAGGCCCACAAGCCCAAAGGGCTCCCTCCACTCTCATTCTGAGATTGGGGTCTGCTCGAGGGATCAGGCGGCTAGCGCGGGAAGGATCAGAGAGGCTCTCGATACCGGGACGAACAGCCGCGTGCGGTAGCGGATGATCTCGGTGAAGCAGCCTTTGCCCTTGTACCAGTCGAGCCGATCGGGCGAGAATCCGGTCAGTTCAAGGCGCTGTTCGCCGCCCACCAGTGAGCGCTTCACGGTGAGAGGATCATGGCTCGCGAGGCCCAGCGGTTTGCCGCTGGCGAGGACGAGGTCGCCGATCTGGTCTGGCGCCGGACCGGTAACTCCGGAAAGACCAAAGGTATCGGTAATCGCAGCGAGATCGATATCGAGCACTTCGCGACCGATGATCGACTGGCCGTCCTCGGCAACGAGCCGGGTGACGCGGACATGATCGCCGGGGAGGCGTTTCCAGACCGGCAGCAGTAGTCCGGTGGCGAGATGGACGCGCTCGGTCACCGGTGAAGCGGCGGCCGCCTCTTCCTCAGCCCGCCAGGCGCTCGTGAACGCGGTGACGCCAATGTCTTCCCAGTGGCTTTCAGCAAGTGCCTCAAGTGTCCAGTTCGCGGACTTGAGCGGGCGCAGCAGGCGGCGACGTTCGATCACGGCCCCATCGTCGGCGATCAGGCGCCGGACAGGAACCGACAGCGCGACCTTGCCCGAGCGCGCATTGTGCATCGGGATCGCGTGTGGGCTGCCGATCTCGTGCATCCGAACGAGGCGTTGCAATCGCAGAGGCCGAAGGTGCCTGGTGACTTCGAGCGAGACGAGGCGGGTCTCGGCTCCGGTCACGGGGTCGGTGCGCAGGTGTTCATCTGCCAGGACGGTAAAACGATCGACCCTGACGGTTTCCAGTCCCTGGTCGAACGTTCCGGCCTCGCGCGCGGCTTCGATCCGTGCTTCGACAAGGCCGAGATATTCCTCGAATATGGCGTTCTGGAGTGCGATCGGCAGCGCGAGAATGCGGTTGAGCCAGCGCTGGATGGTCGGGAGATTGTCGGTCAGCCCGCCATCGGGGTTTTCGAGACGGAGGCCCGTTCGTTCGACAAAGTTGCCAAAGGTGGTGGCTTCGAGCTTGCCGTAATATAGCAGCTGGAACCAGCGGCTGAGCGCGTCGCGCGCGTAATCGCTTTCGAGATTGTCGGCCGGGTCGAACAGGTTCTGTCCGCCGGTCTGGCGCTGGCCGCGCGTCAGCGCGCCGAGGGCATCGAGCCTGCGCGCAATGGTCGATATGAACCGGCGCTCGCCCTTCACGTCGGTGGTTACCGGGCGGAACAGCGGGGCTGAGGCTTGGTTGGTGCGGTTGGTACGACCGAGCCCCTGGATAGCGTTATCGGCGCGCCAGCCCGGCTCAAGCAGGAAATGAACCCGGCGCTGCTGGTTCCGGCAGCCAAGGTCGGCATGGTAAGATCGCCCCGTGCCGCCCGCATCCGAGAAGACCAGGATGCGCTTGGTGCCTTCCATGAAGCTTTGCGCTTCGGCGACATTGGCGCTGGGGCTACGCCGTTCGAGGCGTTGCTGACCATCGCGTCCCATCACCAGCCTGCGGGTCCGGCCCGTAACCTCGGCGACGGCCTCGGTTCCGAAGTGCTCGATGATCGCATCGAGCGCGGTAGCGATGGGCGGCAGTGCGCAGAGCTGTTCGATCAGCGCATCGCGCGCGGCCATGGCGCGCTGGCAGAAAACGGGATTGCCCTCCTCGTCGCTCATTGCCTCGGAACGAAGATTGCCGTCCTCGTCGGCGAATACCTGCATCAGGCGCACCGGGAAGCTCTTGGCAAGGTAGTCGATGACGTATTCACGCGGGGACAGATCGATATCGAGCGCTTCGCGTTCTTCCACGGTGAGGTCGGCGAGGCGTCGGTCGAGCATGGCCTCCGCGGTCGAGACCAGCTGCACGACTACCGAATTGTCTTCGCCAAGTGCTGCTTCCATCGCGGGGATCAGGCTCGGCAGTTTCATCGAAAGCAGGAGCTGGGCAAAGAAGCGCTGCTTGGTGCCTTCGAAGATCGACAGCGCTGCAGCCTTGGCATTGCGGTTGAGCGTATCGCCGCTGTCCTCGTCGACCACGCGGGTTGCTTCGAGCGCAGCTTCGAGGTTGCGGTGAATGATCGCCCAGGCATCAGCATAGGCGTCATAGATTTTCACCTGTGCGTCGGTCAGGCTGTGCTCGAGGATCTCGTACTCGACCCCGGCGAAAGACAGCGCACGAGCGAGATAAAGACCTTGAGCTTTAAGGTCGCGGGCGACGAGCTCCATCGCCGCGACGCCGCCAGCGCGGATCTCGGTCATGAACGCTTCGTGGGTCGGGAAGGCGGTCTCGGGTCCCCACAGGCCTAGCCGGGAGGTGTAACCGAGATTGGCAATATCCGAAGCGCCGGTGGCAGACGCGTAGAGCACGCGGGCGCGCGGCAGATGGTTCTGTAGCCTGAGGCCCGCCATCCCCTGTTCGGAGCCCTTGACGTTGCCGCGGGTTGAAGGGCCCCCGAGGGCATTGGCCATGGCATGGGCTTCGTCGAAAGCGATCACGCCGTCGAAATCCTCGCCCGCCCAGGCAAGGATCTGGTCGAGCCGCGTATCCTCGGCGCGCCCCGACCGCAGCGTCGGATAGGTGACGAAGAGAATGCCTTCGGACATCGTCACAGGGTGGCCAAGTTTCCAGCGTGAGAGTGGCTGGAGATCGAGCGGCAGCCCGCCCAGCGCTTCCCAGTCGCGGCGCGCATCTTCGAGCAGCGCCTCGTTCTTGGTGATCCAGACATGGCGGCGTTCGCCTGCGAGCCAGCGGTCCATGATGACCGCGGCGATCTGCCGTCCTTTGCCCGCTCCGGTTCCGTCGCCGAGGAAGAAGCCTTGGCGGTAGGCGTGCCCATCCCCTGACAATTCGAGCGAGGTGCCTTCCTGACTGACTTTGAACTGGCCCGGCAGGTTGCGCGCGAATGCCTGCGCAGCGTAGACCAGTGTCTCGCACTGCGCTTCGGACAGAAGGCCGTCGGCCTGCCAACCTGCGGGAAGGCGCGGGCTAACGTCCGGCTGGGGCGCCGCGACCGAACCCATGGCGACCGATTCCACAAGCGGGGTGGGATGGACCGGCGCATCCTCGAACGCGATACGGCTCGGCCTGTAGGGCAGGTAGATGCCGGTCTGTTCGGGTACAGGCGCAGGTTCGGCTAGGACCGAATAGGCAAGATTGGTCGCATTCGCTGTGGCTGCTGGTGTCGCTGCGAAAGGCGCCAACGGCCGGACCGGCGTGCGTTGGGTCGAAGTCTTGCCAACGAGGCGCACTGGCTTTCCGACTGACAGGCGATGGAGGCTGGCGGATGTTTGCGCGCGGCGCGGAAGCGCGGTGACAAGCTCGTGGAGCGCGATCAGGTCGCCGGTATCTCCGGTGATCGCTGGCTCAGGCGCAGAAGGCACCTTGTCGATCACGACCAGGCGAACGGCAATCCCCGTCCCTGTCCGGCGAAACATCTGCTCCAAGCGGACATTGAGCAGGAGCGACGCTTCGTCCTGTGCTTTGGCGAACGTGGAAGCATCAAAGCCGTCGGGCATGATCGCGACGATCCTCGCCCCACTGGCAGTGGTGCGGATCGCGCTGCGCAGGTGGCGCTGCGCCGCCGCACCGTCCTTGCCGCGTTCCTGGCTTCGGGCGAACGGCGGGTTCATCAGCACGACCGACGGAACAGGGGCGCGAACCAAGTCGGCGATCAGTTCCCCATCGTGCGCGGTAATCGCGGCCGAAGGGAAGATGTGGCCCAGGCTGTCTCGTCTCGCCGGATCGATCTCGTTGAGGACCAACGAGGCGTTCTGAACGCTGCCCCAGAGCGCAAGCGCACCATTGCCGGCCGAAGGTTCGAGCACAGCGTCGCGTGAAGACAGGTTGGCAGCCTTCGCCATCAGCCAGGCCAGCATCGGCGGGGTCGAGAACTGCTGGAACTCGACCTGTGCTTCGCTGCGAACGTGCCGCGGCGGCAAGGCAGCTTCGAGCCAGTCGAACCGCGCTGCGGCTTCGTGTACGTTCATCGCCAGATCGATGCGCGAAGACTCTCGAAGCCAGAGTAGTGCGCCGATCTCGATCGCGTTGTTATAGTCGTCGATCGTCCAGGCGTTTCCCCAGTCCAGAACACCGGTCTCTTCGGCGAACAGCCCGGAAATGTCGGTACGGATAAGATGACGTCCGGAAGCAAGAAGCGCGGCAACTCGGGTGCCGATGGCATAGGCCAGGGGCATTGACGGCAACCGCTCGCCGGCGGGAAACAGGTCTGATTGAAACATGGCAATTCGTCCTCCTGATGGGAGCATCGGGACACGCCCTCTGCCGGATCAGGAAATCGAGAAGCCCTCTCTCCTCTTACTGTGCCGCCTTGCGGCGCAGCCATGCTGTAAGTTCATCGTTCCAATCGGTACCGCGTGATGACGGCTTGCGAACGTGGATCGTGCGTCCATCGCGGGCATAGGCGGCCAGGGCACGAGAAGCGGCCAACTTGCCGCCAGCATCGTGATCGACGAAGAGGTGGAGTTCGGTCACGGTCTCGGGCACGCTCACGAGACCGAAGCGCTCATTCCCGAGGGTCGCCCAGACGGGGACACCGGTGAGAGCATAGGCCGACATTGCGCTTTCAATGCCTTCAGCAAGGCCGAGCTTGCCGGAAACCGGAGCAAAGAGACGGACAGCAGCTTCACCGAGCGAGCCAAGCGCGCGCTTTGGCTTGTCGAAGGTGGCCTTGGTTGAAGCCTCGGTGGACAAAAATGTGCGGTGGATCGCGATCGGACCCTCGTCGAGGCTGACCGCCGCAATCATAGCGGGAAGAAATCGGGTTCGTCCTTTCGGCCCGAGCGGCGTTTGCGGATGAAAGCGAAGAGCTGAAGATGCGGCCAAGATGCCTCGATTCTCAAGATATGCCTTTGCCGGACTGGCACGCAGTGGCTGTGCCTCGCGCCAGATCCTCAGCGCTGCCGCTGAGGGTTTGCGCGTTCTGGTCGGCTCGGGACCTTCAGTAGTCGCAGAACCTGAAAAGAGCGAGGTTGCGTCGACACCTTCACTCGCCAAAGCAGCAAGGACGCTCTGCTGATCGCATCCCGCGAAACAGTGGAAGAGGATGGCCTTTTGGCCGAGCGACACACTGAGTGATGGCGTGCGGTCACCATGCGCAGGGCAGCAAGCCATGCCCTTTGTGCCGGACCATTTGCCCCCTCGGCTTTCACAGATCCTTCGGGCGGTGTCCTCGAGCGAATGACGTGACAGGGTTGAATTCGAAACGGGCATACCAGCTCCATCGCCTCACAATTGCCCCCTCCAGACGAACCCCTCTTCTCTCGGATAAACTTGCAAAAAACGTTTTCCTACACCCACGCGTTCTATTTATGTTCTCTTGCGGATCGGGGCAAGGTGAAAGGTAATTCAATGCGAATGTCTCTAGTGGCTTGCGGTTGCGGTGCGTTCGCGATTGCGATTTCGGGATCCGCGCGCGCGCAGGAGTTTCAGGTATTCAACCATGACCTCAGCAGAGTTGAGGTTACAATCGACGAAGGGCGCGCTTTCAACCCAACTGCAATCTACTTGGGCAAGCCAGACGGCAGCACAGCTTATATCGATAGAAGCTTCAAGGAAGCCTTGTATGAGCCACTCATCCGGCAAGCTGAAGCGCGATACCAATTGCCACCTCGACTGCTTCAGGCCCTGATTTGGCAGGAATCGCGGTTCAACCCGATGGCGATCAGCCCGGCTGGCGCCGCTGGGCTCGCTCAACTCATGCCGGGAACGGCAAGGGAACTTGGTGTGAGCAATCGTCACGACCCAGCTCAGAACATCGATGGTGGCGCGCGGTATCTAAAGCAGATGCTTGAGCGCTTCGGGGCGATCCATCTCGCGCTGGCCGCATACAATGCTGGACCCGGCGCCGTGTCGCGAGCCGGCGGGATACCGAAAAATCGGGAAACACCTGGATATGTGAAGAGCGTTATCGACCGATGGATGGCATACAGTTCGATATGACTACGAATCGGAAAAGGATCAGCGGACGGCTCGAGCACCTTCCTCGGGGAGCTGTAATTGTAACCGATGCCGGAGATCATTGGGTTCTCGAAGACTACGAACCCTCAAACGAAGACTTTGGATTTGAGGTTACCGCAGAGGGTATCGTTGTCGGGTTCGACCGCCTTCGCGTCGAATGGCTGGGGCAGGTGCCCGCCTAGGAGCAGGTCACGCGGCTCTCAAAACTGCAATGTTTTGCGCTTTGCCGCCGATGGAGTCGAGGAAGTCTGCCCAATCCTGCAGCATTGCACGCCGAGGAGCGAGATATTCGGCAGCATTGTATGCTCCGCGAACTTCGTTCTCTTCGCTGTGTGCCAATTGCAGTTCGACCCAGTCTTCATGATATCTGCGGATCCACATCGGTGGTTCGCCGACCTCGACCAGCTGCTCATTCGCCCAGGTGCTCGCCAGACCCCTGAAGCCGTGAACAGTTTGTCGCCCGTGGTAACCGAGCCGATAGAGGCCATAGATCATCGTATTCTCGGAAAGCGGCATCTTGGGCTTCTGGCCTGGAAAGACGTATTCGCCTTCGGACTTGCTGATCATATCTTGAGCAAGAGAAGCGGCTTGTCGCGACAAAGGCACGATATGCTCGCGGCCCATTTTCATCCGATCAGCGCCAATGCGCCAAACTGGTAAATCTCCGACTAGACCTTCAAACTCGTGCTTCTTGGCGAACCGGAGTTCCTTGGTCCGGACCCATGTAAGAAGCGCAAAGGTCAATGCCGCCCGCGTAATTTCGGATCGTCTCTCACCCTCTTCCTGGTATCGCTCCATCTTGATGATGAGTTCGGGTAGCTGTGCCAGAGGCAGCTTCGCCATATGCTTGACCCGAGGACGTGGCTTCAAAGCCCCCCGAAGATGCGCCGTTGGATCGGAATCGCAAAGCCCGCTGGCAATCGCGAACTGGAATACCTGACCAATGCATTGCTTGGCCCGTCGACTGATGTCGAGCGCGCCGCGCTCCTCGATCTTCCGAATGACCTTCAGGACTTCTGGTGGAGTTATCTCATGCATCATGAGCTCGCCTAAGACAGGAAGCACGTCCTGCTCCATCCGCGACCACACGCGCTTCGCATGGGCGGGATTGAGACTACTTGCTCTGTTCTCATGCCACATGGTGGCAATCGCCTTGAAGGTCTTAGCCTCTTCGAAGTCCCGACCCGGTTTGTGAACCATCGGGTCCCTGCCTTCGGCCAGCACACCCTTGGCAGCTCTCTTGAGTTCTCTTGCGGCCGCTATTCCGACTTCGGGGTAGGCACCGAAAGAAAGCAGCTTCTCCTTCCCGTGGTACCGGTATTTCAGCCGCCAGAGCTTCGAGCCGTTCTTTTGCACGAGGAGGAATAATCCCTCCCCATCCGCAAGCTTGTATGGACGCTCAGCCGCCTTCGCTTTTTTGATCTGAATCTCACTCAAGGCCATTGGGGGTATCGCTCCGTTTCGCTACCCCCGGAAAATACCCCCAAAATACCCCCACACCAAATCCGGCTTCAAGCGAATGCATGCGCACGCAAGCGGACGCGAATCACTCACATCATTCTGTTTTAATTGAGTTTTACGGATGTATGCGGAAGCAAGCGAACCCATGCGGATTCGAGATTGGTAGCGGAGGAGGGACTCGAACCCCCGACACGCGGATTATGATTCCGCTGCTCTAACCAGCTGAGCTACTCCGCCCCATGGGCCAACGGCTGACTGGCAGCCGGATTCGCGCGGGGCAGCAGCCTCGGGCGAGGCGGGCACTTAAGGCGCGGGCCGCGCGTGGTCAAGTATTGTTGCAGCCATTGTTGCAGCCCGCCCAATTACAGCCGCACCCGCCCGCGAAAGCTGCACGTTTTGACCCGTTCCCACGGCCCGCCGCGATAGCGATGCAGTTCCAGCGCGGGGAAGGTAAACCGCCCCTTGGCGATCCAAGGAGCAAACACTGGCCCAAGGCTCGCCTGCAACGCGCGCGCTTCGTCCTTGGTCACCTTGTTCTGAATGGTGATGTGCAGGCGCGGTTGGTGAAGATCCTGCACCGTCAGGCTGCCGTGGAAATGTTCGGCAATCAGCGCCCGCAGCGCCAGCAATTGCGGCGCAGCAAGCGCGATGGCGGTGCCCTTGCCCAGATCCATCACTCCGGTGACTACGCCTTGTGGTACGGCAAACTCTGCGGCCACCTTGGGCAGAAAGGCACACAATTCTTCCAATAACGAAGGCGCAAAGGCGTGAAACAAGGTGACGTGCGCGTGGAGGTGATTTCGCTCGACCGGGAAATGTGCGTGCCTGAGGCCTTCGGCCCACGCGCCAAGGTCGGTCGGCAGCGCGGCGGTAAGGATGAAAGGGTCAGCCAACTCCAGCCCTACATCTCGCCCCGCTCGCGGCGTTTTTGTTGATCCGCCGAGGACCGCCGCGCCAATGCGTTAACGTCGCGCATCTCTGCGGGCCTAGCGCTCATCACATCTCGCCCCGCTCGCGGCGGATGGCATACCACTTGGCAACATTGGCGTTATGCTCGGCCAAAGTATCGGCAAACCAGTGCCCGCCGGTGCCGTCCGCCACCATGAACAGCGCGCTGGTCTTCTCCGGGTTGAGCACTGCGGCGATGCTTTCGCGCCCCGGATTGGTGATCGGGCCTTCGGGCAGGCCGACGCGGGTATAGGTGTTGTAGCCATTGACCGCCGCGATTTCGGATTGGCGGATGCGGCGGCCCAGCGGCTTGCCCTTGGTGATCGGGTAAATGATCGTGGGGTCGGCCTGCAACAGCATCCCCGTGCGCACCCGGTTGGAATAGAGCCCGGCGATCATCCGGCGTTCTTCGGGCTTGCCGGTTTCCTTTTCGACAATCGCGGCGAGGATCAGCGCGTCGCGCATCGTATCCACCGCAACATTGGGCGCGCGATTGGCCCATTCTTCGGCCAACGCCTTGTCCATCGCCGCCTGCATCTGTTCGACCAGGCTCTGGCGCGATTGCCCGCGTTCAAAGGCATAGGTATCGGGCAGGATCGATCCTTCGGGCGGTACGACGATTTCGCCGGTCAGCAATTCCTCGGCCATCAGCCGTTCCCACACGAGGATCGAGGGCATGCCTTCTGGGATGGTCACGAACCGCCGGATCACGTCGCCCGATTGAAACGCGGCGAGAATGGCGCCCTGGCTCATCCCCGGCTTAAGCAGAAATTCGCCCGCCTGAATCGGCCTGTCCGACCCAAAAATGCGCGCCTGCAACATGAAGCCGGATGCCGACGAAATTAGCCCTTCGGCTTCGAGCTTGTCTGCCACCGCAGAAACCGAACTGCCTGCGGGGATGGTGAAGCTGGTTTCCTGCGACACCGTCGCTGACCCCATCAAACTCCACACAAACACCAGCCCTGCTGCGGCAAGCGCGAGCAGGCCGACAATGACGAGCCGCCCGCGCTTCACCGGATCAATCGACCTTTTGCATGATGATCGAGGCGTTGGTGCCACCGAACCCGAAGCTGTTGTTGAGCACGGCGCGCACTTCACGCTTGCGCGCTACCAGCGGCACAAGGTCGATGCCTTCGGTGCCATCATCGGGATCGTGCAGGTTCAGCGTCGGCGGCACGATCTGATCGCGCATCGCGAGGATGCAGAAAATCGCCTCAACCGCGCCCGCGCCGCCGAGCAAGTGCCCGATTGCGCTTTTGGTCGAGCTCATCGATGCGCCGCCGAGATCGTCACCGAGCACGCGTTTAACCGCAGCAAGTTCGATCGTGTCGGCCATGGTCGAGGTGCCGTGGGCGTTGACGTAATCAATATCGCCCGGCCCAAGGCCCGCTTTCTTCAACGCCATCCGCATCGCGAGTTCCGCGCCGCGGCCTTCGGGATGCGGGGCGGTGACGTGATAGGCATCGCCCGACAGGCCGTATCCGGTGATTTCGGCGTAAATCTTGGCGCCGCGTGCTTTCGCGCGCTCGTATTCTTCGAGCACGATCACGCCCGCGCCTTCGCCCATCACAAAGCCATCGCGGGCCTTGTCATAGGGGCGACTGGCTTCGGTCGGGCGGTCATTCATGCTCATGTTGAGCGCGCGCGCTTGCGCGAAACCGGCGATACCAAGCGGGTTGATGGTGCCTTCCGCGCCGCCAGCCAGCATCACATCGGCATCATCGGCCGCAATCATCCGTGCCGCATCGCCAATCGAATGCGCGCCGGTGGAGCAGGCGGTCACAACCGCGTGATTTGGCCCCATGAAGCCGTATTTGATTTGAACCTGTCCGGTGATAAGGTTGATCAGGCGACCGTGCACAAAATGGGGACTAACCCGCGAAGGGCCGCGTTCGTGCAGGTTGACGCTTTCGATCTCGATCCCAGGAAGCCCTCCGATGCCCGAACCGATCGAACAGCCGGTGCGTTCCTTTTCGGCCTGCGTCATGTCAGTCAGGCCGGCATCTTCCAACGCCTGCCCGGCGGCATCGATGCCGTAGATGATGAACGGATCGACCTGACGCTGAACCTTGTGATCGACCCGCAAATCGGGGTCAAAGCCCCAGGGATGATCCTTGCCCTTCACTTCGCAGGCGATGGTGCATTTCTGGTTCGAGGCATCGAAACGGGTGATTTGCCCCGCCCCGCTTTCCCCTGCGATCAGATTTGCCCAAGTCGTTTCGACATCGGCCCCCAGCGGGGTGACGAGGCCAAGCCCGGTTACAACCACACGGCGCATTTGCATTCTCCGAAAAAACAACAGGCCCAACCCGTGAAGGGCTGAGCCTGTCTGATCCCTGCGACTTCAACGGGCAAACTGCCCGGTCAAAGACCGGCCCTTCGACAAGCTCAGGGCAAACGGGCTATCAAAAGAGCCTTAGCCCTTGTGTTCTTCGATGTATTTGGTCGCATCACCAACAGTGGTGATCTTCTCAGCCGCATCGTCGGGGATTTCGACACCGAATTCCTCTTCGAAGGCCATCACCAGTTCGACGATGTCGAGGCTGTCAGCGCCCAGATCATCAATGAAGCTGGCGTCCTGAGTTACCTTCTCAGCTTCCACGCCGAGATGTTCGACGACAATCTTGGCCACCCGATCGGCAGTATCGCTCATGTTATTCCCTCTTGAACTGGGGTTAGAAAAACTCGGTTCTGCCCTAATCAACGGCGCGGGCAAGCGCAAGTGGGCATGACAGATCGCTGTCAGGCGCCGTCCTTCTTGGGTGGTTCAACCACGCGCAGGTGCAGTTCGCGCAAGGATCGCGGTTCAGCAGGCGTCGGCGCGCCCATCAGCAGGTCTTCGGCGCGCTGGTTCATCGGGAACAGCGAGATTTCGCGCAGGTTCTTGACCCCGCACAGCAGCATCACGATGCGGTCAACGCCCGCAGCCATCCCGCCATGCGGCGGCGCGCCATATTGGAACGCGCGGTACATCCCGCCGAACCGTTCTTCCACATCCGCCTTCGAAAGCCCGACGATTTCGAACGCCTTGACCATTGTTTCAGGCATATGGTTGCGGATCGAGCCTGAGGCGATTTCATAGCCGTTGCAGACCAGATCATATTGAAACGCCTTCAACGTCAGCGGGTCTTGCCCGTTCAGCGCGTCAAGCCCGCCTTGCGGCATCGAGAACGGGTTGTGTGAAAAGTCGACCTTTTTCTCGTCCTCGTTCCATTCATAGAACGGGAAATCGACAATCCAGGCAAAGGCGAAGGCGTTTTCGTCGATCAGGCTCAATTCCTCGCCCACGCGGATGCGCGCCGCGCCGGCCAGCTTGGCCGCGTCGGCTTCCTTGCCCGCGGCGAAAAACAGACCGTCATTCTCGCCTAGGCCGAGTTCGGCATAAAGATCAGCCATGCGATCCGCGCCGTGGTTCTTGGCAATAGGGCCGCCGAATTCACCGCCCTTGCGCGTGACATATCCAAGGCCCGCGAAGCCTTCCCGCCGCGCCCATTCATTCATATCGTCAAAGAACTTGCGGCTCTTTTCGTGGGTGCCAGGTGCCGGGATCACCCGCACCACCCCGCCCCCGCCGACGATTTTCTCGAAAAGGCCAAAGCCGCTCTGCGTGAAATGCGCCGAGACATCACTGATGATCAGCGGGTTGCGCAGATCGGGCTTGTCGCTGCCATATTTCAGCATCGCCTCGTCGTAAGCAATGCGCGGAAACTGGCCTGCGGGCGTCACTGCTTTGCCGTTCGCGAACGCTTCAAAGGTGCCCGCAATCACCGGCTCCATCGTCTCCCACACTTCTTCCTGCGTGACGAAGCTCATTTCCAGATCGAGCTGGTAGAACTCGCCCGGCAGGCGGTCAGCGCGCGGGTCTTCATCGCGGAAGCACGGCGCGATCTGGAAATAGCGGTCAAACCCCGCGACCATCAGCAATTGTTTGTATTGCTGCGGCGCCTGGGGAAGCGCGTAGAACTTGCCTGCATGGATGCGGCTGGGCACCAGAAAATCGCGCGCGCCTTCGGGCGAGGAAGCGGTCAGGATCGGAGTGGAAAACTCGTTGAACCCCGCCGCCGTCATCCGCGCGCGGATATCAGACACCACCGCCACGCGGGTCATGATGTTGTTGTGCAGCGTTTCGCGCCGCAGATCGAGGAAACGGTATTTCAGTCGCACGTCTTCAGGATAAGGCTGTTCATCGGCGACCGGCAGCGGCAGTTCCTCCGCCGCGCTCTGCACGGTGATGCTGCGCGCATAAACTTCGACTTCGCCGGTAGCGAGGCGCGGGTTTACTGTCTCAGCCGAACGCGCCTTGACCTCACCTTCGATGGTGATGACCGATTCCACCCGCAGCCGATCAAGCACCGCCAGCGCGGGCGAATCCGCATCGGCAACGATCTGCGTGATGCCGTAATGATCGCGCAGATCGACGAACAACAACCCGCCAAAATCGCGCTTGCGGTGAACCCAGCCCGACAGGCGGACGGTTTCACCGACGTGAGCGGAAGAAAGCTGTGCGCAAGTATGCGTGCGGTAAAGGTGCATCTAAACTCTTGTCCTGTCCGAGGCTATGACGCTAGGGCGCCGGGGCAGCTGAAGCGGGCTATACCGCTTTCGGGCCATTACCGGCGCGCTAACAGGGGAACCCTTGCGCTTTGTCAAGCGGCGCGAGGGCTATGATGGGTTCGATCCCGAGGGCGGCACTCCGCCCCAATGAGCAAAGAGACGATGAAAATACATCCACTGATTACCACCACCGACGCGCTGACCGAACTGTGCGAACGCCTCGCCAAATCTGAATTTGTCGCGGTAGACACCGAATTCATGCGCGAAAACACTTATTGGCCCGAACTGTGCCTAGTGCAGATCGGCAATAACGAAGAAGCCGCCGCGGTCGATCCGATGGCACCGGGGATTGATCTCAAACCCCTGCTCGATCTGATGTGCGACAATGAAGATGTGCTGAAAGTGTTTCACGCGGGCGGGCAAGACGTTGAAATCATCGTCAACCTGACCGGAAAGACCCCGCACCCGATTTTCGACACGCAAATCGCGATGATGGCGATCAGCCAGTCGGAACAGATCGGTTATGCCAATCTGGTCGAAACATGGATGGGCCTGACCATCGACAAGGGCGCGCGCTTTACCGATTGGAGCCGCCGCCCGTTGACCGACCGGCAGATCGAATATGCGATTGGCGATGTCACCCACCTTGCCACCATCTTCCCGCGCATCCTGAAAAAACTGATCAAGACCGGGCGCGGGTTGTGGCTGAATGCCGAGATGGAAAAGCTGGCCGATCCGTCCAATTACATCACCGATCCTTCGCTCGCGTGGAAACGCATCCGCCAGGCGGGCCGCAATCCGCAGGTGCTGGGACGGATGAAGGCGCTGGCCGGATGGCGTGAGGCCGAAGCGCAGCATAAAAATATCCCGCGCGGGCGGATCATGCGCGATGAAACGCTGGCCGATATTGCTGGGCACCCGCCCAAATCGCAGGGCGATCTGGCCAAGGTGCGCGGGCTGTCACCGGCATGGAAAGACAATGACATTGGCAAGCGGTTGATGAAGGTGCTGGCTGAGGCCGAACCGCTGCCCAAGGATGAAATGCCCGAAAAGATCAATCACGGCGCGCCGCTGGGCAAGGAAGGCGCGCTGGTGGCTGATCTATTGAAGCTGTTGCTGAAAATCCGCGCGCGCGAAATCGACGTTGCCCCGCGCCTGCTGACCCGCGCGGACGAGATGGAATCGCTCGCCGCCGGGGTACGCGATCTGCCAGTGCTGCAAGGCTGGCGGTTCGAGGTGTTCGGCAAGGATGCGCTTGATCTGGTCGAAGGCAAGTTGGCCTTCGCGGTGGAGCGCGGCAAGCTCAAGATGACCCATATTGATGACGTGGTGATTGCAGAACCCGCTCCTGAAGAAACGAATACGCTGGCGGCGGAGTGATATGTCAAAGCAGGCGCATGAAACAATATGACACCTAAACGCAATTCAATTACCCACTACGGTAAACCGCTTGTGTCCATCATTTTGGCGTTGGCTGCGGTTTTTGGACTCTACATCGCCACCTGGGGGGCATCAGATAAAATTCTGATAAGCATCCTTTATGTACACTGGGTCACAATTTTTTACCTAATTTGGCTTTCATGGGATTTTCGTGCAGCGGCTTTCTCGGCACCCGATGTGAAATCTGTGAAGATTGCTGAAGGCATCTTAATAGTAGGTCATCGCGACTGGCTTGGTGTTTCGGTATCAGTCCTAATATTCAAACAGGAATCTGATTACGAGAGGCTACTTTGTCCTGGAAGGGTCATTAATGTTCAACGAAACGGCCTGATACAAATTGCACTAGATTTAACAATAATTGATGACGCTGATTTAGAAACCATCAAAGGCAGAATAAGCGATGGTAACCTTGCGTCTATTATTATCAAGCCGGGCACGGCATAGGAGATTTTAGGTGTCAGAGTTTCCTCCGAAGATCATAAAGCTGATCGATGATGCGACTGTGGTGATCAACCGCGGCCTTCGAGATAACATCAAGATCGGCGATAGGTTTCTCGTATTTGGCGAAGGCGAAGAAATTTCCGATCCAGATACTGGTGAAAATCTCGGCGTTGTCGAGATTGTCAGAGGTCGCGTTAAAGTTTCTCACGTACAAGACAAAATATGCACGGCGAAGTCTATAGAGGTGAGCACAAGTGCCAAAAAAATTACTAGAATACAGGGTGATGTTTGGGCGCGAGCGATGGGAAGGCAAACGGAGGAAATAATCGAAGAACCCGAGAAGTTTGAGGAGCCTCTGGATGATCCAAAAATTGGTGATTTTGTGCGCCCAATCTAATAATCTGAAGGTTCATTAAAGCCTGATCTGATGTCCACCTACCTCCCCACCATCAAGCAGTTGCAATACCTCGTCGCGCTGCATGAACACGGCCATTTCGGCAAAGCGGCAGAGGCGAGTTTCGTGTCGCAATCCACGCTATCGGCCGGCATTCGCGAACTGGAATCGCTGCTGGGCGTGACACTGGTCGAACGTTCGCGCCGGGTGGTGCGGTTTACTGCACTGGGCGAACAGGTGGTGGCCAAGGCCAACCGCCTGCTGCGTGAGGCCGAGGAGCTGTCAGACCTTGTGCAAGCATCGGGCAAGCCGCTGGTGGGCGAATTGCGCATGAGCGTGATCCCCACCATTGCCCCGTTCATGCTGCCGCGCGTGCTGCCGCGCCTGCGCCGCGAACGGCCCGAATTGAAGCTGCTGCTGCGCGAGGAAACCAGCCACGATGCGCTTGAATCGCTGCATCACGGACGGGTCGATTGCGTGCTGCTGGCGCTGCCGTTTGATATTGGCGACGCGGCGTGCGCACATATTGCCGATGACCGGCTGTTCATCGCCTTCCCCAAGGATGACCCGCGCGATCCCCCGGCAAGCGTAAAACCCGAAATGATCGATCAAGGGCGGCTGATGCTGCTGGAGGATGGCCACTGCCTGCGCGATCACGCGCTCGCCGCCTGTTCACGCAGCGAATTGCGCGCGAGCGCGGCGATGATCGGCACGTCGTTGCACACGCTGGTGCAACTCGTCGACAATGATCTCGGCGTGACGATGTTGCCCGAAATGGCGCTGAAAGCAGGCATCTTGAACGGCACGCAAGTGGTCGCGCGGCCGGTGGACAGCCCCACCGCTAAGCGCAAAATCGTGCTGGTGTGGCGCAAAAACAGCCCGCGTGAAGGCGATTTTGAACTGCTAGCCGAAGAACTGCGGGCGGGTTGAGCGCCAGAAAACTTGGCTTAGGTGCCGAACCGTTGGATTTCTTCGGCGCAATTCCGTTGCTAGTGGATTGACTCCAACGTTTGGAACCCCCGGTTACGTGCGGCGATGATTTCGTCGGGGTCCGCCTTCCAGACGAAGGGCTTTGGATCGCTGGCATT
>PHEB01000004.1 GCA_002842735.1 Alphaproteobacteria bacterium HGW-Alphaproteobacteria-7 | reverse complement strand
TCGGAAGCTGGCTAGCTCGTCGCTCTCGGGAACAGCGCCAACGCTCTCATCCACGTCGCTCATGTCGTCACCAGAATCCTCCGCCACGTCGAGTTCTTCAATGAGGTCCGACCATTCGACGCCGGGATTTTGTTCGAGCACCGCCAGAAGATTCACGAATGCCGTGACCGTGTTCCGGGGGGTTCTGAAATAGGCCTCCCCGATCCTGTCCGAGCAATGTGCCATGAACGCTTCCAAGGCGTTGTCGGGCAGGATTGCTTCATCGCCCTGCATGACGGCGCGAATGTTAGCCAGGAGCACGAACAGGTCTTCAGGCGTAAGGCTGGCCAGTCGAATGACCGGCCCGGAGAGATCGACCAGTCCGTCACGCGCAAAGGTGTTCTCTGCGAGGCGAGATTGAAGGGCTTCGTAGCTGTAGAGGCCGCGCCGCGTATTCATGAGGAATTCCGGCGTTCCTCCCATGAGGAACCCAAGGTTCTCCGCGCTTCCTTGCAAAACGTCGTTCAGGATGCGCAGGATTTGCTCATAGTTGGCATTGCGGGCTTGCGATGAAGTCAGCTTGTAGAGGTTGACCATCTCGTCAAGGCCGACGAGCAGGCCCTTGTAACCCGCTTCACAAACAAATGCCGACATCAGTTTGAGGTGATCGTAGACGCTGGCGTCATTGACGATGGTGCGGACACCCAGAGCCTTGCGAGCATCGGTCTTGGTCGCAAATTCGCCGCGCAGCCATCGAATTGCTGCCGATTTCAGTTCTTCATCGCCGGTTTCATGTCCCTCCCAATACCGTCGGATCACCTGCGCGAAGTCGAAGCCTCCTGTCAGCTCCTCGAAATGGGCAAGGCGCTGGCGAATGATGTCATCTGTCGATTGTTCTTGCGCCTCGGCATCGTGCTGAGCCTGGCTGACAAAGCGTTCGACAACACTTGGCAAGGCACCACCATCTGGCTTGGTCCGGGTGGCAAGGTTTCGCGCCATCTCTGCGTAGAGGCCCCGTGCTTGCCCGCCGGTCGCGTGGATGCGTCGATCCGGGGCAAGGTCGGCAAACATGACGACCAGTCCCTTTTCGAGCGCCACAAGCCGGATCAGATTCATGAAGAAGGTCTTGCCGGAGCCATACTCGCCGATGATGAAACGAATGGCTGAACCGCCATCAGCGATCCGGTCCATGTCCTTGACGAGTTCTTCGATCTCACGCGCTCGTCCGACCTGGATGTGCCGAAGCCCCAATTTGGGAACCACACCCGCGCGTAGCGCCTGAACAATAGCGTCGCGTTCGCGCGGCTTCAGTCTCGACATAAATTAGTCCCCCTTCGCCATCTCGGCTCTCAACGTATCGGCTATGTCCGGCGATACGTCATATCCGTCATATTCATCGAGCAATGCTTCATCGAATTTATCGAAAGCCCACTCATTAACTACCTCAAGCGCGCCAGAGGGCATGAGCCCTTGCTTACCGGCGATCTCGTCAAACTCTTCGTCAGTCCAGTGTTCGCGCTGGATTATCTGCTGCACCATCAACGCGTGCTTGGGATCGAGGCCAGCCATTGATGATGGAAGGGCATGTGCTGCGGTGGCTTGGTCGTCCACGTCTTCGTCGGTCGAAAAAATCTCGCCGAGTACGCTTGAAACGCGCTCGGTGTCATTTCGAATAGCGGCAATACGCGCTGCATCGAGCGAACCGGCTTTGGCTTTCGGCTCGTCCGGTATTTGTTCGCCTGGTGCTTCAGCTTCGGCGGCTTTGAGGCGAACCGGGCCGTCTGGCACGTCGCCAGCATGGAGGTCGGCGTAAACGAGGCCAGCATCGATCCCCAACGCCTTGTAAATTTTCTCAATACTGGCGACTTCATCGGACTGAATAGCGCCATCAGCATGGGCAATGGTGACAACTGCCGCGCGCAGAGCGAGGTGATGCTCTGCATCTGCATCTTTCAGCTTACTGCGCAGCCATGACATGTCCGGCGGAACATCTAGATACCATTCGAGGTTGGCGTGGAGACGCTTTCTCTCAAGCTCAGTCAGGCCGCTAACAGCGTCGATCTTTTCACGGAGTGCCCTGCTTTCGGCTTCCACAATTTTGCTGTCGGCATGTGCGACGAAGGTCGCCAGCGCTAGTTCAAGCAATTCGGTCCGATAGGCTGGGGAGACGTCTTCAAGCTGTTCGACCGGCTCGCCGAGTTCGAAGATCACAACGGGTTCGTCGATCTTCGGTCCGCGCAGCGAGAATCTTGGGTCTGGAGCCATACCGAATCCGATACGGGCGAGTGCGTCCGCTGCGCCAGTCAGGTTTCGCTTGCCGAGCTTCTCCGGTGTTTCTCCTTCCAGGCGCGAGATCACATCAAGTGCTGGGACCAACCCGCCTGCGGCTACTAGTTCGCGCGCCCAGTCCTTGAGTTCTTCCAACTCGCTTGACGGGAACATGCTCCAAAGCTCGGCAGGTAGCAGCGCCTGTGCCTCAATGGTTCCCCGGCCCTCTGGATTTCTCCCAAGATAGCGGCTGAATTTATCGAGTTCATCCATAACCTCATCTGCAATCTTCTGTGCTTTTTGCACCGGCGACCGCAAATCGGTAACGTCGGGGATCGCCACATCGCCGCCGTCTCCGGTTGCTGGACTTACGGAACAGTTGAATTCGCTTGACGCAGCGCGGTACTCGATTTTCAGGAGTTTACGAGGCGTCCGAACTTTCAGGCCGTCGGGATAGAGTGCCTCGAATTTCAACTTGAAGAGCGCTTTGAATTCCTCACCGCAGCGCTCTGCTGGAGTACGCATGCGGCGCTCAGGATGGCACATGAGCCACAAATGCATCCATTCAGCGTCCAAAGCGTTGCCGTTAGCAATGATACCGCCAAGCGCGAATTTCAGCGAGAACGGTACATCCCAACTGCGGTTCTCAAGAATGGCTTGTTTCAATGCCGGATCATCGAGCGACACTTTACCCATAGCTGCTATGCGTGCCAGATCGACGAATTCGCCGAGATACCTTTGAGCGGAATAGTTCTCTGAAAAGAGGGACTTGAGACGTACTACTTCCGTAACAATTTCTCTCCTTTCTTCTTCGGAAGGCTGTTCGACCAGAAACCGGCGCTCCAAACCATAGAAAAACAGGAACATGTAGCCAGGGTTAATCGTCCCGTCTTGTCGGTCACCAGCCAGCCAATCGAGATATGTGGCTCTGCAAACGGCTGGGATGCTCGAATAGCCGGGCCAGTACGGCATGTGATCGCCATTCTTGTCCGAACCGACCCGCGCGACGGATAGTGAGGGATCGATATAGGCTCGACAGCTATCGCCATAGTAGGGTGAGCCAATTCGTGGTGGCTTGCCTACGTAAACCATCCCATCGATCGTGCGACCCGCGATAGTGACGGATTGCCCCTTTGGTACCCAGCCTTGCGACCTAGCTGGCGGCATTCTGTTCGGCCTTTCTGTCTGCGAATGCTGATCTGGAAACTGGTTCGACCGGCTTTGCCGCGCCAGCTTTTCAACTGCCATTCGATTTGCCGCTGTTTCAAGTTCGGCTCTCCCGCGCTGCCCAACTCGGACAAGCTCGGCATTGTTTTGCAATGTCTGATAGGCGCTGTGTTGGCGCAATTGTTGTTCCTCGCTGTCCAACGAGACGAGGTTATCTGTGAAGCTCTTCCGCTCTGAGATCTTGGTCGCGCGACGCTTTTCGTACCACCTGATAAACGCAATCGGCGCGAGGAGCGCGAACAAAGCTTCAAGCGCATCGGGTAGGCCGTCCAATGTAATTGACGCGATTATTACGCAAACGAAGAAAGAGGCGACGTAAAGCCCGATAATGCGGATGATTTTCCAGACAATCGACATTTGTACTGACTGCCATCTGCTTTTGGAGAGGTCACGCTGAAATTTCGCAAACGATCCAAGCAAATTTGGTGCAAAGCTAAGAGGCCTCATTTCGATCAACGGGCCCGTCGCAGTTTGCGACCAAGTTGGGCCTTCGTGATCGCAAAGCGGCAAGAATGTTGGCCGATCAAGATATCAGCCTAGCGAGCCGGTGCGATGTGCGAGCAATTCAATGCTTGCCATTGCCATCCATTCGAAGCCAGTTATGCCGCTGAACGGGGAAAGCGGCCACAGATCATCGACTTCTTCGGCAGGTACGAATCGTAATGGGGGCACATGAGCGCATATCTTGAGCAATTCTTAGACGCCTTCTTGAGTGTCCTAGACTTCGTCTACGGGGAACGCTGGGTCGCACCATTCGTCCTGCTGCCGATCATGTTCGCCGCCGCCTTTATCGTCAGGCAGCGAGCCAAGAAGAGGGTGGTCCCCTACCTTTCTGCTGCGCGGGAACGGATCGACGCATTGCAATCGTCTCTCGGCACTGATCGGGATCCAGACGCCGAAAGGCGCGCCTTCGCCGAAAACTACATAGAGGTCTCGGGCGCAATGGGGACCGAGCAGGAAGGCGCTCATAACCTCGTCCAGGCCTGGCGTGAATTTCAGGAATCCATGGTCGATGAGAGCGCCTCGCCCGTGCGCAATACCAATCGTCCAAGCGCGTTTTTCAACCGCGCAGCGCCAAAGCTGACCGTCCTGCATTTTGCCTCGAATATCTTCGTTGGCGTTGGACTTATCCTGACCTTCCTCGGGCTGATCGTCGCACTCAACACTGCAGCGCAGAACATGGGTGAGGACATCACGGCTGCAAAACTCTCCCTTGAACACCTTCTTACCGTCGCTGGCGCCAAGTTCTTTACCTCGGTCGCAGGTCTTGGCGCCTCGATCTGGCTGCGCTTCACCGAATACAATCTCAGCAAGAAGATCCGCCGCGATACTGATCTGATCTGCGAGTTGCTCGAGCGCGGCCTGCTTTATGTCTCTCCGCAGAGGCTCGCCGTCGAACAGCTGGACGTCCTTCGCGAGCAGCGCGATCAGCTGAAGTTCTTCAACACCGACGTCGCCCTGCAGCTCTCCGAACGGATCGGCGCCCAGTTCACTCAGGCGATTGCTCCGGTCGCCGCCTCGCTGACCGAGCTCAACGACAACATGACCTCGGTTACGCAGGGCATTGGCGCAGGCGCCCGCGAGGCTATCGAAAAGGTGAGCGGCGAGCAATTACGCGGCCTAAGCGAGACACTGGGAGAACTTCGCGGCAAGCTCGATGCGATCGGACAATCGGTTGGCAACAGCGGCGCAGACGCTGCCAACCAGATCCGCCTGGCAGGCGAAGACTTCTCCAAGGCTGCCTCTGATATCCGTGAGGCCTTCGACCGGCTGGCAGGCCAGGTCGACGGCATGGGCACACGGATCACCGAACAGAGTGATGCGGCGCAGGCCGCTCAACAAAAGGCCCTTGCAGACATCCTGGCAGGCATCGAGGATGCACAGGCTCGCTCCAATACCATGCTGACTACGATGCTGACGACCCTCCAGACGGCAGGAAGTGAAGCCGCCGGATCAATCCAGCAGGAAGTCGAGAAGACGCTCAAGAGCGGTGTGGAGGCAAGCGGAGAAACCTTCCGCAAGGCTATCGAAGCCTCGAGCGGCGAGCTGCGGGACACCACGAAAAAGCTCAGCGATGCGGTGGGAGAGGCAGCACAACAGGTCGAACGCGCCAGTGTCGGTTTCAGCCAGTCCAGCGAGAAGGCTGCGCAGACCGCAGAAGCCATGCGCAATGTCACTGACAGCGCGAGAACGGTCGCGACATCGATGAGCGATGCGGCGCAGGGCTTTGCCAGTGCCGCAGGACCGGTTGCCGACGCTGCGCGCTCCGTTGGCCAGGCAGCAGGCCGCGTTGCCGATACCGTTGAAGCTGACCGGGCGGCCGCAATGGCAGCGCTCACCGAGATGCGCTCGCTTGCCGACTCCATTCGCTCAACCCAGCAATCAGCGGAAACCGCCTGGAGCGATTATCGCGCCCGCTTCGAAGGTGTCGATCAGGCGCTTTCCAAGGCGACCGAGAAGCTTGCAGAAACACTCGGCGACAGTCTGACGCAGTTCCGCAAGTTCGCGCAGGAAACCGATCGCGAAATGGCTGCCGCCGTGAGCCGCCTGAGCAATACGCTCACGCAGATCGAGGAATATGCCGAGTCCCTGGACGATTTCGTTGAGGAAACGCGCACAATGCGGGAAGCCGCTGAATGATCTTCGAAGAAGCTCAAGACCAGGCCGTCGAAGAGGAAAACTACTTCGTATCCATGACCGACCTCATGGTCGGCCTGGTGTTCGTGTTCATCATTCTCCTGATGTACTTCGCGCTCCAGTTTCAGGAAGTCACCGAGGAGCTCACCGGCGCAAACCAGACGCGCACCGAGATTCTCGAGCAGCTCCAGGAAACCCTCAAGGAAAGAGGTGTCGAGGTTGTCATCGATCGCGAGAACGGAATTCTGCGTCTGCCCGATTCCATTCTCTTCGACAGCGGCCAGAGCCAGCTCAAGCCGGAAGGCAGGACCAATGTCGGCTATCTTGCCGACGCGCTCCGTGACGTGCTCCCCTGTTACAGTCAGGGGATCCCGCGAAGTGCAACATGCCCGGACAGCCAGCATCTCATCGAATCTGTGTATATTGAAGGACATACCGATAGCGATCGATACGGTGGATCAGGCGCGCTGCGCGACAACTGGGACCTTTCAGTGGTTCGGGCTACAAATACTTTTCGTGCGTTGGCGGAATTTGAACCCGATCTTGTCGGTCTGTGCGCTCCCAAACAGGAGCGCTGTGAACCCATTCTCAGTGTCAGCGGTTACGGGCCTCAGCGTCCTGTGCCAGGGTCGCAGGGTAGCGACGAGGCAAGCAAGCAACAGAACCGTCGGATCGACCTTCGCCTCATCATGATGGCACCTGACTCAGGCGAAGCGAGGCAAACCCTTGAGGACAGGCTGACCGACGAATGAGCCACCTCGCCAATCTTGTCGCTGACCCGAAGCTACTCGTCGCCCGAATGCGCGTTGGCACTACCGAGCCCGAAGAACTGCGTCGCACTGTGGCGCGCATCGAACACAACGACAGCACCGGCGCATGCGAAATCGAAAATATTGGGGAACTGCAGCAACGTATCGCGCAATGGGTAGCAAATTCCTCCTCGGCAACCTTGTCTCGAAGAGATCTCCGGAACGGGTGCCAAGCAGTGCTGCATCCCCCATATCCCCCTGCGGAAGATGAGGCAGTCATCGATCGATTGCTGAGCGAGGTCGAACGCAACCGGCGGCGCGCCGCATTCTTCGCAGTCATCGATGCCTATCTCGATGGCTTCGACAACGAGAGTCCGACTCTCGCCTCGCTCGCCAGCCGGCTCGAGGCCCTCGCCTCGAGGTGGCCTTGGCGTGAAAACGACAGCTGGCCTGAAAGGATCTCGAGCTTCTACCTTCTCGACCCCGCTCGAGCACCCGAAGTTCTTGCACGGCGAGTCTTTGCTAGCGGAGAAGATCCCTTCAAGGTCTTGCAAGAATCCGGTCTCGACACCGCAGGACGCCGTTTTGGCGGTCTTGCCGAAGCAGCCTTCAGGTTCGCCTGTCACCTCGTCATGCGGATGACGGGGCAGGAGGCGGTTTCAGGCCAGCGAACGTTGATCGAATGGGCACGAAACGAGACCGGCGATTTCGGCTATCAGCGAGCCTGGCCTGATTTTGTCGAAGCCAGCCTCACGCCCTGGGAAATTGAGGAGCCAAGCGAAGCTCACAAATCAGCCCTCCTGGATATGCTCGAGCGCTTCGGAGGCGGCGATCCGCGCGCCAAGCCCGAACGCTGGCGGACCGTCATGGACCGAGCACCGGGCGCCTACGCCGTTCTCATGCGCTGGCTGACCCGCGCCTCGGTCCTTCAGTTTCTCGATATCGTCGACCGGCTCATGCCCGACCGCGCCTCAAGGCTCATGTGGGCATATCGCCGCGCATTCTGGATGTCCTATCTGCTCAGCGATGGCTCGGCCCCTGGTATCGATGCTGCTTGGGTGGCCTTTGGCGACGAAGGCGCGCGGTTGGCCAGAAAGACAGCCCGCGAAACCGGCGACAAGTCCTTCAACGCCTTCGGGAAGCAGAACGACAAGTCTCCGCAGCACGCTGCCCTCATCCTCCAGATGGGCGACCTCACGATCGTCGACTGGAGTCACTCTGCCAAATACCAGGTCTGGAAGCGAGGCGACAGAGGCGCACCCCAGCTCTTCAAGGACCGGTATCGATCCGGCGAACTGTACAGCGCGCCGATCCAGGAGAGCCATGTCTCCCCCAAGACCTTCAGCTGGCAGAAGTCGCTCGCCCAGATAATCGAGGGACGCAGTTTCTATTCGCCAAAGGCATCGTGGAGACCGCGCGGTGTTTAAGAACCCCTTTCGCAAGAGTGAGCAGGCGCGTTTCGTATGGCGTGAGGATGGCGACGAGCTTGTCGTGTCGCTCGTGCAAGGTGACAAACAGATCCCCTCTGCAGACTGGTCCACTACTCGCCCGGACACATCAGGAGCGGTGGCATCGCTGCTCTCAGAGTTCGCTCAGGAGGACGAGACAGCACCAAGAGCCCAGCTAACGGATGCCGATCTGAGGCTCTCCCCACGAGCCGTTGCCTCGCTTAATGCGAATACGGCGGCCCTTCTGGGCCTGCCGCCGCCAACGCCGCTGGCACTCGATTTGCGCGCGCAGAACCGGATCGATCAGGATGAGTTCAGGCTCGCTGTGCGATGGGTCCGCCCCGGCGGACAACCTGTTCGCGCCAAGCCGCGAGGTGCGCTTCTTCTGACCGAGAGCGGACCGCACCGCATTCCAGAACCCCTCTGGTCACTCCATGAGGCCGCCGAGCCGCTTACCCGGGCACTCGAGCGATCAGAGCGCTTCCAGGCGCTTGCACATTTGAGAGAACACTGGCCGGAAGATCCCCAGCTCCCGATCGAGAGCGAAGCCTATCTGAAAGACCTCAGGGTCCATTACGCATCCAGTCTTTCGCTCAAGCTGAAGACACTCACACCTGATCGAACCGAATTCGATCCGGTGCTCTTCAGCGCTCGATCAGTTTCCGAGGCAGGCGAAAGCGGCAAGGCGCTCGACGAGGAGGCCGACAGCATCCTCGCGCCTGCCGCGCAGCGTCTCTTTGCCCAGGACCGCTTTCGTAGGGAAGCCGCGGCACGCCCCGTCTATGTCCTTCAGAACGGCGAGTACCTCTTCATCGATCCGGACCTTCGTCCGGCGCTGGATGTCGTGCGCAAGGTTCAGGATGCCCCCGAAGAGCAGCGGCGATCATTCATCCTCAATCCGCGCAAGGTCGTGCGCGAGGTGCTCGGAGATGAGCAGGCCGAAGCAATAGATCTCGAAACCCTGTTCGTCGACACTGAACAGTTTTCCGAGCGAGTTGCGGGTGTCGATGTGTGGCGCGCTCCCGTACTGCCCTGGATCGTTTCCTCGCAGAAGAACAATTGGATACCCGAGAGGTTCGGCCTGCGGATCGGCGAAGACTATTTCGCACTTCCAGCGAAGAATGTTGAGCAAGTTACATTACGGATCGAAATTGCTGCAGATGCCGGCAAGCCGGATGCCGACGTCGAAGGACTGCTCGAGCCTGCCGAAGAGGATGGACCGGCCCCGCCTGCGCGAATTCCCGTCAACGATCAGAGCCGTGCGGCCCTCGCGAGTTTCGCACCATTTGCGCAATTGGGAGACCAGTCGCAAGAAGCCGAGCATCCTGGAGATGTGGACGCTTGGGATGCGGCCACACAGGGCAAGCTGTTTCTCGTCGTACACGACAATTTCGAAGAGGTTGATTACGCGCCTCTCGGCATAACCGAAACGGTCGAGGAAGAGGCGCTACCACCTATCGATCCTCCTGACCTGCTGCAGTCCACGTTGAAGTCGCATCAGAAAGAGGGCCTGACCTGGTTGGGGCACAGTGCGCTTGCAGGTCGCCCCGGAGCCCTTCTCGCGGACGACATGGGGCTCGGAAAGACCATCCAGGCGATAGCCTTCATGGCATGGCTCCAGGAAGAGGCACGCGCCTCGAGACGCCCCCGCGCGCCTTTCCTGATCGTAGCGCCCACCGGCCTTCTCGGAACCTGGCGCACGGAAATCGAGAAACATCTGCGCGACCCGCAACTAGGCCTTCTGGTTCCTGCGTTCGGCAGCAATCTAAAGCTGCTGCGCGACGAAGACAGCTTCGGATCGAGGGATATCGAGACAGGCAAGGCTTCACTCGACGCAGCCAACTGGCGTGATGCCGGGGTAGTTCTGACAACCTACGAAACGCTGCGCGACTACCACTTCAGCTTCGCCCGCACGCGCTTTGGTCTCATCATCTATGACGAGATCCAGAAGCTGAAGAATCCCGGCAGTCAGGTTACGCGCGCGGCGAAGGCTCTGAATGCAGAGTTCACGCTAGGTATGACCGGTACCCCCGTCGAAAACCGTCTCCAGGACCTGTGGTCCATCATGGATGTCGTCGCCCCTGGGTTTCTTGGCGCCAGCCGTGATTTCGAGAAGCGTCACCCCACTGACAATCCCGATGCACTAGCAAGGCTCAAGTCGCAGCTGACCGATCCGATCAAAGGGCGGCCACCTTACATGTTGCGGCGACTCAAGGGCGAAGTGCTCGACGGAATGCCTACTAAGACAGTGCACGCCATCAGGATGGACATGCCGCCCGCACAGGCTAGCGCCTATCGCGATCTGGTCATCCGCGCAGCGGCTGCAGGTGCGGCTGGCAATCTGGGCAAGGGTGGAATGCTGACTACGCTTGCCAACATGCGCGGCGTCTCGCTTCATCCACTCGATCCGCGCCAGGCACCTGATGATCTTGATGCCTATGCCCGAGATTCAGCCCGGCTCGCACAGACCCTCACGATCCTTGAGAAAATTGCCGGTGCCAATGAAAAGGCGCTCATCTTCCTCGAAGACCTCGCCATGCAGGAGCGGTTGGCCGGACTAATCGCAGATCGCTTTGGCCTCGCACGTCGCCCCACGCGGATAAACGGAACAGTCCCAGGGCAAAAACGTCAGGCGCTTGTCGAAGCTTTTCAGGCTCATCCGGGCTCCTTTGATGTCATGATCCTTTCGCCGAGAGCCGGAGGAGTCGGCCTGACGCTTACTGCAGCAAATCACGTCATTCACCTCTCGCGCTGGTGGAACCCAGCAGTCGAGGACCAGGCAACCGACCGGGTTTTTCGCATCGGGCAGACACGCGACGTCCATGTGTATCTTCCCATGGCGGTACATCCAGATCCCGATCTCGCGCCATCCAGTTTTGATCTGCGCCTCAACGCGCTCATCGAACGGAAGCGCAAGCTGACCCGCGATCTGTTCTTCCCGCCCGATGCCAGCGATGGCGAGCTGGGAGATCTCTTCCGCGAAGTTTCGCTCGAACGCGAAGTGACGGAAGATGCGCCAAGCGAGGAAAACTCTTCCGACGCGCCGACGCCAGACGGCTCTGCTTACCTTCCACCGCTCGCTACCGAGGATGCCAAGAGCGGACAGGAAAAGGTGCCAGAAGAACTCGAGGTTGCTATGGAACCCGAGAGTAAGCCCGAAGAAGGCCAACCTGGCACGATCGAACAGGATCAGAGCGCTTCGGTGCGGCGGACCCTATCCCTGCCTCGACCAATCGCCGACGCACAGATCAGGCTGTGGCGCAGGAGCCCGGGAGAGGAACGTCCAACCGAGGAGATCCTTTCACTCTTCAAAGGCCTCCAAATCGCAAAGGTCACGATCCGTGATCCCTATGCCCTGGCAACCTATTCCGCGCGGCGCTCGCAGATCGAGTTCCTCCAATCGCTGCGCAGCACGGCTGGTGCCCTCGAAAGCATCATGATCGAATATGCTCCCGAGGCCGAAGGTGACCTCGATGACGTCCGCAGCCGCACCCAATTTGGCTCCGATTATTTAACCAGCTTTGGCGGCTCTGCTCCCAGGCTTGCTCTAGTGCGGCGAAGCAAGAAGACGCGCGATGATGATTTCCACGATCGCTTCATCGAGGTGGATGTCCGTCATGCAGGTGGAGCTATCAAACGGCACGAGCTGACCATCGGGCGCGGAGTCGAAGCTCTCTACAATGACCGCAGGCAATGCACCGTGACTTATGCCCCGCCTGGGTCTGCCTAGCTTAGACTCTTTTCAATTCTACCAAAAGCGCACGAAAAGTTTGGAAGTACAGACATCGCTACGGTTGCAGACAGATAGTAGCTATCCCACGCTCGGCAGATAAGAACGGACAGATTTTTACAGGGTCAAGCCCGGCCGTTACAAAGCTCGGCCAAACCAGATAACCCGGCCAATCACGTGAACTTCCGACCGATCCATGTCGTGCCAGGTAGGGTAAGCCGGATTGTCGCTGGCAATGGTGATCTGCCGACCACCTGGCTTGATAGCGATCCGCTTCACGACGAGGGTATCATCAGAGCGAAGGACGTAGATCCCATCTCGCAGCCGCGAGCCGTGATCTGAAGCATCGACCAGGACCTCGTCGCCATCGCTGAGCGTGGGCTCCATCGAGTCACCCTTTACGCCAACGATCGACAGGCTGGCGCTCTTGGCCGAAGTCAGGTGCCGCAGCCACCGCTCGTCGAACCCGAAGCGGGTTTGCGCGGTCTCACTGGCAGCTACCGCGCCGAAGCCCGCAGATGCTTCCACATCGAGAACGGGAATCTCCACCATGCCATCCGTGACCGGATTGGCGGGGCCGCCGAGCACTTGTTCATCGACGCCGAAGAAGCAGGCGAGTGTCTTTCGGTCTTCGTCATCGAGCTTTCGCGGTGAACCGCGCTTGATGAATTGCTGCACATAGGCAGGGTTGCGGCCGAGCAGCCGCGATATCGAGGCGTAGCCATATCCGCCCTTGAGGATCAGCCGGTCGAGCTCTTCCCTGACATGTTCCATCTATCTGTCCTTCGAATCTCAATCGTAGGAATTTTCCTAGACTCGCGGATGTGATCCTACTAAGAACATAACAAGAACACAAGGGATTTGCGAGTCGGAGCGAAAGGGTTATGACCTTGCTGGAACGGATCGAAAAACATCTGAAAGATCATCATATTTCGGCTACACGCTTCGGCAGGCGCGCAGTCGGTGATCCTCGATTCGTACTCGACCTCCGGCAAGGACGAAGGCCGCGTCGACGAACGCTAGAGCGGCTGGAAGCCTATCTGCAGTCAGTCGAGGCTGGAGATCCCAACGGTTCCATCAGGAATGGGACTTGCGCGCGGCAAGTTGCTCATAGCGACGGGCCACATCCTGCCAAAGTCTTGCCCCGTCCTGCGCGCCGGCCCGGTTTAGCTGATCGATCTTCGACGCAATGAATTCACCTCCGGCGTCGCCATGGTGCGTCTCCACCCATAGCGCCATGCCCCAAAGCTCCTGATTACGGGTGAGCGTCAGAAGAGTGACCCGATGCCTGCGATGAGCATGAGGACAATCGTAATACCCAGCAGCCATGCTTCGAGCTTCAATTTCCATTCCCGCTCGTTGCCCGGCAAGGGATCGTCACTGTCCGGCCAGTTGCGCATCAGCACCATGGCTCCCTGCGTCCGGACCAAGTCCGGGCAAGCCCTTCCGCGACCAGCTGGTCGCCGATCGAGCGGCCATCGCGCGTCAGGACACGGAGCTTACGACCGTATTGGTCTTCGTCCCGATTACCGATCGGAACAGAGGAGAACTCTCCCTGATTGAGCAGAACCACCAATCTGTCGCGTGCCTTTATGCCGAGATCGTATTCGTAATCGCATCTTGGCTGCGAGATTTCCGGCGTGTCGATATCCGCGATCCTGATTTTTACGCCTTCAAGCCAGATAGTGTCGCCATCGACGACACAAGTCCGCCTGACCATGCCGCAAACGGCAAAGCTGTGGGTCGTCCGCACTTCGGCGCTTGCCGAGCCAAAAGGCCAGTAGATGCCGAAGAGGCCGCCCAGAATTCCAACGAGCAATCCTCCGGCAACAAGCAGCGCCAAGCCGCGCAGTTTGCCCTGATTCCGTCGGGAAACTTCTGCGCGAAAATCGAAGACATTATTCTGAGGTGATCTTCCTGCCATGCCACCTTCTTTCATTTTCGGGCCTGCAAGCCAAGATACCGTGCTCGCTTTCCCGATGATTTTCGGCTATTTTCTCAGCAACTAAATGGGGCTGAGAAGAGGAGAGGGCGGCTCCCTTCTTGTGAAGGAGAATGAGCGATGAGCGATCCAGACGACACACCCCCGGGCGGCAAGAAGGGCTGGGAGGGCTTCCGCGAAGTAGACCGGGCCATCGCCGAGAACCGCCTCACTTCCTACACATGGAAAAAAACTTGGGCAGACCCGTGGGGCAAGCTAGGTTTGATCCTGTTCGCCATCCTGTTCGTCACCTTTGTGATCTACGTGATCATCTACGATGGAATGATCTGAGCTACCATTCCTTCACATCGTCGGCCGCCTCAGCCGAGGCTCCCTTGGCATCGCGAGTCTTGCCATCGAGGTATCCTTTGACGGTCCCGATCCGCCGGTCCCCTTGTTGTTGGACCCGACCTACATCCCGGGCGATGTATTCTCTTTCGCTGGACGGGGTGCTCAGGCTTGCCGGCACGCCGCCAAGCCGCACCGATCCCCGGACGCTTTCCGCACTGCTCACCGAGGGCCGAGCGACGGGCGCAGAGGGTGGCAAGACCAGGTCGCCCGCGATCTCAGCATTGAACTGGTCCGCATAGCTTTCGACGAACCGCGCCTGAAGCTGCTGGCCCCGCGCGCTCATCTGGAAGTCGATGTCGTCAAAGCGGACCGGGCCGTAGTAGTCCCGGTTAGCCTCGATCTCCGCCATGCCCCATTCGCGATAGGCCTGGCTGAGGTTGAGAGTGCCTGCGGCATTGGCGCTTTCGTACCAGCTTGCCTGGTTCTCGAGTCGGCTGGCGATCTCTTCGGCGCGGCGCGCTTCACGCGTGTAGCTCTGCGCCTCTGTGATCGAGGTAGTGATGCCTGCCGAGGTGCTGGACACCAGTGCTTCCGAACTAGAGCTCGTTTCGCGCAAGAAACCTTCCCGCGTGCTCGACCAGCTACGGCTGTCCGAGATCTGGCGCAGCGCGCCCGTGATCCGCGAGCGATCCTCGGAGGCGATCCCGATATCACTGTCAGTCCAGGTCTGGTTCCGACCACCCTTTAACCCGAGGGTGCCCTTGACCGAGCCTCGTTCTCCTTTGACCCCGAGACCGGCATCCCCGTTCAGGAACCAGGATACAGTAATGTCGTCGGCCGCGCGGCGCGACAGCCCGAATTGCTGCTGGAGTGCCTTCGAGGCGTTGTCGACCTCGCTAAAGGCGCTGCCGATGCTGTCGCTCGTTGACGTGCCACTGACGCTCTCGTTCGAGCGCGAGCGGGTGTAGGCATCGCGCAACTCGCTGAACCGGGTGACCGCCGAGCTCGTCGATTGCTGGGCAAGGTTCGAGAATGTCTCGCTCTGGCCGCGGCTCTGGCTCGCCATGGTCGCAAGCCTGCTCGAGAAGTCCTGCCCGAGTGTCGGGGTGAACGGATAGCTCGAGGTTGGCACAGTCGCGAACTCGGCCTGCGGGAAACCGGTGGTCTGGGTGCCGTTTTCGCCCGTCGCTCGCGTCTGCGCGGCGCCGTAGCCAATGTTGGGCGCGAGGCTGGCTTGCGCAAACTGGCGCGAAAACACGTTCGAGTTCTCAAGGCTGGTATTGCCAAGCGAAACATTGCCGGTGCTCGCTTCGCGCGCCGCCTCTTCTGCAGCGTTCTGGCTCGGGTTGAGGTAGCTCGTTGCCTGTCCCGATATTGCGAGCGCGCCCCTGGCGACGCCGCCGGCAAGGAACGGGATCGATGCAACGAGATAACCGGCCAGGATACCGATATCGTTGTTGACGTCGGTCATGCCTGAGAAGGTCGCTAGGCTGAGACCGGTTGCGCCGCCCGCTGCCGCCACATCGCTCGCGCCCTTGAGCATTAGGATCATGTGCAGGATGACGAAGAGCGGTCCCCACGCCGCTAGGTAGAAGAAGCCCGTGACATATCCTCTGAGCGCAATCGGTCCGGTCTTGGGCATCAGGAAGAGCGGGAAGAGCACCGGAAAGAGCGCGTAGAATACGACCGTCAGCACGACGTTGAGGATCGGGACCCACTTCATCGCGTTATGCGCGATCGAGGAATAGGTCCGTTCGGTCTGGATATCGGCGCGGGTCTGCGCGAACACATCGACGCTCGACGCACCGCTCGCTCCGGCAAAGCCATGCATCGCCTGGTTCATCGCGTTGATCGTGAGCACCTGGCGGAAGATGCTGCTTGCATCCTTCGAGACGCCTGTGAGGTACTGATAGGCAATCGGCAGGTCGGCGATGAGCTTGGCCTTCGCGAGCGCTTCGGTCTGCCGGGGGTAGAGCTGGCGCCCGGCGACCTGCGTCATCTCATCGATAAGCCCGGCCCATTGGCTGGAGAGCGCGGTGTATGCTTCGCGGCAGGTGATGATCGTGGCCGTGACGCTATCGTCCGCCTGCCGGGTGAGGAAGCGCTGCGCACGCGCGGCACTGCCGGGCGCAATGGTCGCCCAGATGTCGTTGCTTTCCGACAGTTCCTTCATCGAATAGCGGCCGAGGAGCAGGTCGTAGAACACGCATTGCCGCACATGCTCGTCGAAATTGGCGGCAAATTCGGGGTCGGCAATGCGCAGGGACCGTGTCGCTTCGAGCAGGCGCGCGCCATAAATCATGCCGTTCTTCGAGTAGTTGAGATCGTCGGGGAGGCCGAAGACGAGCTCGGCGGAGCGGGTGAGGTAGTCGCCCGCCTGGCTGGTGAAGCTTGCCATCAGGGCAAGACCGAGCGGGACATTGGCGACTGTCGCCGGTGCAAGGCTCGGATTGACGCGGTCGGTGACTTGCACGTCCATCCGCGGCACCATCAAGCACATGTAGATGAGTGTCGCGCCGAGGAACCAGTTGAGCCAGGCGCGCCAGTCCTGATTGAACGCGACGACAACGACCGCAAGCGCCATCCCCATGACCAGCGCCACCTGGATCAGGCTCTTGTAGCCACCGGCCCCGGTCCACGCGGCGACGGCGTTCAAGACATTGACGATGTACTCACCGCCGCCGGTTGTGAAGATCTCGACCATGGCGCTCGCCTCAGGGAATAATCGAGCGCGACTGGAGCCCGCGCGACCAGTCGAGCGCTGCGGACATCGAGGGCGACATCGAGGCGGCCAGCGCATTCTCGATCATCGCGGTCTTCTCGATGATCTGCATGATCGCCGAGACCTTGGCCTGTCCGGTAGCCTGCCTCTGGACCAGGCCAGAACGCACTTCGGCGACCTGGCCGCGCCAGATCGCAAGCTTGGCTTCGTCGGCGGCGATGAAGCTCGCCATCGAGCGACCGGCTTCCGAGACGATCCGGTCGAGGATGGCATAGAGCAGGTCGATGCTGGCGATCTCAGCCAGCGTGTCACGGTCGTCGGTCGGCATTCCGCGCCCATAGGCGGCCTGGACGGTAAGGATCTTGTACAAGGGGACCGAGGCCACCTGCAGCAATTCCTTTTCGGCATTGCCGATCGCGGTGTCGGCCCGGATCGCATCGACCATGTTCCCGATCAGGAGCGCGACCCGCGGGCGGATGGCCTTTGCATTCGATAGGCTCATCTGCTCGAAGGTGGGATTGAGGCAGAGGTCGGTCTCGTCGCAGCGGAAAACGCGCACGGTCTGGCCCTGCGTCCCGTCTAGTAGCGCGCTTACGAGCGTCGAGGACGCGTCGCCCGCGAAAGGCACGAACTTGCCTGGCTCGTCGTCCTTGGGCGGCACATAGATCACCGTGCCGATCAGCGTCATGGCGTACTCGGCGAGTTCGCGGTCGAACGTGCCGCCGGGATTGAAGAAGGCGCTCTTTTTCAGGACGTGCCAGGTGTAGTTGCGAGGCACGCCGGGATTGACGTCGGCGTAGTCGGTGCCGGCGCCATCATTGGTCGAAGCGCGCTGGCCGCGCGTGCCGCAGCCGTGCTTGGCGGCCGCATAGTCGGTGAAAATGCCTTCGGAATTCCCGATGGCTTCGCAGATCGCCTTGTCGGCGAGATCGCCCTTGGGCCACAGACCGCCGACCAGCCCCTGCGCCATTTCGCAGGAGTTGATCGAGAGATTGTTCATGAGCTGCGCCTTCTGGCTGAACTCCTGCATGATCTTGTTGCATTCGGGACAGACGGTATCGATCGCCAGGCTGAACGCGAACCCGACCGCGTTGTTGGCGACGGCTTTCAGAAGAGCGACCATCTCGCTCGCATTGATGAAGGAAAAGGACCCCGCGAAGATATCGATGCCCCCGCAGCCCGCCCTTGCGCGCGGCAGCTGGAGATTGGCGATGTTGGTCGTCTTCTGAGGGAAGCGCGTCCAGACATTGCCGAGGCTGTAATAGCCTGCCGACTGGCCTTTGAAGGCGGTCGGGCCGGTGACATTCGCCGCCGCGCCCATGTCATCCATGAAGCGGTCCATGCTGTCGCCAACATTCGCGGCGACCGGTGAGGCAACCATGCTGGCGGCGGCGAGGGTCAATGCCGCATTGCGGATGCTAGTAATCATGTCCGGCTTCCTTGGAGGTGAGAAGGTAGATGCGGTCCTGCAGCTCGTCGGCCGAGAGCACGCCGTAGCCGATCGGAATCGGGCGTTTGGTCACGCTGTCCCACAGCACCAGGGCGGGGGTGGCTTTGCCTTCGAGACCAAGCTTGCCGCGCTGGTTCGTCTCGACCCGATAGTCGGGAAAATGCCTGGATGGACCGCCATCGGTCGAGATCGCGCGCACGGTGATCCGCCAGCGGTCGGCGACGCCCTTCACGATCGGGCTCATCACTTCGCACGGTCCGCAGGTCGAACTGAAGAAATAGAACAGGCCGTAGCGCTGCGAGAGCGTTGCCATGACGTGATCGCGCTCCGCGCTGCGGGCATCCTGCCACTGCTTCTTGGCGACCGCTCCGACGGGGCGTTCAAGCGTGTAGTCGAGGTCCGGGTCCTGCCAGATCGCCCGCTGCCAGACATCGGAGAACAGCGAGGCGCGGTCGAGCTGCGCGCGCTGGAAGCGGATATAGGCCGCTACATTGGCCTCGGTCGGATAGAGGATCGCGCGCGCCTTGAGTTCGCGAAGCTCGGAGGTGATCGCGTCGAGTTCCTGCGTTGCCGCGACCGGCTCGGCTTCAGGCTCTTGCGGTTCATCTGCGGGTAAAGGTTTGACGCAGTAGAACCAGTAGCCGAGCTGGCGCTCTTCGCAGTAGAGCGCATCAGCCGAGGTGGGCGATGTGGAAGTCTGTTTCTCCTGGCCATAGGCCGAGGTGGTGGGAAGGGCGGCTAGGCTCAGGACGATTGCCGCCAATCTATTGAAATGGGTCATCGGCCACCCCTTGCGTAGTAGTCTTCAATTTTCTGCTGGATGAGGATGCTGGTCTCGAGTTCGTCGGGTAGCCGTGCGGCATCTGTGAACTCGGCATAGACCTCGCTGAAGTCCATTCGGCTGAGGTCGAGGCGCGTAAACTCGTCGAGCGTGAAGCCCTCGCATTGCTCCTCCTTGGGTTTGTCCCACGGCTTGGGGAGCTGCTTGCGCCCCTGTTCCTGCAGGATGCGCGAGAGTTTGCTCTCGAAGCAGCAATAGGCCTTTTTCTTGGTCAGGCAGACGCCGAGGAACTTGTCCGAACAGTATGTGCCGACATAGGCGCACAGGCCCTGCGCATCGCGCTGGTGGAGCAGCACCTCTTCGCGGTCGCATCCGAGCGCGACGAGCAGGCTAATACCTGGAATGAGCGGGAAGCCCTTGCCCTTGCAACAATTGAGGACGCCGAAGACCTTGGACGAGCATGTGTTGCGCGTGCCGCGAAACAGCGTCAGCGTGTTCGGATCGAACTGGCCGCGCGCCTCGTCCATGGCGTGCAATGCGACCGCCGCATCCTTGAACTCGTCATTGGCGGTGCGCTCGATCGTCTCGCAGCTGCCATCAATGCAATAGACATCGCCGTCGCAGACATACTGGGTGGAGATGTCCGTACCGGGCAGGGGACATTCGTAGATGCGCTCCCAGGTCTCGCAGGGCATCTCGTCGGTGAGGCATTCCTCGCCGATGAACCGGCAGGTGCCCTGGCTTTCGATATCCGAACAGTCGCTCGCCGCCTCGCGCGATGTGCAGGTGTAGCTGCGCTGCCATTCCCAGCAGGGCCGCGTAACCGAGACACCGTCGATCACGCGGGTCTGCGGATCGGCATCGGTGCAGATCTCATTGTCGAGTGTGCAATCGCCATTATCGGCAAATCCGATGCACTGGCTCTCGTCGGAAAAGGTATCGATCGAGTTGTCCGTGGTCACCGCATAGGGCGTGTAGCGCGCATCCGGAGTGTCGCATGTGATTTCAGCGATGGGATCGCCAGGTTCGGTGCAGTATCTATAGAACTGGTCCTCCCGCCACTGGAGGCAGGGTCCGGGCCGATACCCGGTGATCCGGCACGAGCCACCATCGAATGCCGAGCACCAGGGATATCCATAGACTGTGCTCGTCTCATTGCAGAGATAGTGCCATTGCTGGCGCCGGGTCACGTTGGCGACGAGCGGGACTTCGCACTGGCCAGCCGACTGGTCGATCCGCGTGCCAGTGTTGCAGGTAGCGGTGTAGGTCCCTGCCGATCCGGACCCGGTCGGCAGCGGCACGCAATTACCCTGGCCACCCGAGATTGCCATGCCGCTGGTGTAGTCGAGCGGGGTCTCGTTGATGGCGAGGCTGCGCGCAATGACGTCCTCGATCTCACTTGGATCGAAGCGCGCGCGATTGGCCACGCTGTCGCGCATCGCCCGATAGCCCTGGTGTCCGGTAGCAGCGGCGGCCGCATTGCTCTCGATCCGCTCGGGATCGTCGGCAAGCGTTTCCAGGTTTCGCACGGCGTTGCGGTCGTAGTTGGGCAGGTTTGCTGCATTGGGCTGCGATCTGGCAGCTTCTTGCGCTTCGCCGCGCAGGCTTTCGCCAAAGGCCTTGCCATCGGCCCGCGCGTCCTGCTGCTGCGCGGAAAGGGGCGCGGCGACGGCGAGAAGACCGAGCAGTCCTATGCGAAGCGATTGTATGAGCCTCATGGCCGTTCTCCTTCGAGCCTGCGGGAATGGAGGCGCGCGAGCTGCGCTCCTGGACCGCCTCCCGAAGCGAAGGTGTCGAGCACTTCGGCCACGCTGATATTACCGGCAATGCGGTCGTGCGGCGGCAAGACGTCTTTGCAGTCGAACCCGTCGCACGGGGCAAAATCGCTCGCGATCATCACGAAGCTCGGGGCAACCTCGATATCGAAGGCGCGGAACAGGCGCGGGTCGATACCGAGCGCGCCGGCATCATCGCTATCGCTCCAGATCGCGGCGATGCGCTTCTTGAAGCGCGCGCTGTCGCCCTGGGGGAATCCGCGCAGCACGGTGACGCCGCCGGCCCTCGAGACATCGCGAACCAGCGCCTTCAATGAGGGTTCGGGCATTGCCAAGGAGGCAAACGCGATGAACCGGGGCGTTTCGCCCAGCGCTGCGACTTCCGCATCGGCCTGGGCGCGGATCATGCCATCGAGATCGAGCGGCCCGGCATTCGCGGTCGCCTGCGCAGTCTCGGCATAGACTGCGCGATTGTCGAAAGCCGTTTGCTGAGCGGCGCGCGCGTCGTCTGCGAGGGCATCCGCTTTTGTCCTGACCGATGTGGCGAGAGCCTCGGCGTCGGCGGCATGTTCGGCCGCGCGCGCGCGGATCTCAGCGAGGTCAAGGTCGGGCCCGGCATCCTGCGCAGAAGCTGCGGCAAATCCGGCAGCGATCACCAGACTAAGGCCAACGAGTATGGGGAAAGCGTTTCTCATAGCGCGCAGCAATTCCTCTTGCGCCAGACGAGGTATCCCATGTCTTCGCCGATGGCGGGGATGACCTGTCCGGGGGACTGGAAGGTGGTGGAGGCGCCGATGGGCGGGCAGGCATAACGGCCCGAGGTCGCCGGGTTGGGGTTGGTGGCCTGGAGGCGGTATTGCTGCTTGCGCATCACCGGCATGAGGTATTTGCCGCACAGGCCTTTTGATCCCATCGTCCCCCAGGAGACGAGTTCGCGGTGAAGCTTGTAGGCGAAGCGCGAGAGCACGAGCCGCGAGGCCTGCACGTGCCCGATCGAGGCCGAGACATTGCCGTTCATCGGGTACATCGACCCTTGGCAGCCCGCGCACCAGAACATCTCGTCGAGCGGCAGGTTAGCGGTCGATGCGGCGCAATCCGCAGCGCAGGCGGCGAGCGCCAGCGGGTTGGCGAAGAGCACGGCCTCGGGATTGATGATCGCGGTGAGCTCTGAGTCCTGCCACAGCGGATCGATTTCGGAGATATAGAGGATATCGATCGAACCGGGCTCGAGGCACAGGAAATCGGCGACGATCTCCATCCAGTAGATAAGCGGATAGGCATACCAGTGGACATGCCAGCTCGAATAATACTGGCTTGCGCCGCCTACCGCCGAAGGACCCGAGATCGAACGGAAGCCGATATCGAAGCCGGGGTCGAGCTTCATCCCGCCCAAATTGACGAAGCACCAGGGCTTCATACTGACATCGGCGAGCCGGACAGGCTCCCAGAAGCCCATCGCTATGCCGGGTCGAATTCCGCACAGGCACAGCGGAAAGTCGGGGTTGTCGGGATCGGGCCGGTTGCTCGGCCAGATTTCGAGCCCGCCGACTGAAATCGGGAACAGGCACGACCAGCAGATGTCGGTGATCGGGTTGACGAATTGCCCGGTGCACTTGCCCGGACCGGCATCGGCCGAAGCGGGGGTGGCCATCGCAAGCGAAAGCGCTGCCGTGAACAGCACGAGGAAAGCGCGGATGCTGCTCATGGCTGCGCCTTCCGGGGCGGCAGAGCGATTTCGCTCACTTCGAGCATCCGGCCGTTCTGGCGCACGCGGGCAGGTGTCGCCCGGATGCCGAATTTCTCGGTGAGCTTGCCGCCCTGGTCGAAATAGAAGCGGCGCTGGCGGGCCTTCATCAGCTCGAGCGGTGCGCCTTTCACGAGGATCAGCTTGGCATTGGCGTCCTGCCTCAGCGCCCAGGCGATCTGCGCAGGGTCGTCGCCGTCGAGAAACAGGAGGTCGCCGCGCAGCTTGACGCTGTCGAGCGGATTGACCCGGGTTCCGGCGGCATGGATCAGCTCGCCTTTTGCGCCCCGGATATCGGCGGCAAGCGTGATTGTCGGATCGAAGGCCCATTGACGGCTTGCGCCTGCGCGAATGAGGCCGGCAACCGGATCAGGCCGATTGACGCGGGCGATCGTGCGACGTTTGAGTTCCTCGTTGAGCCGGGCGGTCTCGCCCGATTTTTCCATCTGCGCGAGGCGCGTATAGATCTGTTCGAGCAGGTCGCGCTCGATCACGGGGAAGACCGCGCCGCGCTGGCCGTAGTCTCGTGCCTGCAGGCTGGCAGGGAGCGCAGCGAGGAGAAGCGCGCCAATCGGAAGGAAAGAGCGCATCACAGGATAGCCCTCCCGCTGCCGAGGATCTGCCCGCGGCAAACGAAACCGATGGCGCCGTAGCGGCTGTCGAGCCCGCGGGGATGGTCGGTTCCGGTGTAGTAGCAGCCCTCCGGGATGACTCCTTCAGGACCCCGCGTGAGCGGCAAGCCAAGGCGGGTGACCTCGAGCAGGCTCGCGACCTGCTTCCCGTTGATGAAGACCGCATCGCCCTCGTGGCGCACGACATCGCCCGGCATGCCAAGCACGCGCTTGCCGAACATCTGCGGTCCTTTTCCGAAATGCCTTTCGACCAGCTCGCTTTGCGGCGGCTCGAAGAAGATCAGGCTGCCGCGTTCGATCGGCGCGTGCTTGTCGAGCCAGAACGCCCAGTTGGGCAGGCTCGGGCTCGCATTGATGAGGAAAGCATGGTCCTTGCTGAAGGCATCGAGCGGCGCCCAGGCAAGCGGTAGCAGGACCAGCCCCGAGAGCAGCAGCGGACGGCGGATCGAGCGGGTCAGGCTCATGGCTGCTTCTCCCCGGCGAGCTTTTCCGCAATGCGCTGTTCGAGTTCGGAGGTTGCGTCTTCGGCAGCGCCCGCGAGCACGGCCTCGGCAACCAGCACCACGCGGCCGTCATGGCCCATGTCGGCGACGGCGCTTTCGGCGGCTTTGAGGTATGCAAGGCTCGCCGCCTGGACGACCGCCGGATCGGCATCGGCGCGCGCGGCTTCCTCGACGAATGTCCCGATGGTCTCGGCGAGCCGGACCGTGACGATCCGCTGCTCCGGGGAGCTGGTGACCTGCTGCGTGATCCACGCACCCCACAGGAGCGCGGCAACGAGCATCGCTACGGCGAGGAGTTTCGGGCCCAGCTGGCTAAGCGGCAGGTTCAGTCTATCCATGGCGGGGAGATCCTTCGGCGAGGCGGCGATCGAGGCGGCGCAGGAAAGCCGGCAATCGCAGCAGGGCGAGGCCGCCGGCTGCGATGAGGAATGCGATCTGGAGGTCCTGGGCAAAGAAGCGGCGCGCGACCGGTTCAGCGGTGCGGTAATGGTCGGCAAGATTGCCGAGCTGCGCGAACAGCGCCGTCAGGTCCCATCCAGCGATGAGAAGGAACACGAACAGCGGCAGACCGAGAACAAGCAGCAGCGTGCTCGCCGCGAAGCTTGCCGTTTCGATCAGCACCAGGCAGGTGCCCTGGAACAGCGCTAGCCAGTCGATCACACGGTGCTTGTCGCGGGCTTGTCTGACTGACGGAAGCGGCACGCGATCTACGAGCGTGGTGGTCTCGAGCACCATCACATGCCTCCTTCCACACCTGCGACCAGCGCGACTGCGCGCTCCAGCGGCATGCCGTTTTCGACATGGCGGTGGATTGCGGCATAGGTGTCAGGATCGGAGGAGAAGATGGTTGCCGAGAGTGGGTCGAGCACCAGGCGTCCAACGGCTTCCATCTCGGGACCTTTGAGGTAGATCTCGCTGTATTCGGTGCCCGAACGCTTGAGGCTGCGGATCAGCGTCTCGGTCCGGTCGTCCATGTCGAGCCGGGCCTCCTTGCGGAAATCGGCGATGGTCTCGGGCTTTTGCTGGAGCACCAGCATCCAGTCGCTGTTCTCGAGCGCGGCCCGCGCGCCATCGGACTTGTAATAGTCGTTCAAGGACTGGGTGGCGGTTGCAAGCGCGCCGCCATATTTGCGCGCGGTGCGGGCATAGGTCTCGACGAACTCGCCCATCGAACCGCCCTTGAGCATCGCCCAGGCCTCGTCGATCAGCAGCAGCTTCTTGGTCGAGCGCGACGAGCGCGTCATCGCCTGACCGGTCATGAACATGATTGCCGAGAGGACAACGCTTCGAAGCTCCTCGCGGGACGCGAGGTCGCTCATCTCGAAGACAGTGAAATCGTCTTCGAGCGCGAAACTCGCTTTCCCCGAGAAGAACCCGGCATAGCTGCCGCCGCGGCAGAAGGGCGCGATCGCGGTGGCGAGATCCTTGCCCGCCTCGTTCTCGCTTTGATGGAGCGCATGCGCGACATCGTCGATCGCGCCGCCGCTGCCGAGCGCATTCCAGACCTGGGTCACTGCAAGATCGATCAGCCCGCGCTCGGTGTCCGAGGGCGCGGCGCTTGGCCGCGCCATCTGGCCGACGATCGCCTTGATCATCGCAAAGCAGTCGAGCCGGTAATCCTCGTCTTCATGCGCCCTTGCATCATCGACCATCGAGAAGGGATTGAGCGAGAAACCCGAGGCGAGCGTGAACTCGACGAACCGCCCGCCCTGTAACTTGACCGAATGCTCGAAACTGCGGCCGTCATCAATTACCACGACCTTGGCGCCTGCCCCGCGCAGCGCGGCGCAAAGTTCCTGCAGCAGCACCGACTTGCCTGATCCCGACTTGCCGCAGATCGCGATGTTGTGATTGCCCGCCGCGTTCTCGAAGGGCGACCAGAAGAAGGGCTGACCGCGCCGTCCGAGCAGCAGCAGGTGCGGGATCCTCCCGCCGAGATACTCGCCCTGCAGCGGGGCGATATTGGCCGCGGTGGTCGAGAGCATGGTCCGAAAGCGTTTGAGGCGCGCAAGGTCGTGGACCAGACCATCGGCGAGGCTCAACGGGAACGAGGCGACGAGGCCCTGGAGCTGGAGGAAGCGCTCGTCGGCAAGGTCCCATCCGGCCGCCTTGTAGATCGCCTTGACCGTGCGCTCATGCGCATCGCCTTCGCCGAGCGGCGAGATCGTGGTGAGACCATAGAACAGCTTGACCAGCTTCTTGCCCGCTTGGAGTTCGGCCTGGACGTGTCTCCATTCTGCCGACTGCTCCGAAAGTTTGGGCAGGAAACGTGCGCTCTTCGTTTCCGACAGGCTGGTGGTGCGCATGAACTTGTAGCCTGCGCGTGCCGAGGCGGCTTCTTGGTCGGGATAATGCAGGCACAGTATTGTCGCAGCCGGGCAGGGAAAGCGCAGCTTGTCGGTGAACATGTCGCCGATGAGCCGCGCACATTCCCACGGAGCCCAGCGCTCAGGGGTAGAGCGCACGCCATAATGGCGCACATCGAAGCGATCAGGATAGCATTCACCCATCTGCGGCACGCCGTCGCGGGTGCGTCCGGTCTCGCGGAAACGCTCGGTCCTCAAGATCAGCCGGTCGTCCTCGACCTCGAGTTCGATGTCGCGGCGGATGGCCTGCGCGTCGAGCGTGTCCTCGCGGTTCCAGTGGGTGAGGTCGGGTTCGCGCGCGGTCGTGGGCGAGGTGAGTTCGTCGACCAGTGCGAGCAGGCCTGCGGGCTCGAGCCTGTTCGACGCAAGGCCGAGCGAGTTCAGCATCCCCGCCATCCCGTCGCGGCATTCGGTCAGTTCTGCATCGGTCACGCTTCCGGGCACCGGAACGCCGAGCGAGAGCACGAGACGCACATGGCGCGCATGGAACGGGGCGTGTGCCGAGCCCGACTTCCAGACGAGATCGTAGAGCCGGTTGGTGCGGGCCTTCGCGATCGCTTCGTAGATCCCGCCCTGCTCGTAGCGCGGCGCGAACCAGGGGCCGACGATGGCGCCGATGCGCGGAGACGCGAAGTTCAGCACCTGCAAACAGGCGCCTTGCGGCAGGCTCTCGGAGAAGAACTGCCCGAGGATTTCACCGGTGCGCTCATCGGCGCCGATGAGCGGGGTGACTTCGAGAATGAAGCCCTTCGAGTGCGCGTTGCGGTAGAGCCCCGGGCCCTCGTCATAGACGCGGTACGGAAGCCAGTCCGACAGCATGTCGAGCGCGAAACGCGGCTGCGCATGGTCGGCCTTCTTCGCATCGCCGAACAGGCCAGCAAGGAGCGCATCGCGCGCAGAGGATAGCGAGAGGTTCACTTGGGCTCTCCTTCGGACAAAACGGGGTGGGGCACCTGGCCGGGGGAGGGGGGACGACCAGGTGCCCCGGGGTCCGGCGCTTTGGCGCCGGGCAGCTCCGTCAGATCCTGCGAGGGGATGACCAGGACATCGGGAGGCTGCTGGGGGGACGGATTCGGATGCTGGAAAGGAATTGCTTCTGCGGCGGCGGGCGGCGCGACCTCCGCTTCAGCCGGGCGCGCCAGGGCGCGCAGAACGTCGCCCGTCGAACGCGGCGCGCGCCAGCGCTCGGCAGCGCGATCGGGCAGCACGACATGAACGACGCGGGCCTCGTGGATGCGGCCCACCTCATCGCGGTAGCCCGCAACGACGATCCACAATCCGCGATCACCGGCCTGGGGGGCTACCGCAGAGGGGTGACCGGTTCGTTCTGCCTGCGAAGCGCGGGTGGCGGCATCGTCGATCATCGAGGTTGGCGCGCAGCTTCCCTCCGGCGCGCGGCAGGAAAAGTCGCCCTTGACGTTGCCGCCAAGCGTCGCACAGCCGGCGATCATCAAGGCGAAGGTTGCCGTCGCTCCGACACGTGTCGCACGACCGCTCATTGCTTCGATCCGGTCTTGGCATTGGCAAAGGCGCGCAGTGTCTTGGCATCGCGATAGCCGTGCAGCACCGCACCGTCGCGCGCCCTGACGATCACCGGGGTTCCGGCAAAGCCGTTGGCCTGTGCAAAGGCTTCATTAGCATCGAGCGCAGCTGACTTTTTGCAGGTTGCGCGCGGTTCGAGGTGCTTGCCGGTGTATGCGGCATGGAGCGCCCCGACCGGATCGGCGGCGCAGATCACTGCCTCGGACATGCGCCGGCTCGATGCGCCGAAGATCGAGATCGGCCGTTCCTCGACAAGAACGCCTGCCTTCTCGAGCTCGCCGGTGAGCCGCTTACAGTAGCCGCACTGGAAATCCGAGAAGACAACCAGCTTCGGTCCCTTGGGATTGCCCCACAGGATCGCGCCTTCCTTGGGAAGAGCTTTGAGATCGACATGCGTCGCGGCCTGTCCGTCGCGGGTTTCGGCGATGTCATGCCGCCCGGCAGTGTCCTCGCCGGCAGCGCGGGCTGCGCCGGCGGCGAGCAGGTCGGGGTTGAGTTCGAGCAGGCGCGCGGCGGTCACGTCGCGCCGCTCTTCCATGTCGTAGAGCCGCCCGACGAAGAGGTAGCGCGCCGCTTCGTCGATGTAGAACAGCGTCTCTCCAGAGACGACCTCGCACCACGGCGCGAATGTCGTGCAATCGAGCGCGTCGATCGGCGTTCTGGGCAGACGCAGCTTGAGCGCTTCAACCACATTCTGCGTGATCGCGGCCTGCGCGGGCATGGCGGTTACGATCGCGACGCCGCTGGTAAGGAGGGCTGCTGCGCTGGCAGCAGCGAGCGATATGTGCGCGGCGCGCGCCTTGAGGCCGGGCCGCTGGTTCGAATAGTTCATTGGGGTGTGCTCCTGACATGGACGCCGTCGAGAAAGACGATTTCGACTGCGATGCCGGTCGGCATCTCGACGACGGGTTGGTACTGTTCTGCGCGTTCGATGAGGTATTTGCTGACCGTGTCGGCGGCTTCGCCCGCGCCCTGGCCAAAGCCGCCTGCGAGGATGTCGGTGGGCGAGAGCGCGTCGCGCCTGCCGTCGCTGCCGACAGACTGAGCAAAGATGCCGTTGGCATTGGCCGAGAAGCCGCGTCCGAACCCGCCGACGATCCCGGCGAGCAGCGCCTGGCTGACAAGGCTTCCTTCGCGGCTGACGACATTGCCGCGCACGCCCGACTTGCCGGCGAAGGCGATGAAACCCTTGACCTCGCTGACCGCGAAGCGTCCACCTGGTTGCGCACAGGTCATGCGCACAAGCTTGACGTAAACCTTCTCGGCCGAGAGATCGCCGCGCGCGGCGCCATTGACGAGGCAGCCGGTGAGATCGGTGGTGAGCAGCTTGTTACCCTGCAGCACGGAGCGCGCCGGCCCGGTGATCCGCAGCACCACGGGCAGCGGATCGCTTTGACTGGTCACGCCCGTCGAGGCGTCGACCCCCACGATCACGGTGGCAGGTGCATAGCTGTTGGGCGGCAGGTAATCGCGGCTTGCCTCGAGCAGCAGCGGCGGCGCGCTTTCGGTTGCCTTCGTCTTGGAGGCGCCCGGCTTGTCTCCAGCAAAGCTCAGCAGGCTTGCCTTGGGTTCGCTGGGTGGCTCGAGCGGTCCGGGAGCGAAGCCCGGAGCCCGCGGATCGACTGCGGCCACCGGCGTGACCGGGGGATTGGCGCGGACGGTTTCGAGTTCCGAGCGCAAGGCGGCGTTCTCCGCCGAGATCGCATCGATCGCCGCCTGACCGTCGCTGATCATCCGCGCGTTCTCGCCCCGCAGCGTTTCGAGCTCCTGCTCGATCGAGGCCTTGGGAAGCTGGCTTTCCTGCAGGTCTTTGATCGCGCGGCCCTGCGCATCGAGGCGGTTGCCATAGGTGGCGACGAATTCGCGCTGCGAGAGATTGCGATTGACCAGCGCGCCGGTCTCGATCGTGGTCGCGCCTGCGCCGTCGGCGCCGGCTTCATCCTCGCCGCCGAAGATGAACATCGAACCGGCGATGAGTGCCACCCCGCCGATGCCGGCGAGCAGCAGCTTCTGGCGCTGCGCGACCGTGCGGTTGAGATTGCGCCGGGCGTCGCCGCGCGTCTCGTCCCTGGGCGCTGCCGGGGGCGTATCGCGTCTGTCGGTTTCGGCCATTATTCGAGCCCTCCCTTGGTAAAGACAAGGAAGGCCTGCGTGCTCTCGCCGGGCTGGAGGCTGTCGCGGCCATAGGCAAAGGCCAGCGCCCCGGCGGGCGCGTCGCGCTCACGTGCAAGGTCGACGGGCATCGGGCCAAGATTGCGCAGGGTGAAGGCCTGTCCGATCAGCTCGGCACCTTCGTATTCGGCGACCTGCTGGACTTCGAGACTGTCGGTTCGGCGTGGTCGCGAGAGTTCGGCGCGGGCGCGGAAGCCTGGCAGAACGCTGTCGCTCGCCATCGCCTCGATCAGCCGAATCGCGGCCTCGTCGCGGGTCGGGGCTTGGCCTTCCCACTCGCTTGCCTGGGATTTGGCGAGCGCGGGATTGGTAACAAAGAGCTGGCTCGCCTCTTCGCCATCGACGCGGCACGCGAACTTGTAGACATAGCCCGCGCTGCTGGTGGCAAAGAAGTTGACCCTGGCGCTCGCATATTGCAGCGGCACCGAGACATAGATGTCGCCGCGCACCGGCTCGTGGGTCACCTCGAAATCGTTGTAGGGATAGCCGCTTGCCATCTTCGAGACATTGGCAAAACCATCCTCAATGAGGGCGATACGGGTCAGCGCGCCGCGCGCGAGCACGCAGTCGATCGCGGCGCCATCGGCGGCCTCGACGAACTGGTCGGCATGTGCCGGAGAAGCGTAGGCGGTCGTGGCGATTGCCAGCGCGAAGCTGGTCAGCGCGGCGGGGAATGGGCGGGATAGGAGCGTCATGGATTCGCCTCCTCGTTTTCGGTTGGGAGCTGGCGGAAGCCGGTGAGGCCGAGGCTGAGGCCGCGGCGGTTCCAGCTGAATTCGAAGCTGCGCTGCTGGCTCGCGATCACCTGCGCGCCGACAAAGGTCTTGAGCGTTCCGGTGACGGTCGCGGTGAGCGCCTGCGGGTCGACCTCCATCCGCGAGATGACGAAGGCCTGGCTGATGTCCGAGCCGCGTTGCTCGTCGACGATCTTGACGAGCTCGGCCTTGAGGCGGCCGTGCGCAGAGGGATCTGCCACCTTGAGAACCTGCTCCATCCAGTAGTCGAGGCTCTCGGGTGCGCGATTGAGCAGCATCAGCGCGGTGTCGCGGGTGACAAGCTCGAGGTAGTGCGCATCGGTCGCGCCGCTGCCGAGCGTCAGGCGCTCGCTCGTGACAGGCACGAGGATCATGCTTTCCTCGCGCGTTGCCGCCGCGCCGACCGCCAGCAGGCTGGTAAGGCCGAGAACGGATGCCAGCGCGGCAAAGCGGTTACGCTGCTTGAGGTGACGCTGCGCTTCCTCGTAGGCGAATTCGTGTTTCATGGATGTCCTCCCTCAGCCTGCAAGCAGGCGACAGTGGGAGGGCGGCGTGGCTTTCAGCCCGAGGAAGCTCCCCGGCAGATACCAGTAGGCAGCATGCACCAGTTTCGACCCTGCACCTGAAGCTTTGGCCTTTCGAAGGGCGAACCAGGTCATGACCGATAGGCCGGTGCCGATGATGATGTGCTGCGCAAGGATGCCCCAGGCGAACGGGACGAGCAGTCCCGCAAACTCGTCGATGGTCCAGAAACCGATGAGCTCCGGATCGTCGAGCCGCCGTGGAACGAGGTATCTGTCGGCCATGCCGCCCTCCCGTCGTTAGACCGCGATCAGATGGTCGCGGTCACGACCGAGGTGACGATCGGCACACCGGTGCCGACGCCGATACCGACACCGACCGGGACCGCGACCTGCCCGAGGGCGAAGCGGCCCGAGGCGAGCGCGATAAGCCCGCCGGCAAGGCTGAGGACGGTGATGATTTTCCCGCCCGAACCTTCGAGGAAGTCGGTAAATTTCTGCAGCGCCGGATCAAAGGTCGTGTCGGCACCGGCATAGGCGGCACCGGCGCAGGCGAGCGCAATCGCGGCCGGAAGAATATAGTCGCGGGCACGAATGCCTTTAACGGATGGGCGGGGAAGGGTGATTGCATTGTTCATCGAGGAACTCCGTTTCGAACATTGGCAGCGATGCGTTCGCTGTATGTTCTTTCCTCGATTGGAAGGCAGGGTGTAGGAAAACGGAAACTGCCGCACGCGGCATTCCGACCAAGAGAAATCGTCGATTCTGGGCAATCTGACCGGGCTTTGCGCGACCGGTGCAGACATTGCGGCCAAGAATACCGATCATTGCGCCACCCATACCGAAATCTGAGATCGAGGGACCGGACTCTGCGCGAATCAAATCGTGTGACGATGAGCCAGTTTCCTACGAGTTCCTTATTTGTTCTTTTTCCTTTCCTACAGTTGGACGCGTCGCCTAGCCTGTTGGTGATTCGCTAAAGATCACCGGAAGCAGGAACAATGGCGCGAAACACAAACGACAAATGGAGAGAACTATCTCGAGGAGTCGCCGCTTTCCTCGACCATGCCGTGGACGAAAGTGGCAAGTCCCGGCGGACGATTGCCGCACAGACGAATATCAATAAGGACGCGCTCCGACGCATCCTCGCCGGGACAAGGTCAGCCACACTGCTTGAGGCGCTGGCCATCCTTGACGCGAGCGGTCACGCGCCGCGCACCTCCCTGATGCTGGCACTCGCGGGGTACTCGCAGCGTAGCAAGGATTGGCAGAATAGCGGCGTGCTGGAATTTCTTGAAACCTTCATAAGCGAGTTGCCGTCTGCTTTGGATCAAGCGCTGGGCGAGAGGCTGCTCGATGTGAGACCGCGCTGGGCAAAGGGGACCGCTCACCGCACCGCCGGTCTCCTGTCGGATCACCTCGCGCAACTGGAGCGGCAGGATGAACAAAGCTTCGCTCTCTGAAATGACGACTGGTCTCGAAACGGACGCGGAAGCCGTTCCTGTCGAGCCAACGCCAGACCGGCTCATTCGTCTTCCCGAGGTCATGGCGCGTGTGGGCCTGCGCCGAACGGCAATCTATCAGCGGATGCGCGAAGGCCGTTTTCCAAAGTCGCGTTCGCTCGGTCCCCGTTGCACGGTTTGGGTCGAAGCCGAGATCGATGACTGGATCGGTTCTGTTGTCGAACGCACCGACGAGATATGTCAGAACACGCCCCGAATTTCGAGATGATCATGGTTTGCGTCCCGTCACCGCTCGAATAAACGCGCGCTGTCCCGCTAGCCGGAAAGCACTTCGATTATCCGGCATTCGCCAACCGCTCCGTGCTGGCAGTCGTCGACCATATGGCGCAGTTCGGTTCGCAGTTTTCGCAAGTCACCAAGCTTCCGATCCACTTCGCGTAGGTGGATGCTGGCAATAGAGTCCACGGCTTCGCACGATTGCGATGGATCATCCGACAAAGAAAGCAATTGGCGCACCTCCGCCATGGTGAAGCCGAGGTCGCGTGCGCGGCGGATAAACCGCAATCTGGCCAATTCGGTCGGGCCATAGTCCCGGTAGTTTCCGGCGGTGCGTGGTGGTTCCTCCAGCAATCCGGTCCGTTCGTAGTAGCGGATCGTTTCGGCGGTCGTGCCGGTCTTCCGCGCCAGGGCACCAATCTTCATGGGTTTCTCGCAATGCTTGACCTTGTAGCCACTACAAGGTGCATAAGACGATTCGAAGATGCAAGCAGAACGGTAAAATCCTGTGGCAAAGAAGGACATTATTGAACTTGTCGAAGCTGAGCGGCGCGTTTTCCGTGCCGCCAGGCAGTCTGGTGACCGGGCTTTGGCTTGGACCGCGCTCGAGCGGGAACATATTCTGGGCCAGGGCTTCTTCGGGCCGCACCTTCGTTCACATATGACGATGCTGGGCTATGCAGTTGAAACCCGCGATGGCCGCGAAGTTCTGGGGCAGGTCATACGTCTTGCGCTCGCTCCCCTTGGTAATCTCACCGGACGGCTCCCCTGGGGCAATACCGGACGCGCAAACGTGAGCGCATTCGCGCCAATGCCATACCCGGACGACCTCGCGGAGGTTTTCACCATCTCTTCGGACGAGGTTCGCTAGCACGCGCCATGGCAATTCTATCCAACGAACAGGTTGAACGTCTCTACGACAAGAACGCGGGAATCTATGACCGATTGGTGTCGGGGTTTCGGTGGGCCGGTCTTGGTCGCTGGCGACGCGATCTGGTTAACCGGCTTGAACTCAACGCCGGTGACCATGTGATCGATCTATGTGCTGGCACCGGCGCAAACCTCGCGTTTCTGCTTGAGAGAGTAGGACCAAGCGGCAAGGTGACGCTGGTCGACCTTTCGCAAGGCATGCTCGACCAAGCCCGTCGACGAGCGAAGCGCCTGCGAGCTAGCAATGTCGAATTTGTGCAGTCAGACGTAGCCGCCTTCCGCTTTCCGAGCGAGACCAGCGCAGTCATCAGCACCTTTGGACTGGAAATGCCACCTGACTACGCCGCGATCATCGAGCGCGCCTCAGCTGCTCTCCCGACGGGTGGCCGGATGGCCCTGCTTGGCCTGAAGCACCCCGAGCGCTGGCCGCGATGGCTGATTGAAATCGGCATAGTGCTGACCAAACCATTTGGTGTGGCGCGGGAATATGAAGAGTTCCGCCCTTGGCTTCCAGCACGCAAAGTTTTGCGCGAAGTTCATTTCCGCGAGTTTCTGGCCGGTTGTGCGTATGAATTCGTCGGTGCCAAATCGTGATCATGAAAAGACAAGCGCTCAGACCGCCGTGGTTGCGCAAGCTTTGCAAGGCTCCTAAAGGGTTGAGTAACATGCCGCGTCTTGTGTTCCCCTTCCTTGCGATCATCGCCATTCTTTTCGGTAGTGTCCTATCGTTACCTGACGCGCATGCTTCAGAAGGCGAAAGCTTCGTTCATGCGGCCGATCACGTTTATGCGCATGGGGCGGACCACTTCGATAGCAATGATCTCGAGCCGGACCATGATGGTCAGGACCATTCGGCAACGCATCATCACAATTGCAGCTTCAGCCTCGCCGATAGTGGAGTGTTCCTGGGGTCGCCCTTTGCGCGCACGAATAGCCTGAAGGGTCCGCTTGCGACTTCGATGCTCACCTCGCGCGCGCCGCCGGTTCTGATCCAACCTCCCAAGGCCTGACAGCAAATCATGTGCGAGTGCGCCTGCGCGCGCGCTCGATTGGTTTCAGTCAGGAGATACAATAATGCGGTGCTTTGCACTGGCCGCGGCCTTGATTGCCGTGTCCACGGGTTCGCCAGTATTGGCACAGGAAACAGTTACACTCGAGGAAGCGCTCGCTCGAGCGGGCGTCGGCATTGAAGGGGAAGATGACCCTTCCAGCAATCCACGGGTTTACGGCCCTCAGGCGGAGGCCGAAGCCGCGCGTGCGGCTATAGATCAAGCACGCCTCCGACCCAATCCCGAGCTATCGCTCGAGGCCGAGAACATCGCGGGCTCCGGCGCTTTCTCCGGGCTGCAGTCGACCGAATATACCCTAGCGATCGGTCAGCCGCTCGAACTCGGCGGCAAGCGAAGCGCACGCATCGCGAGCGCACGCGCATCGTCCGATTTCGCCGGCTTGCAGAGAGAATTTGCCTTGTCGCAACTCGCTTTGGGGGTGCGCGAGCGTTATGTGCAGGCTGTCGCCGCAGGCCAACGCCTCGTTCTCGCGCGGGAAATCGTCGAGCGAAACCGTGAACTGACGCGGATCGCCAACGTGCTTGTAGAGGTCGGGCGGGAGCCGCCTCTTCGAGCTATGCGTGCACAAGCTACGCTTGCCGAGGCGGAGGCCGAATTGCAGGCTGCACAAGCAGACGATTTAGCAGCACGTCAGGCGCTCGCGGCTCTCTGGGTATCCGGACAGCCCAATCCCGCAGTATCGAAAGTCTTTCCTGACTTATCGCCGCCCCTTGCACCGCCGGTTTCCGAAAATCCGTTGCAACTGCGCATTGCGGGCGCTCGAACCAGCTTTGCTGAAGCCGAAATTGCGCGTGAGCGCTCGCTTGGCGTTCCCGACCCAACGCTGTCGGCAGGCGTGCGCCGTTTCGAGGAAAGCAACGATCAAGCGTTCATCGTCGGGATTTCCATTCCGCTTCCCTTTCGCAACCGCAACCAGGGCAACATCGCAGCCGCCGAGGCGCAGTACCGCGCGGCAAGCGCGAGCGAGGCGATAGCCGAGGCGGACTACCGCGTGGAGTTCGAGCGGACGCGAACGCTTTATCTGGCCGCCGAAACGCGTGTGGAGACCCTCTCCAGCGCATCCCTGCCGCAGGCTGAGGAAGCGCTCAGGCTCGTCGAAATCGGCTACCGCAATGGCAGATTTCCGCTGATCGAAGTTCTGGCGGCTGCCGAAGCGCGCGACGCCATTCGTGAAAATCTGATTCAGGCAGAAGAGACCCGCGGCCTGCTCGCGGCGCGGCTCATCTGGCTCAACACACAGTGAGGCCCATTTCCATGGAACGTAGCCATTTGATCGCCGTAAGCGGCGTCCTGATCTTGCTGGCCGCCTTGGCCTGGGTCTTCTGGCCCGCTGACTCAAACGGACCCGACCAGCAAGCGGAACAAGGTGAAAAGAGCGAAGTCCCCGAAGGCGTTCTGCTGATCGACGAGAAGCAGATCGCAGCTTCGTCGATAGAAATCGAAGCTGTCCAATTCGGCGCAGCAACGGAGCTTGTATTCCCAGCGACCGTCGCCGCGGCGCCGAATGCCAGCGCACGGATCGATGCGCGTGCATCCGGTGTGGTGAAGAGCGTGAACAAGATGCTTGGCGATTATGTCAGGCAGGGGGAGGTGATCGCGCGGATCGAGAGCGCTGATGCTGCCGGACTGGCTGCGCAGGTCGCTGCCGCGCGTGCGCGGGTCAATGAACTGTCTGCGCTCTACGACCGCGAAAAGCGGCTGTTCGAGGCCAATGTGACGGCCCGGCAGGATCTCGAAGCGGCGCAGGCCAATCTGCAAGTGGCAAGATCGGAGCTGTCACGCGCACAAGCCGCATCCGCAGCTGCTGGTGTCAGCGGGGATGGGCGTTCGCTGGCCGTGACGAGTCCGATTTCAGGGCAGATCACCAGCGCGCCGATCGTGCTTGGCTCCTACGTCTCCGCCGGTGAAGAGATGTTCCAGATCGTGAACGCGAGCGGCTTGCAGGTGCAGGTCGCCTTGCCTGCCAGCGATGCTGCGAGAATTCGGCCGGGCGATGAAGCTACGTTGGAGCTCGGGCAGGACCGGGAGATCGGCGGACGTGTGCGCTCGGTGACCCCGGCACTCGATCCGGAAAGCCGTAGCGCGACAGCGATAATCTCACTCGCCGGAGCGGTCCCTGGATTGCAGCCAGGCGCATTCTTGCAGGCGCGCATCCGACCCTCAGGTGAAACCGATGCGACCTCGATCTCGGTGCCTGAATCCGCAGTTCAGATGGTCGAAGGCCGTGAAGTCGTGTTCGTTCGCACGCGTACCGGGTTTCGGGCGATGCCTGTCGTGACGGGATCGCGCTCGGGAGGGCGCATCGTGATCGAGTCCGGATTGCAGAATGGCCAGCGGATCGCGACCGAAAACGCCTTCCTACTCAAAGCCGAACTCGGAAAAGAGGAGGCCGAACATGGACATTGATCGGTCTGAAAGCGGTTTCGAGGAGGAGCGCAGCAGCCATGATGGCCTGATTGGCGGCGTCCTTGACTGGTCGGTGCGCAATCGCTGGGCGGTCGTAGCCCTTGCCCTAGGTGTTGCCATTTGGGGCGCGTTCAATCTTGCAAAACTGCCGATTGATGCGGTGCCGGACATCACCAATGTTCAGGTGCAGATAAACACCGAGGCACCGGCCCTCTCGCCCTCGCAGATCGAAACGCAAGTAACCTTCCCTGTCGAAACCGGACTAGCCGGTATCGAGGGACTTGAGATGACCCGCTCGATCTCGCGTAACGGCTTCAGCCAGGTCACCGCGATCTTCGAAGAAGGCACCGACATCTACTTTGCCCGGTCGCAGGTCGAAGAGAGGATCGCCAACCTGGCCTCTTCGCTTCCTGCAGGTGCGGAGCCGTCAATGGGTCCGATTGCAACCGGTCTCGGCGAGGTGTTGATGTATACCATCGAATTCGAGCATCCGGGTGGAACCGATGCGCCCAAGGGTGGTGCTGTTGGCTGGCAGAAGGACGGCAGCTTTCTCACGGACCGGGGCGAGCGATTGGACACGGCGGTGGCAAGAGCCGCCTATCTGCGCACGGTACAGGATTGGGTTGTCGCGCCGCTGATGCGTACGGCCAACGGCGTGGCGGGCGTGGACTCGATCGGTGGCTTTGAGAAGCAGTACCTGGTGCAGCCAGACCCCGACCGCCTCAACGGCTACGGCGTTTCGCTCGACCGGCTGATTACCGCGCTCGAAGCGGCGAACCAGGCCGAAGGCGCCAACTTTGTCGAACGGGCTGGCGAAGCTCTTCTTGCACGTGTCGATTCCCGGCTGAATTCCGTAGAAGACATTGCGCAGGCAGTGGTGGCAACGCGCGAAGGTGTGCCGATCCGCGTCGGCGACGTGGCAACGGTCGAAATTGGCGGCGATCTCCGCACTGGTGCAGCCTCGCTGAATGGCGAGGAAGCCGTCGTCGGTACTGTGCTGATGCGCGCAGGCGAAAACAGCCGCACCGTAGCTGCGGGTGCTGCCGACAGGCTCGACGAGATACGATCGTCGCTTCCGGCAGGAGTTGAAGCGGAGATCGTCTACAACCGTTCGACACTCGTCGATGCGACCATCGTGACGGTACGCAACAACCTGGTCGAGGGCGCGCTGCTCGTCATCGTCATTTTGTTCCTGCTGCTTGGAAACATCCGCGCCGCGATCATTGCAGCTCTGGTCATCCCTTTGTCGATGCTGATGGCAGCTATTGGCATGAACCGGCTTGGCGTATCTGGCAATCTGATGAGTCTTGGTGCGCTTGATTTCGGCCTGATTGTCGATGGCGCTGTCATCATAGTCGAAAACAGCATCGCGCGCCTCGCCGCAAGGCAGGAGCACAAGGGACGTTTGCTCACACTGCGCGAACGCCTTGCCGAGACGCGGGCAGCGGCGCATGAGATGATCAAGCCAACGGTGTATGGCCAGGCGATCATCTTTCTGGTTTTTGCGCCACTCCTCACCTTCACCGGGGTTGAGGGCAAGACATTTTCGCCCATGGCCATCACGGTGATGCTGGCACTTGCCTCGGCATTCATCCTCTCGCTCACGTTCGTCCCCGCGATGATCGCTCTCTTGCTGAACAAGAAAATCAACGAGCAGGAAGCAAAGCCCATCCGAATGACAAAGGAGCGCTATGGTCCGCTGCTGCGCAGAGCGCTTGCCCGTCCATGGCCTGTCATCGGTACCGGAGTCGGCGTGTTCGCGCTCGCGGCGCTTGTCTTCAGCTTCATCGGCAGCGAATTTACACCGCAGCTCGACGAGCGTGATCTGGCTGTCCAGTCATTGCGTATTCCTTCCACCCCACTGGAGCAGTCGCTTACAATGCAGCGCCAGGTTGAAGCGCGATTGAAGCAATTCCCGCAGGTTGAGCTGGTATTTTCGCGCACCGGCACGGCAGAGGTCGCGACCGACCCTATGCCGCCGAACATCTCGGATGCCTATGTTATCCTCAAACCGCGCGAAGAATGGCCTGACCCCTCGCTGTCTAAGGATCAACTTGTAAGCGAGATGGAAGAGGCGCTCGGCAATCTCGTTGGCAATCTCTATGAATTCAGCCAGCCCATCGAGCTGCGCTTCAACGAGCTCATCGCAGGCGTTCGCGGCGATGTCGCGGTCAAACTCTACGGCGATGATCTCACGGCCATGACGGCAGCAGCCAATGAAGTTGCCACAGTTCTCCGCGGCGTTGATGGTGCGGCCGACGTGAAAGTTCAGCAAGTGTCGGGCTTTCCAACGCTCGATATTGCCTTCGATAGACCCACAATCGCGCGTTACGGCCTGACGGTCGAAGACGTGACACAGTCGGTTGCCATTGCCCTTGGCGGTCGCAAAGCGGGTCTCGTGTTCGAAGGTGACCGGCGGTTCGATGTCGTGGTCAGGCTGTCCGATGCGAACCGCAACGACTTTGACCAGCTTGGAACATTACCCATTGTCCTGCCCAATGGCGGAAGCGTCCCGCTTCGTGCTGTGGCAGAATTTCAGGTGATAGATGGGTTGGCCGAAGTCCGGCGCGAGCAAGGGCGCCGACTGGTGATTGTGTCCGCCAACGTCCGTGAACGTGATCTTGGGTCATTCGTCGAGCAGGCACAGTCCGAGGTTGCCGCGAATGTTGATTTGCCGTCCGCATCATTCATCGAATGGGGTGGCCAATATCAGAACCTGCAACAAGCTCAGCAGCGTCTGCTTATCGTGGTCCCGCTTGCCTTCGCGGTTATCCTACTGTTGCTTTATATGGCGGTCGGCGGTTGGGTCCCTGCGCTGGCGGTGTTCAGCGCAATCCCCATGGCACTGGCTGGCGGGGTCTTTTTCCTGGCTCTGCGCGGCATGCCTTTTTCCATCTCGGCAGCGGTGGGGTTCATTGCTCTCTCCGGAGTTGCGACGCTGAACGGCCTCGTCATGATCACAGCGATCAAGCAGCGTCTCGAGCAAGGCTTGGAACTGGGCGACGCGATCATCGAGGGCGCGATCGCGCGGCTGCGGCCGGTGTTGATGACAGCGCTAGTTGCATCGCTCGGCTTTGTTCCGATGGCGCTTGCGACGGGAACCGGGGCCGAAGTGCAACGTCCATTGGCTACGGTTGTCATTGGTGGGTTGATCACCGCCACGGCGCTCACCCTGTTCGTATTGCCAGCCATTGTAAGCCTGATCTTCGCGAGAAAACCGCGCGCGACCCAGGTTGAGACATCAGCAGCAGCGAGGAGCGACAGCTAGTGACACGGAATATCGAACTCGAACTATCGTCGCTTCTCCCGGACATTCCGAGCGACACCGACAGATGTATCGCTCGGCTGCAGTCGTTGCTCAGTTCGCGGGCAGGTGTGCATGCGGTTGAGGTCGTTGAAGGATCGAACAGTGCACCTGCCCAGCTTGCAATATCTTACGATCCCGATCGTCTCACGATCGCGCGGATCAGAGAACTCGCGCACGTAGCAGGAGCGGAAATTTCCGGGCGCTACGGGCATGTTGTGTGGCAAACCGAGGGCATTAATTCGGTGCGCCGGGCGCAGACAGTCGCAGATCTGGTGACCCGCGAATCCGGCGTACTTGAAGCAAATGCCGATGCGAGCGGAAAGCTGGTCGCCGAGTTCGACCGCCGGCGTACCGATGAGACCGCGATTGCCAATGCGCTGCAAGAACTGGGGGTTTCAATCAAGGCCGACAAAATCGCCGCAAATGCCAGAGATGCTGAAGAACACCGCCATGACGATAAAGATCATTCCGGGCACAGTCACGGCGGCATCTTCGGCGCTAATACTGAACTCTTTTTCTCGCTCGCTTCGGGCGCATTTCTCGCCATCGGCTTCGGGATCGAGAAGCTATGGGACGGGCATCCGGTCTGGCTGCCGTTCGCTTGTTATATAGTGGCATATTTCTTCGGAGGCTTCTTCACTCTCCGAGAGGCGTGGGACAATTTACGCCTCCGCCGGTTCGAAATCGACAGCCTCATGCTTGTCGCCGCTGCGGGCGCCGCCTTTCTCGGGGAATGGGCCGAAGGCGCGCTACTGCTGTTCCTGTTCAGTTTCGGCCACGCGCTCGAACACTACGCGATGGGGCGCGCGAAGAAAGCTATCGAAGCGCTCGCCGGGCTTGCCCCGGACACCGCACGGGTAAAGCGCGGAACTGACGTAGTTGAGATCCCGGTCGAGGAGCTTGCGCTAGGCGACGTGGTAATCGTGCGTCCGAACGAACGCCTTCCGGCTGATGGCTTCATCCTGGACGGCGTCAGTGCCATCAATCAGGCTCCGGTGACCGGCGAAAGCGTGCCGGTCGACAAGAGCGCGGTTTCGGATGTCACTTCTGCGCGCGCCAATCCTGACAATCTTGCGGATGACAATCGCGTCTTCGCGGGGACGATCAACGGATCGGGCGCGCTCGAAGTGGAAGTGACCCGGCGATCGAGCGATACGACCCTAGCCAAGGTCGTCCAAATGGTGAGCGAAGCCGAGGCTCAGCAATCTCCGACCCAGCGCTTCACGCAGCGCTTCGAGCGAATTTTCGTGCCTGCCGTGCTCGCTCTGGCCGGCCTGCTCCTTTTCGCATGGGTCGTCATCGACGAACCCTTCCGCGACAGTTTCTACCGGGCGATGGCGGTGCTTGTGGCTGCGAGCCCCTGCGCTTTGGCGATCGCGACCCCGAGCGCGGTCTTGTCCGGAGTGGCCAGAGCAGCGCGCAGCGGCATTCTGGTAAAGGGCGGCGCGCCGCTCGAAGATCTCGGTGCGCTCAAGGCCATCGCGTTCGACAAGACCGGTACTCTTACCGAAGGCGAACCCCGCATTACCGATGTCGAACCCGCGCAGGGTGTATCTGAAAACGAACTGCTTGCGATTGCTTCGGCGGCTGAAAATCTGAGCGATCATCCCCTGGCACAGGCGATTGTCAGGGACGGCAAGCAGCGGCTTGGCGATGAGACTCTGCCCGAAGCAACCAATCTCGAAAGCTTCACAGGCAAGGGCATCACCGCGCTTGTCGGCGGTGAGCGGGTGTGGATCGGAAAGCTCGAAATGTTCGGGCAAGACGGGGTCCCTGCGCTCAGTGCCGAACTGTCGGATGCTATAGAGTCCATGCGCGAGCGCGGGCGGACGACGATGGGCGTTCGCTCGGAAACGCGCGATCTCGGAGCGATCGGCTTGCTCGACACGCCGCGCGCGGCGGCAAAGGCGACGCTCGAAGCGTTGCGCGGCCTCGGGATCACCCGAATGATCATGATCTCGGGCGACGACCAAAGAGTGGCCGATGCGGTTGGAAAGGAAGTCGGCCTCGACGAGGTCTGGGGCAATCTCATGCCCGACGACAAGGTCAAGGCCATCCGCAAGCTTGCCGGCCAGGACAAGGTTGCGATGGTCGGAGACGGGGTTAATGACGCTCCGGCCATGGCGAACGCAACGGTCGGAATAGCAATGGGGGCTGCCGGCTCGGACGTTGCATTGGAAACAGCCGATGTCGCGCTGATGGCCGATGATCTCGCCCGACTGCCTTTCGCCGTCGATCTGAGCCGACAAACCCGGTCAATCATCCGGCAGAACATGATCGTCAGTCTCGTAATTGTTGTCGTGCTCATCCCGGCAACCATTTTCGGTCTCGGGATAGGCCCCGCTGTCGCGGTTCACGAGGGATCAACGCTAATCGTGGTCGCCAATGCGCTTCGCCTTCTGGCGTATAAAGAGAAGGGCAGCACAAAAGACATAGCAGAGAAGCCAGTATGAGCTGCAACGATGAATTCGATCTGGATTCGGCGGACAAACGACGCACATTGTGGATCGTATTGTGGCTCAACGTCGCAATCGCGGTTGGTTTCTTTGTCGTTGCCTATTTTGCGGACTCGAACGCGCTCTTGGCCAACGGGCTCGACAATTCATCCGATGCATTTGTCTACGCGCTCAGTCTTTTGGCTCTCACCCGTTCGCAATCCTGGAAACGGGGAGCCGCGCGTTTCTCAGGCATCATGCTCCTGATCTTCGCCGGAGGCGTCATCGCCGATGCCGTCAGGCGTTTCATCGAAGGCTCCGAGCCGGGCGGCCTGATGATGATCGCGATGGCCGCCATCGCGGCGGTGGTGAACCTTATATGCCTGCGCATGCTCCAGAAGCTTCAGCAAAAGGACGTCAATCTTCGCGCAGCGACCACCTTTAGCTTCAACGATTTCATATCGAACGGCGGCATCATCGTCGCCGGGATGATCGTTATGCTTACAGGCGCAAACTGGCCGGATCTCGTGGTTGGGATCGCGGTTGCTGGCATCGCCCTGTATGGCGGGATCGATATCCTTCGCGATGCGCACAGGGATAAGCATGAGGAAGCGGGCACCGAACATATCAAAGGCGACGAATTCAGGAGTTGATCCTGAAGTTCTCAGCATGTCCGAGGCTAGAAGTCTTGAGCGAACTTGAATGGCCTAACCAAATTGGAAATGGCCGCATCTTAAATTAAATCGCCCATCCGGAGCTTCGAATGAAGCGGGCAATGCGACTATTTTCACACTAAAGTTTGCAAAGCACATCCTGCTACCAAGCGGCCGATCCGTCCTTGGCGGGTGTCCAAAATCATTGGCCAACTCGTCTCGTCGCCAAAAAAACGTAACTTACCGCATTAAGACGATAGCGGGGGTACTGTTGGGGGTATTTGAATAGAGAATCGTAAAATTGATTATAAAAATCAATGCAATATAACCGACGTTAGTGTCCCTCCTCCGCTACCAGGAAATAGCTTCCGCATAGGTTCGCTTGTGTTCGCATGGGTCCGGATTTCCGACTCAAATTGCTGTTTTCAATAGCAGTTGTGCTACCAAGCCAATCCGCTTGGAGCCGTATACGTCCGCATGTGTTCGCTTGAAGCCGGAGCCTTTATGGGGGTATTTTGGGGGTATCCTCGGGCAGTGCGAAATCAGGCGATACCCCCAGCTGCGATCTGTGGCTCACAGCCGGATTCTCAAGCTAGTGCAACGGCGTGCCCCAGCCCTTCCGTAACGGGATTGGTCGGAAAGATCCCAATTATTTAACGTGAGTTCGAGTCCCGCCTGAGGATTCGAACAGAGGTGGCCGACTTTGGGGCAGGGGAGGACACAACCTTTTCATTCCTAGGATGACCGCTTTGCGCCCTCCTTCCAGACTCTCAAGCCGAAGCTACAGGTGAACAAAAGCAGACGGCAATTCAGCAGCCACAAAGGCTCTATCTTGCGAAACTGCCTTGGTGAGAGTCACTCACCGATTGTGACCTCTTCACGGACATCGGGTTCCACGGGGCGCTCGAGTGCTTTCTTGGCTTCCTCCAAGAGTTCTGGAGTTAGGTCGGTAGTCCGTGCGGGGAGAGGTGTGCCATCGCCCATTTCGCCATTGGTCTCGATGTCTTCGATCAGCATCTTCATCTCGGCGATTTCCTTGACTTGCGCTTCGATGATGGAGTCTGCGAGTTTGCGAACACGCGGATCGGTGATCTCTGCTCGCGAACTGGTCAAGACGGCGATCGAGTGATGGGGGATCATCGCTGCCATATATTCTTCATCGTTGACGGTCGCCTGGCTGCGAACCAACCAGAGCGCCACCGCGAAGGTCAGGGCACCAACCCCCAGGATGATGAAGTTCTTGGTCTTGTCCTTGTACATCCCCCACATGAAGAGCAGCATGACGATCATCATCATGCCGCCCATGACGAAGGTCATCCAGAAGCGCGTCTCGCTCCAGAACACGTGATCGAGCTCGTACGTATTTAGGTACATCAGGCCGAACATGATCGCGGTCGACGTCGCCACCATCGCCATGAAGCGCCAGTAATTGCCCCCGCCGCCGTGCTGTTGCTTATGCTCAGGCATCGATCATTTCTCCTGTTTCGACATTGTCTGGAAAACGAATTGCGCCGTGCAGCTGATCAGAAGAAAGCCGGTTAGGGATTCGATCCCTGCAAGCGCGCGCAGGTGCCCGGTCGGATAGATGTCTCCGAGCCCGAGCGTGGTGATGTTGATGAGCGGGAAGTAGTATAGGTCCATGGCGCTCATCACGGGCTCTTTCTCGAAACCGCCGAGCCCGAGACCGGCTGCACCGGCAAACCCAATAGCAAAAAAGCCCGTGACGGCGAGGTGACTGGCGAGAACGATGAGATACGCGAGGCTCAAGTTGAAAGAGCCGGGCGTGCTTGTCGCAACTGTGCGCTTCGCCAAGCGGATCATTCCGATGTGCATCCACACGGCCGCGATGAACAGAATTACGCCTATTAGCAGGGCAATTGATATGGCTTCTTCTCCATCTCAGTTTGCTGGTTTTAACGGGACGCAAAACCGTTTCGTTCCCAGAGAGGAAACGCTGCGCCTGAACGGTGAAGGTCTCAAGGCACCCCAATCGATGCCTTGGCTGCCAGGCTAAGTCGCTGTTGTGCAATGGAATTTGTGGGCGGCCTAAAGGATGTTCAAGCCATTCGTCTCGCCAAGCCCAGCGACGCCAGTGGGACGACTACCCACATGGCGAGAGGCACTACCCCAATGCCGAACAGAGTAGGCATTGATTGGGAATAGCTCCACCCCCAGTCGGTCCGCAGTGCCATCCATTCGATCGCAGCGGTTGCGGCCAGTCCAACACCCAGGAATATCCCCACGGGCCGCGAAGTCAGACGTTCGCGCCAGAGACCGCCGCCAGTTAGGCGATCAGCAATCCATGCCGCACCAACCATGATGCCCGCATCGCCAAGTGACGCGAGTGCACAGCTCTTTGTTACTGCCCAAGCTGTCATGCCATCCATCACGTAGAACGGCATCTGGAGCATTTCCCAAAGGAAGGCGACGAGGAAGCCTTGAACGGCCAGCCACACTTCGGGATGGCTTCCGGTCTTCGCTCTGTGTTTCCCAGAACCAGAAATGAACTTCGCCTCCATGATCTGATGAATGCGCCGTTAGGCCGGCTCGTTTTCGACTTCTTCCTTACGGCGCAAGAACAGATGTTCTCCGACGAAGACAACGGCGATCCCCAGCACGGCATAAAGAACGATCATCGCGTCGCTCTGCAACTTGGTCCACGTGAAGGCTCCCAGGACGACCAGATCAGCTGCCAGTGCTGCCAGAAGGATCTCGGCCCGCGCACCGATTTCTTTGCGCAGGTTCCGCAAGACGCCCCAATGTACGAGCATGTCCATCACCAGGTAGAAGAACACGCCAAGGGCAGCAATGCGGGAAAGGTCGAAAAGGACCGCGAGGACTCCGGCGACCACCACTGTGTAGACCAACAGGTGGCTGCGCAGGCTGCCCTTCATGCCGAAATGGCTGTGCGGAATCATCTTCATCTCGGTGAGCATTGTCAGCATGCGGGATACGGCGAACACGCTAGCCACGACGCCGGAAGCGGTGGCGGTAACGGCGATCACTACCGTGAACCAGAAACCGATGCGGCCAAGCGCGGGTTCTGCAGCTGCCGCCAACGAGTAATCGCGCGCCGCCACGATTTCGTCGATCCCAAGGCTCGCACCCACCGCAGCTGCAACGAGGAGGTAAGTCACCACGCAAATCCCGATGGCGATCATGATCGTTCGCCCGACATTGCGATGAGGGTCAACGATCTCTCCGCCGCTGTTTGTGATCGTCGTGAAGCCTTTGAAGGCAAGGATCGAGAAGGCGAAGGACGCAACCATCCCTTCCCATCCGAAGCCAGTTGTGGGCTCTACAAAGGCTCCATCCGAAAGCCCGCTCACCCAGAGCGCGGCGACGGCGAAGATCGCGATACCGCCAATCTTGATCGCGGACATGACAATCGAGACCATGCTCACCGAGCGATTGCCCGAAGCATTCACGAGATAGGCGAACACGATCAGCGCCAGGGCGAGTGCCGACTGCAGCAGGCCATTGTCCTGCATCTCGAAGGGACGTAGCGCGTAGGTGGCAAATGTGCGCGCGACGAGGCTCTCGTTGATCACCATAGAAAGTGCCATGAGGAGCGAAGCGGCAGCGGCGACGGTGCCGGGGCCGTATGCCTTTTGCAGGATCATCGCGATGCCGCCTGAAGATGGCCAGGCGTTGGACATCTTGATGTAGCTGTATGCCGCCAAGGCAGTGACGATGGCACCGGCGATGAATGACAGCGGGAACAATGGTCCGGCGAGTTCGGCGATCTGTCCGGTAAGGGCGAAGATACCCGCGCCGATCATCACCCCAGTGCCCATGGCGACAGCGCCGCCGAGCGTTATGCTTCCCTTTTCTTCTGATCCGCCATGCGAATGCTGATTAGCGCTGTGGTTCTGGTGCGATCCCTTCACAGCCTTGCCGTCCGCAGGCGCAGGGAATTCAGGACCACAGAGATCGAAGACGCGCTCATTGCAAAGGCAGCAAACATCGGACTGATGAGCATACCCATGACCGGATAAAGTACCCCTGCGGCGACCGGCACGCCTGCAGCATTATAGATCAGCGCGAAGAACAAATTTTGCCGGATGTTGCGCATGGTCGCTTGAGCAAGTCGGCGAGCACGGACGATCCCGTCGAGATTGCCCTTCACGAGAGTGATGCCTGCGCTTTCGATAGCGACATCGGCGCCTGTGCCCATGGCGATGCCGACATCGGCCTGTGCCAGTGCGGGGGCATCGTTCACCCCGTCGCCTGCCATCGCCACCCTGGCACCGCCATCCTGCAACTCGCGAATGATGCGGGCTTTGTCTTCGGGCAGGACGTCGGCGCGGATTTCGTCAATGCCGAGCCGCGAAGCAACAGCCTTGGCCGTGCGCTCGTTGTCGCCCGTCGCCATGATGATGCGCAGGCCAAGCGCGTGCAGTGCCTTGAGCGCATCTGGCGTGGTTTCCTTGACCGGGTCAGCCACGCTAACGAGACCGGCAATCGCCCCATCGATGGCAACGAACATAACCGTTTCGCCTTCGTCACGACGCTGGTTGGCTTTTTCGACCAGGTCACCGGCGGCGAGGCCAAGGTCTTCAATCATCGCCTTGTTGCCGAGTGCGACCGCGTGTCCATCTACCTCGCCCTTAACACCCTTGCCGGTGATCGCCTCGAACTCCTTGGCATCAACCAAGGCGATGCCTCGCTCCTCGGCGCCATTCACGATTGCTTCTGCCAAGGGATGTTCGGAGCCTCGTTCGAGCGAGGCAGCTACTCGCAATACTTCTTCTTCATCCTCTCCAGACCGGGGCAGGACGGCCACAAGCTTTGGCTTGCCCTCGGTCAGCGTTCCGGTCTTGTCGACGATCAGCGTGTCGATCTTCTCGAACCGTTCCAGCGCTTCGGCGTTTTTGATCAGCACGCCTGCCTGCGCGCCCCTGCCAGTGGCCGTCATGATCGACATGGGAGTGGCAAGACCAAGGGCACAGGGACAAGCGATGATCAGAACGGCAACTGCGGCGACCAAGGCATAGGCCAGGGTGGGCTCTGGTCCCCAGCTCGCCCACGCGATGAAAGCGAGCACGGCGATACCGATTACCGCCGGGACGAACCAGCCAGCAACCTTGTCCGCATATTTCTGGATCGGTGCGCGCGAACGCTGCGCGGCTGCCACCATCTCGACGATTTGCGACAGCATGGTGTCAGAGCCGACCCGCTGGGCTTCGATGACAAGGCTTCCAGTGCCGTTGATCGTGGCTCCGGTGACTGCATCGCCGGCAACCTTCTCGACTGGAACAGGTTCGCCCGTAATCATGCTTTCATCGACGGAGGACCTGCCATCGACGACTTCGCCATCGACCGGCACTTTCTCGCCGGGTCGCACGCGGAGGCGGTCGCCGACATGGACGTGTTCGAGCGGGATCTCCTCCTCGCTGCCATCATCTCGGATGACCCGCGCGGTCTTCGCTGCAAGGTCGAGCAACGCGCGGATTGCCTTGCCTGTGCCTTCGCGAGCACGCAGTTCCATTACCTGCCCTAGCAGGACCAGCGTCACGATAACCGCTGCTGCTTCGAAATAGACGCCGACATGACCTTCGGCATCGCGGAAGCCGTCAGGAAAAATATCCGGAGCTATTACAGCCACCACGCTGAACAGCCAGGCCGCGATTACGCCCATCCCGATAAGTGAGAACATGTTGAGGTTCATCGTTCGGAACGAATTCCACGCCCGCACCAAGAAAGGCCAGCCGCACCAAAGGACCACCGGCGTACCCAAGACCAGTTCGATCCAAAGGGTGGCGCGTTCTCCAAGGAATTCGCGAATGCCGGAGAACCCTAGCAGTGGCCCCATTGTAAGGACGAGCAAAGGAATCGTGAGAACCGTCCCCACCCAGAAGCGCCGTGTGAAATCGACGAGTTCCGGGTTCGGTCCCTCATCCAGCATCGCGGCGGATTCGAGCTCCAGACCCATACCGCAAATGGGACAGGAGCCCGGATGTGTTTGCCGCACCTCCGGGTGCATGGGACAGGTATATACTGCACCGGCGTAACCTTCAGGGACGCTATCGTAGCGTCCATCCTTCAGCGCCTTTTCTCCATGACCGTGTTGATGGCAATGGTGTTCGTCGCGTTGAAGTTCTTGCTCGTTCATGGGCGTTACTCTTCGGTCACGTGTTATCGATCAACTCGTTGGCGGCATCGGACAAGGGGCCAGCCAATGAGATTGCGTTGCTCGCATGAGGAATGGAGTTGGTAGTGACGATCCCAGCAGCACCAGCCTCAAGGATCTGGTTGTAGGCATCGCCCGAAAAGACAGCGTGAATGACAACGCAAATGGGGGGGCTGCATCCGGCATCTGCCAGTCGCGCAATCGCCTCGATCATTGTCCGACCCGAGGAGGCAATATCGTCTAGGACGACGGGCGTTCCACCCAGCAGCGCCTCGCTTTGAGGAACGCTTACCTGCACCTCGCGATCTCCGCTGCGCACCTTCTCCAGGACCTCGAATGGACGGCCCGCGAGCTGCGCGACTTCGGCAACCCACTGCCGGCTCTCGCCATCCGGGCCGAGCAACACTGCGTCAGGCACGTTGACCTTGATCCATTCGGCTAGCAGCGATGCAGTCTCGACGCGCCGCGTGGGGATATCGAACAACTCGCCAAGCGAATGAATCCGGTGGAGGTGTGGATCGGCTGTAACCAGCCAGTCGATGCTCTCCTGGAGGAAGCGCGCGAATATCGGCGCACTGACCGCCTGACCGGGCGCAAAGCGGCGGTCCTGGCGCATATAGGCAAGATAGGGCGCGATCAGGCCTACTGATTTTGCTCCGAACTCCCGCGCAGTGCTGGCTGCATAGATCAATGGGAGCGCGAGGGGATCTGGGTCGTGCAGCGTCGCGAGGATAGCTACGTCCTGATCGACAAGCTGTTCGGGCAAAGTGACGAGGGTTTCACCGTCGGGAAAATGGTGCAGATCGACCTGGTGGGCATGATTCCCGGTTCTCTCGACAATCTGCGTGGCAAGTGCCTCCATCCCTGGAAAGAAGAGAAGAACGCTCATAGCGCTTCACCTATCGTGAAGGCCTCAGCGCTCGAATGCGCATAGTCTCTTGCCCAATCGAGCTCGCCCGAAGTTTCGGCGTGGATTTCGTACAGGGGCTCGCCCTGATCGACACGCTCGCCGGGCCGCTTATGCAATAGAACTCCGGCGGTCTTTCGACCGGGCGCGCCGGCGAGTTTGGCGATCCGCGCAATCATTCGATTGTCGATCTCGGCGATCACCCCGGCAACAGGAGCCGTCTCGATCGCATGGAACGGGGCAAGTCCGGGCTCGAAAAAGCCCCCTTGTGCCTCGCAAATAGCGCGAAATTTGGCCTCCGCTGCACCGCTGGCGAGGAGCGCTTCTGCTTGGTCGCGCCCGATCGGTCCATTGCCCTGAGCTAGGTCGAGCAGCGAACCTGCAAGATCGAGCGCACGATCGCGCAAGTCTGATGGTGCACCAGCTTGGCGCCTGAGGACGGCGAGCACGTCGCGTGCCTCGAGGGAGGGCCCGATACCGCGCCCGACCGGTGCCGATCCATCGCTCACGTGAATACGCAGCTGGAGGCCGAGCGCAGCAGCAACAGATTCCATTCTGGCTGCCAACGACACAGCCGCTTCTTGCGACCGAACCTTGGCGGTAGGTCCCACCGGAATATCGATAAGGACGTGGGTCGAGCCCGCAGCAGCTTTCTTGGACAAAACGCTCGCCACGAGCTGACCGTCGCTATCGAAATCGAGCGGGCGCTCGATCCTAATCAGCAAGTCGTCGGCCGGGCTGAGGTCGAGCTCGCCGCCCCAAGCAAGACATCCTCCTTCGGCTTCGACTACCCGGCGCAGGTCCGCGATTTTGAGCGCAACCGGGGTCATCACCTCCATGGTATCGGCGGTGCCTGCCGGAGAAGTGATCGCTCGGCTCGACGTCTTGGGAATGCGAAAGCCAGCAGCCGCAACGATAGCGACCACGATTGGCGTAGTGCGATTGCCAGGAAGCCCGCCCACGCAGTGCTTGTCGAGGATCATTCCCTCGCCCCAGTCGAGGGTTTGCCCTGCATCCTGCATTGCGCGGGTCAGGGCAATTGTCTCATCGACGTCCAACCGATCTCCCGCGCACGATGCGATGAAGGCAGCGACGTCCAGATCGGAAAGGCGGAAGGCCAGAACATCTTTGACGATTGCCCGAAAGTCATCTTGCGTCAGCTTTTGACCATAGACTTTTGCGCGAATGGCAGACGTGCTCTCTGCCGGCTCGGCGTGTCCGAAGAAGCCCTCGTCCCCCGGCCGGACACCAAGACTGGTCCAAGCCGAGTTGCTGAGAGCTGCAATGTCCGGCGCGAGCCAATCGGCATCGGTGACCACGTTTAGCGAAGCGATGATCTTCCGTTCACGAACTGTGATTTCGACCCGGGTCAGTGAGCTGAAGCCCTCTGCCCGGCAGAGGTGGCAATCCTTGTGCATGAAGACGACCGGTTGGCGGTAGGTGTCGATACCGGCACGAACGAGCGGAATGGAGTGAACATTGTCGCTCATTGCGGGGACCTGATCGAAACTCGTTCGAGGTGTTCTGGCACACGGACATCCCAGCCGAGCTCGTGTTCGATCCGGAAGCGCAAGGCATCTGCGGCATCAGGTTCGCCATGCGTCACATAAGTCATTCGCGGCGGCTTCGCATTGCCCATCCACGCTAGCAATTCGTCCGCATCCGCATGGCCGGAAAGTCCTTCAAGCTGGATGACTTCAGCACGGATTGGAATATCCTCACCGAAGATCCGGAGCGCGCGCTTCCCGCTAACAAGCGCTGCTCCGCGGGTGCCACCGGCTTGAAAACCGGAGAGCACAATCGCGTTCTTCGGATCTTGGCCGAAGCTGACGACGTGGTGCAGGATGCGGCCGCCGGTAAGCATGCCGCTTGCTGAGACGATTATCTTCGGGGCCACATCCCGGTTGAGCGCCTTCGATTCCTCGACCGTTCGTATACGCACGGCTAAGTCAAACATGGCCTTGCAATCGTCCCAGCTCACTCGATGTTCGCCATGGTGCCGATGATAGATGTCGGTCGCGTTGGCGCCCATGGGGGTGTTGAGATAGACTGGAATGTCAGGGATTTCTCCACGTTCGCGCAGCCGCGCTATCTGAAGCATTACCCGCTGGACCCGTCCGACAGCGAATGCCGGCACGAGGATTGTCCCTCTCCGGCCAACGACCTTATTGATGACCTCGGCCAGTTCAGCTTCAGCGTCGACAGGCGAATGCGTGCGATTGCCATAGGTCGACTCGGTTACGAGTATGTCTGCTCCAGAAAATTGATCGGGACTGCGCATCATCGGGTCTGTCGGTCTACCGACATCGCCGCTGAAATGGATCACGCGCCCGTCGATGGTCAGCCGTATGGAGGCGGCGCCCAGCAAATGTCCGGCAGGTATAAAGCGCGCTGATATGCCGTCGCCCAGATCGAGCGCTGTGTCGAACGGCACAGGATCGAAGTGGCCGAGCGCGACCTTCGCATCATCGAAGGTGTAAAGAGGTTGCGGGTCTTGATGCCTCGAAAAGGCCTTGCGCCTTGCGTATCGGGCCTCCTCTTCCTGCAGATGCCCGCTGTCGGGTAGCAGGAGACCACAGAGTTCAGTGGTCGACGGCGTGGCGTGGATCTTGCCGCGAAACCCGTTTCGAACAAGCGCGGGCAGATAACCCGAGTGATCCAGGTGAGCGTGGGTCAGGAGCACATCGCTGATGCTCTCCGGTGGTACTGGAGAAGGATTCCAGTTGCGGAGCCGCAACTGCTTGAAGCCCTGAAAGAGACCGCAATCGATCAAGATTCGCCGTCGCCCCCGTTCGACGAGGTAGCGTGACCCCGTCACAGTCCCGGTTGCACCGAGAAAGGTGAGCGACGGTTGATCTGTGTCTTGCATTGCCCTTGCCTCTAATTCGAAAGCTTAAGCACCCCGCTTGCTGAAGAACTTATAGAGCGGGACTGCGATGACGGCGATGTACCAGCCATAGAGAAAGCTGCCGATCGCTCCGGCGGCGAACCCAACGGGCGTCAACCACTTGAAACCCGGCAAAAGCGGCGCCCAGGCTTCGTGCATGTGAAACCTGTCAGGAGCCGCGAGGCCGAAGCCTATGCAAACCAAGTATGAGACCAGGAGAAATACGCTGAGCGTCCATCCCCACACTTTGATGCTCGGGCTATCAGATGAATTCGACATATCGACTCTCCTCTGAATATACTATAGGGGGGTATAGTATACTGCTTGCTAGAAATCAAGTACCGAAGCGCTTCGAGGAAGATTGGCGCATTGAGACAAAGCTGGCATGGACCACCGCATGAAGACGAAATTCGAGAAAGAGATCGCGCGGATGCGCAGGATCGAAGGCCAAGCCCGTGGCATCGCCAAGATGATGGAAGAGGACCGGTACTGCATAGACATTCTCCAGCAGTTTGCATCTATGGAAGCGGCCTTGCGCTCAACCCGCATGGAGGTGCTCAAAATCCATGCGAGCCATTGCCTGGAAGAAGCGGTCGAACTTGGCTCAAAGAGTGATCAGCGAACCAAGATCGCCGAACTTATTGCCCTGCTGGAAAAGCAAGTCCGCTAAGTTGCCCGCCCAACAGGGTTATGCTTCTTGTGTCATGAGCTCGGCTCAACCCGGACTATGACCTTTATGCGTCGCGTGATCTTCTGCAGGCGCTTCCGCAGACGAAGTGTCGCCATCTGGCTTGGCGCCTGACTGATGATCACCCATCATACCATGATCCATCTTGGAGTGGTCCATCATACAGCAGGACATCTTGCCATCCTTGCCCTTCATCATCATGCCCTGCATTTTCATCCCATTGTGCATCATCTCGCACATCTCGGGCTTTTCGCCGGATGCCTGAGCATCGCTTGCGGGCGCCTCGCTTGACTGCGCCAGAGCGGGTCCGGCCAGCGACAGACCTGCGACCAATCCAATCAGTATTTTCATGTTGATTCTCCTCGTCTTGATCAGTTGTAGGCATTGAAGACGGTACGGCCTGATTTGCCGAAAGCGATCACCTGATAGGGTTGGGTCTGGCCGTTCATTTCCATGCCGGGCGATCCAAGAGGCATTCCGGCTACAGCCAGTCCCTCGACGCCCGCAGGGCGCTCACGAAGAAGGCGCGCAATATCGGCTGCGGGGACATGGCCCTCGATTACAAAGCCATCCACCACCATCGTGTGACACGACCGCAGATCATCGGGCACCTGATGCCCGTCCTTGACCGCCGCCATGTCCGGGCTGTCCTGTACGACAACCTCCGCAGAAAGGCCTCCACGAACATGATCGGCCCAGTCTTCGCAGCATCCGCAACTGGGATCGCGGAACATGGTGTAGGTGGCGGCCTGCGCGGTACCGGTGCATGCTGCAAGCAGCATCGCACCGAGGATCGGAAGCAGGCGACGAGTTTCGACAGCTGGCTTAGTCATAATCAATCGTGTCCCATGGCTTTCATGTCTTCGTCCGACATGCCGGACATGTCGTGGTCGGCGTGCGGATCGTTCGAGGCGCTTGGTGACGGAGCCGGTGCAGGCCGGACTGGAGTTGGCGGTGTCTCCCCACTCTTGGACTTGGCTGGCGCTACTGCGGGCTTTAGATTTGGCGATGGTGCGGCAGTGGAGGTCGTAACGGGATCGTCACTCACAGCAGAATTGTCGACCGCAGCCGGCGTGGCTGTTGTGGCGGCAGCGGGCGTGTCGATTGCTACCTCGCTCGCCGCGCTCTGATCGGGCGCCGGCTCGGAAGATGCGCCGCATGCGGCCAAGCTGGCGGTGATCAGAGGAAGCAGCCCGAACGTCCGCGTTCGCTTTATAAAAGTCGTTTGCATATAGGTTACTCCAAACCAAGATGATTGGGGCCGAACACCATTTCGCCGCCGTGATAACCTTGGATAACCAGGGCCACCGCCAGTACGGCGATTACGAAGCGGAGTGCCATCCTGCTTCCCGGACGAAATGCCAGCCATGTGGCTACAATTGCGACAGCTGCGATTGCCGTCCCGTTCCATCGATGAAGAGCGAGTGTCTCCGACCGATCTTCAAGGCGCCAGCCACCTGCGAACCAGCCAAAGACAGCGGCCGACGCAGCGCCGAGGGCTCCACCCGAAACGAGAAAGCGCACGGTGGTTTCAAGTCCCCACGCTGGACGCATGAATAAAAAAAATTCTGCGATCGCAGCCATCAATAGCAGAGCGATGGGGAAGTGTGCCGCGATCGGATGAAGTCGACCGAACAGGTCCCCCGCCGATGTAATCCTGTTCTCAGCTATCTTTGCCTCGAGAGCCCGTTCCGCGGTCAACGGCGTTGTCGCCGTCGCGCTAGCCGGCTCGGCAATTCCCACGGTCGATGGTTCGCGAACCGCAGATGGCGCTCCATGCATTTCCATCTGGGCCATCTCGGCATCGCTCATGTCGTTCTTGTGGCCATCGTGCGCGTTGGCGGTGACCGGCAAGGAAAGAGCCGCGGCTATGAGAAGGACGAAGTGCGAACGAAGGATGCGAGAGAGCGTCATGTTCGGTATACGCCCAGCCCTCACGAAGCCCTCGAAAAAAGTTGTGAGGGTCAAACGCGCTGTCTTCGTATAGGTAGCGAAGGAACAGAACCGAATGAACAACCACGAACTCTTCGATCGCGCCTTGGCGGGCCTGGGGAACATGCGCGACCCGTCCGTACCCGACGGTTTCATGGAAGGGGTCTGGGCCAGGGCCGGTCAGTTCGAGGCAAAGGCCTCAGGCCGCGCCCGCCTGGCTTTGTTTGCGGCAATGGCCTTCGTCGGACTCGGTGCAGGTATTGGTTCGACCGCAGCGCCGGCAAGCGCTGAGAGTGCAAGCTTCCGCCTAATAGATGGCGCAGACCTTTCTCCTGCTGCGTTGCTGCACGTCGAGCCATGAAGATCAGCACATTCCAATTTGCGATTGCAGCCCTCATTGCATTGGCTGCCGGATGTATCGGAGCGTTGGCCATAGGAGAATGGCGTGAAGCCGCGCATCCGCAGACACTGCATGACTTTGTCCACGAGGAGCTCGACCTCGACGCTTCACAGAGGGAACAGCTCGAGCAGCTCGAGGCACGCTTCACCGTCGAGCGAAATGAACTTGAAAGCTTCCTACGCGCAGCCAATGCCAGGCTCGCGGTCGCTATGGACGAGGAGCACGAATACGGCCCCCAGGTAGCTGCAGCCATCGACGATGTGCACGGTCGCATGGGCGACCTACAGAAGGCCACAGTCGGCCATGTTTTCGCCATGCGCGCACTGCTGAAACCCGAGCAAAAGGCGCGTTTTGATCGTCAGGTTTCCTTGTCGCTGACCGGCGAAGCCGACGAATGACCATACGTGCAGGGGCTCGACGACACTATTGAATCCGGCCTCGTCGAAAAGGTCAGGGCTGGCAACAGGACGGCGTTCGGCCGACTTGTCGAACCCCATTTGCCGCGACTTCTTGGGCTCGCCCGCCGAATGCTTGGATCTACGGAAGAGGCCGAGGACGCGCTGCAGACTGCTCTTGCATCAACATGGGTAGCACGAGCCAAGCTGGATCCCGCCAAACCGATTGCGGCTTATCTTACGACCGTAACACTCAACAAATGCCGTGACAGGCTACGACGGCGCAAGGTGGCACAACTCCTACGCATTGGGTCGTTCGATCCGGAGCTTCCGATTGCCTCTGACGAGCCAGGCACTGAAACCGTGGTTGCCGACCGGCAAATGCTCTATGAAGTTTCACGGGCAATCGAAAGGTTACCAGTCCGGCTACGTGAAGCGCTGGTCCTGGTCGCCGTGGAAGGACGAAGCCACCGCGAGGTATCGCAGTTACTTGGCGTGACGGAGAAGACGGTCGAAACGCGCCTGTACCGTGCCCGTCAGCGCCTGCGCGAAAAAAAACTCGGATCTGTTTGAGGCCTAATCGCAGTTCATGCGTAAGGCTGGGTATGAGCACCACGAAACCCACCCAACAATTCGCTTTTGACCGCCGCAGATTTCTTACCCGTAGCGCCCAGGCCGCGACGTTTATGGGGCTAGCGCACACCGCCCCGGCATGGGCCCGAGGAGCCGATTTGCACAATGGGGCGATCCGCGCCGGTTTCGACGAAGTGTCGGGCCGCGATATTGCCATGACGATCGGCGAAGGGCCTCGCGTTGTTCAGGGGCGTCGCGGACACGCGATCGCTGTCAACGGCAGCGTGCCGGGTCCGCTGGTTCGCCTCAAGGAAGGTCAGCCGGTTCGGCTCGCGGTCACGAACACGCTCGACGAAGACAGCTCGATCCACTGGCACGGCCTGCTGCTCCCATTCCAGTATGACGGCGTACCCGGCGTCAGCTTTCCCGGCATCAAATCTGGAGAGACTTTCGTCTATGACATCCCTGCGCTGCGACAGAGCGGCACCTACTGGTGGCATAGTCACTCGGGGCTGCAGGAGCAGGCCGGGCACTACGGCCCGATCGTGGTCGAACCCGCCGGGGCGGATCCCGTGCAAGCGGACCGCGACTATGTTCTACTCCTAAGCGACTTCACGCCTCTTCACCCCCATACGATCATGGACAAGCTGAAGAAGGGCGAAGGCTACTTCAATTATCAGCAAAATACCTGGACCGACGACTATCCGCTGTCGGGCGAGGACCGCCGGATGTGGGCGCGTATGCGCATGATGGCGACCGACATCCTGGACGTTACGGGATCGACCTACACCTACCTCGCCAATGGGCGCGGCCCGGAAGAGGGCCTCGAATACCTGTTCAATCCTGGCGAGCGGGTGCGGCTGCGTGTCATCAACGGCAGTGCGATGACCTTCTTCAACGTCCGCATTCCGGGCGTGAAGTTCTGGGTGGTCGGCGCCGATGGCCAGAACGTGCGCCCGGTCGAGGTCGAGGAGTTCCAGATCGGCACGGCGGAGACCTATGATATCGTCGTCGAGCCGACCGGCGAAGCCCAGACGATCGTGGCAGAAAGCATGGACCGGTCGGGCATGGCGGTGGCGACCCTCGCCTCGCGTCCCGGCGCGCGTGCAGCAGTCCCGCCCTTGCGCGATCCCCCTCTGCTGACGATGGCAGACATGGGCATGAACCACGGCTCGGGCGGAATGGACCATGGCAGCGGCGACATGGCCGGGATGGACCATTCGGCCATGGGCCATAACATGTCATCGCAGGGTGCGAGCACCGATCAGATGGCCGGAATGGATATGAGCGGCATGAATATGCGTGACACGTCCAAGCTGCCTCCCGACGTAAAGGTTGGCCCCGGTATCGATATGGTGTCGATGAACCCGGTCGATCGCATGGGCGACCCGGGCATTGGCCTCGAGAAGGTTCCCCACAAGGTGCTGACCTACAAGGACTTGGTTGCGCTAGCGCCGAATGACGATTTGCGCCGTCCGTCCAGGCAGATGGAAATCCATCTGACCGGGAACATGGAACGCTACATGTGGTCGTTCGACGGGAAGAAGTTCAGTGCCGTTAGCGACGATCCCATCCGCTTCGCCTATAACGAACGTGTCCGGGTGAAGCTGGTCAATGACACCATGATGGCGCACCCTATCCATTTGCACGGGCACTTCTTCGAACTGGTCAACGGTGCACCTGCAGATCGCCAGCCGCAGAAGCATACCGTTATCGTGCAGCCCGGTGGCAGCGCCACCTTCGACCTTACCGCCGACGAGGAGGGCGACTGGGCCTTCCACTGCCACCTGCTCTATCACATGCACTCTGGCATGTTTCAGATCGTGACCGTCGCGCCGCGGGGCAACCAGCCCGATGTTAAGCGGGTGGGAGAAGACTGATGCGCCTGCTCGTCGCCATGCTCTTCGCGAGCGCCGCCGCCCCCGCCATTGCACAGGACCATTCAGGTCACGCGATGCCTACCGCACAAACACCTGCCCAGACGGAATGCGAAAAGGAGGCGGCACGCCATCGCGCCATGGGCCATCCGGTGCCCGAGGGAGCGTGTGCGCCCACAGCGCAACCGGCCGAACCCGCCTCCGCCGATCGGCACGACGGCCATTCGGGCATGGATCATTCTCAGATGGACCATAGCCAGATGGAGGGAGTGGACCATTCTGCCATGGACCATTCGGCGATGGATCATAGCAAGATGCCGGCGATGGACCATGAAGGGACGCAATCGTCCGGCCAAGCGCCGATGGACCATCAGGCGATGGACCACGGAGCGATGGACCAAGGACCCATGGCCCCTGGCACTATGGACCATGGCACTATGAACCATGACACGATGGACATGGCTCCCATCCCGCAAGCACCACCCCCTGCTGCGGCAGGATCGGGACCGGCTCGCGCCGCCGATGCAATCTGGGGCGCGGAAGCGATGCGCGCCTCGCGCGATGCTTTGCGAGCCGAGAACGGCGGGATGAACGTTTTCTGGTTCCAGGGCGACCGCGCCGAATATCGCGCACGGGAAGCCGGGGATGGTTACCTGTGGGACGTGCAGGGATACTACGGCGGCGACCTCGACAAGTTCTGGTTCAAGAGCGAGGGCGAAGGCACATTCGGCGAAAAGCCCGAGTCCGCCGAAATCCAAGGCTTGTGGAGCCATGCGATCGGCCCATGGTGGGATCTGCAAGCCGGCGTAAGGCAGGACCTGACAGGCCCCGAACGCACCCACGCCGTCATAGGTGTGCAGGGTCTGGCGCCCTATATGTTCGAGGTCGACGCGGCCGCTTTCTTGTCGACCAAGGGCGATCTGACGGCACGTGTCGAAGCCGAACTCGATCAGCGCATCACCCAGCGGCTCATCCTGCAACCGCGCGCCGAGGTAAACCTTTCTGCGCAGGACATTCCCGAGCTGGGTGTCGGAGCCGGTCTCGATTCCGTCGAACTGGGGCTGCGGCTGCGCTACGAATTCGCCCGCGAATTCGCGCCCTATGTCGGCATCGAGCAGGAATGGAAGGTTGGCCAGAGCGCCGATTATGCCAGCCTTGCGGGCGAGGATCCAAGCGTGACCAACTATGTCCTGGGCGTTCGGTTCTGGTTCTGAGGGGATAAGCGATGAGGTTTACAGGTTTCGCGGCTGCGGCCGCGGCGGCACTCGCTGCGATGGCTACGGCGGCGCACGCTCAGCATGCCGGTCATGGCGATCATTCTGCCCATAGCGCACAAATTGCGGCGCCGGACGCGCTCACGCAACAGGCGCAGGCCGTGCTTGTTGCTTACCGCGACGCATTGGTTGCCCGTGACGAGGCGGCCATGCGGACGCTGTTTGCCGCGGACTCGCTGGTGTTCGAGAATGGCAAGGCCGAGGGCACGTTCGCTCAGTACATGGAGCACCATCTCGGCCCGGAACTTGGCGAAATCACCGAGTTTACGTTCACCAATCCGACAGTGAACATCCGGATGGCCGGTCATGTGGCGTTTGGTCATGAAACCTACCGCTACCGGATCGCCCTCACGGATGGCCGCGTGATCGAGCGCGACGGGGTTGCGACGTCGGTGCTGACTCACGAGGCCGGCACCTGGAAGATCGTCCAGTACCACTCCTCGTCACGCGCGCCGAGCCCGAACTGAACGAGCGGTCGATTCTGCAATGACAATCCAGCGTTCGCGCAAGCTGCGGCTGCACATCTTCGGCAGCAAGCTCCACAAGTGGCTTGCTGTCTTCGTCGGCGTGCAAGCGCTCCTTTGGATGGCAACAGGGACGATCATGTCGTTCCTGAAAATCGAACATGTCCGCTCCGAGCATGTGATCTCGCGCGAGCCGTTACCCTTGGGTGCTGACGCTCCGCTACCCGCTTGGGCAACGAATGAAGGAGACCTGGTCTCGGCAAACACGAAGACGGTCAACGGCAAGCCGGTGGTCGAGTTGAAGCGCGTCAATGGCAGCGCCACGCTGCACGAAGCAGTAACCGGACGGAAATTGTCGCCGCTCTCCCGCGACACCGCCGAGCAAATCGCCTTGGCTGCATGGACGGGTCCTGACACCACGATCAAATCCTCGAAGTCTATCGAAGCGCCGGTCGGCACCGAATTCGGCGGGCCATTTCCTGCCTGGCAGGTGCAGTTCGCCGATCCGGATGGCACGCGCCTCTACATCGACGCATCCACCGGCGCGGTGCTTGCGGCGCGGAGCGACACCTGGCGCTTCTTCGATTTCGTCTGGGGGCTCCACATCATGGACTGGATCCAGCGTGACCGGATCAACAGCTGGTGGCTGCTTCTGTTTGGCATCGGTGGGACTGTAATCGTTATTTCCGGGTTCGTACTTCTCGCCAATCGCTTTCCCAAACTACGTCGACCTCGCGCAAAACGACCTTAGTTCGATACGCTCGGAACAACTTTAGACGATTCCTCGTCAATCAACGTTGTTGTGCTTTTCCTACAAGCACCGTCGGCGCGCAAACGGTCCAAATCTGTAAGGCCCTAGCTTAGAGGCATTTGCAGGCTGACGGGCGAACCATGGTCTACAGATGCTCTCACCAAGACTCATCGCGAAAGGGAAGCAGGTGCACCTTTAGAGCGCACCCGCCGGGCTCCCAGACGATTTGGCAGCCTTAGAAGTCCATCGCCGGCGTCGGTGCGGGCGCGCCTTTCTTGGAAGGTTCGGCCACCAGCGCCTCGGTGGTGATCAGCAACGAGGCCACCGAGGCCGTATCCTGTAGCGCTGTGCGCACCTCCTTCGCCGGATCGATGACACTCAACTTCACCAGGTCTTCATATTCGCCGGTCGCAGCGTCGAAGCCGTGGTTGTAGTCGTCGCCTTCGAGCAGCTTGCCGACGTTATAGGCATCGTCTTCACGCACGTTCTCGGCAAGCTGGCGCTCGGCCGATGGGGTTATTTCCTGGGATTGATCCACGGCGGGATCATCGCCTCAAGGGCATCGCTCTCTTTTAGCGCTAACTCCGCTTGAACCCATGCATTCCAAACCACCATTGCAGCGCGATAATCGCTCCTTTCGCGGGTTGAAGCGTTGCGAGCAATAGCGCCAGGCTGAGCGTGACGACCACCGCGCCGAGCGCCGCAGTCGAGAGCCAATCGGCATTGATCAGCGCGATGATGATCGGCGCCATCAGATGTCCGGTCACGAAGATCGAGACATAGGCTGGAAAGTCATCGGCGCGCTGCAACGACCAGTCCTGACCGCATCGCCCACATTGATCGATCGGCTTAAGGAACCTCCTGAAGAGGCGGCTCTGACCGCAGCGCGGACAACAACCCCGAGCTCCGCGAACCATTGCGCGCCAGCCGGACGCAGGTAGCACTGCCTCAACCTGATCGTCCGTCGAAAGCTCTGCGCTCGCACTGCGGGCCTCGCGCCTGGGCGCGCGGTCCATAAGGGTAGACATGAAATCGGGCATGGTGGTCCGGAATGTCTGGTTGAAATCGGACTTGCGCCATAGGCCCTACAGTTATAAATGTCCATATATGATAGATGATGTTTGAGACATCAGGATGCATTGATGATAACCAGTCAGCAAATGCGCGCCGCGCGCGCGCTTCTCGAGATTGACCAGCGCCAGCTTGCCGAACTTTCCGGTCTCTCCCTGCCGACGATCCAGCGCATGGAAGCGTCTGGAGGTCAGGTGCGGGGAATGATCGATACGCTCGTGAAGGTCGTCGCCGCCTTCGAGACTGCAGGGGTCGAACTGATCGGTGAAAATGCGCCCAGTGCTGGGTCGGGGCGCGGTGTGCGTCTGCGCGAGGTTGGCGGGAGCGCAGACAAGTGACCACGCATTCGCTGACACCAAAGCTGCTCACCGTCCTGCGCGAGGGATATTCCTTCGAGAGCTTCCGAGCCGATGCGCTTGCGGGGCTGACTGTTGCAGTCGTCGCGCTCCCGCTATCGATGGCCCTTGCTATCGCCAGCGGCGCTTCGCCAGACAAGGGGCTGGTGACGGCGGTCATCGCCGGGTTCCTCATTTCGGCACTAGGCGGCTCGCGCACGCAGGTCGGAGGTCCGACCGGCGCATTCGTGGTCGTCATCTTCAACATCATCGCCGCGCATGGCTACGACGGACTGCTGGTTGCGACCGTGCTGGCCGGGCTGATCCTCGTGGCAGCGGGACTGTTGCGTCTTGGCCAGCTTATCAAGTTCATCCCGCACCCCGTCATCACCGGCTTCACTGCCGGGATCGCGGTTATTATCGCATCCAGCCAGGTGAAAGACTTCCTGGGCCTGACGATGGCAAGCGTGCCGGCCGAGTTCGTGCCCAAGTGGGTCGCATTTTTCGCCAGCATGGGCACGCTCGACCCGGCCACTCTCGCCGTGGGCGTCGGCTCGCTCGCGGTCATCGTGGCCTTGCGCAAGGTGGCACCTCGGCTTCCCGGCTTCCTCATTGCGATCGTGCTGGCCGCATTGGCGGTGCATCTCTTGGACCTGCCGGTCGATACCATCGGGACGCGCTTTCCCGACATTCCTTCCGGACTCCCCGCGCCTAGCCTGCCGCAGGTATCGCTGGCCATGGTGCAGGAGGTCCTGCCGTCGGCGTTCACCATCGCGTTTCTCGCGGGAATCGAGGCACTGCTATCGGCTGTCGTTGCCGACGGCTTGGCGGGAACGCGCCACCGTTCCAACCAGGAGCTGATCGGTCAGGGCGTCGCCAATCTCGGCTCGGCCTTGTTTGCAGGGCTTCCCGCCACCGGCGCCATCGCACGCACTGCGACCAATATCCGGGCAGGCGCGCGCACGCCGGTCGCAGGCATGATGCACGCCGTTTTTCTGCTGCTGTTCGTGCTCTTCGGCACCGACCTCATGGCCTATGTGCCAATGGCCGCACTCGCTGCGATCCTGTTCCTCGTGGCATGGGGGATGAGCGAGTATGAACGCTTCCTCGTCTTGTTGCGCATGCCCAATTCCGACCGCGCGGTGCTTTTGATCACTTTCGGTCTGACCGTTCTGGTCGATCTCACTGTCGCGATCGGCGTGGGTGTGACGCTCGCCTCGCTCCTGTTCATGGCGCGGATGGCCGAGAGCGTTGCGGTCGATATTAGCGGAGCGCGCGACCCCGATCTTGACAGCGAGGATGCGGCACAGCGCGAGGAATTGCCCGAAGGTGTCGAGGTGTTCCGTATCACCGGCCCCTTCTTCTTCGGGGTTGCAGGCGAACTGCTCGACACGCTGCGGCGTCTTGGCCAGCGCCCCAAGGTGATTATCCTGCGATTGCGACTGGTCCCGCTACTCGATGCGAGCGGTGCGCGTGCGCTGGAGGAGTTCGTCAGCCAGGCAAAGCTCGCCGGTGTCGAGATCGTCATGTCCGGCGTTCAGCCACAGCCAATGGCAGTCCTCGAACGCCTCGACCTGGGAGCGAGAACCTTCAAGGTCCACCATGCTCCCGATTTCGAGTCTGCTCTGGAAATAGCCCGCAAGCTGGCAATCTAGCCGCTTGCGACTGAAACGGATCCGAAAATGCCCACCATCCTGCTATTGATCGTCTCCAATCTCTTCATGACCGTAGCCTGGTATTGGCACCTCAAGGGCGGCATGTCGAAGCCGCTGTTCACAGTCATCATGATCAGCTGGGCAATCGCCTTCGTCGAATATTGCTTTGCCGTCCCGGCCAACCGCATTGGCTATGCCTCGGGCTTCACACCAGGACAGCTCAAGATCTTGCAGGAGGCCATCGCGCTTACGATTTTCGGCGGCTTCATGGTGCTCGTGCTCGGCGAAGCCCTGTCCTGGCAGCACTTCGCCGCATTCGGCTGCATCATGGCAGCGGTCGGTTTCCTGTTTGTGGGACGCTAATTCCTCGCGCCGTTCGGTTCATTGCAGCAGTCCCCTTCCTGTATGGGAGGACAGGGAACCGTGCCGTAGGAGCAGAACACGCAGCAATCGCCGTGGAGCGGCCTGAGACGCACGCCGCAGCCCGTGCAAGTGTAGAAGAACACGCAGGCGTTGGTCGGCATCTCTTCATCTTTCTCATGTCCGCATGCCGGACAACGCAGACGAGACATCAGAACAGGATCAGCCATAGAGAAAGGCTCCCGTTAGCAGGGCCGCTCCGATTGCGATTCCTAGGGTTGTCAGCGCGCGATAGGCCGGAGACCCGCATGCTACATCCGCCGGGCATGTCCGTGCCCGGCGAAACTGCCAGAGCAAGCGAGCGGTCGCGGCAACGAGCAGGACCGAGGCGAGGACCAATAGCGGCGTGCGATAGGGAGCTACGACCGGCGAAATACTGCCAAGCCACGCAGAACCCACACCGGCAGAGGCCAAGGCGAGAGGAAGCGCACAGCACACTGCCGCCCCGAATGCGGCAGCAATGCCGCCGCCCGTCGCCAAACCGTTCCACCATGTGCCGAAGCCGCGCATCATTCGTCCTTTTGCATACCTCGATTCGCGCACCTATCTACAGTCTGTAGCAACTACAGACTCAAGAGGGTGGATGTGAAAATTGGCGAGGTGGCGAAACGCACCGGATGCAACATCGAGACAATCCGGTACTACGAACGGATAGGCGTTATCAGCTCGCCGCCACGCAAGGGCGCCTACCGCGACTACGGACCGGAGGACGTCGAACGCCTCCATTTCGTGAGGCGCGCACGCGAGTTGGGCTTCTCTCTCCAAGAGGTCCAGGCGTTGCTTGCTCTCGCGCCGCAATCCGATGAGAATTGCGATCAGGTTCAGCAGATTGCCGTAGAGCAATTGTCCAAAGTGCGAGCCAAAATAGCCGATCTTGAGAAAATGGAGACGGCCCTCGCGGCATTGGTCGAGCGCTGCGGCGAAAACCGAAATGGCCAATGCCCAGTGGTTATGAGCCTCGCCGAGGCGGTCTGACGCTCTAGCCGCGTGAAAAGCTGCCCCGTGTCCGGTTGGCAATCGCGACCAGCGAAAGCATTACAGGCACTTCGACCAGCACTCCGACCACGGTAGCCAAAGCAGCACCGCTTCCCAACCCGAACAGTCCGATTGCCACAGCGACGGCCAGTTCAAAAAAGTTTGACGTGCCGATAAGCGCGCAGGGCGCGGCGACCGCGTGCGGCACTTTCCACGCCTTTGCCCAGCCATAGGCGATGAGGAAGATACCATAGCTCTGGACGATGATCGGCGCCGCGATCAGCGCGATCAGCAGCGGTCGCGCGACGATGGTTTCGGCCTGGAAGCCGAACAGCAGCAGTACCGTCAGCAACAGGCCGATGATCGAGAGCGGCTTCAGGCGTGCCGTAAATTCGGACACCGCCGTTTCATTTCCGCCGTGCGTCGCGAGCAGCCGGTGACGCACGAAAGCACCTGCAGCGAGCGGGACGACCACGTAGAGCGCGACCGAGAGGAGTAACGTCTCCCACGGCACGGCAATGTCAGTAACGCCCAGCAGCAGCGCGACGATGGGAGCGAAGGCAACGATCATGATGAGATCGTTCGCCGCCACCTGCACCAGCGTATACGCCGGATCACCCTTGGTGAGCTGCGACCACACAAATACCATCGCGGTGCATGGGGCTGCCCCCAGCAGAATCAGTCCAGCGATGTATTGCTGTGCGTCGGCGGGCGCGATGAGGTCGGCGAAGAGGACCTCGAAGAACAGCACGCCCAGCGCCGCCATCGTGAACGGCTTGATCAGCCAGTTCACCACCAGCGTGATGATCAGACCCTTTGGCTTGTCGCCCACCCGGCGCACCGCGCCGAAATCGACCGCGACCATCATCGGGAAGATCATCGCCCAGATCAGCACTGCGACGACGAGATTGACCGAGGCGTATTCGATGGCCGCGAGCGAGGCGAACCATTCCGGCGCGGCGTTGCCAAGCGCGATTCCGGCCAGGATCGCCCCGCCAACCCAGACCGAAAGCCATTTCTCGAACAGGCCCAGACCCGCAGCGCGGGCGTCGATGTCAGCTGTCGCGGCGGTCATTGTTTGTCCGCCTCATGCCCAATGGCTTGCAGCTTCTCGCGCAAGGCAATCTGCTCCAGGCTCGCAATCGGGAGCGCCAGCATCAGGTCGATCCGCCGCTTGAGCATGCGGAAGGCATCGAGGAAGGCCGCTGCCTTTTCGGCATCGCTACCCTCGACTGCCGCCGGATCGGGAATGCCCCAATGCGCCGAGGTCGGACGCCCCGGCCAGACCGGGCAGGCCTCCGCCGCCGCGCTGTCGCAGACGGTGAAGATCAGGTCGAACTCCGGTCCATCGGCAAACTCGCTCCAGCTCTTGGAGGAATAGCCCTCTGATGGATAGCCAAGTGTCTTGAGCGTATGAACCGCCCAGGGATTTACCGTGCCGGTCGGATTGCTTCCCGCGCTGCAGGCGCTGAAGCGGCCTTGCCCGTCATGGTTCAGGATTGCTTCGCCCAGGATCGAGCGAGCGGAATTGCCCGTGCACAGGAACAGCACGTTCATTGGTTTGTCGGACATGGACAGCCTCAGCAGCAGGAAGTCTTGGCCGGAGCCAGCTGCGGTGCGCAGCGGGCGCTCGATGCAGCGTTGGCGGAGGCGAGCTGATCAAGATCGGGACTGCCGCCGTAGGTCGTGCTTTCACCATCGGTCAGGAAGGCTTCCCAGACGACGCCGTCAGGATCGGCGATCCAACTCTTTTCCGATTGCGCATAGCAACAGGTCGTCGCGCCTTCTTCCAGCACCGGGCGGTCGGCAGCCTTGAGCCGACCATAGACCTCTTCGAGTTCGGCCTTGTCTTCGACCTGCAAGCCGACATGCTCGATGCCCTTGGTCGCATCATCGCGCATCGAGATCGCGAAGTTGATGCGCGGATCGTCGAGCATCCACTTGGCGTAGTCCGCCTTTACCACAGAAGGCTCGGCACCGAACAGGCTCGAATAAAAGGCAACGGACTTGTCTATGTCGGCAACGCCGACATGCACATGGAAGCGTTTCATCAGGCGCTCTTTCGTTGAGGAGAAGGTAGGCAGGCGGCATCCTCAGAACAGGGCGTATCGTCGGAACAGGAGAGGCCGCCACAGCAGTTCTCGGTCAGGTAACCCATCAGGCCGTTCATCGCGGCATAGTCCGCCGAATAGATGATTGAACGGCTTTCGCGCCGCTGACTTACCAATCCCGCATTGACGAGCTGGGCCAAGTGGAAGCTCATCGACGACGGGGGAACATTCAGCTTTTCAGCCAGCACACCAGCAGCAACGCCCTGCTCCCCCGCCTGCACGAGCAGGCGGAAGGCGGCAAGGCGGTGCTCCTGTGCCAGAGCAGACAAGGCGCGAATGACGCGATCGGCTTGCATGGATCACTCCAATGATTCGATAACTATCGAAATATGGAAGAGTATGTCACGCGTCAAGTAGGATCTCCGATGCGATCAATCTTGATCCTCTGCTCACCTAAAGTCGGCTTTGAGCAGCTTCAGGCCTGCTAGCGGCCAGTCTGCAATCGGCCCAACTTCCGCCGTTCAATGAGGCGGTTGAGCTGCCAATTTTCGAACATTAGTCGGCCGATCGCACCCTTGTAACGGTTTGGCGCAAATTCGGGATTCTGGGGGTATCGGTGGGGGTATTTTCCAAGTGTTGGGCGGAAAAAACGAGCAATGTCAGAACGTTATATGTTCGCTATATGTTCCTCCTCCGCTACCATTCAAGTCATTTATCGCTTTGTTTTCAAAGGATAATATGACTTTCCCGGAAAATCGAAACCACATTTGTTCCCACGTTTTGTCTGGGCTTGAGTGGGTTGTCATGCCCCTCTCTGGGATAGTTTGGCGAGCCCTTCCGGCGTTCTCGCTCAGCTTCGTTATCGGCTCCCGGGACGAATCCTGACTGTGCATCGAACTGGCTGCTGGGAGGTTGCGGCAGACTTCCGGCAAGCGTCAATGGCATCACGGTTGTCGCGCTGGATGTCAGCGGCCTGTGTCAGTGCGCTCCATGCCTCTGCGCTGTCACTCTGCATCAGCCGCGCGCCAGCATCCCAGCGCGTACCCTCTCCAACCATCCGCGTCGCCATGCGTTCGGGCCAGTGCCAGCTATCGGGCATGGCGCGGGCGATTGTGCCGGGAAGGAAAGACCATAGCAGGATACCTGCCAGCAATGCGCCGCCTGCCACTTGGTAGAGCTGCTGCCGCTGCTCGGCGGCGGCGCGGGCATGGGCGGTGACGCTGCGCATTGCTTGGGCTGCATGGTGCCAATCCTCCCGCGCCTGATTGATCCGGTCGTGATCTATCCGACGTGCCGATTCTGCTGCGGCGGCGATCCGATTGCCAATGCTGTCAGGGGTCATTTGCATCGCCGGATGACTAGCAATGCTCCCCAAGCTTTCGCTGATCGCGCCCATCCGCTTGGCCATGTCGGTCAGGGTCGCACCGTAGTCGGGAATGACAATGTCGGCGCGCTCGGCGGCAACGTGCTGGACCGCCCGGCGCATCAGGGCCAGTTCCCCTTCAAGGCGTGCAAACGCCTCAGCGGCGGGATCGCCTGCGGCCTCCGGGGCGGGCGGGCTGGGATCGGGTTCCGGCACAAGGTCCAGTGGCAGTTCCACGTCATCAGTATCGGTATCCATCGTGCTTCTCCTACAGGCCCATGCCGATTGACCGGCTCCGTTCCATCGACACGGAAGCGGCAAGGTCGCGGGCCAGATCGCGACCTAGTTCTGGTTTGACGCCAAGTTCGTGCGCCCGTCCGCGCACCAGAGATTCGACCTGCGGGTCGCGCTCCAGGCCCTTCGTCATGTCGACCATACGGCTGGAGACCTGGCGTGCTCCGTTCGTGTCGCCGCGCTGCTGCATCGTTTCCCGAAGCCGCCCCAACCGCTGCCAGTCATTGACGAACCGGTCGGCGCGCTGCGCCGGATCGACACGGATTTCGGCTTCAAGCTGCATGGCGCGCATTGCTCCCTGGGTGCGGCCATCTGCGGCCTCGCGCGCCAACTCCGGCTGGCGCTGCATGGCGCTGGCAAGATCGGCGGCGGCATGGGGTCGGATTGTGTCGAGAGCCTTCCCGGCTTTCTCCAGCGCGTCGCGCTGGTGTGGCAGGATGGGTAAATTCTGCTCGCGCATCTGGCCAATGTCGGCGGCGGCACGGGCATAGCGTTCGACCGCTCGGCGCTGATCAGACAGCCCGGCCTGTTCGGTCGGCAAGACTTCGAGCTTCTGCGCTTGCGGACGAAAACTGGCGAAGATGGATTTCGCCCGTTCTGGCACCTGCCGTGCAATCTCGGCGATGCGTTCGCGGAACGTGATCCCGCGCCGCTCTGCAAACTGGCGTTCTGGTTTGTAGTCGCTCGCCATGTCCTTGCCGCGCTCGCGGCTGAGCGTGTGGATGAGTTTCGACTGATCGGCGAAGTCTTCGCGCCCATAATGCAAGGCCACGCCGTCGCGGTGGCGCGACAGGCCGACATAGGCACCGTGGCTGTCCATCCCCGGCGTGGCGAGCACATGGGTGCGGTCCACCGTCATGCCCTGCGCCTTGTGGATCGTGGCGGCATAGCCATGATCAATGTGGGCATAGTTTTTGGTGTCAAACGCGACGCTGCGGCCATCGTCGGTGCGCACGGCCATGCGTTGCGGCGTCACCTGCTCGACGGTGCCGAGTGTGCCGTTCTTGACGCCCAGGCCCCGTTCATTGCGGAGGAACATGATGCGGTCGCCGCTGGCGAACTGGCGCTCGCCGCGATCAGCTTTGATCGACACGTCCATGCCCAGTTCGCCCGCGTCACGCAGCCGCCCGCGCGCAGCGTCATTGAGCTCGCGCACTTCGTCGTTGGTATGGGTGAGGATGATCCGCGTATCGCCGCGGCTGGCTTGCCGTTCTCGATTCCACCGCTCGATCAGTTCACCGCGTGCCGCTTCCCTCGTCTCGGCAACCTGGACCATGCCCCGTTCGCCATAGGCCTGAATGGCAAGACCGGTGCGCCCGGTAGCGAGATGCCGCGTTGCATCCTGTTGCCAGCCTTCATGCTGGCGGCGCACTTCGCTGATTTCGACGCCGCCGTGGCGTTCATGGATCGCACGAAAGGCCGCTCCGGCTTCGATGGCCTGGAGCTGCTGCGGGTCGCCGACCAGGACAACTTTCGCGCCTGCATCGGCGGCATGGGAGAGTACGCGCTCCATCTGGCGCGTACCGACCATGCCCGCCTCGTCAATCACCAGCACATCGCGCGAAGTGAGCAATTCACGGCCCTGGCCCCACTGATGTTCAAGGCTGGCGATGGTGTGCGAGGCAATGCCCGAACCGTGCTCCAGCCCCTCGGCGGCAATGCCGGACAGCGCCGCACCGCGAACGGTGTAGCCCGCGCGCTCCCATGCCTCGCGCGCTACGCCCAGCATCGCGCTCTTGCCGGTCCCGGCATATCCGACAACAACACTGAGGCCGCGATTATCGGTCACATGCTCGAACGCCGCGCGCTGCTCGCCGGAAAGGATCAGGCCGCGTGTCTCGGCGCGCGCCAGCGCTCCTTCCCGGCCTTTCTGATCGACGCCAGGCCGCTCGCGCTCCGCCAGCAATTCGGATGCGCGTTGCAACCGCTGTTCGGTTTCGATCATGGCGCGCGAGGTGAACCGGCGCTCGCCGCGTCCGTCCTTGCCCAGCGCAATCATATCAGGCGAGCCGCGCACTGCGCTCATCGCCAAATCGAACTGCTCTTTCCCGTCGCTGTGCCGGTGCACGAACATCGCCAGGTCACGGCCTGTGAACGTGGCTTGGCTGTGCGTGATCGCGTCGAGCGCGACGTTCGGATTTGCGATGATCCGCTCGCCATTGCGCTGCGCAACGGCGCGGTGTTCCTCGATGCGTTCAGCCTCAAGCCCACGCTCGCTCATGCGCGAAGCGGCGGGTCCGATCTTGTCCTGCGGCTCCAGCGCAATGCCCTGCGCCTCCAGGCTGCGGTGATCGATCCGCGCGTCGATATCGAGTTCGGCCAGACGCTGATTGACGTGGTCGGCCCACCGTTCGCGCCACTGCTCGACCAGTTCGGCCTTGTTCCAGTCGCGCACTTTCATGCCGAACCCGTCTTTGCCGACTTCGCGCATGGTCAGCATGACATGGGCGTGTGGTTTGGGCTGGCCGTCCGCGCCGATATCCCAATGCACATTGAGGTCGGCGATCATGCCCTTTTCGACGAACTCGGCTTCCGCGAATTCGCGCGCCAACTCGATGCCCTGTTCCTTGGTCAGCTCGCGCGGAATGGCGAATTCGACTTCGCGGGCAAGCTGCGCGTCCTTGCGCTTCTCGGCGGCCTCGACCGCGTTCCACAGTTTTTCGCGGAGGGCGAACTCTTCGGGTGCGCCCTCCGGCAGCATCACTTCGGAATGGACTACTCCGTCCTTGTTGGTGAAATCGTGGTCACGGTCGAGCCGGTCATCGTGCAGCCGTTCGGCTCCGCGATAGGCTGCGGCGGCCACGGCGCTGCGCCCGCTCGACCGGCTGATGACTTTAACGGAGAGGTGGAAGATCGCCATGATGGCAATCCATCTACGCCACCAAGCGCACGTCGGCACGACGTATAAGCGCGCCCTCCCATGATAAAATCCTGCTCGGGACTATTCAGTATCAAGCCGTCTCGACACCACTACAGCATTGAACACGATCCGATATTATCATCGGCGCATCACCTCTCGATGGAGACAGAAGATGCGCAAACCCCGTGACTTTGATTCGGAACTGAAGGCGCTCGCCAACAAGGCGAAGCAACTGAAGGAACGCCGCGTGCAGCAGCTCGGTGAACTGGTGATTGCTACCGGAGCTGATAACAGCGACGCCGAAACGCTGGCCGGAGCGCTGCTCGTCATCGCCGATACCACTGACGCCGGAAAGAAGGAGGCGTGGCGCAAGCGTGGCGCTGCATTCTTTCAAAACAAGGCGCGCAAACGTGGCGACGGAACTGAACGCCAACCGGACGGCACTCTCCCGCTTGACGGCGGCGCGGCATCGGCTTGAGGCACGAAGGGCGCGAACCGACATGCGCGAATGGCAAGTCCAGCGCCGTGAACGCACGCGGCAACTGATCGAGCTTGGCGGCCTGGTTGTGAAGGCTGGACTCGTCGAACTAGCCGACGATGATCGCGCCACGATCTATGGCGCGTTCCTCACGGTTGCAGCCAAACTGCGGGGCGAGGAGCGGGAACAGGCGTTGGTGCTGTGGAAGCGGAAGGGCAAGCGGGCGTTTGAAGATCAGAATTGCGAGCATTCATCGACATGAGTAGAGAATGACCGTTTCTTTTGAGGTTTGAAACCTTGGCCGTCACCACGATAAGAGCGTCACTGGTGGGAATGAAATATTATGGCGTCGCGCTCGATGATGCCGCACGCTGTCTGGCACAGCAGCCCATGCTACGCCGCGAACCGCACAACATCCATGACAGAAACGCCGTTGCCGTCGTTTCCAGCGACAAAGTTCTTGGTCACATCGACCGGCAGGCGGCGGCGATCATTGCGCCCTTGCTTGATGACGGCGCAAGTTCGCAGGTCAGTATCGACACGTTGAGGGCGAGGTCGCCGGGATCAATACCAGTCGCAGTGAAGATAGACCGGCCCCTCGAAAAATCGCAGGCCCCGACAGTTTGCGAATCTGGCGTTGTCGGTATCTACAGGATTTTTATCAGGGGCTACGAGCGGTGTTACATCGGCCAGTCCGTGAATGTTCAGAACCGACTTGCAGAACATTGGGACGAGCTTAGGCGCGGTATTCATCTAAATCCCGAACTTCGCCGGGCGTGGCGCTCGGAGGGTGCAGCCGCCTTTCAAGCCGAACTCCTGGAAAGGGCCCCTGGCGGGCTAGGCGGACTTGCTCTCGCACGCTGGTTGGTTGATCGTGAGCGCGCATGGGTGGAGAGTTTCGGCGGCCTGCGGAACACGATCAATGCCGAGGAACCCAGAATTGTGCTGGATGACAAGGCAAGAGTTGCGCTCGATCAGGAACGGCGCAGTCGCGCAAGCGAACTGGCGGATCTTGAAAGGAGATATGAGGCTCTGTCGCAGACGATCTTTGAGCGGCGCGACCGCGCAGATGACGCGCGGCGATGGATCAAGGAATCCTCGGGTTTCTGGGGTCTGTTCGCGTCAGCGGAGATCAAGCGGAATGCCGAACTTGCGCAAAGGGAACTGCCTGCTCTGCGGGAGAAAATTTCGATGCTTGAAGATGAACGTCGAAAGGTGAACGACACGCTTTACGCGCTCAAAAGACGGCTGTTTCTGGCCTAGCCGAACACGAATCGGACCGACCTTGCCGTTCGTTGCTTGCACGTTGGCCGGCTGTCGGCTTGAAGTTCGGGCCAGTAGTAGGATCAAGCATATGGTCAAGCTCAAGGATGAGGTCGATGCAGAGGTGAGGCGGGGCAGCGAGAGCTGGGCCTATATCTATGTGACCTTCGGGTTTATGCTCACCATTGAGGCTGGCGTCGTTGCGCTAATTGCGCCGCTGACTTGGCCTCGGAACATCATCGTCTATTCGGCGCTTGGTGTGTTCACGGCGTACCTTTGGCTGTTCAGCGGCTGGTTTCAGAACATGCTGATCCGATGCAAAGCCCGGTATGAGAGCAAACCACGTGGAACCGCTGCCGGATCAGCGCTGATCGCCCTGGGGGTCGTGCTGCTTGCGGCTGTCCTCGCATGGGTTTCATTGGTCCCCATGTGAAAGATTCTTCCCCTCCGCTTCAAATGAAGTGCGTGCCGTTTGGTCGAATTGATCTATGATCTTGATCGATTCAGTGCGGTGGGCGTTGCAGATACCGCCATTTCCGAACAGGGGGCGCCGTTAGTTGGAAAACAATGGTGGAAAGAAGGGCAGCGGCTTTCAGCTATGGCATTTAATTGTCGGGGTCTATGTATTTCTAATATTAGCGAAATGCACAGATGGCGGTGGTTCGGATTCAGAATCTGACTGCCATGTCGAATGGGATGGCCGAGCGAATCCAACGGTCTGCGAGTAGCTTCAGGGGGAATGGTGGCAATGACGCACAAAACTATCGTCGCGGCATTCGGGTTAGGACTGCTTGCCGGTTGCGGCCCCGGCCAATCGGGTCAAACTCAGCCGGTCACCGAAGAGAAAAATTCGGATGTAGCCATTCAATCGGCAAGAACTCTTGCAGAAGTAGCAACCCCGAATCTCCCACAAAGTATGAGTTCAAATTTCACTTGGGCGCAAGCACACTCCGTAGGCAATCGATTTGTAATGTCTTATGTCGTTCATCATAATTTTTCCGAACTATCACCTATTATAAATGAGATGAAGAACTCTGGAATTACTGAAAGCACTTCGAGGCTTTGTAATCAGGCGGATTCAAGGAAGGCGCTCGATTTAGGGGTGATCTATGTCTACACGTTTCTATCTCAAGATAGTCAGGCGCTGTACGAATATGAAATATCCAAAGAGAATTGCGCCTGATTGAATCGCCCAAGTTAGCAGAATGAGTGCCATGGGCCAGCCGCCCATACCGGGTTGAGGCTGGTTCTTTTCTGAGCGTCGAGTCGATACGGGCCTGAACAGGTGCATTCACGGCCTGAGCGGTGCCTAGAAATCAGTCGCCTGGTTCAACCGCTGTCTGGAGACCTCGGCCACGTACTTCGACTGCTGCCTGAGCCAGGAAATCCTCGATTGCGGCAACTGAGTGCTGACGACATAGGTTGAGGGCTTCGACTTCCGTGAGGCAGTCGATCCCGTAACCGAATTGGCTTTGCCAGAGGTCGTCAAGTGCTTGGCCATGGCGCTGCCATAGCACATTTCGGGTTGCGGGCTGCAATGAAATTATGCGTGCGTCCCGGCTCTCAGTTAGGGTTGTGATCGCGATGACCTCACCGCCCCGTGCCTCGACGTAACCGCGCAGGTTGGCGAGCGTGCCGCCAAGGCCAACGTGATCGTCCACGAGCACGTAGTTTGCGCCCGTTTGCACGTGCCCCTCGAACGTCGCCGGGGTAACCAGCCGCTGGAACGCCGGGGCGCGGGTATGGCCGACTTTGTTCGTTTGGACAATTTCACCAGCGATAACCTGCAAGCCGAGCTTGTTCCCCAGAAACTGAGCCATCGCGTCGGGGATCGCATTGAAACCGGTCAATTCGTCCGCCACCACCGGCAGAAGAAGAGTGGGGCGGTCTCCAACCAGTGCCTGGATGCGAGCCAATCCGTCAGGCGAGAGAAGATCAGCAGCTAGCATCAGGCCTGCGTCTGCATCACCGCTCTTTGCTGCGGCGTATCCTGGGTGGCTGTCACGTGTGCGAACGTCTGTGTGGATGACCACCTCAGGAAAGTTCGCAGGCCAAGGTAGCCGGGTCGGGAATTCGTCATTCATTGGCTCAACATGCCTATCGGCTTGCTGAAAAGCCAGAACTGGATCGTGCACCAGCGTAAACCGCAAGGCGAGGGCTGATTCGCGCGCAAGCATCGCCGGGTGTGGCGCAGATATCCGCCGCTTGTGCGCAGATTTCCCGACGTAACTCCGCGTCGGCCCCGATCAAGTAACAAAAATTCTGCCTCAAGGCACCCGGAGCTTTCGTCCGTTGTCTTCTCTACTCTTCCGTATCCGTTTCTATCCTTCCGCAAGTTATTCTATCCGCTGCTGCGACGGCCATAGCAGGGACGACGAATTCTGTTGCCCTTGATGCCTTCTAGCGAAATTCTTGGGTCAGGGGGCACCAGTAACTGCCAACGAATGGAAGCAAGTCCCATGTCCAACTCTGACAAGATCATCCGTCTCAAGACCGTTCTCGCCCGGACCGGCTTGTCCCGCTCCACCATGTACCGCAAGATTGCTGAGGGGACTTTCCCGTCGCAGGTGAAGATCAGCGTTCACGGTGCGGGTTGGCGGGAATCTGCTGTGAACCGCTGGATGGATGATCCGGTGTCATATCGGGATGAGAGCGCGGCGCAGTGACAGCGCCGCTTCCGGTCGAGCCGATCTGCGTAAAGGTCAATGACGCTGCGCGCATGATCGGCGTCGGCCGCACCAAGCTCTACGAACTGATTGCGTCGGGCGAGATTGAGGTCGTCAAGCTCGGCAAATCGACCCGTGTCACCACTGCCAGTCTGCACAAACTGGTCATGCGGCAGCGCGAGCCGAAGTAGGCTCGGCTGCCGCCGTATTCGCTGCTTGGGTGCGATTGCCCAGATAGTCTGCCCACTGCTTCATCAGGGTTCGGCGCTTCTCGAAGAAATCGGTTCTGCGGTAGGCGGCTTCGACCTTGTTGGGCAGCTTGTGGGCGAGGGCCTTGTCAGCAACCTCCTTGGGAAAGTCGGTGCATTCGGCGGCCCAGTCCGTGAAGGTGGAGCGGAAGCCGTGCACTGTGATGCTGGCGAAACCATCGTCGCGCAGCAGCTTGGTCATGGTCATGTCGCTCATCGGCTTCTTGCCATCGTTGGAAAAGACCAAGCCCGTATCACTTGTCCGCTCATCCCAGCGTTTGCGCAGCAGTGCCACAACCGGTGCCGAAAGCGGCACCACATGGGTTTCGCCCGCCTTCATCCGTTCAGCCGGAATGGTCCAAACCGCGTTTTCCAAGTCGAACTCGGTCCATACCGCAAGGCGCGTTTCATTGGACCGGACGGCGTTGTAGATCGTGAAGCGCAGCGCATCACGCCCTGTCGTCCGGGCGGCGCTCGCAAGCATTTGCATCAATGCCGGAACGTCGGCATAAGGCATAGCCTCCATGTGCCCGCGCTTGTCGTTCTGGCGCGGCAGACCCTTTCGCACCGAACGCAACGACACCTCTTCCGGCACCCAGCCTTTCACATGCGCGAAATCGAGCACCACGCCGATGCGCTGGAGCAAGCGCCGCGCCGTTTCCGGTATCTCCAGCCATATCGGGGACAGCGCCTCGACGACGCAAGCGCTGTCCACCTTATCGACCGCCTTCTTGCCGATGCGGGGGAAGAGGTGGCGCTCGAAGCCGGATAACCACCGGGCATGATGCCCGTCCTTCCAGCCGTCACCCAGGGTTTCATGGCAGGTGCGGGTTGCCGCTTCGAAGGTCGGTATGATCTTCCGCGCCTTGCGTCGCTCGGCGACAGGATCGAAGCCATCACGAACCCGGCAGCGCAATTCCGCCGCCGCTGTTCTGGCATCGGCCAGCGAAACATCATGGGCCGATCCCAGCCCGTAGTCGCGGCGTTGGCCTTTCAACTGCATGCGCAGCACCCAGGTGCGCGCACCGCTGGGTTTCACGAACAGGCACAAGCCCCTCCCATCGACATGGCGACCGGGCTTCGCATTCTTCACTTTCAACACTGTCAGCGCCATCAGGTTCGAGTCCAAGTCAGGGATTCATACCCCCAAAATCAGGGATATTTGGTCCCACAATCGTTCCCACATTTCAGCAGGAATTCAGGCGATTCAGGGCGACCGACCGCGAACACGTTACAAGATAAATCGCTGATTTTACAGAGTAGTTGGAAACGCTCTGAAATTGCCTGAGACGAAAGTTATAGCGCCTCCTCCGCTACCATAATTTGCACACCTGTCTGGACTTGTAACGGTTTTGCGCCGGTGACCTGCCGTATTACGTGGAGCGTGCCGCGATCATCGAGCTGTTTGCGCAGTTGGTCGCCCATCACATCCAATGCAGCTGCCCCACGCGCCTTCTCCAGCGCCTCCCACACTTTCGGCTGGGTTTCCATTAGCAATCCGCGCAAATCGTCGGGGAACAGCGCACGCCCGCGATCATAAAGCGCCGCCGCGCCATCTTCGTAAATCCAGCCTATGCAATAGGGCAACAGCCTCTGCTGCACATCCCTTCGCATGATATCGGCGCAGGTTCGTCGAGTCGCTTTTTCGTCTCTGGAAAGCCCTCCACTTTATCGAAGCGGATTCACGCTTTGGTGTGAAATACTCGGTCACCGAAGATTGCGCGGATTGCCCGGTTACGGCTTGGCCTGTCGTGCCCGATTCATCTCGGCAATGAGCGCGCGTGCTTCGTCGCCTTCGGGTATCGGTCGTCCGCTGTCTCGCCATTCGACGGCTGACTTGAATCCGTTTGCTTGGGCGTGACGACGAAACCACAGACCTTCGGGATTATGGCGGGTAATACCGTCGAACACGGTGGCCATCATTTGCGACTGCTCTATCCCCATGTTGAGCATGACCTGATTTACGACGAGTTTATGCATCGCAAGGTGGCTGCGCGGCACACCGGCGATGCGGGACGCAAGCTGCATGGCGGCTGCTTCCAGATCCGACATGGGCACCGCCATGTTTGCAAGGCCCCAATCGGCCGCCTGCGTGCCTGAAATGATGTCACCCGTGAACATCATCTGCTTGGCTCGCGCAGGGCCGAGCCGATAGGTCCACATTGCGGTCGTTGGGCACCCCCAAACGCGGGTTGGCATGTAGCCAATGCGGGCATCATCCGCCATGACAAGCAGATCGCAGCACAGCGCGATGTCGCTGCCTCCTGCAACAGCAGCGCCGTGCACCTTGGCGATCGTAGGCTTGCTCGAGCGCCAGAGGCTCATGAAATCATCTGTGTTCCGCTTCATCCGCGCATAATCGACCATGGGATCCCAAGGATAGCTCTCCTGCTGGCAGGGATGTTCTTGCGTCCTTTCGGCTGAATCAGCGAGATCATAGCCGCCGCAAAAACCCTTGCCTGCACCTTCAACAACGATGACGTGCACGTCTTCATTTGCCTCGGCCCATTCGACCGCCTCTCTGATCTGTCCGGGTGTTTCGTTGGTGATGGCATTCAGCCGCTCGGGCCGGTTGAGTAGCAGGCGTGCCACGCGCGGATTGGCGGCATCCTGGCTGATACGGAGAGTGGAGAATTCAGGCATGGGATCGCTCCTGATTGGGTCTGCGGGGATTAAACGCAACGTGGTTGACAGTCAATTCTGACTGTGAATATGATGCGTTCATGAAAGCCGATGCTGCGACAAGTTCGAGAGGGGCCGGGGTCCGGCGCGATCAGCGCGATGCTACCCGCGCGCGGCTGCTCGAAGGCGCGGTTTCTGTGCTTATTGAGCACGGGGTGGCTGGCACCACCACCTTGGCTGTTCAGGAGAGGTGCGATGTTGGTCGGGGAACGCTTCTTCACCATTTTCCCACCCATGCCGACATGCTTTCGTCAACCGTCACCGAACTTGCGCACCGCAATGAGGCATTCGTCGAGGCGGAGGCGGATCGCCTAAGCTCAGTCACCGACCCGCTGGAGCGGGCGATCCGGGTGATGGCGAACGTGGCATCTCAACCGTCCTACCTTGCCGAACTCGAGCTTTGGGCCGTTTCGCGCACAGACGAACGGCTCCGCGCGGCATTGCGGACAAGCGAGCACGGTGCGCGCCGCGATCATGATCGTGTCCTTGCTGACCTGTTCGGTGACATCGCCGATCAACCGGGCGGCACGACTGTTATCAACCTCAGCATCGAGTTTTCCCGTGGGCTGGCGCTCTCGGGCATCCTGCGCCGTGATCCAGGCAAGCGAGAGCGGTTGCTGTGCGAGTGGGTGGCGGCCGCCAAGGTGCTGGTCACGAGCACGCTCAAACAAGGGGCCGAGCAATGCTGACCTCGTCTTACTGGCCCGCCGACACCCCGCAGCCGGTCTGGCGCATGACGGCTGGCGATGCGTTGCGGCGGTCCGCGTCGCTGGCGGGGGAGCGCACTGCCCTGGTCGAAACCATGCCCCGGGGCATGTCATCATTGACCGGGGCGAACTCGACGAACCGTCGATGGACTTACACGCAGTTACTGGCCGACGCGGAAGCGTGCGCCGGGTTACTCCTGTCAAAATTTGATCCTGGCACATCAATCTGCCTGTGGGCACCAAACGTGCCCGAGTGGGTGATTATTCAATATGGAGCGGCATTGGCTGGCATGGTGCTGGTGACAGCGAACCCCTCCCTGCGATCAGAGGAACTCGATCATATTTTGGACCGTTCCGGAGCACGCGCATTATTTCATGTCGATGCATTCCGTGGCACGGACATGGCGGCACTGGGGGAAAAGGTTGGTGGTGCCTGCCTGCAACGGTTGAGGATTTACAATTTTGATGCTGCTCTGGAGCCGTTCCGCGCCGAAATTTCGCTTCCGGAGATAGCGTTCGATGCGCCTGCGCAGTTGCAATTCACATCGGGCACCACCGGACATCCCAAGGGAGCGTTGCTGCACCATTACGGCTTGGTGACCAACGCTGCTTTCGTCGGTTCCCGGACGCGGGAGGACGGTGATGTGATCGTCACGCCCATGCCGTTGTTCCACACTGCAGGATCGGTGCTGAGCGTGCTCACCTCGGCGGTATCGCTATCGACACTGGTGCTGCCGGTCATGTTCGATCCGGCGCTGATGCTTGATGCCATTGAGTCGGAGAAAGCGACGAAGACGAGCGGCGTTCCCACCATGCTGGCGGCAATGATCGACGAGCAGGCATCGCGCCCGCGCGATCTGTCCACTCTGCGTGTGATCGCCTCGGGTGGATCGCCAGTCGCCCCTGAACTGCTGGCACGCGCTGAGCGGGTGTTCGGCTGTCCGTTGGTGTCGGTTTATGGCCAGACTGAACTCAGCCCGGTCGTATGCGCGACTGACATTGCCGACGAGGTAGAAGATCGAGCCTACACCTCAGGGCGCCCGTTGCCTCAGGTAGAGATCCGCATTGCGGAGCCATTGACCGGCGAGACATTGCCGATTGGGCAAGAAGGTGAAATCCAGGCGCGCGGTTATCAGACGATGCTCGAATATATTGGCGAACCGGATGCAACCGCTGCAACGCTGCTCGCGGATGGGTGGTTGCGCACCGGGGATCTGGGCACGATGGACTCGCGTGGGTTCGTCCGGGTTACAGGTCGCCTTAGCGACATGATCATCCGTGGTGGCGAGAACATCTACCCGGCCGAGATCGAGGCCGCGCTCCTGCGTCATGCAGCAGTGGCTGAGGTGGCTGTATTCGGGATTCCCGACGAATATTGGGGTGAGACCGTCGCTGCCGCGCTGCGCTTCAAGACGGGCTTCGCGCATCCCGCTGCGGACGAGATGAAGCGCCATTGCCGTAGCCTGCTATCGCCGCAGAAAACCCCGGGCAGATGGTATGTTGTCGAGGCGTTTCCGATGACCTCATCGGGCAAAATCAAGAAATTCGCCCTTGCCGAGCAACTCAGAGATCCCCTCCAGTCAGCTGCACCTGACACAGCAGCATCCGAGCAAGGAATTAGCCGATGACGAACAGCAACCCCTTCGCGACGCACGACGTCGAAAACCAGCCGGTTGCACTCGGCAACTACAATTCGTGGTCGACCGACATAGCGTTACGCGAGGCCGTCGTTCGCGAAGGTGGCGGCTGGGCGGACGATCAACTGTCCGAATTTGGCGCGCTGGTGGGCGGAGAGCTTATCGCTGAAGGTTTCGCCGCCAACGAGAACAAGCCCAAGCTAAAGACGTTCGATCATTATGGTCGGCGCATCGACGAAGTCGAGTTCCATCCATCCTATCACCGCCTCATGGCCGCCGCGATGCGCCACGGCATGAACGGCTTCGCATGGCGCAATGAAAATCGCCAAGGCGCTCACGTTGTGCGCGCGGCGATCATGTATATGGGCGGACAAGCCGATGCCGGCACGCAATGCCCGATGTCGATGACCTATGCCGCCATCCCCGCGCTGCGTCAGGCACCGAAGCTTGCGGAAAAGTGGATCCCGAAGCTCATCTCGGCTGATTACGACCCTCGTCCGCTTCCGATGGAGGAGAAGACCGGTTGCACCATCGGTATGGGCATGACCGAGAAGCAGGGCGGGTCCGACGTGCGCACCAATACAACGCGCGCCACCGCGCGGCCGGACGGCGGTTATGATCTCGTTGGACACAAGTGGTTTTTCTCAGCGCCGATGTGCGATGCGCATCTCGTTCTCGCGCAGACGGACGGCGGACTGTCCTGCTTTCTTGTGCCGCGCTTCAAGCCGGATGGAAGCAAGAACGCGATCGAGATCCAGCGGCTGAAGGACAAGCTTGGCGACTGGTCCAACGCCTCTTCCGAGGTTGAGTTCTGCGGTGCCTATGGCGAACTGGTGGGCAAGGAAGGGCGCGGTGTCCCGACGATCATCGAGATGGTTTCGCTGACCCGTCTTGACTGCATGATCGGATCATCCGCCCAGATGCGGCAGGCGACGGTTCAGGCGATTCACCACACGCAGCAGCGCCGCGCCTTTGGAAAGTTGCTTTCTGACCAACCGCTGATGCGCAACGTGTTGGCTGACCTGGCGCTGGAGAGCGAGGCTGCGGTCGCCATGACAATGCGCATTGCGCGCGCGGTCGATAGTGGCGGGCGCAATGCGCACGAAATGGCGCTGGCACGGATCGCCACCGGGATCGGCAAATACTGGATCTGCAAGCGCACGCCCGCGCACGTCAACGAAGCGCAAGAGTGCTTGGGCGGGATCGGTTATGTCGAGGAAACGATCATGCCCCGTCTGTACCGCCAGGCACCATTGAATTCCATCTGGGAGGGCAGCGGCAATGTCCAGTGTCTGGATGTCCTGCGGGCCTTGAACCGCGAGCCCGAAACGCGCGATGCGCTCTTCGCAGGAATGCACGCCGCAGCAGGCTCGAACCCGCACTTCGATGCGGCACTCGCCGAAGTGGCAGCTTTATTCGACGATGCTACAACGCTTGAATATCGCAGCCGCCGGGTGGTTGAGCGACTGGCGTTGACGCTTCAGGCATCGATCCTCTTGCGTGCGGGCGACGAAGCCATCGCAGCGGCCTTTTGCAGTTCGCGTCTGGGCGGAAGGCACGGGCTAGCATTTGGAACACTCGATCCGGATGCGCCTGTCGATCACCTGATCGAACGCGCCACGGTTGCGGCCTGATTGAAGTGCAGTTCGCGCGGCACTCATGTATCGCAGCAGCTGAGCCAAGCGGCAAACGGGCGCGACGCCGAAACCAGATTGCGGATTGGTTGTGCGGGCGCGTATTTCGCGCTATGCCGTCGCTGGTGTAGGAATGGGAGGGGGAGATGCCGTTTCGGGGCGCGCATTATCTTATCGCCGCATTTCTGGCCGTAACGGTTGTCGCCTTCTGGCCGACTTATTTCAGCGTTCTTGATGCGGCGCCGTCAGCCCATCACTGGCACGGCGTAACGGCGACGCTGTGGATGCTGTTGCTGATCTGGCAAAGCTGGTCCATCCGTCAACGGAATGTCAGCCTGCATAAATGGGGCGGGCGGATGAGTTTCCTCCTCGCGCCGCCACTTGTCGCCGGTGGCCTGCTGGTCACCAAGATGACGGTGATTAAAGACTCACCCTTCACCCAAATGTTCGCCATTTCCCTTTCCTTTGCGGATTTCGTTTCCGTTGCGGCGTTTGTGCTGTTTTACTTTCTGGCGCTGAGAAATCGCCGCTCGGTTGAACATCATGCGCGTTACATGCTGGCGACTGTCTTCCCGCTGATCCCACCATCGGTTGCGCGTATCTTCACCGGCTACGTACCCGGCATCGCCATTCGCGGGCCGGACGACCTGCCGAATTTCGGCATCGCGTTGAATCTCAGCTTTGTCATCGCCGCACTGATCGCTATCGCGCTCCTAGTTCATGATGCCCGCCGGAAAAAACCACTGACGCCGTTCGTGCTGGTGCTGGCGTCCCTGCTGTTGATGATCGGCGTCTATCATTCTTACGGAAACAGCGCACACTGGGAGCAGACCGTGCTCGCTTATGCCAGCTTTTCCGATGCCACACTGATCATCGCAGGGCTCATCATTGGTGCCGCCGCAGCGTTTTTCGGCTGGACCTTCCATGGCAAACCGGCGGGTGCGCCGTCCGTCGCCGCCATGGGCTCTAAGCATACAAATTAAACTGATCCTCATACCCGACCGGATCGCCATCGAGATGACGCCGCTCAGCGCCGGAGACCGCAGCGCCCTCGTAGACGATCAGCGGATTGGGACAGTGATCAGCGGCACCTGTCACCGGGTCACTGCAAATTTCAGGCGGCGTTATCCGGCTTTGCCGTCTCGGCGCGGTTTAAGATAGATCGCCGCATTGCGCACAGCCCATGGTAGCAGCCCCAGCGCAAACACCGTGATCGCGGCGAGCAGCCAGTAGCCATGATCCACATATATGGCCGCGATGATCCGGCTTGCTGCGGCGAGCTGGATAGCGGCAAAGGCAATCCATGCGGCAATCGGCATGGTGAGCGGTCTGCCGGAATGACCCTGCGTTACGCGCGTCACCATGCCGATCATCAGGCTGCCGGCAAAGCCGATCATCAGGGCATGGTCTGGCCCGCGCCCACCCAGTGCAAACACGCCGTCGAAAGCTGCAAGCGCAAAGCCAGCGGGTGCCCAGGCAAAACCCCATACGAGCACCAGCAGCAGGCCGGGTGCGCTGGATCGTGGCCACCATCTCCAGCACATCACTCCGGTTGCCACCGCAAGCCCGAGGTTGGCGATTGCCGTCAGGGGCGCAATCGCCAATACCTCGCCGCCGAGGCGCGCCAGCAGTAGCAACCACAATGCGGCAAGCAACCAGTCGGGTCGCCACCGATTGTAGCCTTCGACCACATTCGCGGCGAAAAATGGCACCATCCGGTGTGATACGGTAAGGAACACTGGCAACAGCAACCCGCCGATCCCCAGTCGATTGGCGACATAGAGGAACTGCGCATCGCCGGTTACGACGAACGCCGTGGCAGCGGAAACACCTGTCATCCCCAATGCCAAGGCGGCAAGCGCTGACCACGCGTGCCAGCAGCGCGGCCGACCGGAACCGGCATCGCGTTTCAGCACTGCGGCAAGTGCAGTCAGCGCAATCAGCCAGCCCAGCGCGATAGCCGCAAATCCGCCAAGCACGAGCCAGTCAAGACCAGCCCACAAGCCAGCCTGCAGGGTTGTTACCCCGCCCAACAGTGCGATGCCTACCGGGCCGAACGCGCTTGGGCCAATGTCGCTCTGCCCCATCCAGCGCGGAAAGACAGTCAGCAGAAAGCCGAAAATCAACGGTGCAAAGCCGGCATAGATCATCGCCGGGCCGTGCAATAAAGACGCGGGCAAGGTTGTCTGTGGCGGAACCGGCCCGCCTGCATGCAACGCAACCAGTTGCACCAGCCACCACAGCGCAAGCCCGCTGAGGCCAAGGGTTCCGGCCAGAAACGGCATCCGGTGCGGGGCCGCGAAGAGGGGGGGCATGGTCATATGTTTCTCGCCGCGATCAGATCAACCCGTGCGCACCGGCCATGGCACCAAGCGTTGTGACCAATGCAGCAATCGAAAGCAGGCGGTGCAGCCAGACAAGGCGCGCAAAGTCAGCGGCTGGGGTGGCGGAGCGGACCATGCGCTGGTGCAGGAACAGCGGCTCGATGACAAACAGCATGATGAAAAACACCATCCAAAGGCCAAGCATGGCGTGCATCCACCAGAAAGCAGCCTCGGCAAAGCGAGACCACATGTCTGCCCGCCAAGCCATCCACAAGCCGGAAGCCCCTGCGAGCAGCACCCAGAACCGGGCCTGCGGGGCGAACCCCTGCTCGATCCGGTGGAAGGCCGCCATTCGTTGTTCGGGGGGTTCGGTTTGCGTGATTGCCGGCATGACCACGAAAGTCACGAACCAAACGCCACCGATCCAGCCGACGATCGACGCAACATGGAGCATCCGGGCCACGGCAAGATCATCGAACGGCATAGACAGAGCCTAAAGGGATCGGTTTGGGCCAACGTTGATCAATATCAATTTATGGCGGGGATTTGGTGATAGCTGGCAGATATGTATCAAGCAACTCAACGATTCGCGATCTCGCTCATTGCTCTTGCCGCGCTGCAGGCCGCGCCTGTCCATGCTGCAAGCGACAATGAATCTGCGATCCAACCCTATGCCGATATTCGCTATCGGCTCGAACTTGTCGATCAAGATGGCCTGCCAGAAGATGCCACAGCCTCGACTGTCCGCATCAAAATTGGCGTGGTGACGGGTGAATGGCAGGGGTTCAGCGCGCAGGTGGAGGGCGAGGCGATTGCCCGGATCGGCCCGCGCGATTTCAACGATACGGTCAACGGACGCACGGCGTTCCCGGTGGTTGCTGATCCGTCCGATGTGCTGCTCAATCAGGCTATCGTAAGGTGGCAACCGGTCAAGGAACTGTCCGCCAGCGCCGGTCGGCAGGCGGTCAATCTTGATAACCAGCGCTGGGTCGGTTCGGTCGGCTGGCGGCAGAATGATCAGACGCTTGACGCCGTCCGGTTGACCGCTGCGCCGGTGAAAGAGGCGAAAATCGATTACCTGTATGCTTGGCGCGTCAACCGGGTGTTCGGCCCGGATTCGCCGCAGGGTATCTGGCACAACACCGATATTCACGGCCTGCGCGCGGCCTATGCCGTTGAAGGGATCGGCACGCTGACGGGCTATGGCTACTGGCTCGATATTCCTGCTGCTCCGGCCAGCAGTTCGCAGACGCTTGGCGTGCGGGTCACTGGCGAACGCAAAGTGGGGAATGGCATTCGGCTGCTTTATACAGGTGAATATGCCCGCCAGACCGATAATGGGCCAAACCCGCAGGCCTTCGGCTTGGATTATTGGGCGGGGGAGGCCGGGGTTGCGCACGGCGGGTTCACTGCAAAGGTGGGGTTGGAGCGGCTTGAGGGGAGCGGGACGGTTGCCCTGCAAACTCCGCTGGCGACGTTGCACGCCTTCAATGGTTGGGCCGATAAGTTTCTGGTCACGCCCCCCAATGGGCTGCGTGATCTGTATGTCGATGCCGGGTATAAAGTGGCGGGCACCTCACCGCTTAAGGGCCTGACCGTGCGGGCAATTTATCACGACTTCGATTCGACCAGAGCCAACATTTCCTATGGCAGTGAATGGAATGCGCTGATTGCCTATCCGCTCAACAAAACCCTTGTGCTCTCGGCCAAGTTCGCCCGATATGATGCCGCAAGCTTTGCCACCGATACGACCAAGGCGTGGTTTTCGGCTGAGGTGAAGTTCTGACGCAGGCTGAAGATGCAACGACTGCATGCCAAGCTATCTTTGGTCAGCGGGCACAGGATCGGGTCTTGAGAACGCGGACAATGCAACGCGGTCTTCAATCCGGATTTTCGATCCGCTGGTCGAGACACCGTGGCCTTTGAGAGTGCTGAAGGCGCGCGAAAGGTTTTCCGGGGTCATCCCCAAAAGTGAGGCAAGCACACGCTTTTCCCCGCTCAGCTCAAATTCCCACATCTCGCCGTGGCGGGCGCTGTATTCCAGCAGGTAATGGCCAAGCCGCTCCGCCGACTGGCGCAGCTTCATGTCGGTGAGCGCACGCACCAAATCGCGATATCCCAGCGCCAGTTCGTGCATTGTGGCCTGCATTAGTGCGGTATCCTGTTTGATGACCTCGCGCATCAGTGCCGCTGGCACCAGCAGGATGCGCGACGAGGCCAGCGTCCGCGCCGACATCAGATAAGGCATATCATTGATGACTGCCGCGAGGATGTAGCTGGTCACTGGCTCGACAATCCGCATGGTCGTGTCGCGGCCACCCCCTGCGGCGTAGAGTTCAACCGCCCCGTCGACCAGCACGTGCAGAAAATCGGCCCTTTGACCAACCTCGAACAGGGTGAGTTGCGGCGGGAATACTTGCAGGAATGAACCTGAAAAAATCCGTTCGCGCATGGCGTCATCCATATCGCGGAACAGCGGCAGGCGGGCAATTTCTGGCTTTTCGCCGATTCGCATGAACGTCATCACCCCCTGTGCCTAGCCCACAAGCATAGCTGTCGGATTGATGTATATCAACCAGACCCTTGATGCACATTGGGTCGGCCCGCTTGCCATATCAGGCCAAGCTGTTTTTGCGCCTTTTGCGGCCGCCTGTTTGATCTTGATCAACAAGGCGAGTGCCGCCTCGTGCGCATTGCGAACTGGTAAACGCATCTCCAGCGGGAGCTTACCATGTCGCCACAAGACCAAGTGACCAGCGTCGAACAGAACCGCGCTCTGGGTCTCAGCACATTCGCTTTCACCATCTGTTTCGCGGTGTGGACGATTTTTGCGATCATCGGGATCGAGATCAAAGCCGAGCTGGGCCTGAACGACACCCAATTCGGGCTGTTGGTGGGCACCCCGATCCTGACCGGTTCGCTGATCCGGCTGCTGCTGGGGGTTTGGACCGATCAGCGGGGCGGGCGGATCGTGTTTCCGCTGACGATGTTGGCATCGGCGGCATCGACGTTCCTGCTGTCCTATGCCGATAGCTATTATCTGATGCTGCTCGCCGCGCTGGGTCTGGGCCTGGCGGGGGGCAGTTTTGCGGTGGGCGTTGCCTATGTCTCGAAATTCTATCCGCAGGAACGTCAAGGCGCAGCGCTGGGTTTCTTCGGGATGGGCAATGTTGGCGCGGCAGTGACCAAGTTTCTCGCACCGTGGTTGATGGTTGCGGTTGGTTGGCAGGGCGTGGCGCAGGTCTGGGCCGCGGTGCTCGCGGTGGTGGCGGTGGTGTTCTACCTGTTCGCCAAGGATGATCCGGAATTTGCGGCGCGCAAGGTTAGTGGGGTCAAGGCGCGCGGGCTGATCGAACAGCTTGAACCGCTTAAAAATGAACAAGTGTGGCGCTTCTCGCTATATTATTTCTTTGTGTTCGGTGCGTTTGTAGCGCTGGCGCTGTGGCTGCCGCATTACATCGTCGATCTTTATGAGGTCGATGTCAAAACTGCCGGGATGCTGGCGGCCAGCTTCTCGCTCTCGGCCAGCCTGTTCCGCGCCTATGGCGGCATATTGTCCGACAAATATGGCGCGCGAAAGATCATGTATGCCACCTTTGGCGTGTCGCTGGTCTGCCTGTTCATGCTGTCTTATCCAGAGACGCATTATGTGATCGAAGGCATCCGCGGGCCGATCACCTTTTCCACCTCGATGAGCCTGGTGCCGTTCGTGATTACGGTATTCGTGCTCGGCTTCTTCATGTCGCTGGGCAAGGCGGCGGTGTATAAGCACATTCCTGTCTATTACCCGGAAAATGTCGGATCGGTTGGCGGGCTTGTCGGTCTGGTCGGCGGGCTGGGCGGGTTTGTGCTGCCGATCGTTTTCGGTGCGGTCAGCGATCTGACCGGCATCTGGACGAGCTGCTTCATGGTGCTGTTTGTGCTAGTGGCGGTGGCGTTTGTGTGGATGCACATGGCGATCCGGCAGATGGAACAGAAGGCCAGCGGGATCGATGCCCGCAGCCTGCCGCAGTTCCCCGAAATGGCTGGGATCCACGACGAGGCCAAACACGCCGCTGCGCAGCCCAGCAAGGTGCTGGCCGAATGGCAACCCGAGGATCCTCACTTCTGGGAAAATACCGGCGAGCGCATTGCGCGGCGCAATCTGTATATTTCGATCCCTGCGTTGCTGCTGGCCTTTGCGGTGTGGATGGTGTGGTCGATGGTGGTGGCCAAGCTGCCATCGATCGGCTTTGCCTATACCACCGACCAGTTGTTCTGGCTGGCCGCGCTACCCGGCCTGTCGGGCGCGACCTTGCGCATTTTCTACAGCTTCATGGTGCCGATCTTCGGCGGGCGGCTGTGGACCACGATGAGCACAGCATCCTTGCTGATCCCCGCCTTCGGGATCGGTTATGCGGTGCAGAACCCCGATACGCCCTATGTCATCTTTCTGGTGCTGGCGCTGCTATGCGGGTTTGGCGGGGGCAATTTCGCCTCTTCGATGTCGAACATCAGCTTCTTCTTCCCCAAGGCGCAGAAAGGCAATGCGCTGGCGCTGAACGCCGGGCTGGGCAATCTGGGCGTGTCGGTGATGCAGTTCGCGGTGCCGCTGGTGATTGTGGCAGGCGTGTTCGGCGCGTTGGGCGGCGCACCGCAGCAAACCGCCGAAGGCGGCCAATTGTGGCTCCAGAACGCGGGCTTCATCTGGGTGCCGTTCATCATCGCCAGCACGCTGCTGGCGTGGTTTGGGATGCACGACATCGCCGATGCCAAGGCCAGTTTTGCCGAACAGTCGGTGATCTTCCAGCGCAAGCACAATTGGCTGATGTGCTGGCTCTACACCGGCACTTTTGGCAGCTTTATCGGCTTTTCCGCCGGTCTGCCACTGCTCGCCAAGCAGGAGTTTCCCGATGTCGACGTGCTCAAATTCGTGTTCCTTGGCCCGCTGGTTGGCGCGCTCAGCCGCGCGGCCACCGGCTGGGTGTCTGATCGCTGGGGCGGCGCGCGCGTCACCTTCTGGGTGTTCGTGGCGATGATGCTGGGCGTGCTGGGGGTGATCTGGTTCCTTCAGGCGGGCAGTTGGTGGGGTTTCCTCAGCATGTTCATCTTCATGTTCTTCATGACCGGGGTGGGCAATGCCTCAACCTTCCAGATGATCCCGGCGATCATGCGGGTCGAAGTGCCCCGGTTGATGCCCGAATTGGGTGCCGAGGCCCAAAGGCGGCAGGCGGAAAAGGAATCCGCCGCGATTGTCGGCTTTACATCGGCCATCGCTGCCTATGGCGCCTTCTTCATCCCCAAAAGCTTCGGCAGCGCGATTGCCGCTACCGGAACGCCGATGGCGGCGCTGTGGGGCTTCCTGATCTTCTACGCCAGCTGCGCCGCGCTGACCTGGTGGGCCTACACCCGCCGGGGCGGCCTGCTCCACGATATCGAGCGTGGCCGCACGCCAGTGCCAGCGCCCCATAATGCATCCCTGAAAGGAGCCCAAGCATGAGCCAGCTGCTCGACCGTCTGACGTTCTTCCGCCAGACGAAACAAGGCTTTGCCGACGGTCACGGCGTCACCACCAATCAGAACCGCGATTGGGAGGATGGCTATCGCGCGCGCTGGCAGCACGACAAGATCGTGCGCAGCACCCACGGGGTGAACTGCACCGGATCGTGCAGCTGGAAGATCTACGTCAAGGGCGGGATCATCACCTGGGAAACGCAGCAGACCGATTATCCGCGCACGCGGCCCGATCTGCCAAACCACGAACCGCGCGGCTGCCCGCGCGGGGCGAGTTACAGCTGGTATATCTATTCCGCCCAGCGGCTGAAATATCCGATGGTGCGTTCGCGACTGCTTAAGCTGTGGCGCGAAGCGCGCGTGATGCGCACTCCGGTGGCCGCGTGGGCATCGATTGTCGAGGATCCGGCCAAGCGCAAAAGCTACACCGCGATCCGCGGCCATGGCGGCTTCGTGCGCTCGACCTGGGACGAGGTGAACGAAATCATCGCGGCGGCCAATGCCTATACCGCCAAAACCTATGGCCCCGACCGGGTGATCGGGTTCAGCCCCATCCCGGCGATGTCGATGGTCAGCTACGCAGCGGGATCACGTTATCTGTCGCTGCTCGGCGGTTCAATCATGAGCTTTTACGACTGGTATTGCGATCTGCCGCCCGCCAGCCCGCAAACCTGGGGCGAACAGACCGACGTTCCCGAAAGCGCGGACTGGTATAATGCCGGGTTCCTGATGCTGTGGGGATCGAACGTGCCGCAAACGCGCACGCCCGATGCCCACTTCATGACCGAGGCGCGCTATCGCGGGGCCAAGGTCGCGGTGGTCAGCCCCGATTATGCCGAGGCGACCAAATTCGCCGACCTGTGGCTCAACCCCAAACAGGGCACCGACGCCGCGCTCGCGATGGCGATGGGCCATGTGATCCTGCGCGAATATCACCTCGACCGGCAGGCGGAATATTTCGAGGATTATTGCCGCCAATATTCCGACATGCCGATGCTGGTGCGTCTCGTCGAGAAGGACGGCGCCTGGGTGCCCGACAACCTGTTGCGCGCCGCCGACTTCCTCGACAATCTGGGTGAGAGCAATAATCCCGACTGGAAAACCGTCGCCATCGACGAGGCGACCGATGAAGTGGTGGTGCCCTCTGGCTCGGTTGGCTTCCGCTGGGGCGAAGACGGCAAGTGGAACCTTCAGGAGAAAGACGGGCGCGGCAATGATACCCGCCTGCGGCTAACCACCATCCTTGATGACCACCATGACGAAGTGGTTGAGGTTGCCTTTCCCTATTTCGGCAATCGTGAACATGACCATTTTGAAGGCACCGATCACCCCAGCGTACTGAAACGCCGGGTGTCGGCGCGCCAGATGCAGCTCAAGGACGGGCAGGCGTTCGTTGCCACCGTGTTCGATCTGTTTTGCGCCAATTACGGGCTCGACCGGGGATTGGGCGGCGATCATGTGGCGCGCGATTATGGTGAGATGGTGCCCTACACTCCCGCCTGGGCAGAGAAAATCTGCGGTGTTCCCGCCGATCACATTATCACCGCCGCACGCGAATTTGCCACCAATGCCGAAGTGACCAAGGGCAAATCGATGGTGATCCTGGGGGCCGGGCTTAACCACTGGTACCACATGGACATGAATTATCGCGGCATCATCAACCTGTTGGTGATGTGCGGCTGTGTGGGTCAATCGGGCGGCGGCTGGTCGCATTATGTCGGCCAGGAAAAACTGCGTCCGCAAACCGGGTGGCTGCCGCTGGCCTTCGCGCTCGATTGGAACCGCCCGCCGCGCCAGATGAATTCGACCAGCTTCTTCTACGCCCACACCGATCAATGGCGCTATGAAACGCTGGGGGTGGAGGAAATCCTGTCCCCCACCGCGCCCGATGGCGATTGGGACGCCAGCCTGATCGATTATAACGCGCGGGCCGAACGCATGGGCTGGCTGCCATCCGCGCCGCAATTGAAAACCAATCCTCTGGAAGTGGGCCGCGCGGCCAAGGCCAGCGGCATGGCGCCCAAGGATTATGTGGCGCAGGCGTTGAAGGCAGGCGATCTGGAAATGTCGTGTTTCGACCCGGATGATCCGGCCAACTGGCCGCGCAACATGTTCGTGTGGCGGTCAAACCTGCTGGGGTCTTCGGGCAAGGGCCACGAATATTTCCTCAAACACCTGCTTGGCACCGCGCACGGTGTGCAGGGCAAGGATCTGGGCGAAACCGGGGCGCAGAAACCCAAGGATGTAAAGTGGCACGATGATGCGCCCAAGGGGAAGCTTGACCTGTTGGTGACGCTCGATTTCCGGATGTCGACCACCTGCGTCTATTCCGACATCGTGCTGCCGACCGCGAGCTGGTATGAAAAGGACGATCTCAACACGTCGGACATGCACCCGTTTATCCACCCGCTGTCGGCCGCGGTCGATCCGGTGTGGGAATCGCGCAGCGACTGGGACATCTACAAGGGCATCGCCAAGAAATTCTCGGAAATCGCGCCCGAAGTGCTGGGGGTGGAACAGGATCTGGTGCTGACCCCGATCCAGCATGACAGCCCCAATGAAATCGCCCAGCCTTATGATGTGGCCGATTGGGGCAAGGGTGAAACCGAACCGATCCCCGGCGTGACTATGGCCAATGTTGCGCTGGTTGAACGCAATTATGCCGAACTCTACCAGAAATTCACCGCGCTCGGCCCGCTGATGGAAAAGCTCGGCAATGGCGGCAAGGGGATCGGCTGGAACACCGATCACGAGGTCGCCAACCTGCGCGCGCTCAACGGGGCGGTGCTGGCGGAAGGTCCGGGCAAGGGGATGCCGCAGATCGAGAGCGCGATTGACGCTGCCGAGGTGATCCTGATGCTCGCGCCCGAAACCAATGGCGAGGTTGCGGTCAAGGCGTGGGCCGATCTGGGCAAGAAAACCGGGATCGATCACACCCATCTGGCGCGGCCCAAGGAAGACGAGAAAATCCGCTTCCGCGACATTCAGGCGCAGCCGAGGAAGATCATCTCGTCACCCACATGGTCGGGCATCGAAAGCGAGCACGTCTGCTACAACGCGGGTTACACCAACGTCCACGAGTTGATCCCGTGGCGCACTCTGACCGGGCGCCAACAGCTGTATCAGGATCACAAGTGGATGCGGGCCTTTGGCGAAGGCTTCTGCGTCTATCGCCCGCCGATTGACACCAAGGCGGTGAAACCGATGCTGGATGAAGCCAAGGACGCGCCGCACGTGATCCTCAACTTCATCACCCCGCACCAGAAATGGGGCATCCATTCGACCTATACCGACAACCTGCTGATGCTCACCCTGTCACGCGGCGGGCCGATTGTGTGGATGAGCGAGGTTGACGCGGCCAAGGCCGGGCTGGTCGATAATGACTGGGTGGAAACCTTCAATTCCAATGGCGCGCTGGTGGCCCGCGTGGTGGTGTCGCAGCGGATGAAGGAAGGCACCTTGTTCATGTATCACGCGCAGGAAAAGATCGTGAACGTCCCCGGATCGCCGCTGACCGGGCAGCGCGGCGGCATCCATAATTCGGTGACGCGCGCGGTGTTGAAACCCACCCATATGATCGGCGGCTACGTGCAACTGGCCTATGGCTTCAACTACTACGGCACTGTCGGTTCCAACCGCGACGAATATGTCATCGTTCGCAAATTGCAGAAGGTCGACTGGCTCGAAGGGGCCTTGGCCGAAGGGGAGACCGTGGCATGAAAATCCGCGCGCAAATCGGCAAGGTTTTGAACCTTGATAAGTGCATCGGGTGTCACACCTGCTCGGTCACGTGCAAGAACGTGTGGACCAGCCGCGAAGGCATGGAATACGCATGGTTCAACAATGTCGAAACCAAACCGGGCATCGGCTATCCCAAAGATTGGGAGAACCAGAAACGCTGGAACGGCGGCTGGGTGCGCACTCCCGGCGGATCAATCCGGCCCAAGATGGGCGGCAAATGGCGGCTGCTGGCGAAGATTTTCGCCAACCCCGACTTGCCTGAGATTGACGATTACTACGAACCCTTCACCTTCGATTACGCCCATTTGCAAAAGGCGGGCGAAAGCAAGGCCTTCCCCACCGCGCGCCCGCGCAGCCTGATTTCAGGCCAGCGGATGGAAAAGATCGAATGGGGGCCGAACTGGGAAGAAATCCTGGGCGGCGAGTTTTCCAAGCGGTCGGAAGATTACAATTTCGACGGGGTGCAGAAGGAGATTTACGGCCAGTTTGAAAACACCTTCATGATGTATCTGCCGCGCCTGTGCGAACATTGCCTCAACCCCACCTGCGTCGCCGCGTGCCCATCGGGTGCGATTTACAAGCGCGAGGAGGACGGCATCGTCCTGATCGATCAGGAGGCGTGCCGGGGCTGGCGGATGTGCGTGTCGGGCTGCCCCTACAAGAAAATCTACTACAACTGGAAATCCGGCAAGAGCGAGAAGTGCATCTTCTGCTATCCGCGCATCGAGGCAGGCCAGCCGACCGTGTGCAGCGAAACCTGCGTCGGGCGGATCCGCTATCTCGGCGTGATGCTGTATGATGCCGACCGCATCGAGGAAGCGGCGAGCGCCGAGAATGTCGAGGATCTGTATCAGGCGCAGCTCGATATCTTCCTCGATCCGCATGATCCGGCGGTGATCGAACAGGCGCGCAAAGACGGCGTGCCCGAAAACTGGCTGGAGGCTGCGCGCCATTCGCCGGTTTACAAGATGGCGATGGAATGGAAGGTCGCCTTCCCGCTCCACCCCGAATATCGCACGCTGCCGATGGTCTGGTATGTGCCGCCGCTGTCACCGATCAATGCGGCGGCGAGCGCGGGGCAGATTTCGGTCAACAACAATATGCCCGATGTGCGGTCCTTGCGCATCCCGCTCAAATACCTTGCCAACCTGTTGACCGCAGGCGACGAGGAGCCGGTGGCGTTGTGCCTTGAAAGGATGCTGGCGATGCGCGGCTATATGCGCGCCAAAACGGTCGACGGCGTGCATAATGAAAGCATCGCCGAAGCCGTCGGCCTGACCGGCGCGCAGATCGAGGAAATGTACAAGGTGATGGCGCTGGCCGATTACGAGGATCGCTTCGTCATCCCCACCGGCCACCGCGAAGATGCCGAGGACATGTTCGAGGAACGCGGTTCGTGCGGTTTCTCGTTTGGCAACGGCTGTTCGGGCGGATCGAGCGATGCCAACCTGTTCGGTGCCCCGGCGCGCAAGAAGCTGCAAACCCCGACGCCCCATATTGGAGGGGAGGTGCTGTCATGACGTCGCTCCATCTCATCTCGTTGCTGCTGCAATATCCCTCGCGTGATCTGCAAGCGGTGATCGGCGAAATTCGCCAGCGATTGGCGGCTGATCCGGCGCTGCCTGCGGACGGCGTGGCGGCGCTTGAACCGCTGCTGACGCGGCTTGCCACCGGGGACGTCTATGATGTGCAGGAAACCTATGTCGAACTGTTCGACCGGGGCCGCGCGCATAGCCTGCACCTGTTCGAACACGTTCACGGCGAAAGCCGCGACCGGGGGCAGGCGATGGTCGATTTGCGCGGGCGCTATCTTGATGCGGGGCTGGAGCCGGAAGGCAACGAACTGCCCGATTATCTGCCGCTGTTCCTCGATTATTGTTCAACCCTGCCGCCCGCCGCCGCGCGCGATGCGTTGGCCGAACCTGGCGTGGTGCTGATCGCACTCGCCGCGCGGCTGGCCGAGAAGCAATCGGACTATGCACCGGTGTTTGCCCTGCTCTGCGACATTGCCGGGATCGAAATGAACGAGGAGGCGGCGAAAGCGTTGCCGCCGGTCGAAGACCCCGAAACGCTCGCCGAATTGGATGCGCAGTGGGAGGAAGAGGAAATCCGCTTCACCGCCGATGCTGCGCCCGATCCCACTGCTGCCTGCCCGCAGGTGAGCGCCATCCTAGACCGGATGCGCGCGCCCCTGCCTGCCACAACCGCCAACCGGAGCTGAACCATGGAAAATTTCATCAACCACCTGCTGTTCGGCATCTATCCCTACATCGCGCTGGCGGTGCTTGCGATTGGTTCGGTGATCCGGTTCGACCGCGAACCCTATAGCTGGCGTTCGGGTTCCAGTCAGTTGTTGCGGCGCAAACAGTTGATGGTCGGATCGGTGTTGTTTCATATCGGCGTATTGTTCATTTTCTTTGGCCATCTGATCGGGTTGCTGACCCCGATTGCGCTGTTCGATGCGCTGGGGATCAGCCACGGGGCCAAACAATTGCTGGCGATTATTGCGGGCGGCATCGCCGGGGTGGCGGCGATTATCGGTGCGACTTTGCTGATCCACCGCCGCTTTTTCGATCCGCGCGTGCGCGCCAATTCCAGCTTCGCCGACAATGCCATCATTCTGATCCTGTGGGTGCAACTGGCACTGGGGTTGACCACCATCCCGCTGTCAGCGCAGCATCTGGATGGCGGCGAAATGGTCAAGTTCATGACCTGGGCGCAGGGCATTTTTACCTTTCAGGGTGATGCAGCGAGCCATGTCGCCGATGTCCATATCATCTTCAAACTGCACATTTTCCTCGGGCTGACGATCCTGCTGATCTTCCCCTTCACCCGGCTGGTGCATATGCTGTCAGCCCCGGTGCGTTATCTGTGGCGCGGCGGTTATCAGCTCGTGCGTTCGCGCCGGAGCATCAGCCATGGATGACGTGATCGAACGTGTTGCAGTGCAGGTTGGCGGGGTCGAAATCACCCCCGCCGCCATCGCTGCCGAGGCGCAAAACCACCCCGCACCCGATGCCGCCGCCGCATGGCAAGCCGCGGCCGAGGCGCTGGCGATCCGGCAATTGCTGCTGGCCGAGGCGGAGCGGTTGGCAATCGAAGCCGGGGATCGCTGCGATGCGCAAGGCCGCCCGCTCGCCCCCGATGATGCGCGGATCGATGCGCTGCTGACGCAGGAAATCACTGTGCCGCAGGCGACCACGGATGAGGCACGGCGGTTCTATGATCGCCACCGGGATCGCTTTGCCAGCGAAACGCTGATCGAGGCTGAACATATCCTGTTTTCCGCGAGCCCTGATGACAGCTTTGCCTATGGCCTTGCGGTGGGCGATGCGCGCACCGCGATACGCGCGGTGCAGGCCGATCCAGGGTGTTTTGCCCAGTTGGCCCAGGCCAAATCGGCCTGCCCATCAAAGGAGCAGGGCGGCAATCTCGGCCAGATTGGCAAGGGCCAGACCGTGGCCGAATTCGAAGCGGCGCTGTTCGCGCTGGCCGAAGGGCAATTGTGCGCAGAGCCAGTGCGCACCCGGTTTGGCGTGCACGTAATCCGCGCAGGACGGCGGGCGGAAGGGCAGCAATTGCCGTTCGAAGCGGTCGAGGAGGCCATCCGCGATTATCTGGAGGAAGCCAGCTATCGCAAGGCGGTGGCGCAATATCTTTCGATCCTTGCCAGCCGCACCGCCATCACCGGGGTCGATCTGCCGATTGCCGATGGGCCGCTGGTGCAGTGACCATCGCCCGTTCCCCCGATATCCTGCCGATCGCCGCTCCCTTGCACGATGGCATTGGCCGTCGGTTCGAATATCTGCGCCTGTCGCTGACCGAGGTGTGCAATTTCCGCTGCACCTATTGTCTACCCGATAGCTACCGCAAACCGTGCAACCGTCCGGTCGAATTGTCGGGCGATGAAATCCGCCGCGCGGTGACAGCCTTCGCGCAATTGGGTCTGTGGAAAGTCAGGCTGACCGGCGGCGAGCCGAGCTTGCGGCGCGATTTCGAGGATGTGGCGCGCGCGGTCGCCGCAGTGCCGGGCATCCGCCGCGTGGCGGTGACCACCAATGGTTATCGTCTGGCGCAGCGGGCGCAGGCGTGGCGCGATGCGGGGATCAGCGCGATCAACGTCAGCGTCGATTCGCTAGACCCGGCGCGCTTTGCCGCGATCACCGGGCACGACCGATTGGCCGAAGTGCTGCGCGGGATCGAGGCTGCGGGTGCCGCTGGCTTTGACAGCGTCAAACTGAACGCGGTGCTGATGCGCGGGGTCAATGATGATGAACTGGCGGCGATGGTTGATTTCGTGCGCGCCCGCGACCTTTCGCTGCGCTTTATCGAGGTAATGCGCACCAATGATAACGCCGCGTTTTTCCGCGACCGCCACATCGCCGGGCAAAGTGTGATTGATCGGTTGGAGGCGGCAGGCTGGCACCGCCTGCCCCGTGCGCCGGGGGCCGGGCCAGCCGTTGAGCTGGGGCACCCCGATGCCAAGGGGCGGATCGGGATCATCGCGCCCTATGCAAAAGATTTCTGCGCCAGTTGCAACCGGCTGCGGCTGTCATCGGACGGGCGGCTGCATCTGTGCCTGTTCGGCGATGGCGGCAGCGATTTACGCCCGCTGCTTTCCACCGATGATCCGCAGCCGTTGATTGCGCATATTCGCGGGCTTGTCGCAACCAAGGCTCCCGCACACCGCCTGCATGATGGTAATAGCGGAGCAACCCCGCATCTTGCATCAATAGGAGGCTAAGGCCCGATGGCTGGAATTGACACAGAGGCGATTTTCTACCCGCTCGGCATGGCGGTGCTGACCATTTCGGATACGCGCAGTCTGGCAACCGATACATCGGGCGCGCTGCTGTGTGATCGCGTGCAGGCTGCGGGGCACCGGCTGATCGACCGCGCGATTGTGAAGGATGAGATCGCTGATATCCGCGCACAGTTGCAAGATTGGCTCGCGCGACCGGAAATCGAGATCATCCTCACCACCGGCGGCACCGGCTTTTCCCCGCGTGACAACACCCCCGAAGCGGTCAAGCCGCTGCTGCGCCGCGAGATGGACGGGTTTTCTGTCGCGTTCCATAACAAGAGCCTTGCCAGCGTGGGCGTCGCCACCATGCAATCACGCGCCTTTGCCGGGCAGGCGGGCGATGCATTTATCTTCTGTGTGCCGGGATCGACCGGGGCGTGCCGCGATGCGTGGGACGGATTGCTTGAACTCGAATTCGACAGTCGCCACAAGCCGTGCTCGATTGCGGGGGCACTGCCGCGCCTCAGGGGCGTTTGCGCGTGATCAGCGTTGATGAAGCGCTGGCCCTGCTCGAAGATGCGGTCGCCCCGCTCGCAGGCGTGGAAATACCGCTGGCCGAGGGCGCGGGCCGCGTGCTCGCCGCGCCGCTGATCGCGCGCAGCACTTACCCGCGCACCGCGACGGCCGCGATGGATGGTTATGCGGTCACGGATGCGGCCACGCGCCCCGGCACGGTGCTGCGCGTCATCGGGGAGGCACGCGCAGGGGCGAGCTTCGCCAATCCTGTCAGACCGGGTGAGGCTGTGCGCATCTTTACCGGCGCGCCGATGCCAGCGGGCACCGATCGCTGCATCATGCAGGAATACGCCAGCCGCGAAGGCGATGACGTGTGCTTTGCCGATGGCTATGGCCCCGGCTGGCACGTGCGCGCGGCCGGAAGCGACATTTGCGAAGGCGATATCCTGTTGCCAGCGGGCACCCGCCTTACCCCGCGCGCGATGATCGCCGCGGCGGCTGCCGACCGGGCGAGCGTCACGGTTTCCGCACGGCCCAGCGTGGCAATCATCGGCACCGGCGATGAATTGGCAACGCCTGGCATGGCGCACCTGCGTGAAGACGCCATTCCCGAAAGTGTGACCTTCGGCGTGGCCGCGATGGCGGAACGGGAAGGGGGCAGGGTGGTCGCCCGAATGATCGGTCAGGACAGTCTGCCAGCGCTTGAACGATTGGCCGGGGAGATGTTGCAACAGGCCGATGTGGTGATTGTCACCGGCGGCGCTTCAGTGGGAGAGCGCGATTTCGCCAAGCCGATGTTCGCGCCCCATGGGCTGGAACTGCTGTTTTCCAAAGTCGCCCTGAAACCGGGCAAGCCGGTGTGGCTGGGGCGGGCAAAGGGCAAATGGGTGCTGGGCCTGCCCGGCAATCCGACCTCGGCAATGGTTACTGCGCGCCTGTTTCTGGTTCCGCTGCTGGCGGGTTTGCAGGGGCAATGCGTGCGCGAAACCTTGCCTTGGCGGACAATTCCGCTGGCGGCCGGGATCCCCGCCACCGGCGATCGTGAGACTTTCCTTCGCGCCCATTGGGGCGAGGCTGGGCTGGAACCGATCACCAATCAGGATAGCGGCGCGCAGGCAGCGCTGGCGCGGGCCGACTGGCTGATCCGCCGTCCGTCCGGCTCCTCCGCAGCCGAAGCGGGCGATCCGGTTATTGCGCTCGATTTCTGAATCGTGTTGCGGCCTTGGCCAGGTGATCTAGATCGTTGATGTTGGCAAACGGGTCTTCGGTCGCCGATGCTTCCCATTCGACCGACACCGCGCCGACGGCCGAAGCAAACCGCCACAGCGACCGGCCACCGCCTGCAATGAACCGTTCAAGTGCAGCCTCGTCAATCCGCCACAGGCTTGCCATCGGTTGATGACGCCCCAGACTCACCGGCATGGCCGCCCCGTGCGCGCCGATGCGCGACGCCAGTGTGGTGACAAGGTCGGGCGGCAAAAAGGGTTGGTCGCAGCCAATCAGCACGGCGTGGGTTCGCCCTGCCTCAGCGCCAAAGCGAAATGCGCTATCGAGCGCGCTGACCGGGCCGAGGCCGGGCTGGCGGTCGAGCCGGATGGGCAGGTTTGAAGGCGGCAGCTGCGCCGTATCCTTCAGCGCCAGCGCCACCAGATCCGACTGTGTTTTTGCCCAATCAATCGCGTGATCCAGCAGGCGGCGGCCAGCAAGCGTCCGCAAGGGCTTGCCGCCACCGATACGTTCGCCATCGCCCCCGGCAGCGATAATAATGACTGGCGAAATTGCGATCATGGACGAAGCCTATAGCTGATCGAGCGGACGGCTTCACCCGTTCAATAATGGCGGCCAAGTGCGCGGCGTTTGCGGGTCGCCGCGCGCTGCTGATCACGCCGCGACCGGATGCCCGCCTTCCATCGCGTGCAGGATGCGCGGGTCTTCGGAAACGGGAATCCCGGCTTCATCGTACTGCTTGCGGATATGCGGGGTGAGCAGGCCGACCCGCGCCAGCGCAGGCAGCATCAGATGTTCGAGCGAGTGGATCTGGCCGGGGGGTAGCTGGCGAGCGATGCCGAGTTCTTCGGCGTCTTTCAGGCCCGCGAAGAAATCATCAGGATCGATCTCGCAATTCTGCAGCACCAGCATGAAACCGGGATCAACCCTGCTGGCGATCGTTCCGGCGGTTCCCGCGAAGGCAAGGATGCGCACGGCTTCAAAGGCGAAAGCGGCCAAGTCTTCCACCTCATCTTCGGGCAGGCCGGCGATGACTGGCCCGAGATAGGCGTGGCCGAAGGACACATGCCGCGATTCATCGCGCATGACGTTAAAGGTCAACTGTTTGAGCAGTTCGCACTGGGTCGAACGATACATGTTGTTGAAGGCGCCAAGCGCCAGCCCTTCGACAATCATGTTCATGCCGATCATGATCTTTTCGTATCGATCAGCCTTCAGGGTTGCGTCAATCAACTGCTTGAGCCAGCCGGACATCGGGTAGACCATCGCGACCTTGTCGCAATATTTGGCAAACACCTCGACATGCCGTGCTTCGTCCATTGTCTGGGTGGCGGCATAAAGTTTTGCAGTGGCATCGGGCACTGAATGCGTGATGCAGGCCGCTGTCATCAGCGCGCCTTGTTCACCATGCAGGAATTGCGACAAAAGCTGCGCGGTTGAATGGGCGGTGAAGTTTTCCTGCTGCGATTTTGACAGCTTCTGGAAGAACGGCATCCGGTGATAGATGTCCTGTGCGTCATTGATCAGCGGGCGTGATGGATCGACGGTCATGTCCCAAGGCAGCCGTTCGTCGCTGTTCCACTGATCCTGCTTGGCCCGGCGGTAGAGATCCTCGATCTTGTCGCCTGACATCAGATAATCGAACGTCCAGGCGATTTCGAGCGGGCTGCGATAGATGTCATCGGGGGTTTTGCCAGCCAGCCAGACAGGCATTTCATCGCCACTGCGATCTTGAACCAGTTCCATGTCACTCTCCCAATTGGCTCGGCAAAGCGCTGAGCGCGTGTTCAATATTGTCGGGCAGGCAGGCGTATGATCATGCCGTCCATTGCTTCGGTAAGGGGAATTTGGCAGGCGAGGCGGCTGTCAGGGCCGACATCATATGCAAATTCGAGCGTCGCCCGCTCCAACTCGTGCATTGCGGGCACGCTGGCGGAGGAGGCTTCATCGTCAAGATAGACGTGACAGGTTCCGCAGGCGCAAAAGCCGCCGCAATCGCCTTCGATTCCCGGCACCTTGTTGATCACCGCCGCTTCCATCAGCGACAACCCGGCCATTGCGGATACCGGGTGCCTTGTCCCATCCTGCTGCACAAACACGACCGTCGGCACGCCATACTCCCTTGCTTACTGACATTGCTGTAAGCAAATCGAGGTGACTGCCTTGATATCGATCAAGGACGGAGGTTTCGCCCGACTGCCACGATTATCTCGCCGTTTATGGCTGGCGAATCTGGAGCTTGACCGGAGACCTTGCTTGCAACCGGGCAAGGTCCCATTCCTTCATCTGCGGCGGTAACGCGCCGAGCGTCGGGCGATCACGTCCGGTTATTGCGGGCTGAAGCGCATAGTCGCCGCGATAGCCGCGTCTGTGCAAGTCGCTGGCGATGGTGATGATGTCTGCTTCATCCATCAGCGCGTCATGAATTGTCGTGCGCGCCTCGAAGGGCACAGCGTTCTGTGCACACAGCAGGTCGAGCGTGCGTGAAAAGCGGCGATAGGCAGTCGTGCCGGTCACGGCGACGAAGCGGTGCTGCGGTGCCTTGTAGTCGAGCGCGATATAATCGACGAGGCCGCGCCCCAGCAGGTGCTCGACAACATCGGGTCGCAGCCCGTTGGTATCAAGCTTGATCGCAAACCCCCACGCCTTCACCCGCGCGGTGAAATCGATCAGGCCGGGCCACGCGGTGGCCTCTCCGCCCGACAGCACCACCCCATGGAGCAGTCCCCTGCGCCGCTGGAGGAACGCCAGCACGGCGTCGGTCGAGATCGTGCCTTTACCAAGCACGATTTGCGGATTGTGGCAGTATCCGCAGCGCATGTTGCAGGCCGCCAGCCAGACGATGCACGCGGTGCGACCGGGGAAGTCGAGCATCGTGAATGGGGTGACAGCGTAAAAGGGCGTGGATGCGTGCGCTCTTTTACGCTCGTCAAGACTTGGCGCGGGCACGGGCTAGTGCGTGGGCGCAAACAGATCCGCCACCATTGCCGCGTCTTCGGTGAAATGGCGGCGTTGGCGGTGTTCGCCCTGCTTGCCCTTGTTGAAGCTGTCCACAGGCCGAAAATACCCCATCACTCTGGTCCAGACCTTGGTCTGCTGGCCGCATTGCGGGCATTCGGGCTGTTCCCCGGCAAGATAGCCATGCGTGTCGCAGACCGAGAACACCGGGGTCAAGGTGACATAGGGCAGGCGGTAATTGGTCAACACCGTCCTGAGCAAATTGCGTGCCGCATCCGCGCTGGAAAGCTTTTCACTCATGTAAAGGTGCAACACCGTGCCGCCGGTATATTTGCATTGCAATTCGTTCTGCAGTTCCAACGCCTCGAACGGATCGTCGGTATGATCGACCGGGATCTGCGAGCTGTTGGTGTAATAGATGTTCTCACCGCTCCCAGCCTGAATGATGTCGGGAAAGCGTTTGCGGTCTTCCTTGGCAAAGCGATAGGTCGTGCCTTCGGCCGGGGTCGCCTCAAGATTGTAGAGATTTCCGGTCTGTTCCTGATACCCGACCAGCCGCGCCCGCATGTGATCGAGGATGGACAGCGCCATGGCGATCCCGTCCCGCTCGGTAAGGTCAGATTTGTCGCCAGTGAAGTTGCGAACCATTTCGTTCATCCCATTGACCCCGATGGTCGAAAAATGGTTGCGAAGAAACGGAAGGTAGCGCGCCGTATAGGGGTAGAGCCCGCGATCATACATCTGCTGCACGAACGCCCGTTTTTTCTCCAGCGTCGATTTGGCCAGGTCCATCAACCGGTCAAGTTCGGCCATCAGGCCAGGCAGATCATCCTTGAAGCGGTATCCCAGCGCCGCCATGTTGATTGTCACCACCCCCAGCGACCCGGTCATCTCGGCAGAGCCGAACAGTCCGTTGCCGCGCTTCAGCAATTCGCGCAGGTCCAATTGCAGACGGCAGCACATTGATCGCACCGCGCCGGGGGAATAGGCTTCGGGATTGGTGCGACGTTCGCCGGTGACAGGGTCGCTGATATACTGGCTGCCGATGAAGTTCTGGAAATAGGAAGACCCCACCTTGGCCGCGTTGTCGAACACCGCGCTGGCGACTTTGCTATCCCAATCGAAATCTTCGGTGATGTTGACCGTGGGAATGGGGAAGGTGAATGGTTGTCCGGTGGCATCGCCTTCGGTCATGACTTCGTAATAGGCGATCACGATCTGCTCCATCTCCGGCGTGAAGTGAGCGAAAGTCATATCGTCGAGACTGCGGATGCCCATGTCGCGCGTCTGTGCGCGGGCGAGCAGGGCGTCATCGTCAAGACCGGTGAACAGGTGGCGGTCATGATAGGTCGGGTAAAGATCGCGCAGATCTTCGGGCACGGTGATGTCTAGCGTGATGTTGGTAAAGGGCGACTGGCCCCAACGCGCCGGCACGTTCAGGTTATAGACGAACTGGCGGATCGCCTTCTTGATCTCGGCAAAGGATAAGCCGTCGCGGAATACATAGGGCGCAAGATAGGTGTCAAAGCTGGAAAAGGCCTGCGCGCCAGCCCATTCGGACTGAAGGATGCCAAGGAAATTGCTCATCTGCCCTAATGCTTCGCGAAAATGGCGGGGCGGGCGGGACGAAACGCGCCCGGCTACGCCGTTGAACCCGTCGTTCAGCAGGGCTCTCAACGACCAGCCCGCGCAATAGCCTGTCAGGCAATCGAGATCGTGGATGTGCATATCACCCCGGCGATGGGCGATGCCTTCTTCGGGCGCGTAGACTTCGTCGAGCCAGAAATTGGCGATCACCTTTCCTGCCACGTTGCTCACTAGCCCGGCCTGCGAATAGCCGACATTGGCATTGGCCTTGATCCGCCAGTCTGCGCCCGAGATATATTCGCTGACGGTTTCGGTGCAGTTGATCGAACGGCCCGGGCCTATCTGGTCGGCCAGATTTTGTATCTGGCTGGCGTGCTCGATTGCGTTGTCGGCTTGACGTAAAGGTGACTGTAGTGACATCGCCATGCTCCTGAGTTAGTCTACATATCGTGCTGCGACGTAGTCACGCACACATGATCTAGTGGAATATGGCGTTAGATCGCTGTCTGAGCGATTGAATTGACAAATATCAAGGGGTGAGATTTTCTCCGCTCAGGCCCCGTAAATTGATCGGTTCAGAGGCGGCCGGGTATGCGGGGATGGGGCGGGGTTAATAGGGTCTAGCCATGTTTTCCGAAACGCGAGGCCAGCGTTGACGGTGCTTAATCAAATCCCACAAACCGCGCGGCCTCGTCCACGCTTTTGCGCAAGGACACGACGGCGTTGGCGGGGAAATCCGGGTCGGGCCAGCCCATCGCGACGGCTTTCATGATTACCTGATCGTCGGGAATGCCCGCGTGTTCGCGCACGACCGGGCTTTGCATGATACCCTGGCTGTTGATCACGCAGCCCAGCCCCCGGCTCCACGCCGCGTTGACCAGCGCGCTTGTTACCGCGCCGCAATCAAACGCGGTGTCATCGCTGCCGGACAATTCGCGGTCGTAGGTGACGATCACGCAGACCGGCGCATCGAACTGGCGGAAACCGCGCAGCACCCAGTCCTGCCGGGCGGGCTTATCATCGCGTTCGATCCCCATCGCGCCGAACAATTGCTTGGCAACCTCAACCTGCCGGTCGCGGTGGACGCCTGCAAACGGCTCCCCCCGGCGAAATTCGCGGCTATCGGGTTCGCCCGCCAAAATCCGTTCGGTATTGCCGCGCCGGATGCGGCTTAATGGCTCGCCAGTGATGACATGGAAATGCCACGGCTGGGTGTTCATTGATGAGGGCGAGCGCATCGCGAGGGCAAGCACTTCCTCGATCAGCGCGCGCGGCACCGCCTTGTCGAGATAGCCGCGAATGCTGCGGCGGCCAAGGACGACCTCGGCGTAAGTCTGATCTGGCGTCCCGCTCACTATATTCTCCCGAATCTGATCGGGAGAATGCCTAGCCCAGCCGCGCGGCGCGTCAAAGGACGTTACGCCGCCTCGGCCAGTTCCAGCTCCAGTCTGTCCCAGATTTCCACCAGCGCGCTCGTCAACTCGTCCATCATCGGCTCGCTGTGATGCGGCCCCGGTGTGAAGCGCAGGCGTTCGGTGCCGCGCGGCACGGTGGGGAAGTTGATCGGCTGCACATAGACGCCGTATTCGGCCAGCAGGATATCGCTGATCTTTTTCGCGCGCACCGGATCGCCCACCATCAGCGGGACGATATGGGTGACAGAATCCATCACCGGCAGGCCAGCCTCGGCGAATTTCAGCTTGAGCATGGCGGCGGCGCGCATCTGAGCGTTGCGCTCGACGTTGCTCTCTTTCAAATGCCGCACCGATGCCAGCACGCCTGCCACAAGCACCGGCGATAACGACGTGGTGAAGATGAAGCCGGGCGCATAGGAGCGGATGCAGTCGATCACCTTGGTGCTCGCCGCGATATAGCCGCCCATCACCCCGAACGCCTTGCCCAAAGTGCCTTCGATAATGTCGATCCGGTGTGCGGCATTATCACGTTCGGAAATCCCGCCGCCCCGCGGCCCATACATCCCGACCGCGTGAACTTCGTCGATATAGGTGAGCGCGTTGTATTTATCCGCCAGATCGCAGATCGCATGGATCGGGGCGACATCGCCATCCATCGAATAAACGCTTTCAAACGCGATCAGTTTGGGCGTGTCAGGGTCTTCGGCGGCGAGCAGCATTTCCAGATGCGTGACATCATTGTGCCGGAACACCCGTTTCTCGCAGCCCGAATTGCGGATGCCTGCGATCATGCTGGCGTGGTTCAGTTCGTCCGAGAAAATCACGCAGCCCGGCAGCAACCGCGCCAGCGTGGACAGCGTCGCATCGTTCGACACATAGCCCGAGGTGAACAGCAGCGCGCCGTCCTTGCCGTGCAGGTCGGCCAATTCGCGTTCCAGCTCGATATGCAGATGGGTGTTGCCGCCGATATTGCGGGTGCCGCCCGACCCTGCGCCAACATCGTGCAGCGCGGTTTCCATCGCGGCGATCACCTTTTCGTGCTGACCCATGCACAGATAGTCGTTGGAACACCACACCGTGATCGGTTTCGGCCCGTTGTGCCCGTGGAAACAGCGCGCGTTGGGATAGGCGCCCTTGTTCCGCATGATGTCGATAAAGACCCGGTAGCGGCCTTCTTCGTGCAAGCGGTCAATCGCCTGGTCGAAAATCTGATCGTAATTCACACGCGGCTCTTTGTGTTGCGGGCGGTGCGGATGGATGATCCGTCGCGCCCATTGTTCCGAACGTTTGCGTTCATAACCCACAAGTGGAGTAAATGTTTCGCGGGTTTTTAGGTCAGGGTAATCGGTTTTGCCACCACGATCTTTGCGAGTGTTTCGCAAGGGAATTGGCGGTGTTCAGAACGCCTCCGCAGCGCCGAACCCGCGCGCCGTGAGCGCGGGCTCCAGCCCGGCTGCGCCTGACAGCGGTCCGGTGGTGATGAAGCGATTGGGGCCGCTCGCGGCGAAATCTTGTCCTTTAAGCAGGTCTGCGATGCGCCGCGCGATGCCTTGCGCGCCGTCAACCTGTGCCACTTGGTCACCAAACGCGGCAGTGAGTTCATCGGCCAGTAGCGGAAAGTGCGTGCAGGCGAGCACCAGCGTGTCGATCGTATCGCCGCCGGGCATCGCCGCAAGCCGCGCGCGGATGTCCGCGATCAATGCCGGATCGACAGGGTGCCCGCGCAGCTTTGCTTCAGCCGCAGCGACCAGGCCGGGCGCGGCGATGCGCAGCAACCGGGTGCCATTGCCAAACCGTGCCTCCAAATCATCGACATAGGCCTGGCGGATGGTCGCGTTAGTGCCGATCAGGCCGATGGTGCCGGTTTTGGTGATCGCAGCGGCGGGCTTGATCGCGGGCACCGTGCCCACCACCGGAATCTCCAGCACATCGCGCACCATGCCCAGCGCGATGGTGCTGGCGGTGTTGCAGGCAATGCAGGCGAGGCGCGGCTGGTATCGTTCCGCCATCCGCCCCAGCAGGCCAGAAACCCGCGCGGCAATCTGCGCCTCGGTCTTGGTGCCATAGGGCAGGCCCGCAAGGTCGGCAGCGTAAATAACCGGGGCGTGGGGCAGGACTTTGCGCAAGGCGTCATACACCGTCAGCCCGCCAACACCGGAATCGAACAGCAGGATGGGGGAGGATAAGTGCAAAACACAACTTCCGTTGGCCCTGAGCTTGTCGAAGGGCCGTTTTTCCTTACAGAAATGTTCGCTAGAAGAACTACGGAGCTTCGACAAGCTCAGCCCGAACGGAGAGTGACTTGGAACCAGTTTTCGCCGCTTTGCTGGGCTTTGCCCTCGGATCGATCCCGTTTGGCCTGATCCTGACCCGTGCGGCGGGGCTTGGCGATGTGCGCAATATCGGCAGTGGCAGTATCGGCGCGACCAATGTGCTGCGCACCGGGAACAAGGGGCTGGCGGCGGGAACCGTGCTGCTCGATGCGGCCAAGGCGGCGGTGCCGGTACTGGTGGCGGGGCATTTCTGGCCGGGAACGGAAGGTATCGCGGCTGTCGCGGCGGTGGCCGGGCATTGCTTCACCCCGTGGCTGGCGTTCAAGGGCGGCAAGGGGTTCGCCAGCGCGGCGGGCGCGTTGCTGGCGCTGGCGTGGCCCGCAATGCTGATCTGCGCCGCGATCTGGGCCGCGACGTTGTATCTCAGCCGGATATCCTCGGTATCGTCGATGGTGACGGTGATTGCCGCGCCAGTGGCTGCGTGGGCGCTGGGCTATCCGCATGTCATCGTCCCGCTGCTGGCGATCGCCGCCATCGTGCTGGTGCAACATCGCGCCAATATCGGACGGTTGATGCGCGGTGAGGAGCCGCGGGTGGGGAAGAAAACGCCGTGAATTCCCGCGAAGGCGGGAACCTCCTGCAACCTTGCGTGAACTCGAAGGAGGTCCCCGCCTACGCGAGGAATCGCAGATGGTTGAATTGACCCAAGCCGAAGCCTTCGCGCGGATTCGCCTGCTGCGTTCGCCCAACATTGGCCCGGTCAGCTATCGCCAATTGATCGCGCGGTTCGGCACAGCGGCAGCCGCGCTGGATGCTTTACCCGATCTCGCCAGCAGGGCGCGCGGGCCGTATCGCCCTGCACCTGCCGACAGCATTGAGCGTGAGGTGGCGGCGGTGCGCAAGGCGGGTGCGCGTTACCTGTTCCACGATCAGAGCGATTATCCCGCGTTGCTGGCCGAACTCGATTCTGCTCCGCCGATCCTCACCTGCCGGGGCAAGCTGGCGCTCGCCTCAGAACCTTGCGTTGCGTTGGTGGGCGCGCGCAATGCCAGCGCGGCGGCGGTGAAGCTGGCGCGCGATTTCGGCGCGGCCTTGGCGGAGGCGGGTTTCACCGTCGTCTCCGGCCTTGCTCGCGGAATCGACGGCGCGGCGCACGAAGGCGCGCTGGGCCACCACAGCCGCGCCACCATCGGGGTGATCGCCAGCGGGATCGACATTGCCTATCCGCCGCAGCATCAAGCCTTGCAGGAACGCATCGCGGCAGAGGCGCTGCTGATCGCCGAACAACCCCCCGGCACCGAGCCACGCGGGCGGCATTTCCCTTCGCGCAACCGCATCATCGCAGGCCTCGCGTCCGGCACGCTGGTGATCGAGGCCGCGCCGCAATCGGGCAGCCTCATCACCGCGCGGCTGGCGGGCGAGGCGGGGCGCGAGGTGATGGCGATCCCCGGCTCACCGCTCGATGCGCGCGCGCTGGGGTGCAATCAGCTGATCCGCGAAGGTGCAGTGCTGGTGCAGACGCCCGATGAGGTGGTGGAACTCCTCCAAAGTTTCACCGGCGCACCGCGATCCCGCTTTCGGGTAAGCGAGGGGGCGGCGGATTTCGACTATGCCGAACTGGCTGAGGCCGCGTGGGATGCGGCCAGCACCGACGCCATCGCCGCGCTGCTTTCCAACGCGCCGGTCAGCGTTGACGAGCTGATCCGCCAATCGGGCACCGGCGCGGCGGCGGTGCACATGGCGCTGCTCGAACTCGAACTGACGGGCGATCTGGCGCGCGAAGCGGGCGGGTTGGTGCGGCGGGCGGGGTAAGCTCCCCCTTGCACAACCCGCTTGACGCCGTATGAGGCCGCGCTCCACCCTCGCGCGTACACACGTAAGGGACACCTCGGCACTATCATGCAGCTTGTCATCGTTGAATCGCCCGCCAAGGCCAAGACTATCGAGAAATATCTGGGCAAGGACTTCAAGGTTCTCGCCTCCTACGGCCACGTCCGCGATCTGCCGCCCAAGGATGGCAGCGTAAATCCCGACGCCGATTTCGCGATGGAGTGGGAACTTTACCGCGACAAGCAGAGCCGCTTCAAAGAGATTGCAGATGCGGCCAAGGGCGCGAGCCGCCTTGTGCTGGCGACTGACCCTGACCGCGAAGGCGAAGCGATCAGCTGGCACGTGCTGGAACTGCTGAAGAAGCGCAAAAGCGTGCCTTCGCTGGTCGACCGCGTCACCTTCAACGCGATCACCAAAACCGCTGTGACCGAAGCGATGGCGAAACCGCGTGAGCTCGATCAGCCGTTGATCGACGCCTATCTCGCCCGCCGCGCATTGGATTACCTGTTCGGTTTCACCCTCTCGCCGGTGCTGTGGCGCAAGCTGCCCGGCGCGAAAAGCGCGGGCCGTGTGCAATCGGTCGCGCTGCGCCTGATCGTCGAGCGTGAGCGCGAGATCGAGGCGTTTCGTGCGGACGAATACTGGAGCGTCGTCGCGCGGATGCAGCACGATGGCACCGAGTTTGATGCGCGGCTGGTAAAGTTCCGGGGCGAGAAGCTGGAAAAGCTTAGCCTTGGTGCGCAGGGCATTGCCATGGAAGCCAAGGCCGCTGTCGAAGCCGGGCGCTTCACCGTCGAAGCCGTCGAAACCAAGCCGCTCAAACGCAACCCCGCGCCGCCGTTCACCACCTCGACCCTGCAACAGGAGGCTGCGCGCAAGCTGGGTTTCTCGGCGCAGCACACCATGCGGCTGGCGCAATCGCTGTATGAAGCGGGCGCGATCACCTATATGCGCACCGACGGCGTGCAGATGGATATGGGCGCGATTATGGCCGCGCGCGATGCCATCGCCGCGCGTTTCAGCGAGGATTATCGCCCGGAAAAGCCGCGCTTTTACAGCACCAAGGCCAAGAACGCGCAGGAAGCGCACGAGGCGATTCGCCCGACCGATTTCACCCGCGAACGCGCGGCGAGCGGTGACGAGGGCAAGCTGTATGACCTGATCTTCAAACGCGCGATGGCGAGCCAGATGGCGACCGCGCAGTTGGAACGCACCACCGTCACCCTGCGTGATGCCACCGGGAGCCACGAGTTGCGCGCCACCGGACAGGTGATCCGCTTCCCCGGCTTTCTCGCGGTCTATCAGGAAGGCTTTGACGATTCAGAGGACGATGAAAGCGGCCTGCTGCCCGTGATGAAAGCGGGTGATTGCCCGGCCAAACGCGCCGTCGATGCGACCCAGCATTTCACCCAGCCGCCGCCGCGCTTTTCCGAAGCATCGCTGGTCAAGCGGCTGGAGGAACTCGGCATCGGGCGGCCATCCACCTATGCCTCGACCATCCAGACCCTGCGTGACCGGGCCTATGTGCGGATGGAGAAAAGCCGCTTCTTCGCGGAGGAATCGGGCCGGTTGCTGACCGCCTTTCTCGAACGGTTTTTTCCCACCTATGTCGCCTATGATTTCACCGCCGGGATGGAGGATGAACTCGATATCGTTTCCGACGGGCGCGAGGATTACAAGGCGGTGCTCGCGCGGTTCTGGAAGGACTTCAAGCCCAAGGCCGACGAGGTGATGGACAAGCTGCCCTCGGAAGTGACCGAGGCGCTGGACGAATACCTCTCCGATTTCCTGTTCCCCCCGCGTGAAGACGGGGCCGATCCGCGCGCTTGCCCGCTCTGCGCCAGCGAAGGCCGCGAAAATGGGCGCCTGTCCTTGCGCGGTGGCAAGTTCGGCGCGTTTGTGGCCTGTGTGAATTATCCCGAATGCAAATTCACCCGCCGCTTTGCCCAACCGGGCGGGGAAGGTGAGGGCGGCGCGGATGATGGCGTGATGGGCCAGCACCCCGAAACCGGTGAAGATATTCACCGCAAGACCGGACGCTTCGGCCCTTACGTGCAGATGGGCGATGGAAAGGACGCCAAGCGCGCGAGCATTCCCAAGGACTTGGACGATTTCGATCTCGATTGGGCGGTCAAACTGCTCGACCTGCCGCGCATTGTCGGCGCGCACCCTGACACCGGCAAGGAAATCGAAGCGAATATCGGGCGTTACGGGCCATATCTTCGCCACGATGGCAAATATGGGAAGCTGACCAATACCCGCGAGGTGTTCGAAGTCGGCATGAACCGCGCGGTCGATCTGTTGGCGCAGGCCGCCAACCGGGGCGCAGGCACCCGTGCAGCGGCAGAGCCGATCGCCACGCTTGGCGCGCATCCCACTAGTGGGGGCGAGATCAAGGTGATGCCGGGTCGCTATGGCCCCTATGTCACCGATGGCACCACGAACGCCACGATCCCCAAAGACACCAAGCCCGAAGATGTGACGATTGACGCCGCCATCGCGCTGATCGACGCGCGCATCGCCAAGGGGCCGCCAGCCAAAAAGGGCCGGAAAAAAGCCGCCCCGAAAAAGGCTGCCGCCAAAAAGCCCGCCGCGAAGAAAACGCCTGCAAAAAAGCCTGCAAAAAAGAAAGCCCCGGCCAAAAAGAAAGCGGCTCCAGCGACGGATTGATGCGGGCGCGGGCGGCCATCACTACCTTTCGCGCCGCGTTGGTAAATCATAAAGCTTTGCGACCTATCACCGAGTCCCAGGATCAGGGACCGCACCGTGATAGAAATCGAAGTCCAGAACGAAACCCACCAGACGCAGGATCGCATCCGCTTTGCTGCGGTGCCGCGTATCGGTGAGGGCATCCGCCTGCGCGCGCCCGACGGAATGTGGGCGAGCTACGATGTGCTCGACGTGTGGTATCAGAAAGCCGAGTTCGGCGATGTCTGGATGCCCTACCTGCATATCCGCATGACCCCGGGCGAAGGCGTCGGCACGCTCGACGAAGAAGATCCCTACTCCGATGATTTCGCCGCGCGTGGCCATGAAGCCGGGTTCGCGACGTTGGGCGGGGGGCGATGAACGTGCAAAACCTGATCAAGCGCAATTCCGGCCCCAACCGCCGCACCGGCATCGAAGGCAAGACGCTGGCAGAAAAGCTGGCACAGGGTGAGGCCGCGCGGGAAGCCGCCCCGGTCGCCGCGCAACATGACGAAATGCAATCCCGCGCACCCGCTGCGCCGATGGCGGGCGCGGACGACACGGATTCAATTGTGGCTGCGGCCAAGGCGATGCGCGATCGCTATGCGGATTCCGCCGCGCCAGCCGCAACGGCCAAAACCTGCCTGATCGTCGATGACAGCCGCGTGATTCGCAAGGTGTCCTCGAAAATCGCGCTCAGCCTCGGCTATGTTCCGATCGAGGCGGAGAACGGCGAAGAAGCGCTCGCCCGCTGCAAGAAATCCATGCCCGATCTGGTGCTGACCGATTGGAATATGCCGGAAATGGACGGGATCGAGTTCGTGGAGAAACTCCGCGCCATCCCCACGCCAAAGGAACCGGTGGTAGTGTTCTGCACATCGAACGGTGAGGCCAAGGACATTCATGACGGCATCGCCGCAGGGGCAGACGATTATATCGTCAAACCGTTCGACGAGGCCGCGCTGAAGGCCAAGCTTGAAAAGCTGGCGCGGGGGTAGATTTACCTTCCCACGTCATCCCAGCGAAAGCTGGGATCTCAGGCGGATGGCGCCATGAATTCTGACTTTGCGCTCAGCCTCCCCAATCCCACCCTGCGCCGGGATAACGAACCATCGCCATTGCGAAGCCACCGGGCTTGATCCGGGGGATGCGGCAATCCATTACCTCCCATCAATGCAGCATTGGGGTTGGCGGGTTTCAACCATCGGCAAGCCGCGACATTTGTAATTCCGAACAATAAAATGCAGGCTGGGCCGAGGAGGAAACCTATGACCACCACCCAAGTCCACGTCCGCAAATCCGCGCTGAGCGAGGCCGTGTTGGCTGAACTGCCCTTCGCACCCCTTGCTGAAGGCGCGGTGCGGTTGGCGGTCGAAAGTTTCTCGGTCACTGCCAACAACATCACCTATGCGGTGGTGGGTGACGGGTTCAAATACTGGGATTTCTTCCCGGCTCCGGACGGCTTTGGCATTGTCCCGATGTGGGGCCATGCGCGGGTGATCGAAAGCCGCCATCCTGATTTTGCGGTGGGTGAGCGGGTCTATGGCTACCTGCCGATGGCCAGCCACCTTGATGTGTTGCCGGGCAGGGTGAGCGCAGGCGGCTTTCTCGACACAACCGATTATCGCCAGCCGATGAGCCCGGTTTACAACAGCTACACGCGGCTTGCGGTTGATCCCGAACATGATCCGACGCACGAAGGTGAGCGGATGATCTTTGGCCCACTGTTCCGCACCGGGTTCCTGATCGAATATTTCCTGCGGGCGCAAGGGTGGTTCGGGGCGGAGCAGTTGGTCGTTACCAGCGCGTCGTCCAAAACCGCGATGGGGTTGGCCAGCGTGGCGCGGCAATTATCGCCGGGGGTGCGGCGCATCGGCCTGACCTCGAACGGCAATGTCGCATTTGTCGCGGCGAGCGGGCTTTACGATCAGGTGGTCGCCTATGATGACCTTGAAAGCCTGCCGCGTGCAGCCACGGTCAGCGTTGATTTTGCCGGCAATGCCGATTTGCTGGCGCGGTTGCACCGGCACTTTGGCGAAAGCCTTGCCCATTCCGCGCTGGTCGGCGCGACCCATGTTGAGGCCCGATCCACTCTGGGCGGCGGCGCGCCGTTGCCGGGGCCAAAGCCTGCGCTGTTTTTCGCGCCCGATCACGCGGTTGTCTTTTTCAAGGCACACGGGGCCGAGGAGGGCGGCAAGCTGGTCGCATCGGCATGGCGCGAATTTCTCGCGGCAGCGGAAGGCACTATTGCGATTGAGCGCCACAAAGGCCTCGAAGCGGCGCGCGCCGTGTTCCTCGAAATGTTGGCGGGCAAGGTTGACCCGGCCAAGGGGATCGTGATCGAGCCTTAGGTTAACGGCGGATCACTCCGCCGCTTCGGCCAGTTCCACTTGCTGCGGCCCACGGATCAACCCGCCGGGGGTCGCGCCCGTCCACGCGCCATCGCGGAACGTCACCGTGCCGTTCTTGATGGTGCAGACATAGCCATCGGCCTTTTGCAGCAGCCGCTTTCCACCAGCGGGCAGATCAAATGCCAGCCACGGCTTGCCCAGTTTCAACCGCTCCATGTCGATCACGTTGAGATCGGCAAGATAGCCCGGTGCGATCACCCCGCGATCCTCCAGCCCGTAAAGCAGCGCCGTATCGCGGCATTGGCGCTTGATTGCCTGCTCCAGACCGATCCTTGCCCCCCGCTTGCGGCTTTTCACCCAATGTTCGAGCATGAAGGTGGGCGAGGCCGCATCGCAGATCGTCCCGCAATGCGCGCCGCCATCGGACAGCGAATTGACCGTGTCATCGGCGTGCTGAAGCGGGTGCAGAAAATCAAGATTGCCATCGGCGTAGTTCAGGATTGGCAGGTAAATAAAGCCCTTGCCGTCATCGCGGCACAAGAGGTCATAGGCATATTCCTGCGGATCGACCCCGGCGGCAGCGGCGCGGGCATTGATGCTGGCATCGGCCTGCGGCTCGTAATCGAAATCGGGATCCATTTCATATTGCAGCGCCCAGCCTTGGGAGATGACCATCACCACGCCAAGGATATCCTGCGGCGCGGCGGAGTAATCATTCGGTTCAGCCAGCAACCGCGCCTTGAACGCGGGATCGAGCAGTTTTGCCTTCTGCGCTTCCCACGGCAATTCCTTGATTTCCTGCCAACTGGGGCGGAAGGCAAAGGGGTTCACCGTGCCCTGCCACGCCATGATGATCCCGTTACCGCGCAGCGCGATCTGGGCGACGATATTGGCACCATTGTCGTTTTCAGCGCGCATCAGTGCGATTTGTTCGTTGAGCGGGATTTCCTTGGCGATCGATTGCAGCGCGGCGAAGGTAACGGGGATCTTGGCCTCGCGGCTGAGCTTGCCCATCCATTCGAACTCGTTCCATTCGCGTTTCAGGTCGCTCGCCATTTCGAACACCGCGTGGCCGCCTGCCGCGGTGGCGCGGCCCATTGCCTTGCCGATCGCGATCAGTTCTTCGGGCGTGGCGGTGGTGCCGGGAACAAGCTCGCCATCAACCGATTTGTGCAGCACCGTGCGCGACGTGGAAAAGCCGAGCGCACCGGCGCGCACGCCTTCTTCGACAATCGCCGACATGGCGGCAATGTCGTCGGCCGTGGGAACGGCACCCGGCTGTTCGCGTTCCCCCAGCACATAGCCGCGCACCGCGCCGTGGGGCACATGGGTGCCGATATCGACCGTGCGGGGGAGCTTTTCCAAGGAATCGAGATATTCGGGGAAGGTTTCCCAATCCCACGTCATCCCTTCGGCGAGCGCGGTGCCGGGAATGTCCTCAACGCCCTCCATCAGGCTGATCAGCCATTCGTGGCGATCGGGCTTGGCGGGGGCAAAGCCAACCCCGCAATTGCCCATCACCACGGTTGTCACCCCGTGCCAGCTTGACGGGGCCATTTCCTGATCCCAGGTCGCCTGCCCATCATAATGGGTGTGAATATCGACAAAGCCGGGGGTGACGACCTTGCCGGTCGCGTCGATTTCCTGATCGGCGCTGCCCGCGATCTGCCCGACCGCGGCGATCAGCCCGTCTTTCACGGCTACATCGCCGACAAAGCCCGGTGCTCCGGTGCCATCAACGATGGTGCCGCCGCGGATGATCAGATCAAACTGCGCCATATTCTCTCTCCCGTTTGCGCGGGAGAATGTCGCAAAGCGGGCTGGCTGTCCAGCGGGGTGCTTATGCCAGCGCGCTAAGATGCTGTCGCATCACGCGCTGGAAATGCTCAAGCGCCGCACGGGCTTAACCAAAGCGCGATGAGCGAGGCTCATCGTCCTTTGGTGTCAGGCCGCAGCCATCCGCCGCGCTTCCTTTTCCGTGTGAGGTTCATTCAGGAATGCACGGATCGCGGCGACGCTTTCATCGGCGTGGGTCAGCAGGAACAAATGCCCGCCGCCCGCGAATGTCACCAGCCGCGATTTGGGGATCATCGCTTTCAAAATCTTGCCGTTGATGACGGGCACGATCTGATCGTCCTCGCCCATCATGATCAGCGTTTCCTTGGACATGAAGGGCAGGGCGGGCAGGCTGGTCCAGCCGAGCATACACATCAGCTGATACATGTACCCGCGCGGGGAAGGGGGCTTCAATCGGCCGATATGGCTGTCTTTCTGGTGTTCCGCCCCGTCTTTGTCGACCCCACCATACAGCGTGGCGAAGTGTTCGTTCATGAATTCGGGATCAATATAGCGGCGCGGATCGGCCATTTTGGTGAAGGCGGCGGGGTTGCCCGGCACCATCAGCATTCCCGGCGTGGTCGCAATCAGCGTCAGCCGCCGGGTGCGACCGGGGTGCTGGAGCGCAAAGTGCTGCGCCAGCGCGCCGCCCCATGAAACGCCCATCACATCAACCTGATCAAGACCATAACGCCCCAGCAGCTGTGCGGCAGTCCAGCTCATGGTGAAGGGGTTGTAGGGGATCAGCGGATCGGGCGATTCGCCCGTGCCCGGCATATCGAACATGATGAAGCCGCGTTCGGGCATGGCGGCGGCGAGCGGGGCGACCGCTTCGATATTCGCGCCGATGCCGTTGAAGAACAGAACCGGCAGATGATCCGACGGCATATCCAGCCGCCATGCCGCAACCCGTAGCGTCCGGCCGCCAACCTGTTCCATTGTGACGACAGCGCCGTCCATTGCATTGGCCACGAAAACCAGTCCTTTCTGTGCGCCTGCTGCGGCGCGGGTCGGGCGCGTTCGTCAATCCTTGAACGAGCGAGCCGATAATAATTTCGCGCCTGTGCTGCCCCATCGGCAGCATTTGCGCTGCACCGCAATATCAGACTTCTTCGCGGACGTAGAGTCCCGGTGCCGGATCGGTTGGAACATAGGCTTTGTTGCCCAATTCGGCAGGTGCGGGTTTTTTCTTGCCCGAGCGCGCCTGCACCCATTCCATCCACAGCGGCCACCAGCTGCCTTTGACCTCTTCGGTGCCTTGCAGCCATTCATCCGCGGTGGCGGGCAGCTTGCCCTTTTTCGCCTGCACGAAATACTTGGCCTTGGGATTGGTCGGCGGGTTGAGGATCGCCTGCATATGCCCCGATTGGCTAAGCACGTAGGTAACATCCTTCGATCCGAACAGCTGGGTCGAACGATAGGTCGCCTTCCACGGGGTGATGTGATCAGTCACCCCGCCAAGGATGAACAGATCGGATGTCACCTTGCTGAGATCAATCTTGTGATCGACCATCTCGACCTCGCCCTTTTTGGTGAAGGCGAGGGTTTCGTACACGGTGAGGAAATCGCCCATCAGGCTGGCAGAAAGATTGGTGGCATCCGCATTCCAGAACAGCACGTCGAACGCTGGCGGATCAGCGCCGAGCAGGTAGTTGTTGATGACGTAGTTCCAGATCAGGTCGTTGGGTCGCAGCCATGCAAAGCCGCGCGCCAGATCATCGGCTTTGATCACCCCGGCCTTGCTGGCGCGCTGGCGGGCGAGCTTCATGCCGTTTTCGCTGACCAGCGACCCGGCTTCGATGTCGGTTGCCTTGGGGTGCAGCACGCACACCATCAGCGTCAACGTGCCGAGCAGGTCGGACTTTTCGGCCGCCAGCTTGCTCGCCAGCATCGCGGCGGTTTGCCCGCCCGAACACCCGGCCGAAACATTGACCTTCTTCGCGCCGGTGATCGCTGCAACCGCCTCCATCGCTTCACGGCAGGAATGGACGTAATCCGCCATGCCCCAGCGGCCCTGTTCTTTGGTCGGGTTGCGCCACGAGATCACAAAAGTCTGGATGCCGTTATCGACCTGCCATTTCACCACCGACTTATCGGGGCTAAGGTCGTTGATATACATCTTGTTGATCTGCGGCGGGATGGTCAGTTGGGGGGTTTCATACACTTCGTCGGTGGTGGGCGCGTAGTGGACCAGCTCCATCATCTCGGTGCGCAGCACGACCGCGCCTTTGGAGGTTGCGACATTCTCACCCAATTTGAACGGGCGTTTGTCGACCTGGCTGACCATGCCCTTGTTGTGAACGATGTCGTGATAGGCGTTCTGCAATCCCTTGATGAGCGACAGGCCGCCTGAATCGATCACCCGTTTCTGCGCGGTCGGGTTGCCAGCCAGGGTGTTGGTGGGGGACAAGCCATCAAGGATGATGTTGGCGATGAAGTTGGCGCGGTTGCGTTCCAGTTCATCCAGTTCCAGCTCTTCCAGCCAGCCCCGCATCCCTTTTTGCACCGCAAGGTAATATTGCGCCCCGGCGCGGAAAAACGGGTTGTAGGCCCAGGCCGGGTCCATGAACCGCTTGTCCTTTGGGTCAGGTGCCAGTTCGCTTTTGCCGGTCAGAATCTTGACCATGTCCTGAGCCATCGCGGTAGAGTGGCGGATCAACCGGGTTGGATCGGATGCAGTTTCGCGCAGCAGCAGCGCAACCGCGCTGACGAAATCTTCGCGCGCCACACCGATCAGCGGGCCAAGCGCGGTGGTGGACTGGGCTGCTTCGTTTTCGAGCTTCACTTCACTGCGTGCCATAGGTTCCCCCGTGTCTGGCTTCCGCCCGCTGGCCTGGCTTGCCATCGGTTAACGGAGCCATTTTCAGCAGAATGGCGCGAGCCGAGCCAAGTTGCAAGCGCGCGCAGGCGGTGATGACTGATCAGATTCGCTCGCGTCCACAAAATGTTTACCTTTGCGATTAACGCTTCTCTCAAAGGTTTTGGGCAGATCCTCGATAATGGTCGGGGAGCTCAATCGAAAAGTCGAATCTGTCGACCCTGTTCGCTCCGGCGGAGCGCCGGGAATCCGCGATGTTTTAACCAGTGAGCCGATTGAGGTTAATCTGCGCGGACGCAGCGAACGACGCGGGTTTGATCGCAACCGCACCGAACAACCCGATGGGCTGACCCGTGCGATTACATTGCCTGCGGAGCGGCGCCTGTTTAACCTGCCACTTCAGTCCGGCGGCATGGCCGTGTGTCTGTTATCAGCATTTGCGGTCGCGGCTGGCGTGGCGCAGGGTTTGCCATCGGCAACAACGGGCGCAGCGGCACTGGTATCCGTGGCCATGATCGCCTGCGGGCCGCTGTTCGCCGCGATTGAGCGCAAAGCCGAAGGATCGCACGCTGCGTGTATGTTGGTTGTTCTGGCGGCAATTGTGCTGCCAATGGCCTGCGCGGGCTATGCCTTGGCGTCGTGGGTAGGCGAGGGCCTGCCGTGGCAATGGGCGGCGGCAACGCTACTTTGCATCAACGCGGCTTCGGCCTTGTTGTTCAAGGCACGCATCACGTCACTGTTTTTTGCCAAGATTGCCAGTTGGGCGGGGTTTGCTGTCATTGCCCCCGGCGCTTTGACATTTGCTGCCCTGACCGGTGCGGCAATCGCTTTGGCGTTGATAGCGCGGTTCCAATGGGCAGTTTCCGAGCGGAATAGGCTGGTGCGTGAGGCGCGTGAGCGTGTCGCCGCGCGGGCCGAGGATATCCTACGCAGTTTCGAGGAAACGGGGCAGGGCTGGTTCTGGGAAATCGACCGGCGCGGTCTGATTACCTATATTTCGCCCAAGGCAGCGCTGGCTCTGGGAAAGAATGCCGACGCGCTGTGCGGGCTTCCGTTGAGCGAGATTTTCCATTCCGGTGCGGGGACAAATGATGCCGCGCGCACGCTTTCCTTTCACCTGTCGGCGCGTTCCGCTTTCCGTGATGTCGAACTGCGCGCTGCGACCGATAGCGAAGAACGCTGGTGGGCGCTGACGGGGCGGCCGGTATATGATTCCTACAAGAATTTCTGCGGCTTTCGCGGCCACGGCACCGATCTTACGGAACAGCGTCGCAGTGAACAGCAAGTTTCGCGATTGGCCCATTTTGATTCGCTGACCGGGCTCGCAAACCGGGTGCAGATGAGCCAGGTGCTCGAACAGATCCTTGCCGCGCCGAGCGCGCGTGAACGGGCCTGCGCGGTGCTGATGCTTGATCTCGACCGCTTCAAACAGGTCAACGATACGCTCGGCCATCCGGCGGGCGATGCCTTGCTGAAACAGGTGGCGCAGCGGCTCGAACGGGTGATTGATGGCGCGGGCCGGTGCGGCCGTCTGGGTGGGGATGAATTCGAGGTCATCGTGCCCGGCCAGCAGGATCGCACCACGCTTGGCCATATCGCGCGCGAGATCATCGCTGCGCTGTCGCAACCCTATGCGGTTCAGGGGCAAAGCGTGGTGATCGGCGCATCGGTCGGGATTGCGCTCGCGCCCGAGCATGGTTCGACCAGCGAAGAACTGATCCGCAATGTCGATCTGGCGCTCTATTCGGCCAAGGACGCGGGGCGCGGTGTGTTCCGGTTCTTTGCCGAAAATCTCCACGCCGCAGCCGAAGAACGCGCCGAGCTGGAACAGGATCTGCGCGACGCGATGGTTCGCGGCGAGCTTGATCTGCATTACCAACCCGTGGTTTGCGCCGCGACCGAGAAGATCGTCGGGTTTGAGGCGCTGATGCGCTGGAACCACCCCACGCGTGGCTGGCTTTCACCTGCCAAGTTCGTGCCGATTGCCGAAGATGCGGGCCTGATCGATCGGCTGGGGCAATGGGCGCTGCGCACCGCCTGCGCCGATCTTGCGCGCTGGCCCAGCCCGATCCGCTGCGCCGTCAATATTTCGGCGTTGCAATTTGCCAACCCGGAATTGCCCACCATCGTTGCCAATGCCCTGGCGCATAGCGGGGTTGCGCCATCGCGGCTTGAACTTGAAATTACCGAGAGCGTGTTTCTGAACGACAGCGCTGGCACCGAGGCGATGTTCGCGGCGATGAAGCGGGTCGGGGTGCGGCTGGCGCTCGATGATTTCGGCACCGGCTATTCATCGCTCGGTTATCTCAAGAAAGCGCCGTTCGACAAGATCAAGATCGATCGCAGCTTTGTGCAGGGTGCGACCGATCAAGACAGCCGCAACGGCGCGATCATCGCTTCGATCACCAGTCTGGCTGAGGCGCTGCACATGGAAACCACCGCCGAAGGGGTGGAAACGCGTGACGAACTGGAACTGGTGCGACTGCTGGGTTGCAGCCATGTGCAGGGCCATATCTATTTCAAGCCGATGACTGCTGACGATGCGGCCGCATTGGCGTCGGGCAACCTCACCGTTCAGCCCGATGGCCCGCAATCAGCGCGCGCCCCTCGCCAGAACCTGCTGCGCCGCGTCGTGGTGCTGGAAAATGGCACTCGGCACGATGCGACGCTGCGCAATATTGCCGAAGGCGGCGCGATGATCGATGGCTTGTGGAATATGCCGGAGGGATGCGAGGTGCAGATCGCATTTTGCCCCGGGCAAATGGTCGCCGGCAAAGTTCGCTGGGCGCGCGAAAACCGTGCCGGGGTGGAATTCCACGAACCGCTCAAACGCCGCGCCGATGGCTCGTTTGAGGCGCTCGGCTCCCCGCACGGTAAAGGCACCCCATCCGCCGACCCTTTGCCAAGTGTCTCGCAAGCCGTGAGTTCGCGGCGCAGAGGGGTAATCTTTAAGCACGGAAATTAGGATAAAAATAACCATCGGGGTTTACCTCTGCCGAATGACGACTGGCGGCCACGCATGGTTGTCGCATTCGATGTTTGGAGGTCTTGCACGAGATGTCCCTCAAGGGTCTCTTGTCTTTGCGCAACAGTGCAGCATCGCGATTGCTGCGTGCTCCGGTCGCCTCGGCTCTGTCCGATGGCGATCGTTTGGCCATGCTCGATGAACTTGAACAATCCGGGCTTGGCTGGTTCTGGGCAAGCGATGCCAGCGGCCAACTGACCTATCTTTCAAGTGCGATTGCATCGCGGTTGGAACTGCCTCTCAACGAGTTGCTGGGTCAGCCGCTGGTTTCGATTTTCACAGCCGCAGACCGGGAAGGGCGCGGCAAGTCGCTGCCGCTGATGCTGGCCGCACACAAGGCGTTTTCCGGAATGGCGGTGCACGCCGCGCGGCGTCAGGGCGGCGCTGTGCTGCGGCTGGCGGGGCACCCCCTGTTTACGCAGGACGGGCAGTTTGCCGGATTTCGTGGCACCGGCGCGGATATTACCGATGAATATCACCGCGAGGCTGAAACCGAACGCCTGACGCGGTTTGACACGCTCACCGGCCTTAGCAACCGCCACCGCATGGCGCAGCATATTGATGCGACGCTGACCGCGTTCAAGGCTGCGCGCCGCAATTGCGCGGTGATGATGATCGACCTCGATCGCTTTAAGCAGGTTAACGACACGCTTGGCCATGCGGCGGGTGACGAACTGCTCAAACAGGTCGCCGCACGGCTTGGACGCGCGATTGACCGCGAATGCGAGATTGGCCGGTTGGGCGGCGACGAATTTCAGGTCATGCTGCCCGATATCGACGATCGCGGTGTGCTGGGCGATCTGGCGATGAAGATCATCACCATGGTGCGCCAGCCCTACAGCCTTGAAGAAGGGCGCTGCGTCATCGGCGCATCGGTTGGGATTGCGATTGCGCCGCATGATGGCGTCACCCGGGAAGAGGTCGTGCGTTCCGCCGACCTTGCGCTTTATGCCGCCAAGAACGGCGGGCGGGCGCAATATCGCTTTTTCTCTGGCGAGCTTGAAAACGAAACAATCTTCCGCAGGCGGCTCGAACAGAACCTTGGGACTGCATTGAGCGAGGAACAATTGTTCCTGCGGTTCGAACCGATTGTCGACGCAGCCACCCAATCGGTCTGCGCGCTCGAAGCCCATGTGTGCTGGGATCATGACGAGCGCGGGATCATCGACGAGGAGGAGTTTGCCCAGATCGTCGAAGGTTCCAGCCTGGCCGGCGATGTCGGCCGCTGGGCCATCGCCGAAGCGTGCCAGCGCGCCGCGTTATGGCCTGAAAGCGTGCGGGTGGCCGTCGATGTGCCGGTGTCGCTTTTTCTTGCCGACGATTTCGTTGAACACGTGGCGCAGGCTGTGAACGCAGCAGGCATTGCGCCTGCACGCCTTGAGCTTGAAATCAGCGAAGCGGTGTTCTTTGGCGATGCCAACATCGTCGATCACGCGCTTGCCGCGCTGTTCAAATTGGGCGTGCGCCTTACCCTCGATGAATTTGGCAGCGGCTATTCCTCGCTTGCTTACCTGCGCCGGGCGCCGTTTGATTCGATCAAGATCGATGAAAAGCTGGTGGCTGAAGCCGGGCGGGACGATAATCGCGAGCTGGGACTGGTGCGCGCCATCGTCGCTTTGGCCGGGGCGCTACAGATGGATACCATCGCCAACGGCATCGAAAGCGCGGTCTTGCTTGAATCGCTCAAGGATTGCGGGGTTCGCTATCTTGGCGGGCCGATCTTCAGCGAGCCGGTCGATTACGATACTATCGAACAAGAAATGGCCGGTGGCACGTGGAAGATCGTGCCCGGTGCCGACCGCTCCCGCCGCGCGCGGCGGCGAACGGTGTTCCGCAAGATTCAGGTGATCCATGATGATTACGCCTACGAAGTGACCCTGCGCAACCTGTCCAAGACCGGGGCCTTGATCCAGGGGTTGGCGGACGTGCCGAAAGGAACGCAATTCGTTGTCGATCTGGGCGGCGGGCAGCTGGCGGTGGCGACTGTTATCCGCAGCAATGGCGATGTTCAGGGGCTGGAGTTCGAACAATCGCTGATCGAAGATGGGGCGGGCGGGCTGTGCACGCGCAACCGGGTTTCACCCTATGCAATCGCCGCCGCCGGATCGCCGCTCGCGGCGCTTGGCCCCGGCAACTTTCACGGGATCGAACAAAGCGGAGCAATTCCCAAGTTCGGCTACGCCATGCCGCCCCGCGCCGATCTGGGCTAGCATCGGGGCGCCCGGCCTGGGCGCAAGGTGTTGCGTTTTTCTCGAATGACATCTGTTTGACCCGGCGCTAAGTCGCGGGCGATGACCGACCTCTCAAAAATCCGCAATTTCAGCATCATTGCCCATATTGACCACGGCAAATCCACCCTGGCTGACCGGCTGATCCAGTTCACCGGCGGGCTAACTGCGCGCGAAATGTCCGAGCAAGTGCTTGATAACATGGACATTGAAAAAGAGCGCGGGATCACCATCAAGGCCCAGACCGTGCGGCTCAACTACACCGCCAAGGATGGGGACACCTATCAGCTCAACCTGATGGACACGCCCGGCCACGTCGATTTCGCCTACGAAGTATCACGCAGCCTCGCCGCGTGCGAAGGCGCGCTGCTGGTGGTTGACGCCGCGCAGGGGGTGGAGGCGCAAACCCTCGCCAATGTTTACCAGTCGATCGAACACGACCACGAAATCGTTTGCGTCATCAACAAGATCGATTTGCCGGCCGCCGAACCCGAAAAGGTCAAGGCCGAGATTGAGGAGATCATCGGGCTGGATGCATCCGACGCGGTGCTCACCAGCGCCAAATCGGGCATCGGGATCGAAGACGTGCTCGAAGCCGTCGTCACCCGCATCCCCCCGCCCAAGGGCAAGATTGACGCCCCGCTCACCGCCAGCCTGATCGATTCCTGGTATGACCCCTACCTCGGCGTGGTCATTCTGGTGCGGGTGATCGATGGCAAACTGACCAAGGGTCTCAACATCCGCTTCATGCAAGGCGGCACGCAGCATCTGGTTGACCGCGTGGGCTGCTTCACCCCCAAGCGCACCGACCTGAATGAACTCGGCCCCGGCGAAATCGGCTTCATCACCGCGCAGATCAAAGAGGTGGAGCAGGCCCGCGTCGGTGACACCATTACCACGGTCAAAAACGGATCGGACACCCCGCTGCCCGGCTACAAGGAAGTGCAGCCGGTGGTGTTCTGCGGGCTGTTCCCGGTGGACGCGGCGGACTTTGAAAAACTGCGCGAGAGCATCGCCAAACTGCGGCTGAACGATGCCAGCTTCTCCTTTGAGATGGAAAGCTCCGCCGCGCTCGGTTTCGGTTTCCGCTGCGGGTTCCTAGGGCTGTTGCACCTTGAAATCATTCAGGAACGCCTGACCCGCGAATACGACCTCGACCTGATCACCACCGCGCCATCGGTGGTTTATCGCATCCATCTTGGCCATACCAAGACCGAGGATGCCAAGACCATCGACATTCACAACCCCGCCGATTGGCCGGATGTGAACCGGATTGACGTGATCGAGGAGCCGTGGATCAAGGCGGTGATCTACACGCCGGACGAATACCTCGGCAGCATCCTGAAACTGTGTCAGGATCGGCGCGGCATCCAGACCGAACTCACATACGTTGGTGGCCGCGCGCAGGTGACGTATGAATTGCCGCTCAACGAAGTGGTTTTTGACTTTTACGACCGGCTGAAATCAATTTCGCGAGGCTATGCCTCCTTCGATTACGAACAGATCGGCACGCGCGAAGGCGATCTGGTGAAGATGAACATCCTCGTCAACGCGGAACCCGTCGACGCGCTATCGCTGATCGTCCACCGCCACGTGGCGGAAGAACGCGGCCGCCGGATGTGCGAACGCCTGAAAGACCTGATCCCGCGCCACCTGTTTAAAATCCCGATTCAGGCCGCCATCGGCGGCAAGGTAATCGCCCGCGAAACCATCGCCGCCATGCGCAAGGACGTGACCGCCAAGTGTTACGGCGGCGATATCTCGCGCAAGAAGAAGCTGCTGGACAAGCAGAAGAAGGGTAAGGCGCGGATGAGAGAGTATGGGAACGTGAGCATTCCGCAGGAGGCGTTTATTGCTGCGCTGCGGATGGGTGAGGAGTAACCCAACGCCCCGTTCGCCCTGAGCTTGTCGAAGGGTGGTGGAGGGGCGCGCGACGGTGTTCGTCCGGTCAGATTCTCACGATCACGCGGAGCACTGTGTCTGAAAGTGTTTCACGCAGAGATCGCAGAGAAGAAAGCCCGCAGAGTCCGCAGAGGGGCAATTCGCTTGCAGGAGAGGCTAGGGGTGGGCAAGAGGCCGCATTCCGGCCGGGGGTCGGCTGGCCCAAGCCAGGCCCGACCGAGCCCTTCGACGTAACGGCTGCGGATTTGTTGTGGCTAACCTCGATCTTCCCCGAAACGGGGAGAGGGATCACCTATGCTGTTTGCTGCTCTGGACTTTCTTCATTATCGCCGTCGAACGGGGCGCTTCGGTGACGATCAACGGAGCGTAATGAGCCTAGGTTTCTTGGGTCAGCTTCCTGACGACGTTATTGCCGACTTAGAGTCTGATTCAAAATTATATCAAGTAATTTCATGCTCTTGCGATGCGGCGTGTGAAGAGCTGGATTGATGCGATGAACAGCCAGGCGGTTGCCGAGG
>PHEB01000003.1 GCA_002842735.1 Alphaproteobacteria bacterium HGW-Alphaproteobacteria-7 | reverse complement strand
TGATTTCCTTGGTTCGTTGCAAAACCTCAGAATCAGCGACTTGGAGTGGCGTCAAGCTAACTAACTGACACTACTCAACTTAATTTCGGATCAGGCTCTTAGAGATTGGGGATTTCATACTAACGCAGCGGCTGGACTCGTGGTTTTCATGGGCGATGTTGTATTTTACATCCTCATCTATTGACCATGTTGCACTTTACATCGGTGATGGTCGGATTGCTCATGTAACCTTGAGTGGTTTCAAGAAACATTCAATCCATGTCTTTGGATCAAGCACGCGTGTGATAGCTCTTCGCTTCGCCCCACCATCTGGACCTATTCCCTTTGAGTTCGATGATGGTTTTGCTGATGGCTACAAAGACTTCGATGACAAACAGGATTCTTCAAATACCCTGTCACCGAAAATACAGCTTGCGTTGGTCGGTGCACAAATCGTTGCCGGCCTTTATCCGGACCGATTTCGCTGGAAGTTCCTGCTGGATTTCATAGTATTGGGACTTGGACTCGACCTTGTATTTTTCTGGCTAATCAATGTGCCTCTTTTCACAGTCGTATTGACTGTCGTTGCTGCACTGTTTGCCGTTATCTTCGGCATTAATCGCCTGAGGATGGCGCTAGGCGCTAGGGTTGAGCGTCTGAACCACCCTGATCACATGATGCGCGCGTTCAAGAAAACAGGAGGTGTGATGTTCACCTCACTCGGTCCCCTCGTCGCGTGTGATTTGGGGTTTCTCCCCATAAAGGCGCTTAGAGCCCTCGGCAGAGAGCGCCCCCAAGACAGCCCCGATGATAAGCTTGAGCCCCTCCGTCAGTACATTCGTGACATCCTCGAATGCTGGAATCTCCCCATTCCTATTGAGGAAACCGAAAACAAGGAGAGCCAACAGCACGATGAGAAAGAGGACTAAGAACGCCCTCACGGTTCGGGGTAGGGCAGCAAAAAGGCTGAATGATATTTGACGGCCTGTATCTGATTTACGTTCCTCGAACATATGATTTTTCCTTTACCGATACGGGGCTACGACAAAGGCGTATATTCGCCAACGATTTGTACATTTGCTGCCAGATTCCGCAACCTAGATACGCCGCCCCGCGACATCAAGCGGCAACCGCGCTCGCCCCTCCACCATCCTGCGGATGGTTCCCCTCCCCTGAAGGGGAGGATCGCGCGCCTCAAACCCCCGTCAGCAGAAAATCTAGCGCCCCCAGCACCCGCTCGCCGTCCTCCGCCAGCGACCCCACCTTGCGCCCCAATTCGCGCACATCCACCGCCGAGAGAAACTGCGTCATCAGCACATACCGATCGCCGCCGACATCAAACACCGGGTTGAGATGGCGCGCAGGCGTAGGCGCATCGCTTTCGGCGATCAGCGGCGCGACCACGCGAGTTTTCAATCCGTCCAGCAAGTCCGCCTGACAATCGACCACCAGCGTCTTGCTATCGCGCTTCATTGTGTAAACATCGAACCGCGCCATCAGAACAAGCGGTGCTCCGCGAGCGGCAGGCCGTGGGCCTCGACCCAATCGTTCGACGCTTCGAGCGCGGTCTGGTTCTCGGCGAGCCACTGCGCCGCCTCAGCCTCGCGGATGGCATCGCGGAGGCCGCGCTCGGCGGCTTCGGATACGGTAATGCCAAGCCGCTTGGCAGCGGCGAGGTAATCGGGCCGGATGGTCATGGTGGTGCGCTTGCGCGGCGCGGCGGGCGTTTTCAGGCGGGAAGGGGTGTGGCTGTTCATGTGGCCAATATATATGCATGATGTGTATGCATCAAGGGCTGACCGCACCCGCCCCTCCACCATCCTGCGGATAGTCCCTCCTTCGACAGGCTCAGGACAGGCCCTCCCCCAATGGGGGATGATCAGCGCGCATCACGGCTCAAAACTCTCATCCCTCAACGTCCAAACTGTCTTCGGCGGCGCAGGCTCTGGCGGCTTTTTCGGCCCCGGTGGTTCCATGTTGGGCCAGTTGTGTGTCGGCGTGATGTTGACCAGCGCGCGTTCGGCTTCGCTGGCGGCGGCGGCTTCCAAATCACGCTCCCGCAGTTCCACAAACCGCGCCCATGCCTCGCGCGTTTCCTCTGACAGCTTGGCCCATGCTGCGGCTTGTTTGGCCTCCACTTGGCGGCGGATTGCGTTGATTTTGCGGTCGATGCTGGCGCGCGCTTCCTCGGCCGAGACGTTGCCGCTTTCGCCCTCCCATTCTGCTCGCCATTGCTTTTTCAGCCGTTCGACCTGCATCGCGTCGACCGCGCTCATTGCCTTGCTGCCGCCATCGGCAAAGCGGTGCGGCGCGCGGTTTCTCAGCATGAACATCAGCAGCCGGTCATTGTAACGGGTGCGGGTGCCGATCAGCGCGCCGTAGGAATAGAGCGGCTCCTCCACCCCGTTGAGCGCGCGATCCATCGCCACATCCTCGATCCGCTGCACCCCGAGGTCGAGCGCCTTGTTCCACGCGGTGCGGAATTCCTCGGCCCCCGGTTGGCGGCGCAGGTAGTAGGCACCGGGCTGGCTCATATCGACCGCCTTGCACGCCGCCGCGACCGATCCGGTATCGGCCAGCGCCTCGATGAAGGCGATCTGGCGCTGCGGTGTCCAGCCATCGTGGCGGGCGCTCTGGCGCGGAACGGGGGTGAAGGCGGGCAGCTCTCCCACCGGAACGGGGAGGCGGGTGGTGCGGGGGTCTGATCGTCTGGTCATGGGAGTCCTCGTTTGTGCACCCGCCTCCGCGGGCGCATCCTCGCTATGCGTGCAGCAGAGCTGCACCCGCTGCGGGCGGGCACCAAAAAGTTCTGGCGCCCTTGCGGACGCTGGCGCGTCCGATGGTGTGGATCACAAATCCGCCGGGTAGGAAAATCGTGCGTGGCGGGGGAGGGGTGTGCAGCTTCACTTGGCGTTCAGCGCGGGGCTGGTTATAGGGCTTCGCATGACAACCACGCTCACCTCCCGTATCGCGCGCGCAGCCTTGATTGCGGCGACCTTTGCCACCCTGTCGGCCTGCGCTGGCAGCACCGAGGGCAAGGACGTCGCCTATGTCGCGCGCGATGTCGAAACGCTTTATGCCGAGGCGCAGCGGCGGCTTGACCAGGGCAATACCTTGCAGGCGGCGGCGCTGTTCGATGAGGTGGAGCGTCAGCACCCCTATTCGCCCTGGGCCCGCCGTGCGCAGTTGATGAGCGCGTTCAGCTATTACATCGCCCGCGATTACAACAGGGCGATCCAGAATTCGCAGCGGTTCCTGTCGATCCACCCTGGCAACAAGGATGCGCCCTATGCGCATTACCTGATCGCGCTGAGTTATTACGAACAGATCAGCGATGTGAACCGCGATCAGAAAATCACCGAACAGGCGCAGACCGCGCTGCGCGAAGTCAACCGCCGCTTTCCCCAGACCGAATATGCCGCCGATGCGCGGTTGAAGCTGGATCTGGTGGCCGATCACCTTGCGGGCAAGGAAATGGAGATCGGGCGGCATTATCAGCGGTCCGGCCTGTGGCTTGCCGCCGGTATGCGGTTCCGCAACGTGGTCGAAAAATTCGATACCACCAGCCACACGCCAGAGGCGCTGTTTCGCCTGACCGAAAGCAGCCTGGCGCTTGGCCTGCCTAACGAAGCGGTCAAATATGCTGCGGTGCTGGGGACGAATTATCCCGGCAGCATCTGGTACGAACGCGCGTTCAAGCTGATCGACAAGCACGCGCAGGACGTGACCGCGTCCTAGGCCATCAGCCGAGCCTTCGCAGCGAGTTCAGCCCCGCAAGCCGCCCATCAGGGCATATTTCAGTTCAAGATATTCGTCCATGCCGTGGCGTGATCCTTCGCGGCCCAGACCGGATTCCTTGATCCCGCCGAACGGCGCGACTTCGGTGCCGAGCAACCCTTCGTTGATCGCGACCATCCCGTATTCCAGCGCCCCCATCACCCGCCACGCGCGCGCATGGTCGCTGGTGTAGCAATAGCTGGCGAGGCCGGAGCGGGTGTCATTGGCGATGCGGATCGCCTCTGCTTCGTCGGCAAAGGGGATGATCGACGCGACCGGGCCGAACACTTCCTGCTGCGCGATGTCCATGGCCTGAGTCACCCCGGTCAGCACGGTGGGGGTATAGAACTGCGCCCCGGCATTGTGCCTGCCGCCGCCGCACAGCCGTGTCGCCCCGCTCGCCATCGCGGCATCGGTCAGCTGTTCGACCTTTTCCAGCGCGCGGGTGTTGATCAGCGGGCCGATCTGGCTTTCAGGATCCATCCCGTTGCCGACCTTCAGCGCGCCTGCACGTTCAGCCAGCGCGGCGGCAAAGCGATCATGCACCCCGCGCTGCACCAGCAGCCGGTTGGCACCGATGCAGGCCTGCCCTGCGTTGCGGAACTTGGCGATCATCGCGCCGTCCACCGCCGCATCCAGATCGGCATCGTCAAACACGATAAACGGCGCATTGCCGCCCAGTTCCATGCAGGCTTTCTTGACCGTGCTGCCCGCCTGTTCGAGCAGCAATTTGCCAACGGCGGTCGATCCGGTGAAGCTGATCTTGCGGATCACCGGGTGCGAACAGAACATCTGGCCGACTTCGGCGGGCTGATTGCTCGGCACGATCCGCAGGATTGCGGCGGGAATGCCGGCCTGATGCGCCAGCGCTTCCAGCGCGAGCGCGGATAGCGGGGTCAGTTCGGACGGCTTGATCACCATCGCGCAGCCCGCGGCCAGCGCCGGGGCGGATTTGCGGGTGATCATCGCCAGCGGAAAGTTCCACGGGGTAATCGCGGCGCAGGTGCCCACCGGCTCCTTGCGCACCAGAATTTCCTTGCCGGGAGCAAAGCTTGGGATGGTTTCGCCGTAAGCACGGCGGGCCTCTTCGGCGAACCATTCGACGAAGCTGGCGGCATAATCGACCTCGGCCCGCGCTTCGGCCAGCGGCTTGCCGCATTCGAGTGTGCAAATTTCCGCGAGCTGTTCGCGGTGGGCCATGATGAGGTTGAACCAGTCGCGCAGACGGGCGGCGCGCACGCGTGCGGTTTCGCCCGCCCAATTGCGCCGCGCGGCTTCGGCGGCGTGGATGATACCGTCAATTTCCTGCGCGGAGTAGGTGCGCACCTTGGCCAGCAGCGCGCCCGTGGCCGGGTTCATCACCGCCAGGCCGCCTGCATCGTCAATCGCATCGGGGTTGAGCATCGAAAAGAGTTTCGTCATGTCGCCTTGCCTGCTGCGCCAGCGTGAAAAGCCCGCTGTGCTGTTCGCGTGGTGCTGTGCCGATTTTGCCCGGACTTGAAAAGGGCCGAGCGCGATTATTGCGCCAGCGGTTGCCGCAGCGGTTGCCCAAGTGGTTGACAGCGCGGCGGCGCGAACCTTAGGGCCGCGTGTCCGCGAAGCTGCGGATGATGCACCCCAGCCGATGGCCAGCCGACGGATTTTCTTTGACCGCTCTCTACGCCTTGCCCGATCACGAAGTGGTCTCCGGCCTGATTCCGGGGATCGCCAGCCGCACCCTTGGCGCAGAGGATGCGATTGCGGCGATCCACGCTGCGCCGGGGATGATCCCGGTTGCGATTGATCCCGAAGTTGACAGCGGCGGCAGTGGCAAGGTGTTCTGGGCCGACATTGGCGATTATCCCTATCGCGAATGGCAGCACATTTTCACCATCAGCACGCTGGCCGAACAGGGCGCTTTGGGTGCGTCTTTCGTCACCGATTTTGCAATTTTGCAGGATGATCGCATCCTTGCCGATCCGATTGAGCCGAGCGGTTTCATGTTTCACATTTCGCGCTGCGGTTCGACCTTGACCGGCAAGGCGCTGGCCCGCAGTCCGCGCCATCTGGTGATCAATCAGGGCGCGCCGTTGCAGCGCGGATTCTGGGCCACGATCACGCGCGACTGGGCTGAAGATGCGGTGCCAAGCGCGGAAAATCTGCACGCGTTCCGCAATCTGGTGCTGGCGATGACCCGCCGCCGGTTCGCGCAGGAAGACCGCGCGTTCATCAAGTTCATTTCGTGGAACACGCTGTATATGGATTTTGCGCTGGCGGCGTTTCCGCAGGTTCCGGCGCTGTTTCTCTATCGCGATCCGGTGGAAGTCATCGCTTCGGTGCTGCGTGAAACCTCTGCCGTGGTGTGGGCCAAGGGGCGTCGGCAGGCCGGGTTCCTTTCAGGGCAGGATTGGCGCGCGACCGCAGCGATGGATGAAATCGAATATCTGGCGCATTGCTTTGCCCGCTACTTGCGGTTTGCCGCACAGATGGAAGAGCGGGCGGCGCTCGTGAATTACACCGATATCAAGCCCGAAAAATTCGCTGATATTCTGGCGCGCGGGTTGAATTTCAGGCCCGATGCAGACCAGCTTGCGCTGATGCTTGAACAGTTCAACTTCCATTCCAAAGACGATAACAACAAGCAGCAGTTCACATCGGACAGCGCGCAAAAGCGTGCGTCCATTTCCGAAGCAGACCGGCGGCGCGTGGCGGAAATCTGCGGCGATGCGCTGGCGCAGCTCGATTCATCGCCCGCAAATCTCTTTCCGCGCGCGCAGGCCTTGGCATAATCGCCGTAATCGGGCTAAAGCGCGCCATCGCGCCACGCGGCCCCAGTGACAAGTGGAACACCCATTGACCGAAACTCTCCCCGACGGCCTGCTGAGCGTCGTCATCCCGAATTACAATTATGCCCGCTTTGTCAGCGAATCCATCGCCAGCATTGCCGATCAGACCTATGCCCCGATCGAACTGATCGTGGTGGACGATGCCAGCACCGATAATTCGGTGGAGGTCATCCGCGCCGCGCTTGATGCGGCGGCAGACCGGCTGTTTTCGACCAAGCTGATCGCGCTGCCCGAAAATGTCGGTAAGCTGGGCGCGCTCAATCGCGGGATGCCCCACGCGCGCGGGCATTATTTCGTGATCCATGATTCCGACGATCTGCTCAGCCCCGGCTATGCAGAACGGATGATAGCCGAACTCGAAGCTGCGCGGGCGCAAGACCCCGCCATTGCCATCGTCTATTCCGATTGCACGCTGATTTCGCAGACCGGCGAAGTGCTTGACCGGGGCCGTTCGACCGCGTTCGATCCGGCGCTGATTGAACGCTATTCCTTCATTCCCGAACCGGCGATGTGTCTGGCCGCCCCTGTGATGGAAACCGCCCCCTATGATGAAACCATCCGCAAGGGGACGAAACACCACAAGTGGAAACGCATCATCGCCAATGGCTGGAAGGGGCTGCATATCCCCGAACCGCTGTTTTCCTACCGGATGCACGAAGGCAATCTGTCGGGCATTGGTAAGCGCGTGATCGCCGAGGTTGAGCGCGGGGAGGGTGGTGAACGCATCCTGTCCGGCTATTGGCCGCTGCAAACCACCGAACGCTGACACGCCGATGAGCCAGCACGAATCGCAAGGGTTTCCGCTGACGCTGGACGCAGCGCGGATCGGGGTGGTCGGCCTCGGCTATGTCGGCCTGCCCGTGGCGGTCGCCTTCGGGCAGAAATATCCGACAGTCGGGATCGATATTCGCCCCGGACGGATTGAAAATCTGCGCGCCGGGCATGATGAAACCCGCGAAGCCACGCCCGAAGAACTGGCCGCCGCGACGCAGCTTGATTTCACGCTCGACTGGGCCGGCATGGCGGCGTGCAACGTGTTCATCGTCACCGTTCCGACCCCGCTCAACAGCCACAACCACCCCGATCTGTTCCCGCTGGAAAGCGCCACCCGCGCGATCGGCAAGGTGCTGAAACGCGGCGACGTGGTGATTTATGAAAGCACGGTCTATCCCGGCTGCACCGATGAATTTTGCGTGCCGATTTTGGAAGAACTGTCAGGCCTGACTTATAATCGCGACTTTTTCTGCGGTTACAGCCCCGAACGGATCAACCCCGGCGATAAACTGCGCAAGCTGCCTGATATCCTCAAGATCACCAGCGGATCGAACCCGGCTGCCGCCGATTTTGTCGATGCGCTGTATCGCAGCGTGGTGACGGCGGGCACCCACCGGGCCAGCTCGATCCGCGTGGCGGAAGCGGCCAAGGTGATGGAAAATACCCAGCGCGATCTCAACATCGCGCTCGCCAACGAATTGGCGATGATCTGCAACCTGCTCGACATCGACACCACCGAAGTGCTGGAGGCGGCGGGCACCAAGTGGAACTTCATGGCGGTGCGCCCCGGACTGGTTGGCGGGCACTGCATCGGGGTTGATCCCTATTACCTGACGCACAAGGCCGAAGAAATCGGCCACCACCCCGAAGTCATCCTCGCCGGGCGCCGGATCAACGACCGCGTGGGCAAATATGTGGTCAACCAGTTCGTCCGCCTGATGGGGCGCAAGGGGTTGCTGCGCGATAATCTGCGGGTGCTGGTGCTGGGCTTTGCCTTCAAGGAAGACTGCCCCGATCACCGCAACACCAAAGTGGCGAGCATCGTGGAACACCTGCGCGAATTCGACATTGCCGCCGATGTCTATGACACCTGGGTTGATGGCGATGAATGCGAGCGCGAATATGGCATCCGCCCGCTGACTACGCTGGAACCCGGCAAATATGACGGGATCATCCTTGCGGTGGCGCACAGCGATATTGTCGCGATGGGGGCAGAGGCCATTCGCGCGCTGGGTAAGCCGGGGGCGGCGCTGTATGATGTCAAAGCCGCGCTGCCGAAGGGCGCGGCTGATCAGCGCTTATAGCGCCTTTTCAGCGGCCATGCGGCGGCGGATCAGCGCGGCCTCGGTAATCTCGAACGAATGCTTGTGGTCGACATCGATCGGCCCGAACGGATAATCGAGCATCACCGGGGCCATTGTCACCCCCAACCGCCGACCGATGGCGTCAATCAGCCCGCGCATCGTGGTCAGTTTCAGCTTGTAGAGCACAAACGGCCACACCCCGAATGCCTTCAGGATGCGCATATGCCGCTTGCCGAACTGGCCGCCGCCTTCAAACACCTTCACCGCCGTCAGCGCGCGGGCATTGCGCAGGCCATAAAGGTTGCACGATGATGATCCCCCGTCCTTGAGCTGGTGAAACGCCAGCCCCGAATTGGCGAATTCGCGCAGCACCACTTCCTCGCTCGACAGGCCGAGCGCCACGTCTTCGCTGCATTCCAGAAACCCGTTCACGAAATCGCGCACCAGTTCGGGCGTGTGCAGCGCGTTGTCGCCGGTAGTGATGACCAGTGGTAGCGGATTGTCGATTTCGTCCACCGCCGCGATCACGCTGTCCGCCAGATTGCCGCGCGCGGCGACGAAAATGGTGGTGCCCGCCGCCGCCCATGCCTGCATCCGCGGGGTCGCCTCCAGCACATCGGGCGTGTCGAGCGAGACGTGGATGCGATCAAAACAATCGCTGTCGATCAGCGCTTCCAGCACCCGTTCGAGCATCACCTGCCCGTCAATTTCGACGAGGCATTTGTGCGCCTTGCCCTGCAATTTCGCGACCGGATCATCCACCCCCCGGCGGCTGGCGGCCATCACCAGCACGGCTGGCTTTTGCCCGGCGGCTTGGGGGTGCGTAACTGTCTGGCTTGGCATGATCTGTCCTGTCTTATCCGTTGGCAGCGGGCGGGGCGAAGGCCTGCCCGGCGCGGCGCATCACTTCGCCCGCGTCGGCAAGGGCGGGGAATTGTTCGAGAGCGGCGCGCAGAGAATCGCGGGCCTGCGGGGCGATCACCCCGGCGCAGCAGGCGTCAAACTTGGCCCAATATTGCGCCCAGGTAAACGGCGCGGCCTTGCTGCCCAGCGGCCATTCATGCACCGAGGTGAAGCGCCGCCCATCCTTGAGGGTAATGTGCACCTCGGTTGGAAATTCGCCCTCCAGCTTGTCTACCGGATGGCGGTGGATGATCGCGAACAGGCCGCGCACATCATTGCCCATCACCCGTTCAGGCGTGAAATCCGCCAGCGTGCAATCTCCGCGCGCAAGGATGCAGCCGACCGCATATTCGGCGGAAAACTTCGCCTCCAGCGGGGTTTGCGGATCGGTGTAGAAGACATTGTTGAAATGCACGCGCGGCATATGCAGATCGACGCTGGCGACCGCATCAGCGCCGAACCCGTGCGCCTGCATCAGGTGCTGCACCCCGTCCATCGCGCGGTGGATCGCGCCGCAGGTGGGGAACCGCTTCACCCGGAATTTGTGCGCGGTAATCAGCAGCGGATCGCCCACATTACCCAGTTCAAACCGCAGGTTCTGACCGTGTTCGATATGGGTGATGGTATCGCGCAATTCTTCGTAATCCGGCCCCACCATCAGCCGGTTCATCCCGGTGCGCCCGTCCAGCGTATTGCGCCCGGCGGTGATCCCGGCGCGCGCCATGCTCGCCGCCATGATCCCGCCCTTGGCCGCCAGCCCGGCGTGAACCGGCTTCATCTCGGTGCCGAACTGGCTCATGAACCCCGCCGACATACTGGTGGCAATCGAAAGCGCGCGCGCGCAGGCGGCAGCGTCAAGCTTCATCAACCGCGCTACCGCCGCTGTGGCCCCCATCACCCCGACGGTGGCGGTGGCGTGCCAGCCGCGATTGCGGTGCGCCGGGTTCAGCCCCTGTCCGATCCGCCCAAGGATTTGCAGCCCGACAATATAGGCATCAATACAGGCCGCGCCCGGCAGGCGTTCCTGCTCGGCAATCGCCATGATCGCAGGCAGCAGCACGGTGGTGGGGTGGGCCTTGGGCGGATCGAAATTGTCATCGAAATCGAGCACGTGGGCGATTGTGCCATTGACCATCGCCGCCCACGGTGCAGCCAGCATCTGCGGCTGACCGATCACGGTGCAAGGCCCGCTGCCCCATGGGGCGAGGGTGGCGAACAGCTTGTGCGCCACCGGCTGCGCCGCGCCGGGCACCATCACCGCCAGCGTATCGACAAATTCGCGGTGCGCCCAGTCGCGCGCATCGTCAGGCCAGCGATCCGGCACATCCGCAATCCATGCGCCATAGATATCTAGCGGATTGGTGTTCACGTTGTTCGCCTCGGCCCGGTTGCGCCCGTTTGTGCACAGTCGCAGCGCCGATAGCTATGCCGCGCCCAATGCACAAGCATTGCACCGGTTGATGATGAAGGGTCTTTGATAATCGACTACCCGCCGCACACCCCAATTTCCTCCCCCGCCGCGCAATCCTGCGGGTGACACGCGCCCGATTGTGTGTTGTCAGGGGGCAGGGCACCCAACCGCAGCCGGGGACACACCGCAGATGAATTTTGAGCTCAGCCACGAACACACCATGTTGAAAGATCTGGTCGGCAAGTTTGTGCGCGACCAGTTGCTGCCGCTTGAAACCAGCGTGCTGGCGCGCGAATCCGCCGGGCAGGGCAGCTACCTCACCCCACAAGAAACCGCTGCGGTTGATGCGGTGTCGCGCGAATTGGGCCTGTGGGGGCTCGACGCGCCCGAGGAGGTCGGCGGCATGAACCTGCCGATGGTGGCGATGGTCGGCGTGAACGAGGAATTGGGCCGCACCGCTGTGCCCTATACCCTGCCGCCCGATTCCCCCAATCTGCGGATGCTGATGGTCGCCGCCGATGAACGCCAGCGCGCCGCCTATCTGGAACCCTATGTGCGCGGCGAGACCATCTCTGCCATCGGCATTTCCGAACCCGGCGCCGGGACCGATCCGGCGGGCATGACCACCTTGGCGGTTGAGGACGGCGATGACTGGATCATCAATGGCCGCAAAATCTGGATCACCCGCGGGGCAGAGGCGGATTTCACCATCCTGATGGCCGTGACCGACAAGAATCCCAATGGCCGCAACGGGATGTCGGCCTTTCTGGTGGACCGCGACACCCCCGGCTTCAACGTGCTGCGCAAAATCCCGATGATCGATGGCACCGCGACCTATGAAATCGTGCTGGAGGATTGCCGGGTGCCGGGGTGGAAACTGCTCGGCACGCGCGGGCAGGGGTTTGCGCCGATGCAGGTGCGGCTGGGCACGCGGCGGATCGAGATGGCATCATGGGCGATCGGCATGGCGGGCCGCGCGCTCGACATGATGGTGGATTATGCGCCGCAGCGCACCACCTTTGGCAAGCCATTATCGGCGCGCCAGACGGTGCAGAACTGGATCAGCGACACCGCGACCAAAATCCACGCGATGCGGTTGATGACCTATGACTGCGCATGGAAGATCGACGAAGGCCGCGATACCCGCAGTGAAATCTCGATGATCAAGAGCTTCTGCATCGAAAGCGCTTACGAGATAGTCGATCACGCGATGCAGATGTTCGGCGCGATGGGGATGACCCGCGAATTGCCGCTTTACCTCATGTCCAACAAACTGCGCACCATGCGCATCTATGACGGGCCGAGCGAGGTGCATAACTGGGTGGTGGCGCGCCAATTGCTGGGCACGCGGGAATGATCCGGGCATGAGCGAATGGATTGATACAGCCCGCGCAAGCCTTGGCGCGGCGCGCGATTATGCCGAGGCGGTGCGGGCGGCGGTGTTGCGCGCGGTTGCCCCTGACGGCGCGCCGCAGCCTGCGCTAATGGCGCGCGAACAGCACAGCGTGCACGGCTTTGCGTGGATCGCGGCAAGCATCGCTGCGTTGGAGGCGACGCTCGATTGGGCCGTGCGGGCCGATGCCGCGGGGCAGTTTGGCGGGGCCGAAGAACTGACGCTGCGGATCGGGTTTGGCGAATACCTCGCGCAGATTGCCAGCGGATTGCCGATGAGCGCGAGCGAGGTGGTGCGCCCGTCGGCGTTCGGCACCGGGGCTGAGGCGCGCGCGCTGTCAGCGCATCCGGCAGTCGCGCGCCTGCTGGCCGATGGCAGCACGCCCGATACCCGCGCCGCGCTTACTGCATTGCTGGCCGATGGCGTGCGCCCGGATGAGGGATTGGGGGACGCAACGCTCGATTTGATTCGCCAGCAATTTCGTGGCTTTACCGCGCAGCAAATCACGCCCTTCGCGCATCAGTGGCACCTTGCCGATGCGCTGATCCCCGATGCGGTGATCGCCGAAATGGCCGCGCTCGGCGTGTTCGGCATCTGCATCCCCGAAGACCACGGCGGGCTGGGGCTGGGCAAGCTGGCGATGGCGGTGGTGTCCGAAGAATTGTCGCGCGGGTGGATTTGCGCCGGGTCGCTCGGCACGCGATCCGAAATCGCGGGAGAATTGATCGCGGCCAATGGCACGCCGCAGCAAAAGGCGCGGTTTCTGCCGCGCATTGCCGATGGATCGTGCCTGCCCACCGCCGTCTTCACCGAACCCGATACCGGCAGCGATCTTGCCAGCGTGCGCACCCGCGCCGATCGGCAGGCCGATGGCAGCTGGCGGGTGACGGGGGCGAAAACCTGGATCACCCACGCCGCGCGCGCCGATCTGATGACGATGCTGGTGCGCAGCGATCCTTCGCGCCCCGGTTATGCGGGCCTTTCGATGCTGCTGGCGGAAAAGACGCGTGGCAGCGCCGCCGCGCCGTTCCCCGATGCAGGGATCGACGGCAGCGAGATTGCAGTGCTCGGCTATCGCGGGATGAAGGAATATGCGCTGGGGTTTGATGGCTTTGCGGTTGCGGCGGATGGCCTGCTGGGCGGGGCGGAAGGGCAGGGTTTCAAACAGCTGATGCGCACCTTTGAAGGCGCGCGCATTCAAACCGCCGCGCGCGCCATCGGTGTGGCGTGGAACGCGTTTGATCTGGCGCTCGATTATGCGCAGGGGCGCAAGCAGTTCGGCGCGGCGCTGACGCAGTTTCCGCGTGTGTCGGACAAGCTGGCATTGATGGCGGCGGAAATCGTGATGGCGCGCGAACTGACCTACTATGCCGCGCGGGCCAAGGATAGCGGTGCGCGCTGCGATATCGAAGCGGGGATGGCCAAACTGCTCGGCGCGCGGGTGGCATGGAGCGCGGCGGATAATGCGGTGCAGATCCACGGCGGCAATGGCTATGCGCTGGAATACCCGATCAGCCGGGTGCTGTGCGATGCGCGGATACTCAACATCTTCGAAGGCGCGGCAGAGATTCAGGCGCAGGTGATCGGCCGCGGCCTGTTGGGCGGCCAACAATAGCGGGAGGGGGCGCCTTAAATCGCGCGCCGTAACGGCTGGGTTGTGACCGGCTGGGCCAGCACCGCGTGGACAAGATCAACATGGCGCGGGCGATCCCCCCGGCGCTTCAGCAGCCGGTTGATCCGCGTGACCAGCACGAACGGATCGAACGGTTTTGTCAGGAAATCCTGCGCGCCGGCATAAATCGCCTGCGCCTCATCCTCCTCGCCGCTGATGGTGGTGAACATCACCACCGGCAAATCATACAATAACGGCGAAATGCGCAAACGGCGCAGCAGCGACAAGCCCGATTCGCCCGGCATCGCCTGATCGAGCAGCAGGACATCGGGCCGCTTGCGATGCACGCAGTCCCACGCCGCCTCGGCGCTGGTCACCCAGCCGCAGGCATGGCCGGAATCGATCAGCGCTTCGCTGGCGAGTTCGGCGATCAGTTCATCATCATCGGCAATCAGGATTCGGGCCATAGGTTGGGGCTTTTGTGAAGCGGGTGTGTTGGAAAATGCATCATTAACCATGGCGGGTTCCGGCGGGCTTGGCTTGACCCCTCGTAGAGTTCCCTAGACCCTGGCTTGACCCCACCTCGACCCCTCTTAGACCGGCCTTGCCCCCGTCCAGGCACCCTGTCAGTGTCGGGGTGATGATTCGTGAAAACCTTGACGATCCGCCCAACATTGCCCGATCCGGCCTTTTTTATATCACGCAAGGCATTCATAATTTTAGGGATTATGGCGGCTATGCAGTGCCCGGTGGGGGGCGGGTGCGCAGCGGGGTGCTGTTCCGGTCGGGCCAGCATATGGAGGCGAGCGACGCCGATCTTGCGCTGATCCACGCGCTCGATATTCGCACGGTGATCGACCTGCGCGGGGTGAGCGAGCGGGAGGGATTCCCGTGCCGACGCCATCCCAGCTTCACCGCACAAGTGATTGCATTTGATGGTGAAACCAGCAATTCTCCGCCCCACGAAGGCGGCGGCGGGCAGGTGGTGATGACCCCCGAAAAGGCGCGGCAACGGATGCTGGCGGTGTATAGGCGGATGCCGGTCAACCCTGCGATGATCGCGATGTTTACACGCTATTTCAATGCTTTGGATGAACGTGAAGGCGGATCTTTGGTGAATTGCTTTGCCGGGAAAGACCGCACCGGGATTGCCGCCAGCCTGCTGCTCCACGCGCTCGGCGTCCACCGCGATGATGTGGTGGCCGAATTTCTGCGCACCAATGATGCCCCCACCCGCGATGTGCTCGAACGCCAGTCGCTCCCCCGGATGGAGGCGCATTATGGCACCATCGAGCCAGAGGCGTTGCACAATCTGATGGGCGTTTTACCTGAATATATAGATACTTATTTCGCAGAGATAACGCGCGATCACGGTTCGCTCGATACCTATCTCACGCAAAAATTAGGTGTGGATGAGGCAAGAAAACAGCGCCTCAGAGCAAAGCTGGTGGCGTGACAATCGCGCCGCGTTCTCCCATATCCCGTGTCGGAAAATTACTGGAAGGCAAATCATAATGGCCACCCACCACACCAAAATGCTGATCATCGGTTCCGGCCCGGCGGGCTATTCCGCCGCGATCTATGCCGCCCGCGCGATGCTGGAACCCATTGTTGTTCAGGGACTTCAGCCCGGAGGCCAGCTTACCATCACCACCGATGTCGAAAATTACCCCGGCTTTCGCGAGGTGGTGCAAGGCCCGTGGCTGATGGAGGAAATGAAGGCGCAGGCCGAACACGTCGGCACGCGGATGATGTGGGACACGATCGTTTCGGTTGACCTCGAAAGCGGCCCGCCATTCCGCGCGATTGGCGACAGCGGCGACGAATATATTGGCGAAACGCTGGTGATCTGCACCGGTGCGCAGGCCAAGTGGCTCGGCGTTCCGGGCGAAATGGAGCTGGGCGGCAAAGGCGTATCCGCCTGCGCGACGTGTGACGGGTTCTTCTATCGCGGCAAGAAGGTGGCGGTGATCGGCGGCGGCAATACGGCGGTGGAAGAAGCGCTGTATCTCACCAACCATTCCGACGACGTAACCCTGATCCACCGCCGTGACAGCCTGCGGTCGGAAAAGATCCTGCAGGAACGCCTGTTCGCCAATCCCAAGATTAAAGTGTTGTGGAACAAGGCGGTAGAAAGCTTTGTGGCGGGCGATAATGGTATGCTTCACCACCTCGCGCTCAAAGATACGGCGACGGGTGAGACGTCCACCATTGAAGTGGACGGCGCATTCGTCGCCATCGGCCATGCGCCTGCGACCGAACTGTTCAAAGGCAAACTGCCAATGGATGAAGGTGGCTATCTGCTGACCGAACCCGGCAACCCCAAAACGGTGATCCCCGGCGTGTTTGCAGCCGGGGACGTGACCGATCATGTCTACCGACAGGCGGTCACCGCAGCAGGGATGGGTTGCATGGCGGCGCTCGACGGTGAGCGCTATCTTGCCGCGCGCAGCCATGCTTCCAAGGCGGCGGTCGAGGCGGCGGAGTAGCCCCTGCCTGCGCGGGGGCTCACCCCCAAGGTCAGAACACCGCGATTGCGGCGTGCAGGATCAGCGCGATCAGCACCAGCGATGACAGCGCGAACAGCGCAAACCGCACGATCACGCGGTTCACTGTCGCCTGCACAATGCTGTGCGCCACCCGCAGGCCAACATAGGCCCACGCGAGCATGGTGTTGAACCCGTCGCCCTGTCCGATGATCGCCAGCACGATTGCCACCGCGTAAAACAGCGTTGGCGCTTCGTGCAGGTGGTTGTAATTGTCCGCCTTCCAGCTGACCGTATCGGGCAATTTGGCGCGCAGGCTCACCCCGTCGCCGCCAATCAGGTTCTTGGAGTCGATCCCGGCGGCGTTCATCGCCGGGATGCGGGTGGCATACATCCACAGCCACATCACCATCGTCCACGCCAGCAGCGCGACGACGGGCTGCAAGATATCCATTCCGATCATAGTGTTTTCCTTAAACCGGCAATGCGGATGGGTCAGCCAGCAGCGTCGCCATCACCGCGCGCACTGCCAGTGCCATAAGCGCGATGGTGCTGGCCAGAAACAGCGCAAACCGCACCGGCACCGCGTTGACGAGGTTCTGCCACAGCGAATGCACGATCCGCAGCGCGACATACACCCATGCCAGCGTCACATCGAGTGCGTCCGGCCCCATCACCGCCAAGATCAGCACCGTCGCATAAAACAACGTCGGCTGTTCGTGCAGGTGGGTGTGATTATGCGCGGGCCAGTTGGCTTTGTCAGGGATGACGCCTTCCAGATCACTGCCGCGCGCACCGGGTTTGGCGGCGACAAGTGATTTATCTTCGATCTTGGCAATCGCCCCGAACCGCGTGGGAATGATCCACAACAATACTATCAAAGTCCACACCACCAGCACGGCAGCGGGCGCGAGCATTTGCGCTTGCATCGTCGGATCCCCTCTCAAAAGTTCCAAGCCGTTACCTGCGAGCGCGGCGAACGATTGTCAATTGCACCTATTGCGCGGCCAGAACGTGCAGCTGAAAATAGCCGAGCGGGCCGCGCGTGCTGGTGAGCCGCAGACCGCGTGCGGCGGCGATGCGGCCCGCAACCGCGCCCATGTCATCGCGCGGTGCGACGTGGAATTTGCCGAGCCATGCCCTCAGCAATCCGGCGAGGGGACGCGGCAGGCCCGCTAGGTCGCCAAAATCCACCACGTGCAACGTGCCGCCCGGTGCCAGCAGGCTTGCGGCGTGATCCAGCGGCCCTTGCCAATCGGGGATCATCGATAGCGAATAGGACAGCACGATCCGGTCAAACAGCGGTTCGCCCAGCAGCGCCGCTGCGTCAAACGAACAAGCATCGCCTTCGCCCAGCCGTGCTTCGGCTCCCAAGGCGGCGCGCGCGCTTTTGAGCATTTCCGCCGAAATATCGAGGCCGTAGAGCCGCACCCCCGGCCATGCCGTGCCGATTTTCGCAAGGTTACGCCCGGTGCCGCAGGCCATTTCGAGCACGCGCATCCCCGGCTGCGCCTCCAGCCCGTTGATCAGCGTATCACGCCCGAACAGGTAATATTTGCGCGTGAAATCATAAATATGCCGCTGCCCGCGATAAACCTCGTCCATCAACGCCGCATGACCCGAAGGCGCGCCTGCGTTCGCCATCAGGCCAGCTCGTAAACGTGCACGCCGCCATAGATCGACGAACGATCGCGGCGGGTCAGATCGGCGGAGGTTTCCTCAAGATAACGCCACCGCGACAAGATCGCATCGTTCAGCCGTCCGGGCAGCAGGCTGGGTTCGGCAGCCGTGCGGAACAACACCCGCGCACCGGGGCGGCTGGCGCGGGTGATCCGGCTCCACAACCCGTCAAGCTGGGCGTTGTTCATCCAGTCCTGCGCATCCAGCAGCACAAATCGATCCATGCTGGCCTCGCCCCGCTCACCGATCCAGTCGACCATATTGGCGCGGGTGACGTCGATCTGCCCGATCCGTTCGCGCATCACCTCCCAATTGGCGCGCTGCAGATAGGGCGGCAGCGGCGCGCCCTCGGCCCGGCTATATCCGCGCCCGAATGCCTGCCAGGCGAAGTAATTATCCTTCACCTCGAAATCGCAGGCGAGCTTTTCCAGCCGCCGGCGCAGCACTTCGGCCATGCGTTGATCGCCTGCGAGGTGCTCGAATTGCGCGGGCGGGATGCCGAGCCCGAACAGCGAGGCGGGCTGATCGGTCAGCCAGCGGATGAACTTCTTTTCGAACAACGGGGCCAACTCGCGTTCAAACACGTCGCGCTGTTCTTCGAGCGTTTGCGCTTCGAGCACCTTGCCCAGATCGATCTTGTAGAGTTTGGCAAACACATGGGCGAGGCCGATGAAATTGCCGAGCAAGCCCTTTTTGTAGATGCCCTTGGTGAAATACGAAATGCGCCTTTGCCCGCGAATGTCGCGCTTTTCCCAATAGGCGCGGCTTTCCGCGTCCAGGTGCGGGGCGATCATGGTTTTATAGACCGCGCTGTTTTCCTTATGATCGGCATGGGCGAAGAAACGGTGGAAGCGTTCGTAATTGGGCAGATGCCTGATCGCCGCGATCTTGAGCCGCCCCAGCGCCACGTGCGCGTGGTTCAGATCAACCGCGGTCACGCTTTCGGGGTTCGCGGTGAGATAGGACAATGCGTTGCAACTGCCGCTGGCAATGCACATCACCCGGCTGTCAGGCTGGATGGCGAGGCCTTCCATGTCCACCACCGGGTCTTCCCAGATCTGGGCATAGACGAGGCCGTTGAAGGCCAGCGCAAATGCCTTGTCTAACAGCCTATCGCCCATTCTTGCATCCTTGCGGATCACCGCGTCTTCGATGATGCGCTTTGCCTGTATGGCCATGTGGTCTGGTTCCTGTGTCACGTGAGACCCCTGCCATATTTTGCCCGCGTGTCGGCAATGTGACGGCATCCACAGCTAGCCAGCCCCGGCAAGGGTGCGGGCGAAAGCCGCCGGATCGGCATTGCCGCCGGTCAGCATGATGACGGTGCTATCGTCCACCGGCACCTTGCCCGCCAGCGCCGCTGCCAGCGCCGCCGCGCCGCCGGGTTCGACCACCAGCCGCAGATGGGCGAAGGCAAAGCGCTGCGCATCGCGCACTTCGGCATCGGTCACGGCCACCCCTGGCTCGGCCCGGCCTTGCAGCAGGCTGAGGTTGAGCGGTTTGGTGGCATTGGGTTGCAGCGCGTCGCAGATGGTTTTGGGCGCATCGGGCGCGGCGTGGACAATTGCGCCCGCCGCCATCGACTGACCGACCATGTCCCAGCCGACGGGTTCGACAGGGTGAATCGCGCTATCCGGTGCACCCAAAACGAGACCTGCTGCCAACCCGCCCCCGCCGCAACAGGTAATGATACGGCTGGGCGCGCGGCCAAGTTGCGCAGCGGCCTCAATCGCGGCGCTGCCTTGCCCCTCGATCACCCACGGATCAGCGAATGCGTGAACCAGCGTGCCGCCACGTTGTTCGATCAAATTGGCGGCCACTTCATCGCGATCTTCGCCCCCCTGTTCCTTGGGAGCGCGCTGATACAGCACGACCTCTGCTCCAAGCGCCTTCGTATTGTCGAGCTTCACCTGCGGGGCATCATGCGGCATCACGATGGCCGCGCGGATACCCAACCGCCGGGCCGCCCACGCCACGCCCTGCGCATGATTGCCCGATGATACCGCCACCACGCCTGCCGCGCGTTCTTCGGGGGAGAGGTTGATCAACCGCCACCACGCGCCCCTGATCTTGAACGCGCCGACGGGTTGCAGCACTTCCGCCTTGGCCCAAGCGTGCACGCCATTGATATCCACCGGCAACAGCGGCGTCGGCGGCAGGATCGCCGCAATCGCATCGGCGGCGGCGACAACCCCTTCGCCGGTCGGTATTCTGACATCAGCCTGGATCATTTGTCCCCATCCATTCATTCGCGTAAGCGCAGCGCAAGATTCGCATTACGAAAGGTTCCTATCATGTCGGCAGCTAAGTCCAGCACGGTTCTTGTTATCGGCGCGGGCGGGGTGAGCTCGGTCTGCGTCCACAAAATGGCCTTCAACCCGGACGTCTTCCCAGAAATCCACCTTGCCAGCCGCACCAAATCCAAATGCGACGCGATTGCCGCGTCAGTTAAGGAACGCTGCGGACGCGACGTGGCGACTTATGAGATCGATGCCGAGGAAGTCCCGGCGATGGTCAACCTGATCCGCAAGACCGGCGCAGGGTTAGTCGTCAACCTCGCGCTGCCTTATCAGGATCTGCCGATCATGGACGCCTGCCTTGAGGCGGGCGTGGATTATCTCGACACCGCCAATTACGAGCCCAAGGACGAGGCCAAGTTCGAGTATCACTGGCAGTGGGCCTATCATGATCGGTACAAGGATGCGGGCCTGATGGCGCTGCTGGGGTCGGGCTTTGATCCGGGCGTGACGTCTGTGTTCACCATGTGGCTCAAGAAACACAAGCTCAAGACCATCCGCCAGCTCGATATTCTCGATTGCAATGGCGGCGATCACGGCCAGCATTTTGCCACTAACTTCAACCCCGAAATCAACATCCGCGAAGTGACCGCCCCTGCGCGTCACTGGGAGAATGGGGCGTGGGTGGAAACCCCGGCGATGCAGGTCAAAACCGAATTCGATTTCGAAGCGGTGGGCACAAAGAACGCCTACCTGATGTATCACGAGGAGCTGGAAAGCCTCGCCAGGTTCGTCCCCGAACTGGAGCGTGCGCGGTTCTGGATGACCTTTGGCGATCAATACATCACCCACCTCACCGTGTTGCAAAATGTCGGGATGACGCGGATTGATCCGGTGAAGTATCAGGGCAAGGACATCATCCCGCTGCAATTCCTTGCTGCGGTGCTGCCCAAGCCCGAATCGCTGGGCGAAACGACCAAAGGCAACACCAACATCGGCGTGATCGCCACGGGCGAAGCACTGGACGGTTCGGGCGAGAAGACGTTCTACATCAAGAATATCTGCTCGCATGAGGCGGCCTATGAGGAAACCGGCAACCAAGCAGTCAGCTACACCACCGGCGTCCCCGCGATGATCGGCGCGGCGATGATGGTGCGTGGTGACTGGCAGGGTGAGGGCGTGTTCAACATGGAACAAATGGACCCGGATCCGTTCATGGACATGCTGAACGCGCACGGGTTGCCGTGGGCGGTCGAGGAGATGGACGGGCCGGTTGGGTTCTGATATCTAACGCTCCGTTATCAAGGTTGGCGGAGGTCTGATATGGCAAAGCGACTAGAAGAATACCCGAATCGTATTCGCGAATTTCGACTGGCCAATGATATGACTCAGCAACAACTTGCTGATGTTGTGGGCATGTCGGCTGTCAATATCGGGCATTTGGAATTGGGGCGTCGTGACATCAACCTCTCGAACTTGAGAATGATCGCTAAAGTTTTTGGTGTACCGACGGCAACACTGCTTTCTGCCCGGGATAATCCTAAAGGTTGATTCGTCATTGCGAGCGTAGCGAAGCAATCCAGCTTCGGGCATCTCGCGTGATTGCAGCATCAGACAATGGATTGCCGCGTCGCCCCGAAACGAGTTCGGGACTCCTCGCAATGACGAACGAGAGTGAGTGAAAATGGAAACCAAAGCAGGAAACCCCGGGGCCTTTGCCCATTTCGACATTGCCCGCGTCGATAGCCCCGCTTTCGTCGTGGACGCGGCCAAATTGCGTGCCAATTGCCGGGTGCTGGCGGACGTGCGCGATACGGCGGCGGCTGATGGCGCGGATATCAAGGTGTTTGCCGCGCTGAAGGCGTTTTCGATGTGGTCGGCCGCACCGATCATCGGCGAATATCTCGACGGCGTATCCACCTCGGGCCTGTGGGAAGCGCGGCTCGCGTCCGAATTTTACGACGGTGAAATCGCCACCTATTCCGCTGCATTCAAGCCGGAAGAGCTGGAGGAAATCTGCCGCCTGTCGGATCACGTGATCTTCAACTCCCCCGGCCAGCATGATCGCGCGCGGCTGATCCTTGACCACGCCGCTGCCAACGGAGCGGGCGTCAGCATCGGCCTGCGCATCAATCCGCAGGTGCCCACCGGCGAGGTCGCCAAATATGACCCCAGCGCGCCGGGATCACGCCTCGGCTTCCCGCTCGACCAGCTGACCGAAGAACACATGGAGGGCGTGGAGGGCATCCACTTCCACAACCTGTGCGAACAGGATTTTGAACCGCTCAAAGCCACCTGGGACCGGGTGTTCGACGTGATCGAACCGTATTTCGGCCAGCTTAAATGGATCAACATGGGCGGCGGGCACCACATCACGCGGGCCGATTACCAGCGCGAGGAATTGGTCGAGTTCCTGAAAGACGCCGCTGAGGATACCGGCTGCCAGATCATCCTAGAACCGGGCGAGGCAGTCGCGCTCGACGCGGGGATTCTGGTTGGCACGCTGCTCGATACGATGTTCAATGAAGTCCCCGTGGGGATCACCGATATTTCGGCCACCTGCCATATGCCAGATGTGCTGGAAGCACCCTATCGCCCCGCCATGCTGGGCGAAATCGCTGATCCCGACCTGATCCCGATCCGGCTCGGCGGGCCATCCTGCCTCGCAGGTGACGTGATCGGCGATTACCGCCTGCCAGTGCCTGCCGAACCCGGCGCGCGTTTCGCGTTTCTCGATCAGGCGCATTATTCGATGGTCAAGACCAACACCTTCAACGGGGTGCAATTGCCGAGCATCTGGATGTGGGACAGCGAAAGCGACGCGCTCGACTGCATCAAGCGGTTCGATTACGCTGATTTCAGGGGCCGCCTCAGCTAGAGCCGGGTTTCAGCACCCGTCCGCGCTCGTTCTGGTTGATTGCCAGCGCCAGCCCCGCCAGCGCGCTGAACTGGCGCGCAGCTTCTTCGGCGCGGGCATGATCGCCGCTGGCGTCAATCGCGCCGCTTTCGAACAGGTTGCGCCCTTCAACCGCGATGATAACCTCGCCTGCACGAAACAAGGCGCGCAGCTCCTTCGCGCCAAATGCGCTCTCCAGCCGCAACAGGTGTTCGACATAGCCGGGGTGCACCAGCACGCGCGCCTCAACCTGATCATCGCTGAACAGTGCAAACACCTCGCCAAAGGCTGGGTGCACCTGATCCACCTTGTCCAGCCGATGACCATCAAAGCTCACATGGTCACTCGCCCCACCAAGCCCGAGCCATTTGCGATGCTTGCCTGCTCGTTGCAGTAAGGTGGTTGAACGGAACGGCCGGCCAAACCCCATCTGGATGATCACTCCGCGAAACACTGTTACCCAGCGGCGGTTCTTGCCCGATCCCCGGCGCTCTTCGAGGTGCGCTTCATAAAGGCCGAAGCTGTGCCCTTCGAGCGTGCCATGCCAGCGGTCCTCGAAACCGGAACGGTCAAAATCGGGAACCAAGCCATAGGTCTTGGCAGCCTCAAACTCCGCGCCCGGCTCAACTTCATGGTCGTAAGAAACGCCGAAACTTTCCGCGATGGCCGAATTGATCCCGATCTTGATCGCCTTTTTCGCTTCGACAATCGGCTGATAGCCCCAGACCGAAACCACCATGATCCCGCCGAAACTCAGCATTGCCTTGAATCCGCCCGAAAGGACGGGCGCAAACCACAGGAACGCGAGCGCGGGCAGCAGGATCACCGCGCCCCACAACCAGCGCGCGCTGGCCTTTGCCTTTGCCGAAGCGCGCATCTCTGCCTGCGAGGCAAGCCATTCGCCCAGCTGACCTTGCATCAGGGTATCAATGTTGGTGCGCATTGCGTCTCCGGCGCGAATCTTTAACCAGTGTACTCCACAATAGCTGGTTTCGGGTAAAGGGGGTAACAATGGATATCATGTTCTGGGTCATGCTGTCGGTCGCTGTGGCGGCCGCGGTGGTGGTGATCGGGATTTACAACAATCTCGTCGGTCTGCGGCAGAGCGTGCGGCAAGGCATCGGCGATATCGATGCGCAGCTGCGCCAGCGGCATGATCTGATCCCCAATCTGGTTGAGGCGGTCAAAGGCTATGCCGGGCATGAGGCATCGACGCTGGAAGCGGTGATCGCGGCGCGCAATGCGGCGGCAGATAGCGAGCCTTCTTCGGGCAGCGAGCAAAAGCTGCGCGTCGCGCTCGATAACCTGCTGGCTTTGGGGGAGGCCTATCCCGATCTCAAGGCGAGCGCGAATTTCCAGTCGCTCCAGACCGAACTCGGCGATGTCGAGGATAAGCTCGCAGCTGCACGCAGGGCGCTGAATGCTGCCGTGGCGCGGTTCAACAGCGCGCGCGAATCGTTCCCGGCGGTGTTGTTTGCCGGCGCGCTTGGTTTCGCCGAGGCGGATTTCCACCGGCTCGATGACAGCGAACAGGGTAGCGTCGATCAGGTGCCGCGCGTAACCTTCTGAACGCGCGGGAAACTGCAAAATCCGCGCGCTTGAGTCACATTCCGGTCGTGTTTGTAGGGCTGCCTCAGAAAAGCAACATTCCGCCCCGGTGCGGCCCATTTTTCGATTGCAATTCGGACCGCAAGCCCTATTTGCCCCGTTCCCGCTGCCCCAAGGGGACTTCCTAACCGCAAGGCAGCTTGTCGTTTTATGGTTTTCACAAACCGTTTCGGGGGTCCCTTGAGTTGCACATCTATCCCGACGCTCAGGCTGTAGTTCGCGCGCTTTCGCCGGACGAGCCCGTAATTCTCAACCGCCCGCACGCCGCGCGGCGCGCCGCCCGTTTCTTCGTCGAGAAGTTTCCGGGCAAGGTGCTCTATGCGGTGAAAGCCAACCCCGCGCCTGATTTGATCAACGTGCTGTGGGATGCGGGCGTGACCCATTACGATGTTGCTTCGATTGCCGAAGTGCGGCTGGTGCGCGGGATTCTGCCGCAGGCGGTGCTGTGCTTCATGCATCCGGTAAAGACCCCGGCGGCGATCAGCGAAGCCTATTTCCAGCACGGCGTGCGCACCTTCAGCCTCGATTCGGTCGAGGAACTGGAAAAGATCGTCGACGCCTGCCGCCATCCCGAAACCGGCGAAGCGCCGCGCGACCTGCGCCTGTGCGTGCGGCTGCGGGTGTCGTCCGAGTATTCGGAGCTTTCGCTGGCCAGCAAGTTCGGCTGCGACCTGATCGAAGCGCCCGGGCTGCTCCAGCAGGCCCGTCAGCATTGCGACTGGCTGGGCGTGTGCTTCCATGTCGGCAGCCAGGCGATGACGCCGTTCGCCTTCGTGCAGGCGCTCGACCGCACCCGCGCCGCGATTGCAGAAGCATCGGTGGTGATCGACATGATCGACGTGGGCGGGGGCTTTCCCAGCGCCTATCCCGGCCTCGAACCGCCGCCGATGGAAGATTACTTCGCGATCATCGCCAAGCACTTCGAGGCGCTGCCGATCGCCTATAACGCCGAACTGTGGTGCGAACCCGGCCGGGCGCTGAGCGCGGAATATAGTTCGATGATCGTGCAGGTGAACAAGCGGCGCGGCGAAGAACTCTACATCAACGACGGTGCCTACGGCGCGCTGTATGACGCCGCGCACGTCGCGTGGCGCTTCCCGGTGCGCGCGCTTGAGGATGATCTGATCGAAGCCGACGCGGATTTCGCCTTCTACGGCCCGACCTGCGACGATGCCGATTACATGAAAGGCCCCTTCGCGCTGCCGGCCGACATTCAGGCGGGCGATTACATCGAAGTCGGCATGATCGGCGCCTATGGCGCGGCGATGAAAACCGGCTTCAACGGCTATGGCGCGGCGCAGGTGGTGACCGTGACCGACGAGCCGATGATGAGCCTGTTCAACGGCACCCGCGTGCGCGAAGCCAGCGATAACGTGGTGAGCTTGCGGTAAGGGATGCCGTTCCGCGCTGCGGGATGGCTGCTTTAACATTACCCGCCGCTAAAAGCTGTCGGCGGGGTTGCGACCTCAGATCTGACCTTCCCATATCGTCATCCCAGCGCAAGCTGGGATCTCAGGCGGCAAACACGGCGCTTGAAAGCCCTGGGCCCCAGTTTTCGCTGGGGTGACGATGTGCGCGGTTTGGCAGTTTCCCGCCCATTATCCGCCTAGATCGCTTGCGAGTTGATCGCGCACCCAAACCCCTGGCTCCGCGCGAGCGCGGACGCGGTGAGCGCCGAGGCCGAAAACAGGCGCGACAAAATGGGGCGCTTGCGTTATCGCACTGGTGCAGTCTCTGAGTCGGCAGGCTCTTGGGAAAGCTTCTGTTCCGGGGGGAATTGGCATGGATTGGCATCCTTTCACACCATCCACGATTGGTCGGGTCAGCGCGGCTCTTGGCGTTTGTGCAGTGGGCGCATTTGCCGCCGCAAGTGTTCAGGCGCTCCCGCTGACGAGTTTCAAAGATCAGGGCGTCGACCATATTTTTGGAAGCTACGCCCCGCGCGGTGACTGCGCAAAAGAACCGCGCGTGACCATTGATGAAAAGGGCATGACGTTCCGCGCCAATGGCCGCGAGGTAAAGCCCCCGCGGGTGGAATATGCGCTTACCTATATGGGTCAGCGCTATGACGGCATCATGTCCGTTTTCTTCCCCTTTCCGGTAAGCAATAATGACTTTGGCCGCGTGCTTATGTTCGTCAACTACGACGAGAAGCCGGGGGTCATCCGCTTTGAGCCCGACCTTGCGCCGGGCCAGCGCCCCGATCCGTTCCATGCGTCATTCACCGGCGGCGGGTTGTTCACTCTGTGTCAGGGCAGCGCTCCTGCGGGCACGCCAGCGCCGCCGCAGCCGGAAGTGGCGGTTGCCGTGCAAGGCACCCCTGCGGAATGGAACAACCTCGTCAGCCTCGTCGGCAAATATCCGGGCAGCTACGCCAAGGATAATATCGACCTGTTTGAAAAGGGCGCCGTGGCCGCCGCCTTGAAATCGCGGATGGGCCCGAAAATGGCTGCACTGCGGAAAAACCTGTCAGTCGTTTCGCCATTGCAGCGCGCCGGGAACTATTTTTACCTGTCAGGCAACGCGCCGCATCAAGGCGGCGAAGAACAGGCCTATGTCATGATCGACCCGGCCCGCCGGGAAGTGCAGGTGGGCCTTTGGGAGCGGGGCAAGCTGACTGTCTATCCCCCTGCCACGGGCAGGCGAATGCCGGTCGCGCCAGAGATCAAAACGATGTTGGACAACAGCCCGCCGGAAACGGCAGTGCCGCTGCCCGGAACGCCTTGGGAAATCGTTCCGGTGCAGGGGCGTGCGCCGATTGCCTATGTGAGCGCGGCGGGATCGCCGAACATCGAATCTCTCAGCCTGTATTGCGAAGGCGGCAAGCCGTTCATGGCGATGTTGCTCAACAAACCCGCACGCGACAACGCGTTGACGATGACGTGGAACTTTTCCGGCAGGCTGGTCAATATCCCCCTGCGGCGCGCCAATGCGGGTGGCACACAATGGATCGGCAGTTTGACAGGCACGCAGCTTATCCCGCTTGTGATGCAGCAAAGCGGGACTGTGATGCTGCGTATCAATGGTCGCCTTGAAGGGGAGGCATCGCTCGTCAATTCGGCCGCAGTGCTGCGCACCACCCTGCGCGGATGCGCAAGGCTATCTTTCAACGCGATGAAGGATAATTGGTCGGGGAGAGAGGATTCGAACCTCCGGCCCCTGCCTCCCGAAGACAGTGCTCTACCAGGCTGAGCTACTCCCCGACCGTGTCGACCCTGCGCGGAAAATTGCCCCACGCAGGTCGAGGCAAGGCGCGCCCTATAGGTGTGGATGAGCGGGGTGGCAAGCGGGCAATTTCGCGCTAGGCACAGGTTATGATTGACCATCCCGAACAGCAATATCTCGATCTGATGCGCACCATCTGGGAAACCGGCAGCCAGCGCATTGATCGCACCGGTATCGGCACGCGGTCGGTGTGCGGGGCGGTGCTGCGGTTCGATCTGGCGAATGGTGCGATGCCGCTGCTGACCACCAAGCGGGTCTATTGGAAAACCGCGACTCGCGAATTGCTGTGGTTCCTGACCGGCAGCACCAATATCCGCCCGCTGGTGCTGCAAGGGGTGAAAATCTGGAACGAATGGCCGCACGCGCATTACGTTAAAGAGACTGGCGATGCGATCAGCCTTGATGATTTTGTCGCGCGTGTCGCCGCTGACGAAGCCTTCGCGCTGCGCTGGGGCGAACTTGGCCCGGTCTATGGTAAGCAGTGGGTCGATTGGCCGACCTATCGTTACCGCGCCGATGGGCTGTATGAACAGGGTGAGGGCATCAATCAGGTTGCGGCCGTGATCGAAAGCCTGCGCACCAGCCCCGGCAGCCGCCGCCATATCATCGAAGGCTGGAACGTGGCCGAGCTTGACCGCATGGCACTGCCCCCGTGCCACAAGACCTATCAGTTTCATGTCGCGGGTGAGGGCACCCAAGAAGGAAGCGCGGCCCGGCTCAATTGCCTGCTTTACCAGCGCAGCTGCGATGTCGCGCTGGGCCTGCCGTTCAACCTGTGGTCGGCCGCGTTGCTGACGCGGATGATCGCGCAGCAGGTGGGGATGCTTCCCGGTGAGCTGGTGTGGATGGGCGGCGATGTGCATTTGTATCTCAACCACGCGCATCTCATCGCGGAGCAGCTTGCCCGGCAGCCGCAGGGCCACCCGACGATGGAAATCACCCGCACCCCCGAAACAATATTCAGCTACGCAATCGATGATTTCGTGGTGCATGATTACGCGCCGATGTCCCCGATCAGTGCCCCTGTTGCGGTATGAGGCGGGATGATGCACCGCGCTTGACCGCTCCCCGGCGTTGAAATAAAAATACACTTCCTAGCAATGATTGCACCGGCTTTGGGCGCGGTGCCAGGCAAGGAGGAGAGCGCCCGATGGCTGAACCTGCAAACCCGGCTGACACCAACCGCCCGGCGCTCGCGCTGCACGTTCCCGAACCGAAATATCGCCCCGGCGACAAGGCCGATTTTTCGCATATCGACGTGGGTAGCCCCGGCGCGCAGCCGCGCCCGGATGAAAGCTGCCACCCGTCGCAGATGGCCGATCTGGCCTATGGTCTGGTGCGGGTGCTGGGCGATGATCATCAGGCGCACGGCCCTTGGAACCCCCGGCTTGATCCCGAAACCCTGCGCACGATGCTCGGCCACATGGCGATGGTGCGCGCCTTTGATGAACGGATGTTTCGCGGGCAGCGGCAGGGCAAAACCAGCTTCTACATGAAATGCACCGGCGAAGAGGCGACCTCGATCGCCTCGTCAATGGCGCTGGCGAGCGATGACATGGTGTTCCCCAGCTATCGCCAGCAGGGCATCCTGATCGCGCGCGGATATCCGATGCTGGACATGATCAACCAGATCTATTCCAACCGCGCTGACAAGTTGAAAGGCCGCCAGCTGCCGATCATGTATTCAAGCCGCGAACACAGCTTTTTCAGCATTTCGGGCAACCTCGCCACGCAGACCCCGCAGGCGGTCGGCTGGGCGATGGCGAGCGCGATCAAGGGCGACAGCCGCATCGCTGCCACATGGGTGGGTGAGGGCAGCACCGCAGAGGGCGATTTCCACGCCGCCTGCACCTTTGCCGCCGTTTATAATGCGCCGGTGATCCTCAACGTGATCAACAACCAGTGGGCAATTTCCAGCTTCAGCGGGTTTGCCGGGGGTGAGCGCACCACCTTTGCCGCGCGCGGGCTGGGTTATGGCATCGCCGCGCTGCGGGTGGACGGCAATGATGCGCTTGCCTGTTATGCCGCTGCGCAATGGGCCGCCAACCGCGCGCGTGGCAATCATGGCCCAACACTGATCGAATACTTCACCTACCGCGCCGAAGGGCACTCCACCTCGGACGACCCCAGCGGTTATCGCAGCGCGCAGGAACGTGAAGAATGGCCGTTGGGCGATCCGGTGATGCGGTTGAAAAAGCACCTGATTGCGATTGGTGAATGGGATTTGGATCGTCAGGCGGCGATGGACGTCGAATGCGCCGAGCTGGTCAAGGCAACCACCAAGGAAGCCGAAAAGAACGGCATCCTCGGCCACGGCCTGCACCACCCGTTCCACACCATGTTCGAAGATGTGTTCGAGGAATTGCCCTGGCACCTGGAAGAACAGGCCGATCAGGCGATCCGCGAACGTATCACCAAATTCGGCAGCGAAAGGCCCTTCGGATGAACGAGAGCCCTGACACCATGACCGAAGCGACCGCAGCCAATCTGCCTGAACGCCGGATCAACATGATCGAGGCGATCAACGAAGCGCTCGACATCATGCTCACGCGCGATCCCGATGTGATCATCATGGGCGAAGATGTCGGCTATTTCGGCGGGGTGTTCCGTGCCACGGCAGGCTTGCAGGCCAAGCACGGCAAAACCCGCGTGTTCGATACCCCGATCAGCGAATGCGGGATTATCGGCGCGGCGGTGGGGATGGGGGCCTATGGCCTGCGCCCGGTGCCGGAAATCCAGTTCGCCGACTATATCTATCCCGGCCTCGATCAGCTGATTTCCGAGGCCGCGCGGCTGCGTTATCGTTCGGCGGGTGATTATATCGCGCCGCTGACGGTGCGTTCGCCGTTCGGTGGCGGGATTTTTGGCGGGCAGACCCACAGCCAAAGCCCTGAGGCGTTGTTTACCCATGTGTCGGGCCTGAAAACCGTGATCCCATCGACCCCCTATGATGCCAAGGGACTGCTGATTGCGGCCATCGAAGACAATGATCCGGTGATCTTCTTTGAGCCAAAGCGGATCTATAACGGCCCGTTCTCCGGCTATTATGACAAGCCGGTCGAACCGTGGAAGAAACACCCCGATAGCGTGGTGCCCGAAGGCTATTACAAAATCCCGCTGGGCAAGGTGCGGCACGTGCGCGAAGGTGAGGCGTTGACCGTGCTCGCCTATGGCACGATGGTTCACGTTACCGAGGCAGTCTGCAAGGCCAAGGGCATTGATGCCGATATCCTCGACTTGCGCACGCTGGTGCCGCTCGACATTCAGGCGATCGAGGCTTCGGTCGAAAAAACCGGACGCTGCCTGATCGTGCACGAGGCGACCCGCACAAGCGGTTTCGGCGCGGAATTGTCGGCGCTGGTGACGGAACGCTGTTTCTACCATCTCGAAGCCCCGGTCGAACGTGTGACCGGATTTGATACGCCCTATCCCCACAGCCTCGAATGGGCCTATTTCCCCGGCCCCGTCCGCATTGGCGAGGCCATCGACAAGCTTTTGAGCGAGTAAGCTAATGTCATTATCCTCGTCATTGCGAGCCGCAGGCGAAGCAATCCATGGCCCGGCGGTACGGACGGGGACGAGTTCAGTTCATGGATTGCCGCGGTGCCCCTTCGGGGCTCCTCGCAATGACGAAAAATAAGGGACGGTCTTCTTCATGGCGAAGTTCACATTCAACATGCCCGATGTGGGCGAAGGCGTTGCCGAGGCGGAGGTCGTCGAATGGCAGGTAAAGGTCGGCGACCGGGTCGAGGAGGATCAGCACCTTGTCGACGTGATGACCGACAAGGCGACCATCGACATTGAAAGCCCAGTGGCGGGGGTTGTGACTGAGGTTGCAGGCGAAGCTGGCGATGTGATCGCCATCGGCGCGATGCTGCTGGTGATCGAGGTTGAGGGTGAGGCTGCGGAGGAGGCTGAGTCGGAGGCTGAGGCCGAGGTTGAGGTTGCAGAAAAAGGCCATGAACCCGTTAGTGCTGAGCCTGTCGAAGCACCGTCCTTTACTCCGGAACCAACGCCGGAAGAAAAAAGCAGCCCTTCGACAAGCTCAGGGCGAACGGAGGTTTCGCACAAAGTCCTCGCCTCCCCCGCGGTGCGCCAGCGCGCGCGCGACCTTGGTGTTGATTTGCGCCAAGTAAAACCCGCCGAGGATGGCCGCGTGCGCCACGGCGATCTGGATGCCTTTCTCGCCTACAACGCCGGCAGCGGCTTCGCCCCGGCGGGCCGGACGCGCAGTGATGAGGCGATCAAGGTCATCGGCCTGCGCAAACGCATCGCCCAGAACATGGCCGCAGCCAAGCGCAACATTCCGCATTTCACCTATGTCGAGGAATGCGACGTCACCGATCTGGAAACCTTGCGCGCGCAACTGAATGCCGCGCGCGGGGATCGGCCCAAGCTGACCATGCTACCGCTGCTGATTGCCGCGATCTGCAAGGTGGTGCCGGACTTCCCGATGATCAACGCGCGCTATGATGACGAAGCGGGCGTGGTGACGCGTTATGGCAGCGTGCATCTGGGCATGGCGGCGCAGACCGATAATGGCCTGATGGTGCCAGTGATTCGTGACGCGCAAAGCCGCAATCTGTGGCAATTGGTGCGCGAAATTGGCCGCCTGGCCGAAGCCGCACGCACCGGCAAGGCAACGTCCGAAGAACTGTCGGGATCAACGCTCACGATTACATCGCTCGGCCCATTGGGAGGGGTGGCGACCACGCCGGTGATCAACCGGCCCGAAGTGGCAATCATCGGCCCCAACCGCATCGTCGAACGCCCGATGTTCGTGCCTGATGGAATGGGCGGGGAACGAATCGCCAAGCGCAAGCTGATGAACATCTCGATTTCCTGCGATCACCGGGTGGTCGATGGGCACGATGCCGCCAGCTTTATTCAGGGGATCAAGCGGCTGATCGAAACTCCGGCGCTGCTGCTGGTGGATTGATGAAAAATTCGCAGCAAGGCAGGTGACGAGAGCGTTGACAGCTTTCGAAGCCAGCCCTAATGGCGCTGCTCCAACGAACGGGATGGCACCGCCTGAACGCTCAACGGAATGAAATACGCGGGTGTAGCTCAGTTGGTTAGAGCGCCGGCCTGTCACGCCGGAGGTCGCGGGTTCAAGTCCCGTCACTCGCGCCACTTTCCTCGCAGAGGGTCAAGTGGCTTCGCATCAAGACATCGAGCAGAACATTGAATAGGGCGTGCGTCAGTCCGCCTTTTCTTTTGCCTGAGCCACCGGCGGCGCGCTCCACCGCCCGGTTTCCATCCAGATCAGAAACCGCCTGAGTGGCAACAGCCAGATCAGGCCGAGCACCACATAGACCACCGTTTGGGCAAGGCCATTCCACCGCCCGATCAGACCCGGCGCATAGCGCGCGATGATCACGGCGTAGGTGATCAGCGCGATAAACAGGCCGATGATGCCAAACGGAATTCGCCAGGTCGGGGTTTCGCGCATCAGTGCTATCCAAGTTTCAGGCCATAGATTCGGGTGGGAGTTATCACCGCAGTCAGCCGCCGGTCGTGCGGCTCGGTCGGCAGGGTGTCGCAAGCTTGCGCGTCCCATGCCAGCCCGATCGCTTGGACGCCGGGATGTTCTGCCAGCCAGCGATCATAATGCCCGCCACCTTGGCCCAACCGATCAAGCGCGGCGGTAAAGCCGATCAACGGCACGAACAGCACGTCGGGGGTGAGCGACTCCGCCTCCGCACCGGGTTGCATCATACCGAACGGGCCAGGGGCAAGGTCGCTTTCGCCGTAAGGGTCGCTGTGACGGCGAAAGGTCATCGCGGCATCGCGCGCGGTGAAGTGCGGCAGGGCGATGGTGTGGCCCGCATCGTGGAAGAACCGGGCATAGCCATGCGCCGGGGCCTCGTCCGGCCCGGCATGATACAGACCGATCGCCGCATCAGGCGCGATTTGCGCAACAACCGGAGCGGGTGGCCGGTGGAACAACAACGCGCGGATCGCGTCCGGCTGCGCAGCAACGTGCGCACGGCGTGCGGCGCGCAATTGGCGGCGGAGGTCGGGTTTGTTTGGATCAATCATGCGCCGCAGCGGTAGCCCTCGGGCCAGCGGCCCGCAAGGGCGACTGCCCGCCCGAAGGGGTGGCCCCAAAGGGGCCGGGCCCCCGCAGGAAAGCCAAGCGCGCGGATGCGCGCGCCGGCGCTTGAGGCTGAACAAAAACGTGGCGGAACCACCATGGGTCGTTTGCGCTAGAAATCCTCTGACGCGTCTTACGTCAGGTGGGCGCCGTATGCCCAAACCTCCCGGACGAACCAGTAGGCAAGGGCAGGGACAGTTCCCATTGGATTGCTTATAGCCTCAGGGATATTCAATCGGCTCGTGCCGGGCAGTCCCGCCATATTAGTATCTAGGCGTTCCCAGCCGCTGCTTCAAGCGCGCTTGCCGTGGCTTCGGCTCGGGTTGCCAGCGCTTCGAGTTGCTGGGCAAGCGCATCGGACGCGTCAGGGCCTCCGGACAGGTCGGCATCTGCCGCATCCGCAGCAGCGCGCGTGGCGGCAAGATCATCTTCAAGTTGGGCAATCGCCGCGCGCAGGGCTTCGATCGCTTGCTGGTCAGGCGCGGGTGCGGGAGGGGGTGCGGATTCCTGCGCGGGGCCGTTGCCTTTCCGAACCTCGGCCAGTTCATCGGCAAGGAACAGCGCGGCAAACAGCAGATTTTGCGCCTCCAGAGGCGCGCGCGCAGCCCCCAATTGTGCATATTTTTCCGCAATAATCGCGCCCAGCGCTGAAATATGCGCTTCCTCACCCTCAGCACAGGCGATGGTGTAGCTTTTGGGGCCGATGGTGAGCGTGACGGTGCTCATCGCGTGTTATTCCTCCAGCTTGCCCAGAAGATCGTCAAGTTCGCGAAGGCTTTCCGCGACGTGTTCACGCAGTTTTTCATGGCTGTTGACCAGTTCGACCACCCGGGCTGAGCCAGCACCAGCCGCCGCACCCGACTTCGCCCCCGCTTCGCGCGCGGCGTCGATCCGCTGCATTGCAGCCTCGATACGCGTAATGGCGGTCGCGATACGATCGGCGGTCATATAAATGACATTACCAAGATAGCGAAGGCCACGCAAAGGTTTGGGCGGGGCTGTTGATAAGTGGGCGCGATTGGCGCGCGCGGGCGGCAATCACGGTATAGCGACGCAAGGTTGACCTACCCCGGCGGCTCGGCAATGGCACGGCGACCACCTCCCGGCATCGAATCGCGCTGCACTGCAAGATTTGTCCCCGGGCGGGCAACGGGCCGTGCCGCATCAGCTTGCGGCACCGCAGCAGGAGAATTTTGCGCTCATGAGCATCGACGTCGCCCGCCTTCAACCCATGGCCAATGCCATCCGCGCCCTGTCGATGGATGCGGTAGAGGCCGCCAATTCGGGCCACCCCGGAATGCCGATGGGCATGGCCGATGTCGCCACCGTGCTGTGGACGGGGCATTTGAAGTTCGATCCCGCCGCGCCGCACTGGGCCGACCGCGATCGTTTCGTGCTGTCGGCGGGCCATGGTTCAATGCTGATTTACAGCCTGCTGCACCTGTCAGGCTACGCCGCGCCGACCATTGATGACATCCGCAATTTCCGGACGCTGGGCAGTCCGTGTGCTGGCCATCCGGAAAACTTCCTGCTCAATGGGGTGGAATGCACCACCGGGCCGCTGGGGCAGGGCGTGGCGATGGCGGTGGGCATGGCGATGGCCGAGCGGCACCTGAACGCAGTTTATGGCGACGCTCTCGTCGATCACCGCACCTGGGTGATCGCGGGCGATGGCTGCCTGATGGAAGGCATCAACCACGAAGCGATCGGGCTGGCCGGCCACCTTGGGCTGGGGCGGCTGAACGTGCTGTGGGACGATAACCGCATCACCATCGACGGCGCGACCGACCTTTCCACGTCCGAGGACATCAAGGCACGCTATGCTGCGACCGGATGGCACGTGACGGAGTGCGACGGGCATGACTTTGCCGATATCGACCGCGCACTGAACGAGGCCAAGGCCGATCCGCGCCCATCGCTGGTCGCGTGCCGCACGGTGATCGGCAAGGGCGCACCGAACAAGCAGGGCACCAGCGCCACCCACGGCGCGGCGTTGGGCGCGGCAGAGGTTGCCGCTGCGCGCGCCGAATTGGGCTGGACGGCTGAACCTTTCGTGATCCCCGGCAATATCGCCGCCGATTGGCACCGGGCAGCCGAACCGGGCCGCGCGGCGCATGGGGCATGGGCAGGGCGGCTGTCGGCATCCCCGCTGCGGGCGGATTTTGAACGCCGGATGGCGGGCGACCTGCCCGAAGCTTTCAGCCTTGATGACCACATCGCGGGCCTGATCGCTGCCCCGCAGAAAATCGCCACCCGCAAGGCGTCCGAAATAGCGCTGGGTGCGATCAACCCGGCGCTGGCCGATACCATCGGCGGCAGCGCCGATCTGACCGGATCGAACAACACGCTGGCGGGTGGGATCGTTACCTTCAACCGTGACAATTACGCGGGCCGCTATGTCAATTACGGCATCCGCGAATTTGGCATGGCCGCGGCGATGAACGGGATGGCGCTGCACGGCGGCGTGATCCCCTATGGCGGCACGTTCCTGGTGTTCACCGACTATGCACGCGGGGCGATCCGGCTTTCGGCGTTGCAGCATTGCCGCGTGATTTACGTGATGACGCATGACAGCATCGGGCTGGGTGAAGACGGGCCGACGCACCAGCCGATTGAACACCTCGCGTCGCTGCGAGCGATGCCGAACCTGTTGGTGATGCGTCCGGCTGATGCGGTGGAAACTGCCGAGTGCTGGGGAATCGCGCTGGCGCAGAAAGACCGCCCGACGGTGCTGGCGCTGACCCGTCAGAACCTGCCGCAATTGCGGCTTGAGCCGGGTGAGAACCTGTCGGCGCGCGGCGGATACCGGATCCAATCGGCGGCTGCCCCGCGCAAGGTGGTCATCATTGCTACCGGATCGGAAGTTTCACTGGCGGTCGAATGCGCCGCGCAGCTTGAAGCGGCGGGCGTGGGTACGGATGTCGTGTCGATGGTCTGCACCGAATTGTTCGACCAACAAAGCGCAGCCTACCGCGCCGATATCCTGCCCGATGATGCGCTGATCGTCTCGATTGAGGCGGCGAGCACTTTTGGCTGGCAGCGTTACACCGGGCGCGATGGGCTGAATATCGGGATCGACAGCTTTGGCGCTTCGGCCCCGGCGGGCGATCTGTTTGCCCATTTCGGCCTCACCGCTGACACAATTGTTCCGCAAATCCAGAATAAACTGAACAACTAAGCAGGAGTTTTTATCATGGCTACAAAAGTTGCCATCAACGGCTTTGGTCGCATCGGACGTCTGGTTGCGCGCGCGATCCTCGAACGCGATGACCATGATCTCGATCTGGTGTCGATCAATGATCTGGCCGATGCCAAGTCCAATGCGCTGCTGTTCGCTTATGATACAGTGCATGGGCGCTTCGCTGGCGAAGTGACCGCCGATGGCGATGCGATCATCGTCAATGGCAAACGTATCGCCGTCACCGCAGAGCGTGATCCGGGCAAACTGCCGCACGCCGCGATGGGCGTTGACATCGTGCTCGAATGCACCGGGTTTTTCCAGTCGGAAGAAGCCAGCCGCCCGCACATCACTGCCGGTGCCAAACGCGTGCTGATTTCCGCGCCCGCGACCGGGGTGTCCAAGACTATTGTTTTCGGGGTCAATCATGACACGCTGACGGGCGATGACGTGATCATCTCCAACGCCAGCTGCACCACCAACTGCCTCGCTCCGGTGGCGAAGGTGCTGAATGATGCGATCGGGATTGAACGCGGGTTCATGACCACGATCCATTCCTACACCAACGATCAGAAGATGCTCGACCAAATCCACAAGGATATGCGCCGCGCACGTGCCGGGGCGCAAAACATGATCCCGACCACCACCGGCGCCGCGCGCGCGGTGGGCCTGGTGCTGCCTGAACTGAAGGGCAAGCTGGATGGATCGTCGGTGCGCGTGCCGACGCCGAATGTCAGCATGGTCGATCTGGCATTTATGCCAAGCCGCGATACCAGCGTTGATGAAATCAACGCGGTGCTGAAGGCGGCGGCCGATGGCCCGATGAAGGGCGTGCTGGATTTCACCGATCAGCCGCTGGTGTCCTCGGATTTCAACCACTATCCTGCCAGTTCGACGGTCGACAGCCTCGAAACCAGCGTGATGGACGGCAAACTGGCCCGCGTGGTCAGCTGGTATGACAATGAATGGGGCTTTTCCAACCGGATGGTCGACACCGCCGGGGTGATGGCGAAGTTTCTGTAAGCGAGCTTCGTCACCCCGGCGCAGGCCGGGGCCCAGAGCGAATGAGCGTGGCCGGTGCCTCTGGGTTCCGGCCTACGCCGGAATGACGGGTGAATAAGATGGCCAAGTTCAAGACTCTCGATGATCTGCCCGCCGACCTGACCGGAGAGGTCGCGCTGGTGCGCGTTGATCTCAACCTGCCGATGAAGGATGGATCGGCCACCGATCTGACGCGGGTCGTGGCGGTAAAGCCGACCATCCTCGAACTCGCGGGCAAGGGCGCGAAGGTGCTTTTGCTTGCGCATTTCGGGCGTCCGGGCGGTCAGCGGTCCTCGGTGCTGTCAACCAGCATGGTGGTGGGCGATGTCGAGGATGTGCTGGGCAAGGAGGTGATGTTCATTCCCGAAATCACCGGGCCGGTGGTGGAACAATCGATCGGTATTCTGCGCAGCGGCGATATCGGCTTGCTCGAAAACACCCGCTTCTGGCCGGGGGAAGAGGCCAATGATCCGGCGCTGGCGCAGGCGATTGCCGCGCACGGCACGCTCTATGTCAACGACGCCTTCAGCGCCGCACACCGCGCCCATGCCACCACCGAAGGGCTGGCGCACCACCTGCCCGCCTATGCCGGGCGGTCAATGGAGGCCGAATTGAAGGCATTGGATGCCGCGCTTGGCAATCCCGAAACGCCGGTTGCGGCAGTGGTCGGCGGAGCCAAGGTTTCGACCAAGCTTGCCGTGCTCGAACATCTGGTGGGCAAGGTGCAGCACCTGATCATCGGCGGAGGCATGGCCAACACCTTCCTCGCCGCGCGCGGGGTTAATGTCGGCAAAAGCCTGTGCGAACATGATCTGGCCGCCACCGTCACCCGGATCATGGACGAAGCCGATCATGCCGGCTGCACCGTCCACCTGCCCTATGATGTTGTCGTAGCGAAGGAATTCACCGCCAACCCGGCTTCCTTGCGCACCTGCAACGTCCATGAAGTCGCCGATGACGAGATGATCCTCGACCTTGGCCCGCAGGCGACAGAAGCGCTCGCCGATGTGCTCAAGACCTGCCGCACGCTGGTGTGGAACGGGCCGCTGGGCGCGTTTGAAACCGAACCGTTTGACACGGCCACCGTGGCGCTGGCGCGGACTGCGGCGGCGCTGACGCTCGAAGGATCGCTGATCAGCGTGGCGGGCGGCGGTGATACTGTTGCGGCGCTGGCGCAAGCGGGCGCTGGCGATAATTTCACATATGTTTCAACCGCTGGCGGGGCATTCCTCGAATGGATGGAAGGCCGCGTCCTACCCGGCGTTGCCGCGCTGGAGGGCTGAGGTGGCCGATACTTCCGCGGAAATCGAGGCGTTGGCGCTGGGCGCGATGCGCGCCTGGGTGGCGGGCGATGTCAAGGCGATGAAAAAGCTGACCGCGCGTGATTTCATGTTCATGGTCGGCACGCTACCACCGCAATTGCTCGACCGGCCGAGCTTTATCGCCGCGATGGAGCGCGGCTTTGCCTGCACCAAATTCGCCTTTCGCGAAGTGTTTGTTCGCCAGCATGGCAAGAGCGCATGGTTCATCGCCGGAGCGGAGCTCGAATTGCGACTTGGCGGGAAGGTGTGGACGGGGCCTTTCCTTTTGTCCGCCCTTTGGCGGCGCGGCAGTATTGCGCGCAACTGGAACCTTAGCGACATGAGCCTCGCGCGGCTGGAAGAGGGCGACCGCCTGGCCGATGCAGTGCGCGGCCTGCAATTGTGGAAACAGGCATGAGCGAAGCAGTTGAAACCAGCTACGGCACGCTGACGACGGTGGAATCGGGCGAATTTGCCGGGTGGCGATATTGGCAAGGCGATCCGTTCGAGACCCGTTCCGGCCCGTTCTTCATGAAGCGCGAGGCTGATGGTTCCTACCTCAGCGCCTTCCGTGCCGAAGCGCGGCACATGAACGGCGGCGGGTTCATGCACGGCGGCTGCCTGCTGACCTTTGCCGATTTCGCGTTGTTCGCCATCGCCACCGATGAACTGGCCGGCGATCATGCCGTTACGCTCAACCTCGCGGGCGATTTCCTCGGTTCGGTCAACCCCGGCGCGCTGGTAGAGGCGCGCGGCGAGGTAACGCGCGGCGGGGGAAAGACCATCTTTGTGCGCGGAATGGTGACAGGCGATGGTCAGCCTGCGCTCAGCTTTACCGGAATTATCAGGCGCTTGTCGCGGCGGTAAACCTCCCGGCATAGCGCGGGATGCAATCCACCTGTGTGCAGATGCAGCATTGATATTGCAGCGCGTCGATCGCGTCGCTAAAGGCGCTAACGAGAATTATGCATAGGTATGCAGAAACCTCGAAAACAAGCCCCGCCCACCCAGTTGCGTCATCGGAGAACGCCGCAATGAACCTGCAAACCATGACTGATCGTATTGCCTCAGCGCAGGGCTTTATCGCCGCGCTCGATCAGTCGGGTGGTTCCACCCCCAAGGCGCTGCTTGGCTACGGTGTCGCGGATGGCGATTGGTCGAGCGAAGATGAAATGTTCGCGCAGATCCACGCGATGCGCGCGCGCGTTATCACATCGCCCTGTTTCGGCAGCGGCAAGGTGATCGGCGCGATTCTGTTCGAAAAAACGATGGACGGTGTGGTTGACGGGGTATCGACCGGCGATGCCCTGAAAGCGCGCGGGATCGTGCCGTTTATCAAAGTGGATCAAGGCCTTTCGGATGAGGCTGACGGCGTGCAGTTGATGAAGCCGCTGACCAAACTGCCAGAACTGCTCGAAAAATCCCTCGCAGCCGGGATGTTCGGCACCAAGATGCGGTCGGTCATCAAATCCGCCAATCCGGCCGGGATCGCCGCTATCGTGGCGCAGCAATTCGACGTCGCAAGGCAGATCATTGCCGCTGGGCTGATGCCGATTATCGAGCCGGAATATGACATAACCGCCGCCGATCGCCCCGCCGGAGAGGTGATGCTGCTGGCCGAAATCACACGCCAGCTTGATGCACTGCCCGATGGTCAGCAGGTGATGCTCAAGCTGTCGATCCCGGCGACCGCAGGCCTTTACACTCCGCTGACGCAGCATCCCAAGGTGCTGCGCGTGGTCGCGCTGTCGGGCGGGTTTTCGACCGATGATGCCTGTTCGCAGCTGGCGCGGAACCCCGGCATGATTGCCAGCTTCAGCCGTGGGCTGTTGCAGGATCTGCGAAAAGATCAGTCGGACGAGGAATTCGACGCGGTGCTGGGCAAGGCTATCGACCAGATCGCCAACGCCAGCGTCGCCGGTTGAACAGGTGACAGATGCCGCGCGAGCGATTAGCGCGCATGGCATGACCGAAACTCAGCTTTATCTCATTTCGCCGCTTGATGTGACCGGCGACTTTCCCGAACGGCTCGAACGCGCGCTGGCGGCGGGCAAGGGGCCGAAAAGCCAGCTTGTCACCGCGTTCCAATTCCGGGTGAAGGGCGTCGACAACCACGAAGCCGCCGCGCTCGCCGAACCATTGCAGGCGATCTGCGCCGCGCATGATGTCGCCTTTATCGTCAACGATTCGGTAGCATTGGCCAAGCGGTTGAAGGCGGACGGTGTGCATCTGGGGCAGGACGATGGATCACCCCGCGAAGCGCGCGAAGAACTGGGGCGTGAGGCGCAGATTGGCGTGACCTGCCATGCCAGCCGCCACAAGGCGATGGATGCGGGCGAGGCGGGGGCCGATTATGTCGCATTCGGCGCGTTCTATCCCTCTACCACCAAGGATAAAGGGCCGGACGCTGAGCGGCCTGACCTTGAACTGCTGCAATGGTGGAGCCAAATCTTCGAAATCCCCTGCGTCGCGATTGGCGGGATCACCCCCGACAATTGCGCCCCGCTGATAGAGGCAGGCGCGGATTTTCTCGCTGTGTCGGGCGCGGTATGGGGCGGGGACGAAGTTGCTGCTGTGCAAGCCTTCGCCAAGGCAATCGCCGAATCGCGTTGAAACGGCTCGTTAAAACGTTGATCCGAGCCGGGTGCAGATCAGCTTGCTCAGACTCCCGTCGGCATTTAATTTTTGCAAGGTGTTATCGCCAAGCCGCCGGAAACGCTGATCTTTCTTGGGTCCGCGGGTGAACAGCACTTCATCCCCGCGCATCAGGTAAATCCCGTTGCCTTCGGCGTTGACGTAGCTTGACGCGGCGCCGATGCGAAAGCCTTCTTCGGCCACGACATCAAAGGCTACACTGCCGGCGTCACCCGGCAGCGCGCATTCATAGTTCCCATGCTGGAGAATACCGAGCACCCCGGACGAAGGCCTGTCGTCGCGGTTAGGCGGGAGCGATTTTGCACGGTCCTGTCCGTAGCCGCTTCCCGGCAGGAAGGCGGCGGCGGCAGCGGCGCTGATGATCAGCAGGAAAATGTAACGGGTCTTCATGATGGGTTCGCCTCTATCAGCCAGCAGCGGCGAAGGCCAAGCCTTTCAGCAGGCTTCTGCCCGCGCTTGCCGGGACGGGCAGGCTCGGCTATGGGCGCGCATCATTTTCGGGCGCTTGCGTTTCGGCGCGGTGCGCTCTCACCACTTCCTTGCACAAAGGCCAATAGCCCCATGAAGATCAGCGGCGTCGATATTCGCCCCGGCAATATCCTTGAATATGAAAAAGGCATCTGGAAGGTCGCCAAGATCCAGCATACCCAGCCGGGCAAGGGCGGGGCCTATATGCAGGTCGAAATGAAGAACCTGCAGGATGGCCGCAAAACCAACGTGCGGTTCCGCAGCGCTGATACGATCGAACGCGTGCGGCTCGACACCAAGGAATTCCAGTTCCTTTATGCCGAGGGTGAGATGCTGGTGTTCATGGACAATGACACCTTCGAACAGATCACGCTGCCCGGCGATCTGCTCGGCGATGCGCGCCCGTTTTTGCAGGACGGGATGCAGGTGAACCTGGAGCTGTGGGACGAAAAGCCGATCTCGGTCGAACTGCCCGCGCAGATCGAAGCAACTATTGTCGACGCGGACGCGGTGGTGAAGGGGCAAACCGCCTCTTCCAGCTACAAGCCCGCGATCCTCGATAACGGCGTGCGGATCATGGTGCCGCCGCATATCGGCAGCGGCACGCGGATCATCGTCGATGTCTATGAACAGGCCTATGTCGGCAAGGCGAACTGAGCAAAACTGATGGCAGCTATTTCCGGCCTGATCCGCGTAATGGAACGCGCCGCGCGCAAGGCGGGCGGGCGTTTGCGGCGCGATTTCGGCGAAGTCGAACATTTGCAGGCGAGCCGCAAAGGCCCGGCTGATTTCGTCAGCAAGGCGGATATCCGCGCCGAACGCACGCTGTATGACGAACTGCTCACCGCGCGGCCCGGCTGGGGCTTCGTGATGGAGGAAGCAGGCGTGATCGAAGGCGATCCCGGAATGCCGCGCTGGATCGTCGATCCGCTTGATGGCACCACCAATTTCCTCCACGGCATCCCGCATTTCGCCATTTCCATCGCCGCGCAGGAACCCAAGCCCGATGGCAGCGGCTGGGGCGATGTGGTGGCGGGCGTGGTCTATCAGCCGATCACCGATCAGACCTTCTGGGCCGAAAAATCGCGCGGTGCGTGGTTGCAGGACGCGCGGCTGCGGGTCTCGGCCCGTTCCCGGCTGGCCGATTCGCTGGTGGCCACCGGGGTGCCGTTCTTCGGGCATGGTGATTTTGCCGAATGGAGCCGGATTTTCGGCGCGATTGGCCCGGAGGTTGCGGGTATCCGCCGGTTCGGCGCCGCCTCGCTTGATCTGGCTTACGTCGCGCAGGGCCGGTTTGACGGGTTCTGGGAAAGCGGCCTGTCGGAATGGGACACCGCAGCCGGATGCCTGTTGGTGCGCGAGGCGGGCGGGTTCGTATCCGATTTCCGCGGGCGCTCGGCACCGATCCATGCTGATCAGGTGTTGGCGGCCAATGACGTGCTGCATTCACGGCTGCATAAGTTGTTGGCAGGGGCTTTGCGGTAAGGTCGCAGAACGCTCCAGACCCTGCCTAGACCCCTGCTAGACCCCATCCAGGCCAATGTTTCACGTGAAACAATGCCGCTTGGCGCTTGATAGGGATCGCACACCTCGCTAACAGGCCCGCTCCCGCGCAGGCGCCCCTGTGGTGGAATTGGTAGACGCGCCCCACTCAAAATCGCGGTTAGCCTAAAAATCTAAGCCAAAAACCCTGTAAAACCAACAATTTGAGCAAGGACGAGGTTTCCAAAAAGACTTACACAAGTCTTACACATTTTGGGGACTTCGGAATGCCATTTGAAACCCATGAGCTAATGGATGGTGCGCTCCACGTTTACCGGCGTGAGGGCAGCCGCTACTGGCAATGCGCAACCTACCTGGGAAGTCGCAACCACCGGCAGACGACCAAGGAGACGAGCCTTGCCGCGGCCAAGGATTTTGCCCGCGATTGGTATATGGAGCGATGCGTCGAAGATCGCCAACGCCGACGCGGCGGCCTTCCCTTGCTGGACGTCCCCGTCCAGCCTCTTATCGCCGGACCCGGCGCGCCGACCGATGGGCGGCGAAGGCGAACGCCAACCGGCCCCAGCTTCGAGGATGCCGCTAAAGCGTTCACCAGCGAGTTCGAGGTTATCACGTTGGGCGAGCGCAATGCGGGGTATGTGGCGTCGAAGTCCGACATAATCCGCGTCCATCTGTTGCCGTTCTTTGGTAACACGGCCCTTGAGGACATTACCGCTGGCAAAGTGCAGGAGTATCGGGCGCACCGTCAAACATCGCGGCTCGATCCAAAGACCGGCAAGCCGAAGAAGCCTGCCCGTGCCACCCTGCATCACGAAATCGTCACGCTCCGTCAGGTGTTGAAAACCGCCAACCGCAAGGGCTGGATCGCGGCGCTGCCCGATATGTCCGCGCCGTATAAGACTTCCGGCAAGGTCGAGCATCGCGCGTGGTTCTCGCCCGAGGAATACAAGATGCTTTATGAGGCTACGCGCGAGCGGGCGAAGAACCCGCCAAAGCCGCGCTGGCGTGAAGTTTGCGAGACCTTCCACGATTATGTTTTGTTCATGGGCAACACGGGGCTTCGTCCCGACGAGTCCGCACGGCTTGAGCTCCGGGACGTCAAGATCGTGAATGACGAATCGACCGGCGAGCGCATCCTGGAGATCGAGGTGCGCGGCAAGCGCGGGGTCGGTTTCTGCAAGTCGATGCCCGGTGCGATCCTGCCCTTCGAGCGAGTCCGCAAGCGCAAGCAGCTCAAACCGACCGACCGGATATTCGGGAAGTCGCCGCGCGAGTTGATGAATACGGTCCTCGACGAGCTGAATCTGAAGTTCGACCGCGATGGCCACATCCGCACCTGCTACAGCCTGCGCCATACCTATATCTGCCTGCGATTGCTCGAAGGCGCGGACATTTATCAGGTCGCCAAGAACTGCCGCACCAGTGTCGAGATGATCGAGAAGTTTTACGGGCGGCATTTGAAGAACAACATCGACGCATCCGCCGTCAATGTTCGTAAGGCGCGGCCCGAAAGAAGGCCGCGAAGGCAACAACATAGGCTGCCTTGTTTATGTTTGCCGTTGCGTGTTTTGGTGGCGACGCTATAGGCATGTCGCAACGCGGGCGTGGTGGAATTGGTAGACGCGCGGGATTCAAAATCCCGTTCCGCAAGGAGTGTGGGTTCGATTCCCACCGCCCGCACCATCTAAGATAGCAGGCTCTGTAAAGTCCACCGCACGGGGGACAGGAGCCTGCATCAGCGGATCGCCTGGGGTCGCACGTCCCGCGCTCCGCTGCGCGAAATGACAATCGAACGGCATTGTCATGCTGGCACTTGGCAGCCCATCCGGGGTGCGGCCATCGCCACAAATTGACCACGCGAAGCGACAATGTGCCTTTGGTGATTGATTGGCTATCGCTTTATCAATCATAATTGGGCTACATCGTGATTGATAGAAAGGTGTCTTATCGATCATGCGCTGGAATTGGCAACTTCCCGACTGGCCTGATTTCCACTTCGACGCGGATCGCATCCGCGCGTCAGAAGAGCAATTCCTGAAAGGCTCTGGCGTCGTCATTGGCGCGCTCCACCACCTCGACTCCGATGAGCGCGATGGCCTTACTATCGAACTGATCTCGCAGGAAGTTGTCGATAGCTCTGCCATTGAGGGCGAAATCCTTGACCGTGCCAGCGTCCAGTCATCGCTCGCACGGCATCTGGGCTTTGCCGCCGACCAGCGCCGCGCAAGCGCGGCAGAGGCGGGCGCGGCCGAACTCATGGCCGATGTCTATCGTAACCATGCCGCGCCGCTCGACGATTTGACCCTGTTCGCGTGGCACGCAATGCTGATGAACGGGCGTCGCGACATTGCCGATGTCGGGCGCTACCGGACGCACGAAGATGCGATGCAGATCGTTTCGGGCGCACTCCATGCGCCACGTGTGCATTTCGAGGCACCGCCGTCGGATACCGTTCCGATGGAAATGTCCCGCTTCATCGAGTGGTTCAACGACAGTGCGCCGACGATGCCGAACCCGCTGCCCGCAATCACTCGGGCCGCAATCTCGCACTTGTGGTTCGAGAGCATCCATCCCTTTGAGGACGGCAATGGTCGGATCGGTCGCGCGATTGCTGAAAAGGCATTGGCTCAAAGCCTTGCGGCCCCGACGCTGACAGCACTCGCGGAAACGATCCATCGGCATCGCAAAGCCTATTACGCCGCGCTTCAGCTTGGCAGCCAGAGCAACGAAATCGATGCCTGGCTGACATGGTTTGCCGATATTGTCATTGAGGCGCAGGCGCGAACGATCACCCGCATCCGCTTCCTGATCGACAAGACGCGGCTACTCGATCGTTTGCGCGGCGAGATCAACGAACGTCAGGAAAAGGCTTTGCTTCGCATGTTCCGGGAAGGTCCGGACGGGTTTGCGGGCGGGTTGAGCGCCGAGAATTATCGGACGATCACAGATGCCAGTCTTGCCACTACGACGCGCGATCTGGCCGATCTTGTTGAAAAAGAGGCGCTCATTCGCACCGGCGAACGTCGCTACGCGCGGTATCGACTTGCCGCTAGAATAACGGCCGATCACAGTGCAAGTGAAGAATGAAATGATTACAGATTATCACTCAAAATACTTGGCTAGCGATCTTATGCGGCGTCGATCATCAGACAGCAGTGACAAGTTGGCCGTAGTCCTGTTCAACGGCACCAACACCGACGATCAATCGAAGGCGATTTACCGCGAATGGGTGTCCCGCCACGAAGGTTCGGATCGCGTCACCGGATCGAGAACCGCAGATATGCGGTCTGCCTTGGTCGATTATTTTCGCGAGCAGGGCAGGATTATGATCGCCACTGAGGCCGGAGCCGAGGGCATCAATCTCCAATTCTGCTCAATGGTCGTGAACTATGACCTGCCCTGGAATCCGCAGCGTATCGAGCAGCGCATCGGGCGTTGCCATCGCTACGGCCAGAAGCATGATGTCGTCGTCGTCAATTTCCTCAATCGGAAGAACGAAGCCGACCAGCGAGTTTATCAGTTGCTGTCCGAGAAATTCGAGCTTTTCGAGGGCGTTTTCGGAGCGAGCGACGAGGTGCTTGGAGCCATTGAATCTGGCGTCGATTTTGAGAAACGGATTGCCGGTATCTACCAACAATGCCGCCAGACTGCCGAGATCAAGTCCGCTTTCGATGAACTCCAGCTCGAACTCACCCTTGAGATCAACGAGGCAATGACCCACGCGCGGCGCAAACTGCTCGAAAATTTTGATGACGAGGTGCGCGAGAAGCTCAAGATGCGCAACGCCGACCCGTTCGACCGATCTTTCTGCCGCGATGGACATCATCGCCAGCGAGTATCCCGGCGTTGTCGATTTCGAGCGTGATTTTCCGTCGCTGTGCTTCGCCCTGGCCACCGGCGTCGGCAAAACACGGCTGATGGGCGCGTTCATCGCCTATTTGAAGATTGCCCACGGCATCAATAATTTCTTCGTCCTCGCGCCGAACCTGACGATCTACAACAAGCTGATCGCCGACTTCACGCCGAACACCGGAAAATACGTGTTCAAGGGCATTGCCGAGTTTGCCATCTCGCCGCCGGTGCTGACCACCGGCGAAACCTATGAGCGGCAGATTGCCTCGGGCGGCAATCTGTTCCCCACCACGATCAACATTTTCAATATCGCCAAAATCTCGTCGGAAGTGCGGGGCGGGCGAAGCCCGCGCATTCGCTCGTTCCGTGAAGAAATCGGCGAGAGCTATTTCGACTATCTGGCGAGCCTGCCAGATCTGGTGCTGTTGATGGACGAATCGCACCGCTACCGCGCAACGGCCGGGATGCGCGCGATCAACGAATTGAAGCCGGTGCTTGGCTTGGAGTTGACCGCGACTCCATTTGTTGAAAGCACGCGCGGTCCGGTCGCGTTCAAGAATGTCATCCTCGACTACCCTCTTGCCCGTGCGATGGAGGATGGCTTCGTCAAGGAGCCAGCGGTCGTCACCCGCAAGGATTTCAATCCGGCAGGCAAATCGCCCGAAGCGATCCAGACGATGAAGCTGGAAGATGGCGTTCGCCTGCACGAAAGCGTCAAGGTCGATCTGGAAACCTATGCTCGCGAGAATGGCGAGCGTATCGTCAAGCCTTTCGTTCTGGTGATCGCGCGCGATACTACCCACGCGGCGGAGCTGACCCGGTTGATCCAGTCCGACGCCTTCTTTGAAGGCCGCTATGCCGACAAGGTGATCCAGGTCGACTCCAGTGTGAAGGAAGAGGAGACGGTCGAAAAGCTGTTGACGGTGGAACAGAATGACAATCCGGTCGAGATCGTCATCCACGTCAACATGCTCAAGGAAGGTTGGGACGTCACCAACCTTTACACGATCATTCCGCTCCGCGCCGCCAATGCGCGAACGCTGATCGAGCAGAGCATCGGGCGCGGTCTGCGCCTGCCTTATCTGCCGTGCGCCGGTCTTTTCTGTCTGCGCCATCAGGAAGTTGAGCAACACTGTCTTGCCGCCGCCCGACGGGCCGATGATGAGGGTATGGCCCAAATCGCCTTTGTGAAAATTGAAGAAATAGGGGCTTCGGGCGTTGGTCTTGAGCAACGCGATGGCATCGCCCCAATGATTACCGCTGGCACTTCCTGCCGGGAATGTATGGAAAGGTGAGAAGGCGGCAAAGTTGAGCGAGGTGATGGGTGCAGGCCGGGCGCGCCATGCAAAATTGCCGACGAGCTGCGACCAATAGGCTGCTTCAAGAGCCGCCCCTTCGCGCGCTGCCACCATGCCGGTATCGGCAAGTGCCGCCCGTGCGACCGACATATGATCGCGCAAGCCCTTCATGCTGTCGGCATAGACCGCGAGCGTGAAGTGGTGATCGCCTAGCACAAAGCGGTTCGACATCAGGTCATCGCAAGCATCAATCAGCGCATCGGCCTGACTGACCGCGCGGTTATGGATTCAGAAAGGCGTTGCCGCCGTTTCGACTTGCCAATCGAAGCCGCTACCGAACTTTGACCTTTAATCTTGATCCTGCGGACTGGGTTCATCGCGTCGCTGGGTGGGTTCGCTGACAGTCGATTCTTGAGGCAAGTTCACGGAAATAAGGCGAAAACCAACATTTGCCTTCGCAATCACAAGGCCCCGCTGGTGTCATCCAGCTAGGGGCTAATTATGAACCGAAGCCGTTATGTAACCCGGCGCCTCGATGCTATAGATCGAGATATAATTGCGGCGCTAACCGAAGACGGCCGCATGACGATCCGCGACCTTGCCGACAAGATCGGAATGTCCAGCCCCAGCGTGACCGAGCGGATTCACAAGCTGGAGGATGCGGGTGCAATCCGGGGTTATACAGTATTGGTCGATCCCAAAGTCTTTGGTCTCGGCATCGCTGCATATGTTCGGATGCACGCCAGACCCGGCGAAGTAAAACGGTTGGCGCAAATGCTTATCGATACGCCGGAGGTTGTCGAAGCCGATCACGTCACCGGCGAAGATTGCTTTCTGGCAAAAGTAGTCGCTTGCGACGTGCAAGCACTTGAAACCGTGGTTGATCGCTTTTCGCCGTTCGCATCGACCGACACGGCCATCGTTCAATTTTCTACAGTCGTGCGACGGCTGCCCAAACTATAGTTCGGCCCCCAATGAGCAGAGGCCTATGGGTATTTATGGGTCGGCTTGCGGCCATGGTTGCATTTATGGATATTTGTGGGTATGAATGCGGGTATGCCCATCGTTACGGACTCGCTGACCATCACGCCGCAAATACTCTCGCTGATCGCCGAGATCGACGAGTTCAAAGGTGCTTGGCGCGCGCTGGGAACGCTCGCGCCTGATCGCCTGTCAGCGCTGCGGCGCGTGGCGACGATTGAAAGCATAGGCTCCTCGACACGGATCGAGGGGAGCAAGCTGTCCGACAGCGATGTCGAGCGGCTGCTTTCCAACATCGAGGTGCGCCACTTCGCCACCCGCGACGAGCAGGAAGTGGCGGGCTATGCCGATGTGATGGAAACGATCTTCGCATCGTTCGGCGCGATTACGCCGACCGAAAACCATATCCGGCAGTTGCACCGTGACTTGCTCGCGCACAGCAACAAGGATGCGCGGCATCGCGGCAACTACAAGACCAATACCAACCACGTCGTCGCCTTCGATGCTGACGGCAAGGAGGTGGGCGTGGTGTTCGAGACAGCGACGCCGTTCGACACACCGCGTCTGATGGCCGAACTGGTCGAATGGCTGAATGAGGCACTGGATAGCAAGCATCTTCATCCGCTGCTTGTTATAGCGATCTTCACCGTCGTCTTTCTCGAAATCCATCCGTTTCAGGATGGCAATGGCCGTTTGTCGCGGGTGCTGACCACCTTGCTCTTGCTGCGCAGCGGTTATGCCTATGTGCCTTACTCCTCGCTCGAAAGCGTCATCGAGGCGAGCAAGGAGGGCTATTATCTGGGGTTGCGGCGGACGCAGGGCACAATCCGCAGCGAAGCGCCCGCATGGCAGCCGTGGATCGTCTATTTCCTCCAGTCACTCCGGCAGCAAAAGACGCGGCTTGAGGCGAAGATCGCCCGCGAACGGTTGATGGTCGAGCGGTTGCCCGAACTCGCAGTCCAGATTCTTGAGCTGACGAAAGCGCATGGGCGGATCACTAACGCCCAGGTCGTCGATGTGACCGGCGCAAACCGAAACACGGTGAAGAAGCATTTGCAGATGCTGGTATCGGCCAACCATCTTGTCCGGCACGGTAGCGGCAAGGCGACATGGTATAGCCGTGTCTGACTGCATCGAAGCAACCGGCAGCCGGGCTTCGGTGCAGATCAATCAGCGATCATTTCTGGACAGAGGAGAGGAGTTCTGCGAAAGGCGAAATATGGACTTAGGCGCGCCCTACTATTTGTGGGAAAGCCTTACACAAGTCTTACACACTTACACAAATCCTTACACAAAAATTCGATTTTCAAAAAAATATCTTTCTAAATCATATACTTAATATAGCCTCACCCCACTCAAAATCGAGTTTCGAAAGAAGTGCCAGTTCGAGTCTGGCCAGGGGCACCACCGCCGCTTTCCCATAAACCGCTTGTGCAGGCCCCACGAAATTGGGTAGCCTTCGCCAAGGGACACGTTCGAGCCCTGTCATTGAGGGGAACGTTATGCGGTTAAAGACAATCCTAGCCGGGGCAAGCGCGCTGGCGCTGTTGGCGGCACCGGCGCAGGCTGACGATCTGCGCGAAGCGGTGGCGGCTGATTTGCCCGCTCTGGTCGAACTCTATCAGGATTTGCACGCCAATCCCGAACTGTCGTTCCAGGAGTTTGAAACCGCCAAGAAACTCGCCGCCCGCGCCCGAGCGCTGGGGTTTGACGTAACCGAAGGGGTCGGCAAAACTGGCGTGGTTGCGGTGATGAAAAACGGCGAAGGCCCCACCGTCATGCTGCGCGCCGATATGGACGGATTGCCGGTGATCGAACAGACCGGGCTGCCCTATGCCTCAACCCGCCGCGCGGTGCCTGCCACCGGGATCGAAACCGGGGTGATGCACGCCTGCGGCCATGATACCCACATGGCGGCCTGGATCGGCACCGCGCAATTGCTTTCCGAACGCCGCGATCAATGGTCGGGCACGCTGGTGATGATCCTGCAACCGGCTGAGGAGATCGGCGAAGGCGCACTCGCGATGATCGAAGACGGACTTTACACCCGTTTCCCCAAGCCTGATTACGTGCTGGCCTTTCACGATGCAGCGCAGGCCCCTGCTGGGGTGATCGCCTATTCGAAAGGCTTTGCGCTGGCGAATGTCGACAGCGTCGATGTGGTGGTTCCCGGCGTCGGCGGACACGGAGCCTATCCGCATACCGCCAAAGACCCGATCGTGGTCGCCGCCAGCATCGTCAGCCGGTTGCAAACGCTGGTGAGCCGTGAATTGAACCCGCTTGAACCGGGGGTGGTGACAGTCGGCAGCTTTCAGGCCGGGTCAAAGCACAACATCATTCCCGATGAAGCACGGCTGCAAATCACCGTGCGCAGCTACACCGACGAGGCGCGCAAGCAGCTGCTCGACGGCATCGCCCGGATCGCCAAGGGAGAGGCGCTGGCCGCCGGAATGCCCGAGGACAAGCTGCCCAAGGTGACTGTGTCAGACCCCTATACCCCGGCGACATACAACAACCCCGAATTCACCGATCAGGTCATGGCAGGGCTGAAAACCCGGTTCGAAGGCCGCGTGTTTGAAGCGCCGAGCGTGATGGGGGGTGAGGATTTCAGCCAGTTCCGCCGCGCTGATCCTGACAACGTCCAATCGTTGATTTTCTGGGTTGGTGGGGTGCGGCCGAGCGAATGGGCGAAATCGGAGCGCGGCGAGATCGAACTTCCGTCGCTCCACTCGCCATTCTGGGCACCCGACGCCCCCGTGGTGATCGCGACTGCGACGGAGGCGTTGACGGCGACCACACTCGATCTGATGGCGAAGGTTGGCGGCTAGGAGTTTTTGTGTTCCGCATCGCGTCCGCGATGCGAAATCCTCGCTCACGCGACCTGATGGTCGCATCGCTGCGGGCGGCCGGTCGGCCTTGCGGTTGCTGCGCAACCGATTGGGCTTCAGGGCGTAGGCATCGGCACATTTAAAAATTCAGCCGCCGGATCGCCCCGGTAAAGGAGCATTCCGGCGGCCGTTTCTCCTCCCCAGGAGAATTGTTGAACGGGGTTATTCCGAATCCGGCACGTAGGTGCCGAGCCGGTGGTGCAGCGCGTTGATCTTCGCCAGCTCCTCGCGGTCTTCGGTCGCGCGGGCGTGGCTTTCCAGCGCGCGGCGCAGCAGCTTCATGTCGGCGGTCGACAGCAGCGCGCGGGCGCGGGCGGGCTCGGTCTTGGGGGTATCAGTATCGCTCATCATCAGTCTCCTCGGGCGGCTTGCACCCTTGCGCGCTTAGGCGTTTCGGCAGCCAACCGGAAGGCGGCAAGCGCGATTTCCGGTTGGCTGTCATGTGGCATCCTCTTGCTGCTGACCGTCATCCGCGGCCATGCAGCATCCCACCTGCGGTGAGGCTGCGTTTATGCTGCCTCGAACTGGTTCATCGTATTGTGCGCGCCGCCAGCCTTTAAGGCGGCCTCACCGGCGAAGTATTCCTTGTGATCATCGCCAATGTCGCTGCCCGACATGTTCTGGTGCTTCACACAGGCGATGCCCTGACGGATTTCCTCGCGCTGCACGTTCTTTACGTAGCCGAGCATTGCCTGCTCGCCGAAATATTCGCGGGCGAGATTGTCGGTGCTGAGCGCCGCGGTGTGATAGGTCGGCAGGGTGATGAGGTGGTGGAAAATCCCCGCCCGCGCCGCGCCATCGCGCTGGAAGGTGCGGATCTTCTCGTCGGCTTCGGCGGCCAGTTCAGTGGTGTCATAATCGACACTCATCAGCTTGGCGCGGTCATAGGCCGACACGTCCTTGCCTGCTTCGACCCAGGCATCGAACACCTGCTGACGGAAGTTGAGCGTCCAGTTGAAGCTCGGCGAGTTGTTGTAGACGAGCTTCGCGTTCGGCACGACTTCGCGGATGCGATCAACCATTTCGGCGATCTGTTCGACATGCGGCTTTTCGGTTTCAATCCACAGCAGGTCAGCGCCGTTCTGGAGCGAGGTGATGCAGTCGAGCACCACCCGGTCAACCCCGGTGCCGGGGCGGAACTGGTAAAGGTTCGACGGCAGACGCTTGGGCGCGAGCAGCTTGCCATCGCGGCTGATGAACACCTGACCATTGGTTATGTTGGCAGGGTCAACTTCATCGGCATCGAGGAAGGCGTTGTACTGGTCGCCCAGATCGCCGGGCTCTTTCGAGAACGCGATCTGCTTGGTCAGGCCAGCGCCGAGCGAATCAGTACGGGCAACGATGATCCCGTCGTCCACGCCCAGTTCCAGGAAGGCATGGCGGCAGGCACGGATTTTCTGGAGGAAATCCTCGTGCGGCACGGTGACTTTGCCGTCCTGGTGGCCACACTGTTTTTCGTCCGACACCTGATTTTCGATCTGGAGAGCGCAGGCGCCTGCCTCGATCATCTTCTTGGCGAGCAGGTAGGTCGCCTCGGCATTGCCGAAGCCTGCGTCGATATCGGCGATGATCGGCACGACGTGGGTTTCGTAATTGTCGATGGCGTTTTCGAGCCGTTTGGCTTCGACCGCGTCACCCGCCGCGCGGGCCGCGTCGAGCGAACGGAACATCCCGCCGAGCTCGCGTGCATCAGCCTGCTTGAGGAAGGTGTAGAGTTCGGCAATCAGCGCAGGCACCGAGGTTTTCTCGTGCATCGACTGATCGGGCAGCGGGCCGAATTCGCTGCGCAGCGCGGCGATCATCCAGCCCGACAGATACAGGTAACGCTGCTTGGTCGTGCCGAAATGCTTTTTGATCGCGATCATTTTCTGCTGCGCGATGAAACCGTGCCAGCAGCCGAGCGACTGGGTGTATTGCGCCGGGTCGGCATCATAGGCCGCCATATCGGCGCGCATGATCTTCGCGGTGTATTTGGCGATGTCGAGCCCGGTGGCGAAACGGTTCTGGGTCGCCATGCGCGCGGCGCTTTCGGGATCGATTGCGGCCCAGCTTGGCCCATTGGCGGCAACGATGTCGCGCATGTGGGTGATGGTGTTGTGGTAGGTCATATGCTTCTCCTGTCCGTTCTGGGCAGTGGTGCAGGTCTGGTAGGAATTGCACCTTCGGATGAGCAGGCCGTGCCATGGTGCGGCGCAGCATAACAGGAAAACTTACAGAAAATCGTGTGGCTATGCAGACTTTTGGCTCTGATCTTGTGTAAAGCAGTAAAGTTATTTACAAAGCAGCCATGTCCGACACCAATCTCCTCGCTGGCCCGGCGCTGCGCCGCTTGCGCAAGCGCGAAGGCTTTACCCAGGCCGCGATGGCATCAGCGCTGGGCATCTCTCCGTCCTATCTCAATCTTATCGAACGCAATCAGCGCCCGCTATCGGCCAAGGTGCTGGTGCGGGTGATCGAACGGTTCGATTTTGACCCGCGTTCCCTGCGTGAGGACGATGCGATTGGCGGGATCGACGGGCTGATCCGGCGGATGGCGGATAAACGTTTTTCCGATCTGGGGATCGACCGCGAGGAAGTGCAGGAATTCCTGTCCGCCGCTCCCCAGATTGCAGCAGCATTTGCGCGTCTTTATGACAGTAGTGGAAGTGGTGGGCGGGCCGAGGCCGAAGATGCCACCGCCGCCGCGCGCCGCGTGATCGAACGCTGGCAAAACCATTTTGCTGATCTCGATCACGCCGCCGAAGCCCTTGCTGATGAACTGCGCCTGTCGCGCGGGGAAATCAGCGCCGCGCTGAGCGAGCGGCTGCGCGAAAAGCACCAACTGTCGGTGCGCATCCTTCCGGCCGAGGTGATGCCGGGGCAGGTGCACCGGCTCGACCTGCATGCGCGCCAATTGCAATTGTCCGAGATGCTGCCGGGCGCGGCACGCCGTTTCCAGATTGCGCGGCAGGTCGGCACGCTCGAAATGCGTGAGGCGATTGAAGCGCTGGTAGCAGGTGCGAACCTCGCATCGACCGAAGCGCGCGACCATTTGCGTGAGCACATCAGCGATTACCTGGCGGGCGCGCTGCTGCTGCCTTACCGCCGGTTTATGCGGGCTTGCGAGGCGACCGGATATGATCTGGCAGTGCTGCAACGCCGCTTTGCTGTCAGCTTTGATCAGGTGGCACAGCGCCTGACCACATTGGGCCGGGTGGGAGAGCGCGGGCTGCCGTTCTTCACCGCAACGATTGATCGCGCCGGACGGTTGACCCACTTCACGGCGGGCGGCAGCGGCGCGATTTACCCGCTCGAAGGCGCGCTCTGGCCAGCATGGGTGCCATTCGCGGCTTTTGAACGGCCCGGCACAGTGCTGACGCAGGCAGTGACTTTCGGGGAAGGCGAAGGCACTGCGCGGCACTGGTTCACCATCACCCGCACGGTCGATGGCGACGGGGTGATGTGTGCGGGCCGCAGCGCTGTGGTGCTGGCGATCGAAGCGCGCTTTGCGGGCGATCTGGCCCACGCGCGCGGGATTTCGCTGGACCGCGCGGATGCGGTGCCGCTGGGCACGCCTTGCCTGCGTTGTGGGCGGACGGAATGCCTGACGCCCGCACCGGCACGCTTGGCGAGCGTGTTGCCACGACTGCGACCCGGTTCCTGACGCGGTATTAACCGTCATATGCAGCAGAAAACCGCGAGTCAGTGGGCGGTGTAAAGTTTACCGACACTTAAGGTCTCAGCGTTAAAACACGGCGCAGCCAAGCACCAAAGGCCCGCCCTGTCATGATCCGCCTGTTCAAGCATTATATCCCTCACGCCGTGCTGCTGCTCGGTCTGCTTGATCTCGGCTTGCTGATATTGGCGAGCGAAGCGGCGTGGCAACTGCGCGCGCATCAGATCGGCATGGATGTCGGCAGCCTTGCCGATCGCTGGATTGCGTTGATCGGGACTGCGGCGGTGATCTGGCTCGCGATGATTTCGGTCGGTGTTTACGGCCCTAATGCGCTGCGCAGTTTGCGTTTTGCGGGCGCGCGGGTGCTGGTGGCAATCAGCCTGGGAATCATCACGCTGGCGGTGATCGACTTTATCATCCCGAGCGACCTGTTCTGGCGTTCAACCCTGCTTTACACGATGGGCTTCGCCATCTTCGTGCTGGTGGTGGATCGTTTGCTACTCAACAGCTTCCTCGGCTCTTCCGCCTTTCGCCGCCGCGTAATGGTGCTGGGCGCGGGCGACCGGGCGCAGCGGTTGCGCGAATTGGCCGAAAAGCCTGAAACCGGCTTCGCGATTGTCGCCTATATCGCGATGAGCGACGACACGCGTGTTGTCGAAGAAGCGATTCCGCGGTCGGCGATCCACGATCTGGGCCGGTTCGTCGAAAATCTCGGCGTGAGCGAAGTGGTGCTCGCCTTGCAGGAACGCCGCAATGCCCTGCCGCTGAAAGACCTGCTGCGGATCAAGACCAAGGGTATCCACGTCAATGATTTTTCCAGCTTTATCGAACGCGAAACGGGGCGCGTCGATCTCGACACCATCAATCCCAGCTGGCTGATTTTTTCTGACGGGTTTTCCAGCGGGCGGATGTTTTCGAGCGCGGTCAAGCGTGTGTTCGATATCACCGCGAGCGTCATCCTGCTCGCGCTGACGCTCCCGCTTATCGCGCTGTTTGCGGCTCTGGTGAAGCTTGACAGCAAAGGCCCGGCGTTTTTCCGTCAGCAGCGCGTCGGCCTGTTTGGCCAGACGTTCACGCTGATCAAACTGCGGTCAATGCGCACCGATGCCGAGAAGGACGGGGCCAAGTGGGCCGAGGAAAACGATCCGCGCATCACCCGGCTGGGCCGGTTTATCCGCAAGGTCAGGATCGATGAACTGCCGCAGACGTGGAGCGTGCTTAAAGGCCAGATGAGTTTCGTCGGCCCGCGCCCCGAAGTGCCGTCTTTCGTCGAAAGTCTTGAAGAGGAAATCCCGTTCTATGGCGAACGGCACATGGTCAAACCCGGGATCACCGGCTGGGCGCAGATCAATTACCCCTATGGCGCGTCAGTAGAAGATAGCCGCTGCAAGCTGGAATATGATCTGTATTACGCCAAGAATTATACGCCCTTCCTCGATTTCGTGATCCTGTTGCAGACCATTCGCGTGATCCTGTGGCCGGAGGGTGCACGGTGATCATGGCTGGCACCCCCATGCCGTTGGCGACATCGCTGGCATGGCTGGCAGGCGCGGTGTTGAGCGCGGGCGCAATGCTGTGGTTGTGGCAGCATGGTGAGCGTGCGCGGCCGGATCGCGGCGCGTTGCTGGCGGCGGCTGGGTGCAGCGCCGTGTGGTGCTCGCTGACAGCCGGGCTTGGGCCAGACCACGGTGCTGCAATCACTGCGGCAATGGCCCGCAATCTGGCGTTGATCGCGGCGATATTCTGCCTGTTTTCTGCTGATGGACGAGCCGACAGCCTCAAACCTATCCGCCCGGTGATCATTGCGCTGGTGCTGGTGCAGCTGTTGCAACCCGTGGTGCTGTTGTTCCAGTGGCGGGCGAGCGAAGTTCCCGAAATCGCCCGCGCGGCGTTCGAAGTGCGCGTCGTCATCGATATGCTGGTGTCGATTGGGGCATTGATGTTGCTCCACAATCTCTATGCCGGGGCGGCAAACAACCTGCGCCCGATCCTGCGCTGGACAGGAATCGCGCTGGCCGGCATTTTTGCCTATGATCTCAATCTCAGTACGATCAGCTATCTCAGCGGGCAAAATCCGGCTGGGCTTACGGATATGCGCGGATTGTTTGCCGGGATCATGGCGGGGCTGTTTGCACTTGGCATGAACGCTTCAGGGCCGCGGGTGCAGTTTAATCCGTCGCGCGCGGTGACCTTTCGCACACTCTCGTTGTTGCTGATCGGCGGTTACTTCGCGCTGATGGTGCTGGTGACCAAATCACTGGCGCTGATCGGCGGAGACATCGCCCGGGCGAGTCAGGTCATGTTTGTGGTGCTGGCGATTGTCGGCGCGGGAATCGCGCTGCCATCGGCGCGGGTCAGGGGATGGCTGCGGGTCATGGCGACCAAGCATCTGTTCCAGCACCGTTACGATTACCGCGAAGAATGGCTGCGCTTCACCCGCACCATCGGCCACGCCGGGGCAGGCACCGCAAGTTTGCACGAACGTGCGATCAAGGCATTGGCTGACATTACCGAAAGCCCGGCAGGGTTGTTGTTGATGCCTAACGAAGAAGCGCAGCTGGAACTGACCGCGCGCTGGAACTGGCCGACGATTGCGGTTCCGGCTGCGGCGGCAGATTATGGGTTTTCGGGCCTGATCGAACAGCATAACCTGGTGCTGGCCTTTGATGAGGCGCGCCGGGGTATCGATCATCACGGGGAACTGCCGCTGGTGCCTGCTTGGCTGATGGAGGCCGAGGATGCGTGGGCGCTGGTGCCGTTGCTCCATTTTGATCGCTTGGTGGGTGCGATTGTGCTCGCGCGGCCGCGGATTGAACGCCAGCTCGACTGGGAAGATTTCGATCTGCTGCGCGTCGCAGGGCAGCAGCTTGCCAGTTATCTGGCCGAACAGGCCGGGCAACAGGCCTTGATGGATGCCAGCCGGTTCGATGAATTCAACCGCCGCATCGCGTTTGTGATGCACGATATCAAGAATCTTGTCAGCCAGTTGTCGCTGCTGGCGGCCAATGCCGAAAAGCACGCCGATAACCCTGCGTTCCGCGCCGATATGCTCGTCACGCTGCGCAATTCGGCGGATAAGCTTTCGGCTTTGCTCGCTCGGCTGGGCCGCTATGGATCGGGGCAGGTGCACGATCTTGCGCCGATTGATCTTGCCGCGCTTGCTCGCGCGATTGCCGAGCGGTTCCGCACGGTGCACCCGGTAATGCTGACCCGAGAGACGCCAGTAGAGGTGATGGGAAACCGCGAAGGTCTGGAACAAGCGCTGATTCACCTGGTTCAGAACGCGATTGATGCGAGTGAAGCGGGCGCGCCGGTGTTCCTCGATGTTGCTGGTGATGGGCTGCATGGCATTATCGAAGTGGTTGATACTGGCGAAGGCATGACCCCCGAATTCGTCCGCACCGGCCTGTTCAAACCCTTCACATCATCGAAACAGGGCGGGTTCGGCATCGGCGCGTTTGAAGCCCGCGAACTCGTCAAGGCGATGGGCGGGCGGGTTGCGGTGGAATCGCGCGAAGGGCTGGGCACGCGCTTCACCGTGACGCTGCCGATTGCCGAGGCTGCGCGGCTGCTGGCCGGCCAAACTGCGCCTGAACCACCATCACAAGAGGTCGCCTGATGTCTGACAAGAAACCCGTGCTGTTGGTGATTGAGGATGATCCCGGCCTGCAGGCCCAGCTGAAATGGGCCTATGACGATTTCGAGGTCGTGATAGCGGGTGACCGTGACAGCGCGCTTGCGGCCTTGCGGGCGGAGGCTCCGGGGGTGGTCACGCTCGATCTCGGCTTGCCGCCCGACCCTGATGGCACCAGCGAAGGCTTTGCGGTGCTCGATGCGATCATGGCGCTGAAACCCGACACCAAGGTGATCGTCGCCAGCGGCCACGGCGCGCGCGAAAGTGCGTTGGAAGCGATCGCGCGCGGGGCCTATGATTTTTACCAGAAGCCGATTGATATCGCGACGCTTGGCCTGATCGTGCGGCGCGCGTTTAACCTGCGCGCAATCGAACAGGAAAACCGCAGGCTGATCGCCAGCAGCAGCGCCGACAAGACCGTGCTGGGCCGCCTGATCACCGCCGCGCCCGAAATGGTCAAGGTCGCGCGTACCATCGAACGTGTCGCCAAAACCAGCGTTTCGGTGATGTTGCTGGGTGCCAGCGGAACGGGCAAGGAATTGCTTGCCCAGGGCCTGCACGATGTCAGCGACCGCGCTGACGGGCCGTTTGTCGCGATTAACTGCGCGGCTATCCCTGAAAACCTGCTCGAAAGCGAGCTGTTCGGGCATGAAAAGGGCGCGTTCACCGGGGCGATCAAGACCACCGAAGGCAAGATCGAAAGCGCCAATGGTGGCACGTTGTTTCTGGACGAGGTTGGCGACATTCCGCTCCCCCTTCAGGTCAAGCTGCTGCGGTTCCTGCAGGAACGCACCATCGAACGCGTCGGCGGGCGCAAGGCGATTGCGGTCAACACCCGGATCGCGTGCGCCACCCATCAGGATCTTGAAAGCATGATCCAGCAGGGGGCTTTCCGCGAAGACCTGTTTTACCGGCTGGCCGAAATCGTGGTGCGCATTCCCGGCCTTGCCGAACGCCACGGCGATCCGGTGCTGCTGGCCAAGGTGTTCCTCAAACGCTTCGCCGCCGAAATGAACCCCGGCGTCACCGGCTTTGCCCCCGATGCCCTTGCCGCGATTGATGCGCATGACTGGCCGGGCAATGTCCGCGAGCTGGAAAACCGGGTGAAACGGGCGGTGATCATGGCCGATGGCAAGCTGATCAATGCCGATGACCTCGATTTCGGCACGGAGGAGGAAGACGCCAATGTCCTCAACCTCAAAGCCGCGCGCGAGGCAGCGGATCGCCGGGTGATCCGCCACGCGCTTGCGCGCAGTGAAGGCAATATCTCCAGCACCGCCAAGCTGCTCGGGGTCAGCCGCCCGACGCTTTATGACCTGCTCAAGCAGTATGATTTGCAGGCGTGAAACCCGTGTTGCGCTGGCCGCTCTGATCCTGACGCTGACGGGCTGTGCGGCGGAGGGTGACACGGGTGCGCCAGACCCAACCACGCTGCGCGATCCGGCGGTTGTGATCCTGCTGGCCGAGGCCGATGCGGCGCTGGCGCAGGGCGCATTGGCCGAAGCGGGCAGCAGGCTTGACGCAGCGCGCGTGCTTGCGCCCGATGATCCTGATCTGTGGGTTGCGATTGCCCGGCTGCGGTTTCGTGGCGGCGAACATTTCACCGCACTCGAAGCGGCAGACCGTGCGCTGGAACTTGGCCCCCGTCACGCGCCTGCACTGCTGATGCGCGCGCTGATGGTGCGCGATGCGCATGGGCCAGCAAAGGCGTTGGTGTGGTTCGAGGCGGCGCTGGCAGCTGATCCGCATAATGCCGACGTATGGGCCGAATACGCGGCGACGCTTGGCGATAGCGGGCGCAACCGGGCAATGCTGCGGGCGGTTCGCAGGCTGGCAGAGATTGCGCCCGATGATGCGCGGGTATTTTATTTGCAAGCCGTGCTGGCCGCGCGCGGCGATAACCCCGCGCTTGCCCGCAGCCTGTTGCAGCGTAGCGGGCTGACCGCGCGCGAGGTGCCTGCGGCGATGCAGCTTGACGCGGTGCTGAGCCTTGCCAGCGGCAATTACGATAGCGCAGCGGCGACGCTTGAAACGCTGACCGCGCGCCAACCGGGCAATGCCCGTGCGCGCGAATTGCTCGCCAGAGCCTTGCTGCTGGCTGGGCGCGAGGCGGATCTGGTTGCGCGTTTCAGTGCCGAAGCACAGCTGGCAGAAGCCTCGCCCTATCTCATCATGCTGGTGGCGCGGGCGCATGAAGGAGTGGGCGACCGGGTTAGCGCGGCGCCGCTGCTGGCGCGTGCCTATGGCGGTGCGCGGCGCACACCGATCGCACTCGCAGATCGCCCCGGACTGCCGTCGCCAACCGCTTCGATGCGTGCGGATGCGTCAGATGGCAACTGGGAAGGCGCACAGGCGCAGGCGCAGGATTTGCGCGTTCGCTTTGCAGCTTCGGCAGATGTGGCGAGCCTTGCCGGTGATACCAGCTATGGCGCGGGAGATATTCGTGCCGCGCTTGCCGTCTATGCGCTGGCCGCGGGGGTAAGACGCCCTTGGCCGATGACCCGCAAGATCGCGTTTGCCTCACGCATGGTCGGAGACGCGGCGGCAGGCGATGCCTTGCTGGCGCGTCATGTTGCGGGCGAGCCATTGGCGATAAGCGGGCTGGTCGAATTGGCTGTTGTCCAGGCCCAACGGGGGGACTGGGCGCGGGTTGCGATGTTGCTCGACCATGCGATCAGGCTGGGCGGGGGGCATGATCCTGCGCTGCTGAGCTTGCGCGTGGAGGCCGCGCGGGCGCTGAACCGGCCCGCCGATGCGCAGCATTTCGCCCGGTTGCTGGCTCACACCAGGCCGGGCACCTTGACGCAGCATTAGCGACAGGCTCGACAAGAGGGCAAGCGCGGGGCAGGGCGGCTTGCCAATGTCCCAACCTCGATCCCTCCTGCGCCTGCCATTATTCAGCGATCCGATGGTCGCCGTGCTGCTGGCGGCGACCACGCTGGCGCTGTTGCTGCCCGCCACCGGAGAAGCGCGCGGCTTTGCGAGTGCCGTTTCCAATGGCGGGATATTCGTGCTGTTCCTCGTCAACGGAATGCGCATCCGGCGCGGCGAGATCGCGCGCGGGCTGGCCAATTGGCGCTATTTCGCGCCGCTGATGCTGTTCGTGTTCGGCGCGATGGCGTTGGCGGGGGTGGGGTTTGCCAGCCTAGCCGGAACAGCCTTGCCGCCGCTGGTGGCGCTGGGGTTTGTCTATCTCGGCTGCCTGCCATCAACGGTGCAATCGGCGACGTCCTATACCAGTTTGGCGCATGGCAATGTGGCGCTGGCGGTGGTCGGCGCGGCGCTGATCAATATCACGGGGGTGTTCATCAGCGCGCCGTTGTTCGCACTGCTGGGCGGCGGAAGCGCGGGCGAGATCGGCGGCGAGGCGATACTCCGCATCGGGTTGATCCTGATATTGCCGTTCGTGATCGGACAGGTGATGCAGGATCGCGTGATCGATCGGATCACCGCCCACCGCGCGCGCATCGTGTGGCTTGACCGGGCGGTGATCGGAATGGCGGTGTATGTCGCGTTCTCCGGCGCGGTCGAGCACGGGCTGGGCGCGATGTTTGCGCCTGCCGATTGGCTGGTGCTGTTCGCGCTGGTGCTGGCGATGCTGGGGATGGCGCTGGCCGGGGCATGGGGCAGCGGCGGCGCGCTGGGCCTGCCGCGCGCTGACCGGATCGCATTTCTGTTCGCAGGGTCGCAGAAAAGCGTCGCTATCGGCGCACCGCTCGCTGCGATTCTGTTTCCGCCTGCCAGCGCCGGGTTCGTGATTGCCCCGCTGCTACTCTATCACCTTGCGCAACTGGTGGTGGCTGCGCCGCTGGCTACGCGTCTGGCGCGGACTGGCCAATAGCTTCGGCCCGGCGTTCCGCCCGGTTGTGGCGGATTGACCACCCCAGCGACAGTCCGATCAGGGTCGCGCCAATCAATCCGGTGAAGGTTTCAGGAATATGATACCGCGCCGATATCAGCATGATCCCGCCCAGCACGATGATCGCCCAGAACGCGCCGTGTTCAAGATAGCGATATTGCGCCAGCGTTCCGGCTTTGACGAGATGGATCGTCATTGAGCGCACGAACATCGCGCCTACCGAAAGGCCAATGGCGATCACGATCATGTTGTTTGACAGCGCAAAGGCCCCGATCACGCCGTCAAAGCTGAAGCTGGCGTCGAGCACTTCGAGATACAGAAACCCGCCTAACCCTGACCGCACGATAGCGCCGCTGGCCTTTTTGGCGGCTTCACGCTGTTCGATGATCGCCCCCAGCGCATTCACCCCGATATAGGTGACAAGGCCAAGGATGCCTGCGGTGAGAAAAGTGTTCGCATCATCGGGGGCAAGCATTGTCGAAACGCCATAGACAAGTGACAGCACCAATCCGATTTCCACCGCCGGGACGTTCGAGAAGCGGTTGATCGCCCGTTCGACCGACGCGATCCAGTGCACTTCCTTGTCTGAATCGAAGAAGAAGCTGAGGCCGACCATCGCAAGGAACGCGCCGCCAAACCCGGCAATGCCGATATGTGCGCTTGAAACGATACGCTCATATTCCTGCGGATTGCCCAGCGAAAGCTGGATCGCGTCCCAAGGGCCGATCTGCGCCGCGATTGAAACAATCGCGATCGGAAACACGATCCGCATTCCGAACACCGCAATCAGGATGCCGATAGTCAGAAAGCGTTGCTGCCATACGGGGTCCATTTCACGCAGCACCGTGGCGTTGACCACCGCATTATCGAAGCTGAGCGAGATTTCGAGGATCGAGAGGACAAACACGATCCATAGAACCGAAAGCATCCCCGCAAGATTGCCACTGCTGACCCAGCCATAATAGGCTGCCAGCGCAAAGCAGACAGCCGTGAAGCCGAGCGAAAATGTGTAGAAACGCAGCAAAGTCTGCATGACAGAAAGAGGCCTTGAATAGGAGAGGGTCAGCCCTTGGGCTGATAGGTCTGTTCTTCGCCGGGGAAAGCGCGGCTGCGCACTTCATCGGCATAGCGGGCAACGGTGCGGTCGATCAATCCGGCGATGTCTTCGTAGCGTTTCACGAAGCGCGGCACGCGTTCAAACATGCCGAGCATGTCTTCAGTCACCAACACCTGCCCATCGCACTGCGCCGAAGCGCCAATGCCGATGGTGGGGCAGGATACCGCCTTGGTTGCGGCAATCGCGATTGGTTCAACTACGCCTTCGATTACGATGGCGAAGGCCCCCGCGTCGTCGAGCGCCTTGGCGTCGCTGACGATCTTCTCGGCCTCGGCATCGGAACGCCCGCGCGCGCCGTATCCGCCGAGCACATTGACCGCCTGCGGGGTCAGGCCGACATGGCCCATCACCGGGATGCCGCGCTGGTTGAGGAACGCGATGGTGGGCGCCATCGCCGCTCCGCCTTCAAGCTTCACCGCAGCCGCACCGGTCTGTTTGAGCAGGAAAGCTGCGCTTTTAAAGGCTTGCTGCGGGGAGCTTTCGTAAGAGCCGAACGGCATGTCGATGACCACCACCGCATGATAGGAACCGCGCACCACCGCTGCGCCGTGGTTTGCCATCATCTCCAGCGTCACCGGAATGGTCGAGGGCAGGCCATAAATCACCTGCCCCAGCGAATCCCCGACCAGCAGCAGATCGCAATGCGCATCAAGCAATTGCGCCTGCCGCGCCGTATAAGCGGTGAGCATCACCAGCGGCTCGGCCGTCACCCCATCCTGTTTGCGGTTGCGGATGCCGGGAACGGTCAACCGCCGCATCGGCTGCGGGGTGGGGTTGGCACGGCTGGTGCTGGTATCGAGCTGGAAGGTCGTTGACATGATGTCCCCGCGTCTAGCGATTGTCTGCGCTTGGGGAAAGAGCGCGCTTTCGACTTGTGTTGCGCCGGTGTTACGCTAGCTTCCGTCCCCGACGATCGCGCGGGGGATCTGCTTGCGATCAGTGGGAGATTTATTCCAGATGTTTCTAGACAGGGTAAAGCCGCTTGATGCGATCCTCGCCGCGGCGGAAAAGAAATCGCTCAAACGCACACTCGGCGGATTGCAACTGATGCTGTTCGGCATCGGCAGTATCATCGGCACCGGGATATTCGTGCTGACATCTGCGGGGGCGCAGAAAGCCGGGCCGGGTCTGATGCTGGCCTTCGCCATTGCGGGGCTGATCTGTATCGTCGCGGCCTTGTGCTACGCGGAAATTGCCTCGACCATTCCGGTGTCGGGCTCGGCCTATACCTACACCTATGCCACGATGGGTGAATTTCTCGCCTGGACAGTGGGCTGGGCGTTGGTGCTGGAATACGCCATCGCGGCGAGCGCCGTTTCTGTGGGTTGGTCAGGCTATTTCGTCGGCACAATCCTTAACGAGACATTCGGGATACACCTACCAGCCGCGCTTTCGGGCGGGCCGCTGGCGTTTGGCGGGGTCGAGGGAGGTATTATCAACCTTCCTGCGTTCGTGATCGCGCTGCTGGTTACCTGGTTGCTGCTGATCGGCACCAGCGAAAGCGCCAAGGTCAATGCAGTGCTGGTGGCGATCAAGGTGACAGCGCTTACGGTCTTTATCGTGCTGACCCTGCCCGAAGTGGATGCCGATAAGTTCAACCCGTTCCTGCCTGCCGGCGTTTTTGGCGGTTGGGGCACGGGTGTCGGCGCGGTCGGTGCGGCGGCGACGATCTTTTTCGCCTATGTCGGTTTCGATGCGGTTTCGACCGCAGCTGAAGAAACCAAGAACCCGCAGCGCAACGTGCCGATCGGGCTGATCGGTTCGCTGTTGTTCTGTACGGTGTTCTACATTCTGGTGGCAGCCGGGGCGATTGGCACGATTGGTGGTCAGCCGATCATGGGCCCGGGCGGCGTTCCGTTCCCGGCCGGTTCGGAAGAACTCGCGCGGCAATGCGCCTTGCCGCTATATGCCGATGCGCTGGTGTGTTCGAACGAAGCGTTGGCCCATGTGCTGCGGCGGATCGGCTATTCGTGGATCGGCAGTGCGCTGGGCTATGCCGCGTTCATTGCCCTGCCATCGGTGATCCTGGTGCTGCTGTTTGCGCAGACCCGCATCTTCTTCGTGATGAGCCGTGACGGATTGCTTCCCGATGTGCTCAGCCGGGTGCACCCCAAGTGGCAGACCCCGCATGTGGTGACGATGATCACCGGCGCGGCGGTGGCGGTTGGTGCCGCGTTCCTGCCGGTGGGCAAGCTGGCTGACATTGCCAATGCCGGAACGCTGTACGCCTTTGCGATGGTCGCGCTGGCGGTGATGGTGCTGCGGCGTAAGCGGCCTGATGTGAAGCGGCCATTCCGGGTCATGGGCTTGTGGGTCATTGCCCCTGCGGCGATGGCAGGCTGTCTGTTCCTGTTCTTCAATCTGCCGTTCGAAGCAATGATCGTATTGCCGGTATGGACTGTGGCCGGGGTGCTCATGTATGTCGCCTATGGCCGCAGCCGCAGTCATCTGGGACGGGGGGTCGTTGAAGTGGTTGATGATGTGCTGGGTGAGGAAACACTCCTGCCTAAGGGCTAATCCGGTGCCTGACCAAAGCCGTTTGAGGCAATTAGAGGGGTGCCTGTTTCAGGCGCCCCTTTTTTGTTTGCTGACGAAGCGATTGCCAAGCTCGTAAATGGAACATAATATGAACATATGAGTCGTTCAGCTATGTCCTCACACCTTTCATTTGCCCGCGCACTGTCGCGCGCGCGCCATGAATCGCGCTGGCGACCGGGGTTGGCCGATCAACCGTTTCATTCCGAAATCTTTGCATCGGGTGATGAAGCGAGCGCGGCGGGCCTGGCCTTGGCGTTGGCGCGGGATGCCTTGACGTCACAGGGTGAGGGCGGGGCCGAGGAGGATGCGCGCCACGTCCTGTGGGTGCAGGATCGCAAGGCCATGCAACTGGGCGGGCGTCCTTGCGTGCAGGGCCTGCCGCCCGATCTTCGCCACCGCCTGATCCATGTCGCCGCCGCCACGCCCGAAGATGCGCTGTTTGCGCTGGAGGAAGGGCTCAAATGCCGCGATTTTGCCTGTGTGATCGGGGAGATTGCGGGCAATCCGCGCGCGCTGACCTTTACCACCTCGCGCCGCCTCAGCCTCACGGCGGAACGCCACGGTGTGCGGTTGTGGCTGGTGCGACTGGATGCTGCGCCGGATCTGTCCTCCGCCCGGATGCGCTGGCAGGCGCGGGCGGCCCCATCACCGCCCCCCCGCTGGAACCCGACTGCGCCCGGCACCGCAACCTGGCACGCCGAACTGTTCCGCGCGCGCCGCCATGCTCCGGGCGAATGGATGTTGAGTGATGAGAATGGACACCTGCACCTCCGCCCCGAACCTGACAAGCGCGCCGCCGCCGCGCCGGATTTTGGCGATCTGGTTCGCCCGACTGTCGGTCGATCGCTGGCGGCTCGCGCTCGCGCCTGACGAACGCGCTGCTGCCGATACAGCGCCGACTGCGCTGATTGCCGAAACCGCGCACGGCCCGCGCATTACCGCAGCGAATGACGCAGGCCGCGGTGCAGGTGCGCGGCCCGGAATGCTGCTGGCTGATGCGCGCGCGCTGTGCCCACAGCTGGCGGCGGTGCCAGCCGATCCGGCGGGCGATCTTGCGTTGCTGGAAAAGCTCGCTCTGTGGGCGCAGCGCTGGGGGCCGTGGAGTGCGCTTGATCCGCCCGATGGCCTGTTGGTGGATACCACCGGCGCGGCGCATTTGTGGGGCGGAGAGGAGCGCCTGCTCGCCGATGTTGCCGCCGCCTGTGCCGCACGCGGGCTGACCGCACGCGCCGCGCTTGCGCCCACCGCAGGGGCAGCCTGGGCGCTTGCGCATTTCGGCCCGCCTGCTGCCATCCTTGGCCCTGGTGATGACCCGTTACGCCTGCTTGGCGGTTTGCCGGTGGCGGCGCTCAGACTCGATGATGATGTGCTTGCCGTGCTGCGGCGGTTGGGGGTCAAGCGGCTCAGCGATCTCGCCGGGGTCAGCGGGGAGGGGGACTACCCTGCCGCACAGGCTGCCGCGCGTGATGCGCTTGCCCGCCGGTTCCGCAACCGCCGCTCACCCGCTGCCAATCCGCTGATCCGGCTCGACCAATTGCTCAGCCGGGTGCCCGAACCGCTGCTGCCGGTGATCGCGCGGCCCATGCCGATGGCGCAGCGTCGCTTGATCGAGCCGATCCGTCACCGCGATCTGCTTGACCGGGTGGTGAGCGATCTTGCACTCGACATGGTGCGCACGCTCGAAGCGCGGGGCGAAGGCGCGCGGCGGCTCGAACTCGGGCTGTGGCGGGTTGATGGCGAAGTGTTGCTGCGGCGGATCGAACTTGCCGCCGCCACGCGTGAGGCATCGCATATCACCCGCCTGTTCGCCGCACGGCTCGATGATGTCGCCGCCGGGTTCGGGATCGAGGCGGTGCAACTGCGCGCCAGCTGGAGCGAACCGCTCAGCCTGTCGCAGGCCGATCTGGATGCGGCGGCGGAGCAACATGGCACTGGACTTGCCGCTTGCATCGATCGACTGAGCGTGCGGCTTGGCCCAAAGGCGATCACCCGTCCGGTTGCGCGCGCCAGCCACATTCCCGAACGCGCGCAAGGCTGGCAGGCGCCGCTGGAACCCGTGCCACCCAGCCAAGGGCTGCTCGCGTTCCACACCCGCCCCTTGAAACTGCTTGACCGGGCAGAGCGGATCGCGGTGCTCTATGCCTCACCCGATGGCTATCCGCAGCGGTTCCGCTGGCGTGGGAAATTGCGCGAAGTGGTGCGGGTGGAGGGGCCGGAACGGATCGCCCCCGAATGGTGGCGTGAACGATCTACCGCGCGGCTGCGTGATTACTACCGGATCGAGGATGCCACCGGGCGGCGTTACTGGATTTACCGGCAGGGGATCGCAGGCGACGGTCGCGGCGGTGTGCCCGATTGGTTCCTGCATGGGCTGTATGCCTAGGGGCCCGACCCTGGGTGTTGCCCTTAGGCCTCCTTATAGGCCTGCTCAGAATTCCTTTACGTATTTATGCGAAATTGAAACCATGAACATGGATTCGATCCCGCGCGCGTCTGATCGCCGACCGATAAGCCTGATGGTGAAAAGCCGGGTGCGCTCACGCGTGGTGTTCGTCGATCTGATCGACCTGTCCGAAGGCGGTTGCAAGATCCGTGGAAAACCCGGATTTGCCGAAATGGGCGACCGGGTGACGATGAGGGTGAACGGCATCAATGCGCCGCTCGGCAACATCGCCTGGATTGAAGGGCCAATCGCGGGCGTCGCTTTCGAAGGCGCAATGCATCCCGCTGTGATCGATTATCTGTGTGAACAGGGCGGCGCAAAGCTGGCTGCCCCGCAACGCCGCAGGGTCTGAGCACCCACTTGCAAGCTTTGCATTTGGCACGGAGTGCATAGGAACATATAAGGAACATAAAGGTGTTCCCCAAGGTTCCCAATGCCCCAGAATACGATCGAAATCCCTGATGATGTGCTGCCCCTGCGCAGCGACTTTGTCGAACTCGGCCTCGTCAGCTGTTTCAGCTTTCTGCGCGGTGCGTCGGACGCGGTTGATCTGGTGCTGGCCGCGCACGCCCGCGGTTATGACGCGGTGGGGATCGCCGATGTTAATTCGCTGGCCGGCGTGGTGCGCCTGCATACCGAGGCGAAGGCGCTCAAGCTGCGCCCGGTGATCGGCTGCCGGATCGAAACGGTGGAGGGGCTGGCCTTCCTCGCCTATCCTGAAGATCGCGCCGCCTATGGCCGGTTATGCCGCCTCATCAGTGCCGGGCGGATGCAGACGCCTGAGGGCGAATGGCAGGATAAGGGCGTGTGCCAGATCACGCTGGCAATGCTGGCGGATCATGCCGCCAAAGAAGGCGAGGGAGGCGTGCAGCTGATCCTGTTGCCGCCCGATGATTTGGAGGTAGGGTTTACGATTCGGGTTGAGAGCAATGTGGTGCCGTTTCCGGCATCGGTTTCGCGCAGAGGCCGCAGAGTTACAGATAGCGAAAGTGCCTGCGGCGCGGACAACATCTCTGCGGCCTCTGCTCCTCTGTGGCCTCTGCGCGAAACCACTTCTTTCACCGCCTCCTTCACCGACATCCTTCCTCACCTCATCCGTCAGCTTCCCACTCTCAGGCACCTCGCCGCCGCCTATCTCTATCGCGGGGACGACATCGCCCGGATCGAGCGGCTTGACGAACTGGCGCAGGCAAACGGCCTGACGCTGCTCGCCACCAATGATGTCCACTACCACGCGCCAGAACGCCGCGCATTGCAGGATGTGATGACCGCGATCCGGCATAAGACCACTGTGGCGAAAGCCGGGCCTCTGCTCCATCCCAATGCCGAACGGCATTTGAAATCGCCGCAGGAAATGCAGTGCTTGTTTGCCCGCTGGCCCCATGCGATTGCCGCCGCGCGCGCGGTGGCAGACCGCTGCCAGTTCAGCCTTGACGAGTTGCAGTATGAATACCCCGAGGAAATCCATCCCGAAGGCCAGACCCCGCAGCAATTTCTTGAAGCGGAAACATGGGCCGGGGCAGGGCGGCGTTACCCTCACGGCTTACCGGAGACCGTGCGCACCACACTTGAGCGCGAACTTGCATTGATCGCAAAGCTCAATCTGGCGCGCTATTTCCTCACCATCAAGGACATCGTTGATTTCGCGCGCGGGTGCGATCCGCCGATCCTGTGTCAGGGGCGCGGTTCTGCGGCCAATTCGGCGGTGTGTTACGTGCTCGGCATCACATCGGTTGATCCGGCCAAGCATCAACTGCTGTTCGACCGCTTCATCTCCGAAGAACGCAAGGAACCGCCCGATATCGATGTCGATTTCGAGCATGAACGGCGCGAGGAGGTGATCCAGTATATTTATCGCAAATATGGCCGCCACCGCGCCGGGTTGTGTGCCACCGTGATCCACTACCGCCCGCGCATGGCGATCCGCGAAGTGGGCAAGGCGATGGGCCTGTCTGAGGATGTCACATCCGCGCTCGCGCGCACCGTTTGGGGCGGGTGGGGGCGCGAGATCAGCGCGAAACACGCCGCCGAAACCGGGCTGGATGTGACTGATCCACACCTGCGCCGGGTTCTGAAACTCACCGAGCAGATGATTGGAATGCCGCGCCATTTGGGGCAGCACGTCGGCGGGTTTATCCTTACCGAAGGCGCGCTCAGCGAAACCGTGCCGATCGGCAATGGTGCGATGCCCGACCGTTCTTTCATCGAGTGGGACAAGGATGATATCGAGGCGCTGGGCATCCTGAAAGTCGATGTGTTGGCGCTGGGGATGCTGACCTGCATCCGCAAATGCCTCGATCTGCTGGGCGCGCATCATGGCCGCAAACTGACACTGGCTACTGTCCCACGCGAAGACCCGGAAACCTATGCGATGTTGCGCAAGGGCGATTCGCTAGGCGTGTTTCAGGTCGAAAGCCGGGCGCAGATGAACATGCTGCCGCGCCTGCGCCCACGCGAGTTCTACGATCTCGTCATCCAGGTCGCGATTGTGCGGCCAGGGCCGATTCAGGGTGACATGGTGCATCCCTTCCTCAAGCGCCGCCGGGGCGCGGAACCCGTGGCTATCCCCGCGCCCGCGCCCGAACATGGCCCGCCCGATGAACTCACCAGCATTCTTGGGCGCACGCTGGGCGTGCCGATCTTTCAGGAACAGGCGATGAAGATCGCGCTCGATGCGGCGAAGTTTTCCAGCCTTGAGGCCAACCGGCTGCGCAAGGCGATGGCGACCTTCCGCAGCCGCGGGATGGTGGATGAATTGCAGGAGATGATGGTCGAACGCATGGTGGCGCGCGGATACGACCGCGATTTTGCCCAGCGCTGCTTCAACCAGATCAGAGGCTTCGGTGAATATGGCTTTCCTGAAAGCCACGCAGCCAGCTTTGCGCAGTTGGTTTACGTGTCGAGCTGGCTGAAATGCCATTACCCGGCGGCGTTTGCGGCTGCGCTGCTCAATTCGCAGCCGATGGGTTTCTATGCCCCTGCACAGATCGTGCGCGATGCACAGGGGCACGGGGTGGCGGTGCTGCCGGTCGATGTGAATGCCAGCGTGTGGGATTGCACGCTGGAGGCGCTGGAGGAAGAAGGGGGGGCGCGCAGAGGGCGCAGAGGAGCAGAGAGGCGCGGAGAGGTCGCGTCCGCGGCAAAGCCGCACTCCTTCTCGAACAGCGCGACAAATGGCAGAATTATGGATGATGAGCGTGCCTTCGGCACGAACAACATCTCTGCGGGCCCTGCTCCTCTGCGTTCTCTGCGCGAACCCCAACGCGACCGCCATTACGCTCTGCGGCTCGGCCTGCGCCAGATTGATGGCTTGCCCGAACACGTCGCCGCCGCGCTGGTGGCTGAACGCGAGGTGGGCGGGGCTTTCCGCGGTGTCGCCGATCTGCGCGCGCGGGCGGGGCTGTCGCCTGCGCATATTGAACGCCTCGCCAGCGCCGATGCCTTCACCTCGCTCGGCCTCACCCGCAGGCAGGCCTTGTGGAATGCGCGCAGCCTGATTTCCGCGCCTGATCTGCCGCTGTTCCGCGCTGCTGCCGTACGCGAGGAGGGGGCGGAAAGGGCGCGAGTGCGGCTCCCTGCCATGCCGCTGTCAGAAGAAGTGGTGGCCGATTACCAGACCACCCGGCTCAGCCTGAAAGCGCACCCGATGGCGTTCCTGCGCGCCGATCTGGCCGCGCGCGGGTTTGTGCGGGCGTGCGAGCTGCGGGAGCGCAAGTTCTGCAGCATGGTGCAGGTCGCCGGCGTGGTGCTGATCCGTCAGCGGCCCGGCAGCGCCAAGGGCGTCACCTTCATCACGCTGGAGGACGAAAGCGGGGTCATCAACCTCGTGGTGTGGCCCGACCTGAAAGAAAAGCATCGCAAGGTGGTGATGGGCGCGCGGTTGATGGAGGTGCGCGGGCGGGTCGAATATGATGACGAGGTGATCCACGTCATCGCGGCAAGCATGACCGACGCGACGCATCAACTGCACGCGCTGTCAGACGATCTGCTGGAGGCTCCGCTGGCCCGCGCCGATCATGTCAACACGCCAATCGCCGGACGCAAATCACCTGCGCCGCGCGATCTGATCGATGAACTCCTCCCGGAACCCAACGTCAGAGGCCACCCGCGCGATCATCGGATGTTGCCGAAATCACGCGATTTTCATTAGGGTTAGCGAGTAAACTTCAGCTCGCCTCAAGCGCATATCCGGCAGAGCGCACCGTGCGGATCGGGTCTTTCGCGCCGTCGATCCCGATCGCCTTGCGCAAGCGGCGGATGTGGACATCGACCGTGCGCAATTCGATGTCAGAGCCGGTGCCCCACACCCCGTCGAGCAATTGCCCGCGGCTGAACACCCGGCTCGGGCTTTCCATGAAGAACTTGAGCAAGCGGTACTCGGTCGGCCCCAGTTGCAGCGCGCGGCCCCTGCGTTGAACCCGGTGGGCCACCGGATCAAGCTTGAGATCGCCAACTTCGATCGTCTCACCCGCCAGCGCCGGGCGGATACGCCGCATCACCGCCGCCACCCGGGCGAGCAGTTCGCGCGGGCTGAACGGCTTGGTCAGGTAATCATCCGCCCCGGTTTCGAGCCCGCGCACCCGGTCATCCTCAGCCTCGCGCGCGGTCAGCATGATGATCGGGACATGCGCGGTTTCCTTATCGCGGCGCAGCCGGCGGCAAACCTCGATCCCGCTGGTGCCTTCGATCATCCAGTCAAGGATGATGAGATCGGGCACTTCCTCGCTGGCGAGAATCAAGGCCTCATCGCCATCGCCTGTGCACCGGACAGAATAACCTTCGTTCTGGAACCGATATTCCAGCAATTCGGACAACGCCGGATCATCTTCAACCAGCAATAATTTGGCAGCGGACATGGGCAAAATGCCTCCTCAAGCCCGCACAGACGGGCGCTGACAAGTGCTATGTGTCATCTACGCGACAGTTTGATGAAACGGAATGCGACAAGTTTTCCACACGGGCGTTACGCATCACCCGTCACATCTCGCTTTCAACGGTCCCCTTCGGGCGGATAGACACCGGTTGCCGCAAAGTGCACCATTTCCGCCACATTGGTCGCATGATCGCCAATGCGTTCGATATTGCGGGCGACGAACAATAGCTGCGCCGCGCTCGAAATGGTCGAAGGGTTTTCGACCATATGGCTGACAAGATTGCGGAAAATGCTGTTGTAAAAGGCGTCAACCTTGGCATCGGTGGCGATCACTTCGCGGGCCAGATCGGGATCGCGCGCGGCATAGGCGGTGAGCACGTCGTGCACCATATCGCCCGCCAACTCGCCCATTGTCGGCAGCAGTGTCAGCGGCTCAAACCGGCCGCGACCTTCGATCATGCCGACTCGTTTGGCGATATTCTTGGAATAATCGCCGATTCTCTCGATCACCCCGCCGATTTTTAACGCAGCGATCACTTCGCGCAGGTCATCAGCCATCGGCGCGCGCAAGGCGATGATTCGCACCGCCAGCTTATCAACCTCAGTCTCCAACGCGTCGATGCGCTTGTCGCGGGCCACAACGCTTTCGGCCAGCGCCACGTCGCCGCGCACCAGCGCATCAAGCGATTCGGCAATGGCGACTTCGGCCAACCCGCCCATTTCCGCGATCAAGCCGCGCAACCGGGTGATGTCTTCGTCGAAGGCCTTGACGGTATGTTCAGCCATCAGCCGTACCTTCCGGTAATATAGTCCTTGGTGCGTTCTTCGATCGGATTGGTGAAAATATCCGAGGTCGGGCCATATTCCACCATCTTGCCGAGGTGGAAAAATGCCGTGCGCTGACTGACGCGGGCGGCCTGCTGCATCGAATGGGTGACGATCACGATGGCGTAACGGCCTGAAAGTTCATCGATCAGTTCCTCAATCTTGGCGGTCGCGATCGGATCGAGAGCGCTTGCCGGTTCATCCATGAGGATCACCTCCGGGTCAACCGCGATGGCGCGCGCGATGCACAGGCGCTGCTGCTGCCCCCCCGACAACGCGGTGCCCGAATCGTCGAGCCTGTCCTTGACCTCGTCCCACAGCCCCGCGCGGGTCAGCGAACGTTCAACCACCACATCAAGATCGGCCTTCTTTTCGGCAAAGCCGTGGATTTTCGGCCCATAGGCGATGTTTTCATAGATCGATTTGGGGAATGGGTTGGGCTTTTGAAACACCATCCCGACCCGCGCGCGCAGTTGCACCACGTCCATCCGGTCGGCGTGGATGTCCTCACCATCAAGCTCGATCAACCCGCTCACCTTGGCCGTGCTGATCGTGTCGTTCATGCGGTTGAAGCACCGCAGAAACGTCGATTTGCCGCAGCCCGACGGGCCGATGAAAGCGGTGACGTAATTGGGCGAGATGTCGATCGACACTTCGTCAATCGCCTTGATGTCGCCGTAAAAGACCGAAACGTCGCGCGCGCGGATCTTGGCGCTTTCGTCGGTCATGTTGGGATGGATCACAGTCACCAGCGTTTCTCGAATTTGTTGCGGAGATAAATAGCGAGGCCGTTCATGGCGAGCAGGAACACCAGCAGCACGATAATAGCTGCACTGGTGCGTTCCACAAAGCCGCGATCAATTTCGTCAGACCACAGGAAAATCTGCATCGGCAGCACCGTGGCGGGCGAAGTGAAGCCATCGGGCGGGGTGGCGACAAAGGCACGCATTCCGATCAACAGCAGCGGCGCGGTTTCACCGAGCGCGCGTGCCATGCCGATGATCGTGCCCGTCAGCATCCCCGGCATCGCCAACGGCAGCACATGATGGAACACCACCTGCACCGGCGAAGCGCCAATCGCCAGCGCCCCGTCGCGGATCGACGGCGGAACCGCCTTGATCGCATTGCGCCCGGAAATCACGATGACTGGCATTGTCATCAGTGCCAGCGTCATCCCGCCAATCAGCGGGGCTGAACGCAGGTTGGGAAACAGCGAAAGGAAGATCGCGAGGCCAAGCAAGCCGAAGATGATCGAAGGCACAGCAGCCAGATTGCTGATCGACACTTCGATCAGGTCAGTCCAGCGGTTTCTGGGCGCGTATTCTTCCAGATATAACGCCGAAAGCACCCCGATCGGGAAGGCCAGCACCAGCGTGACCAGCATCGTCAGCATGGTGCCCTTAAGCGCGCCCCATATGCCCACCGCCTGCGGACTGGTCGCATCCGAACGGGTGAGGAAGCCCCAGTCCCAATTCCGCGCAAGCTTACCTTCGTTCACCAACCGCGCAGCCAATGCCTGCATTTCCGGTGGGCCTTCACCCCGCATTCCGGCCGCCAGCGCCGAGGAAGACGCCAGTTGAAACGTCGCGCTGCGTTCAATCAGCGTGGGATCGGCGGCCAGCGCAGCGGCCAGATCACGCCAGCCTTCCGACGACAGTTCAGCGGCTGCATCCGGCCCAAGTTGCTGTTCGGCATAGAACGCCACCACATCGGGCAGGCCCTGCATTTCGAGCGTCTGCGTTGCGCTGGGCGCCGTCAGCGATACCGCATCGCCGCTTATCCCGCTTTCGGGAAAGTCGATGGTGACAGCGAGTTCGGCCCGCTGAAACCCGCCGATGCCGTTCACCAGCATATTGCCGAGCAGAAACACCAGAACCGCCACCGAAAACCCGACAGCAGCAAGGCCGAGCAGACGGAAGTTGCGTTCATCACGGTATCGCTTGGCGAGCCGTTTTTCGAACGTGCGCGTGCGCGTTGGCCGCGAGGAATCGGCATTCAGGTCTGACGTGGGGAGGGCAATGCTGCTCATTCGTAGGCCTCGCGGAAACGCTTGACGACGCGCAGGGCGATGAAGTTCAGCGCTAGTGTCACCATGAACAGAACAAATCCCAAGGCAAAGGCACTGAGCGTGGCGGGGTGATCGGTGCTTTGTTCGCCGGTCAGCAGCTTCACGATCTGCACCGTCACGGTCGACATTGGTTCAAGCGGATTGGCGGTGAGATTGGCGGCAGGCGATGCTGCCATCACCACGATCATGGTTTCGCCAATCGCGCGGCTGACCGCCAGCATGATCCCGGCAACAATGCCGGGCAGGGCAGCTGGGAACAGCACCCTGCGGATGGTTTCGGACTTGGTCGCGCCCATCGCCAGGCTGCCATCGCGCATCGCACCGGGAACGGCCGCCATCGAATCATCTGCCATCGATGATACGAAGGGAATGATCATCACCCCCATGACAATACCGGCCGCCAACGCGCTTTCGGTCGAGGCGCTGGTGATGCCGATTGCGACGGCAGCATCGCGGATCATCGGAGCCAGCGTCAGCGCGGCAAAATAGCCATAAACCACCGTCGGCACCCCGGCGAGAATCTCCAGCAACGGCTTGACCCAGCTGCGCACGCGCGGGTGGGCATATTGGGTAAGGTAGATCGCGCTCATCAAGCCGAGCGGGATAGCCACGATCATTGCGATGATCGCGCCGATGAAGATCGTCCCCCAGAACAATGGCACCGCGCCATAACGCGAAGGGTCGGTCGATTCGGGGCTGACCATCGTGTCCGGCCCCCAGAAGGTGCCGAACAGGAAATCCACCGGTGAAACGAAGGTGAAAAACCGGAAGGTTTCAAACACCAGGCTGCCGAAAATGCCGAGCGTGGTAAGGATCGCCACCAGCGAGGCCAGCAGCAGGATCATCATCACCGTGCGTTCAACCCGGGTGCGGGCGCGGAAATCAGGGCGCAGCCGCAGGAAGGCAAGCCCGCCGCAAGCCAGGGCAATCAGCACAGTCACGATTATGCCGATGATCTTGTAGCGGCTGATCGCCTCCCTGAACGGGGCGACCAGTGCTTCGGCCTCGACATTGAAAACTGCCGGCGCAGTACCCTGCGCCACCGCGCGCGCTTCGCCGATAAACGCGTCGCGTTCAAACCCGAAGGCAGGAAGCTGGGCCGCGGCGGGCGACGCCAGTACCGATTGCATCACCAGTTGCGGCGCCAGCACCGACCATATGGTGATGAATGCCAGCACCGGGATCACCACCCACAATGCGACATACCAGGCATGATAGACCGGACGCGAGGCTGAGCGCAGCGCCGGGTCACTCGATTGGAAGCTCCACGCCTTGGCCCGGCCGGAAAGCCAACCTGCAAGGCCTAGCCCCATAGCAATCAGGATCAACGTGATCGGCGACATCAATCAGACCTGTGGTTCCTGCACGGGGTGCGAAATTTATTGAAACGAGCTGGCACAGCCGCGAAGCCCCAGCGATTATGTCATGCCCAGCGCATGTTGAAGAAATAAGACACTACTATGACAGTTGTTGGGTTTCAGCTTCGTGCGGTGCTACTTCTTTGTCATGAATGGCGGAATTTTCGGCGTCCGGTTCGGGTTCTGGTTCGGCCACAGGAATCCGCACCACCACGCTTGTGCCTACGCCAAGTTCGCTGGTGATGTCGAGCCGTCCACGGTGGCGTTCCACGATATGCTTGACGATGGCGAGGCCTAGCCCGGTGCCACCCGACGCGCGGCTGCGCCCCGGATCGGTGCGATAAAACCGGCGGGTCAGGTGCGGGATCTGTTCAGGCGCAATACCTTCGCCCTGATCGGCCACCGTAATCCGCGCGTGGCCAGTCTGCCCCAGATCGAGCGCCACAGTGACCGGCTTGTCAGGAGCGCCGTATTTGAGCGCATTGTCGACGAGGTTTCGCACCACCTGCTCAAGCTGCTGGCGATCGCCCAAAACGCAAACTTCGGCGTGCAATTCCATCAGCAATCGATCGCTCCGGTTCGATCCGGCAGCGTCGCGAGCGGCGCGTTCGACCAGCGGAAGCAGGTCGATCCGCTCGGTCGGCAGATCATGCTTTTCCGCCTCGACCCGTGACAGGCTCATCAGATCGCTGACCAGCGCCTGCATGCGTTGCGCTTCGCGTTCGATGATGCCGAGAAATTTTTGCGCGGTGGCGGTTTCAATTCCGCCATCGCCTTCGCGCAAGGTTTCGACATAGCCGAGTATGGCGGCCAGCGGCGTGCGCAGTTCGTGGCTGGCATTGGCGACGAAATCGGTGTGCGCGCGGCTGATATCGGCCTCGGCGCTCTGGCTTATGAATTCCAGCATCGCCAGCCGATCATCGATTGCCTGCCGGTTGATCTGCCAGATATCGCCGCGCCGCACGAGCCCGCGAACAATCGCCTCGCCTTCCCGGTTTTCGTTGAGCAGCGATGCCGCTTCGGGCTGGCGCAGCGCAACGCGGGCGTCCTGGCCGATAACATGCGGGCCCAAAAGCTTGCGCGCGGCACGGTTGGCGATGGCGATGGTGCTGCGTTCGGTAATCAGTAGCGGGGTAGAGGAATTTTCGATCAGATCGCGAATCGAATCGACCGTGACGCTTGGCTTCACCTTGACCTTGGGTGGTTCGGGCGGCCGTCCCCCGGCCACAAGCAGCGAGCCAACCCAGACTGCCGCCACTGCCAGCGCAATCACCGGATCGACCCCGGTCAACAGCATTGCCACAAAGGTAGCAGCCGCGAGCAGGATGCCGGCGATCGGGATGTTCTGGCCGCTGCCCATGATGAGAGCCCCCTTACAACCTTGCGGGGGTGGTGGGAAGCAGGCGCGCTACAGATTAGGCGCGGACATGAAAAAGGGCGGCCAAGCCTAAGCTTGCCGCCCTGTTCATCCGCAACGGAAGTGGTGACCCCTACGGGAATCGAACCCGTGTTTCAGCCGTGAAAGGGCCGCGTCCTAACCGCTAGACGAAGGGGCCATCTCGATTGCGAGAGCGCGCACTTAGGGGGGTGGATGGGGTCGGTCAAGTCCCGTTTGGTTGCCCGCGCGGAAAAACACCCGCCGCTGCGATCAATCGGCGAAAGCGGCGTCTTCAAGATGCAGTTCAGCCGCCGGACGGTTGCCCCAGTCATCAAGCTTCACACGGCCCGCAAGGTGAAAACGCCGACCACTGCTGCGATGGAGCAGGGTTTGCGCCATTTCAGTTTCGCCTGCACGAAAGGCAATCGCCTTGAAACTGCGCCCGTCCATGCCGCTGGCGATCAACCGCAGGTGATCCTTGCCGACGATGTCCGCCTTGATGATCCGCACTGGCCCAACCGCAATGCGCGGGGCGGGCCAGCCGACCCCGTATGGCCCGGCAGCCTCCAGCGTTTCGACCAGTTCAGGGGTCAGCCCGCCGGGGGTCAGCGCCAGATCGAGCAGCATCGCCTGACCGGCGCGGGCATGATCGACATCGCGCGCCAACCGCGTGTCGAGGAATTCGGCAAAATCGGGGAGCCGCGCAGGATCAATCGTCAACCCTGCCGCCATTGCGTGCCCTCCGCCCGCGACCAGCAATCCCGCCTCACGCGCCGCAATGATTGCCGCGCCCAGATCAACGCCGCTGATCGACCGGCCTGAGCCTTTGCCCTGCGCATCATCCAGCGCGATGACCACCGCCGGTTTGCCGGTCTTTTCCTTGATCCGCCCAGCGACAATTCCGATCACGCCGGGATGCCAGCCGTGGCCCGACAATACCTGCACCGCCATATTATGCTGCCCGGCAAGCTGCGCCTCGGCGGCTTCCTGCACCTCGGCTTCGATTGCGCGGCGTTCTTCGTTCAGCTGCGATAGCTGCGCGGCGATGGCACGGGCCTCTTCGGGATCAGCGGTGGTCAGCAACCGCACACCCAAAGTCGATTCGCCAATCCGCCCGCCCGCGTTGATCCGGGGGCCGAGAGCAAAGCCGAGATCGCTGGCCTGCGGTGCGCGGGTAAGGCGACTTGCATCCATCAGCGCCGCCATCCCGATCCTTGTCCGCCGGGCGAGCACTTTCAGCCCCTGCGCCACAAATGCGCGGTTGAGGCCGTGGAGCGCGGCGACATCGGCCACGGTGCCCAGCGCCACCAGATCGAGCAGCCCCATCAGATCAGGCTCAGCCCGATCCGCAAACCAGCCCTTGGCGCGCAAATTCCGCACCAGCGCAATGCCAAGCAGGAACGCCACGCCCACCGCCGCCAGATGGCCGTGCGCCGCGCCCACGTCGCTTTCATCGAGCCGGTTGGGATTGACCAGCGCGGCGGCGGGCGGGAGGTCGGCCGAGCATTTGTGGTGATCGACTACGATCACATCCACCCCCGCATCCCGCGCCATGCCCAGCGCTTCATGCGCCATTGCGCCGCAATCGACCGTGACGATCAGCCGCGAACCGCTTTCGGCGAGCTTGACCAGCGCTTCGCCGCTGGGGCCGTATCCTTCAAGCAGGCGGTCGGGGATATAATAGCCAGCCGCGTGCCCCAATTGCCCCAGCAGTTCGACCAGCAACGCCGCGCTGGTGGCGCCATCGACATCATAATCGCCGAAGATCGTCACCTGTTCGCCGGTGATGACGCACTGCGCGAGGCGTTCGGCGGCAGTGTCCATGTCGCGGAAGACCGACGGATCGGGCAGAAACGCGCGCATGGTCGGGCGGGCGTGGCGTTCCAGATCATCGCCCGCCACACCGCGTGTCAGCAGCAATTGATCGAGGATCGTGCGATCCAACCCTTGCGCGCTTGCTGCCTGCCCGTCATCCAGTTCCATATTGCCGCCGCGCCACCGCCACGCCTTGCCCGAAAGCGATGACGTGACGCCAAGCACGGGGGCGAGCGCGGGGGATGGTTGGGAAATCGTGGCCATGCCATCGCTCTAGCCCAATCCCGGCACAACCGACAGGCTGATGCGATTGACAATCGACAGGCGCGCGCGGAAGCCTTGCGCCATGTCATCAAACACCGTGCCCAGCCTGCTGATCATCTGGCACAGCCGCACCGGCGCAAGTGCGGCGATGGCGCGCGCGGCGGCAGATGGCGCTGGCCCGGCGGCGATGCTGGTGGCGGCGGAAGATACCGCACCAGAAATGCTGCTTATGGCCGATGGTTACATCTTCTGTTGCCCTGAAAACCTCGCCAGCATGTCCGGGTTGATGAAAGAAATGTTTGATCGCGCCTATTACCCGGTGCTCGGGCGGATCGAAGGGCGGCCCTATGCGACGCTGATCGCCGCCGGTTCGGATGGGGAGGGGGCGCAACGCCAGATTGACCGGATCGCGACCGGATGGCGTCTGCGCCGGGTAGCTGAGCCATTGATCGTGAACCTTGATGCGCAAACGCCCGAGGCTATCGCCGCGCCGAAACAGGTGCCGTACGAGGCTCTGAGGCAGTGTCACGAAGTGGGGGAAGCTTTGGCAGAGGGCTTGCGTCTTGGCGTGTTTTAGCGATTGATCCAAAACCGGATATGTCTGCTGATTGAGGACTCGACGATGGGCTGTAAACGCGCCTAAGTTGATGAAAGTATTTTGGCTCTTTCGGGCGCGTTAGAATGGGGGGCTGGACAATTTCACAGTCGCAGCGTGCCGATATCACACAATTGCACCTGCTGTTTGCCAAGGGCAAACGGCCCAGTCGCGATGCGATCAGGGCGTTTGCCGCACGCCAGCAAGCGGTGAACCTCAGCCATGACCCCATCAGTGATGATGATGATGATCTGCTGGATGCGGCGGCTTCGTCCGAGCAGATAGTTTGGGCTGAATTATTGTGTGACGGCCTGACCTTTGATCTCAGCGGGCTTGCCCCCGGTCAGCCAGGCGCTTTCCCGGTCATCGAACACCGTTTTGATCTGGCCGAAATGCCAACCGCTGCCAGCTATGATGCGCTTTCGATTATACCAGGGCCGCATATTGCGGCGGGCGGGCGCAACTTACCGGTGGTGCGGGCGATGCTGGCGCTGGCGCGGGATCTGGCCTTGTGTTTCGATGATCTTGCGGCTGTGTGCTGGGCCCCGTCGCGCAGCGCAATCGGGCGGCGGTTTTTCGAATCGGTCATTTCCTCATGGCTTGATGGCGGGCCGTTTCCCGCGCTCGGCCTCACCGCCTTTGACGAAAGCGCGGATGGTGCGCTGCACAGCGTCGGGCTCGATTTCTGGATCGGGCAGGAATTGCGGATTGAACCGCCTTTGAGCGCCGACCGGGTGGCAGCAACGCGGCTCGGGATTCGGCTCGTGAACCAGTTTGTGCTCGCAGGCAGACTGGACAACGATGAACGGATCATCGCGCCCGATGGAACCCGGCTTGTGCTGCTCCCTTCGCGCGATCCCGCGCTAATCATTGTGCGGCGCGAATAGATGAAGGCTTGGGGTCGCACCGCTTCCATTGCCGTGATTGCTTTTCGCTCGGTCAATTGTCCCGGCACGGCGGGATATGACCCCGGCCTGCAACGCCATCATCTGCTGCCGCGGCAGTTATTGTCGCGTCGGTGTTTCGGATGGCTGTTCGAAGCCATCGGGCGAAGCCGCGTCGGGTTTGAAGATTTCCGCGCTAATGGACTGTTGCTGCCAGCAACAGAACGGGCGGCGATCCGCACCGGGATGCCGCTGCATCGCGGGCCGCACCGGCGTTACAATGAAGTGGTGATGGCGCGGGTCGGACGGATTGAGGAGCGCTGGTCACACTTGCGTCATCAGGATGCCGATCTGGCGCTGACCGAAGCATTGCTGCGTCTGCGCGTGCTGCAAGGCGCGCTGCGGCGCCAATTGCTGGCCGAACGCCGACGGGTGATGGTCAGTCGCAACGACCCGCTCGGCACCGGATTTGACTTCAGTGAACTCGATACCATGGCCGAGGCGCTGTGGCTGGCGAAATAGCGGCCTATTCCGCTGCTTCGCTGAGCGCGGCCCATGCGGTATAATCCGAATTGGCCAGCATCCGCGCTTTGGCGGCGTGGTATTCGCGTTCAAACCGGGCGACGAGGTCTTCGACGCTGCCGACCTGCTTGATCGGGCCGATGCCTTGGCCCGAACCCCAGATATCCTTCCACGCCTTGGCCTTGGTGTTGCCGCCGCTGCCAAAGTTCATCTTGCTGGGATCGCTTTCAGGCAGGTTGTCAGGATCAAGTCCCGCCTTTTCAATCGACGAGCGCAGGTAATTGCCGTGCACACCTGTAAACAGGTTGGAGTAGATGATGCCTTCTGACGATCCTTCGACGATGCCCTGCTTGTAATCTTCGCTGGCGTTGGCTTCCTTGGTGGCGATGAAGGCGCTGCCGGCATAGGCAAAGTCAGCGCGCAGTGCCTGCGCCGCAAGGATACTCGCCCCGTGCCCAATCGCGCCGGACAATGCCACCAGCCCATCAAACCATTCGCGTATTTCCTGCATCAAGGCGAAGGGCGACAGCGCGCCCGCGTGACCGCCAGCCCCGGCGGCGACCGGGATCAACCCGTCGGCACCTTTTTCGATCGCCTTCATGGCGAAGCGGTTGTTGATCACGTCGTGCATCGTGATCCCGCCCCAATTGCGCACCGCCTGAAAAATCTCCTCACGCGCGCCGAGCGAGGTGATCACCAGCGGCACCTGCCATTTTTCGCAGGTGGCCATATCTGCTTCGACCCGATCATTGGTCCTGTGGATGATCTGGTTGACCGCAAACGGCGCAGCCGGGCGATCCGGGTGCATCCGGTTATGCTTGGCCAGTTCCTCGGTGATCTGGTGCAGCCATTCATCCAGCAACGTCTGCGGGCGGGCGTTCAGCGCGGGGAAGCTGCCGATAATCCCCGCCTTGCACTGCGCGATAACCAGTTCCGGCCCGGAAACGATGAACAGCGGCGATCCGATCAGCGGCAGACGCAGGCGATCAAACGGGGCGGGAAGCGGCATCGGTTTCTCCTGAAAACGTAATTCTTGCAGGCCCCGTCTCTAACGCTGGTTGCGGGGCTGCCAAGTAGCAATTTGGCAAAAGAGCTTGCGCGTCAGGCGAGCAGGTCTTCGAGTCCGTAAAACCGCGCCGCAGTCCCGGCAAACAGCGCAGCCTTTTCGTCCGCGCTGGCTGACCGGGTGAGCCGTTTGAAGGCGTTCCACAGCACGGCGTAATCCGCGCCCCAGTAATCGACCGGATAATTGCTTTCGAACATCGCGCGGCGCGGCCCGAAGGCTTCGATGCAGGTTTCGATATAGGGACGCCAAAGGGCGGCGAGGTGTTCTGACCCGTGGCCTGCCGCCGGGCCATCTTCGGGCAGTGCGCAGAACGCCATCGCCAGCCCGCCGAGCTTGACCACCACGTTTTCGCATTGTGCCAGCTCGTGGATATGGCGACGCCAGATGTCGAACCTTTCGTGCAGCCTGCCCTTGTAAGCCGCCACCCCCAGCGGGGTGCCGCAATGGTCAAGGCAGATAGGTTGATCGGGAAAGGCTCGCGCGAGATCGATCACGTCGGGCAGCTGCGGTTCGAGCACCCAGGCATCAAACGTCAGCCCGCGCCTGCCCAGTTCGGCAAACCCTGCGCGGAAGGTCGCGTCCCGATACAGCCCTTGCGGCGCATGGAATGGCGGGCCGAGCACCTGCGGGTCAGCATCCCACGCGCCCTGATGGCGGATGCCCCGGAACCGGTGCGGGGCGACCGTGGTGAGCGCGTCGAGCACTTCGCCCGCGCCGCTTCCCAACGTCAGATCAGCATGGCCGATGATCCCCGCGCAGGCCCGGCCCGGCCCATACAGCCCGCTCGCCGATTGTGCCGCGACGCCATTGACGAATTCCACCTCACCCACCGTCTTCAACGCCTCGCCATAGGCCGCGTTGTAAAACGCGCCGCACTCCATGAAGACCGTGCCGATGATGTTGTGCCCGCTGGCGAGGTGGGCGTTGAGCTGATCGAAGGTGTAGTGCGCATTATCGACCAGCGTGGCAATAAAGGGATGATGCGGTTCGGGAAACATCGGGATCATCGGCCGCAGATCCCACAGGTGGTGGTGCGGATCGATGATCGGCAGATCGGGTTCGAGGATATCCTCGGCGTTGCGATTCGCAGATGTCACGGCTCTCTCCCTTGCGCGGCGCACAGGCGGCGTGTTGGAGACACATGTGACACAGTCCTGGCCGTAAAAAGCGGCCCCGCCATTTGCCCCGCCCAAGCGCGCCCGCGCCAGTGATTTTGGTCATCCCTAAGGTGAAAAAGGCGCTGCGTCATGCCCCATTCCATAACGGCGCGGGCTGCGGTAGGAAATCAGATCACGGCGCGGCGATAAATATGCCATGTCGCATGGCCGAGCACGGGTAACGCCACCAGCAGGCCGAGGAATACCGGCACCATCGCCGCAAACAACAGCACGGCAATAATCGCCGCCCAGCCGATCATCACGACAAAATTGCTGCGCACCACCTTGAAACTGGCGATGATCGCGGTGAGAAAATCGACCTGGCGTTCCACCAGCATCGGCAGGCTGATCACCGTCATCGCGTAAAAGGCAAAGGCCATCACCGCGCCGACCGCGCTGCCCACCGCCAGCATCATCAGCCCCGCCGGGGTGACGAGCGCCGCTATCGATTCGCCGCCCATTCCGCTTTCCGCCATGAACACCGCAAAGATGCCGTGCGCCACGATCATCCAGAACGAAAAGGCGACGAATACGATCACCCCCATCGACAGGATCTGTTCATCGCCGTGGCCCCTGAGCGCGCCAAACACTGCGCGCCACGATAGCGGTTCTGCCAGTTCCCGCCTGCGGCTTGCCTCGTAAAAGCCGACCGCGATGAACGGCGCTATCAGCGGAAAGCCCGCTATCGCCGGGATCAGCCAGCCAGGCTCGCTTGCCGATAAGGCTGTCCAGCCAATCGCAAGGCCGGCCAGCACATAAACGCCGCCGAAAAACAGGCCGAACTGCGGCATGGTCAGAAAATCACGCCAACCGGCGGCAAGTGCATGGGCAAGATCGCCCCAGGCTAGATCATCTGCAACCTGCGGCGGTGCGGGGGCGGGCGCAGCCTTGTCCTGTTCCAGCGTCTCCATCGCGGGCCTCTCCTCCCAGTGGTCAACCCGGCAATAGTTGCGCGCAAAATCGTCGCGGCGCAAGCGGCCGGACGATCAGGAGGTGGGTGTGACAACCGCCGCATTGGCAGCAGAAAGCACCGCGCGCACGCTGGCGGTGGCGATGTCTTCATCGACCCCGCAGCCCCAGATGGTGCGGCCATCTGCCGCGCGGCATTCAAGGTAAGCCGCCGCGCGTGCGTCAGCCCCCGATCCCAGCGCGTGTTCGGTATAATCGACCACGTCTATGTCCACCCCGAATGCTTCGCGCAGGGTGCCCATGACGCTGGAAATCAAACCGTTACCGCGCCCCGAAACGCTCTGTTCCTGACCGCTCACCGCGATCGTTCCGGCGAATATCCGCGTGCCGTCGGATGCGCGGCTTTCCTCGTAGCGCACAAGCTGGAAATGCTTGGGGTGGGTTTGCACATGATAGGCACGGCGGAACGCATCCCAGATATCGGCGGCGTTCAATTCGCGCCCAAGCTCATCAGCAACCTGCTGCACATGGCGCGAGAAATCGGCCTGCATTTTCTTGGGCAGCTTGAGGCCCTGATCCTTCTCCAGCACCCAGGCGAACCCGCCCTTGCCGGATTGCGAATTGACACGGATCACCGCTTCGTAATTGCGGCCCAGATCAGCCGGATCAATCGGCAGATAGGGCACGCGCCAGCCTTCGTCATTCTGGGTTTCGCGCGCTTCGAAGCCCTTTTTGATGGCGTCCTGATGGCTGCCGGAGAACGCAGTGTAAACCAGTTCGCCGCCATAGGGGTGGCGTTGGTGAACGGGCAGGTCGTTGCAATAGGTCACCGTTTCGATCACCCGGTCGATGTCGGAGAAATCGAGGCCGGGGTCGACCCCTTGGGTGTAAAGGTTCAGCGCCATTGTCACGAGACAGCAATTGCCGGTGCGTTCGCCATTGCCAAACAGGCAACCTTCGACCCGATCAGCCCCCGCCATCAACCCCAATTCCGCCGCCGCGACCCCGGTGCCGCGATCATTGTGGGTGTGCAAGGAAAGCACCGCGCTTTCCCGGTCCGGCAGGTGGCGGGCGAAATATTCGATCTGATCGGCGTAGATATTGGGCGTCGCCGCCTCAACCGTGGCGGGCAGGTTGAGGATGATCGGGCGTTCGGGAGTGGGGGCCAGAACCTCCATCACTGCAGCGCAGACCTCGATCGAAAAATCGAGCTCGGCGGTGGAGAATGTTTCGGGTGAATACTGGAAATGCCACTCGGTATCCGGGTGCCGGGCGGCTTCATCGCGCATCACCTTGGCACCGGCGACGGCGATGGCTTTCACCTCGTCCTTGCTCATCCGGAACACGATGTCGCGCCACGCCGGGCTGACCGCATTATACAGATGGACGATGGCGGCGCGCGCGCCTGCAAGGCTGGCAAAGCTGGTGCGGATCAGGTCTTCGCGGCTTTGGGTCAGCACCTGAACGATCACATCTTCGGGGATCGCGTCCGATTGGACGAGGCCGGATATGAAATCGAACTCGGTTGCGCCCGCGCTGGGGAAGCCGACTTCGATTTCCTTCACCCCGATTTCAACCAGCAGATCGAAGAACCGGCGTTTCTTCACCGCATCCATCGGATCGATGATCGATTGGTTGCCATCGCGCAGATCGGTCGAAAGCCAGCGCGGGGCTTTATCGATCAGGCGCGAAGGCCATTGGCGGTCGGGCAGGTTGATCTGGCCGAACGGGCGGTATTTGACGGCAGGATTTTTGAGCATGGTCATGAAAAAAGGCTTTTCGCGGGAGAGATAGGAAAGCTGCGGCAGTTACCCTTGGGAGGGGCGCCGCGCCATCCGTGCGCGCGGCAACCTACGCCCAAGGGCGCATAAGTCGAAGCAGCAGCGATGCGTTCCGCGTCATGATTTCATTCTTTGCCGATAATCCCGGCCTGCGCAAGCCGGGATTGTCACTGTGCAAATTACCCGCAGCGCGCATCGCGGATGATGTTCTGTGCATCGAGCATGATCGAAAGTCGCGGATTTGTGGGATCGGGGTTGACGGTGCCAATGCTGCCAAACGGGACAAAGCGCAGATTGTCGTTGCGGCCCAGCGCGGTGATGATCTCCACCCGCGTCGGTTGATCGGCGAGCTTGCCAATGAACGGCCCCATCAGGTTTGCGCCGCAATTGGCCGAGGCAGGATCGGTCAGCGTGCCAGGAGCAAATGGGCCGGGGACCGCTCCGGGCATTGGCGTAGCGATGGTTGGCGCGACGGTCGCGGCAGGATTGGGGGTTGGGGCAGGGCCAACCTCACCGCTGCCAATCCGCGCGGCAAAGCTACCGGCATCATTGGCGGGCTGATCGGCATTGCTGCCGCACGCGCCAAGCGTGATGACGGCGAGGGCGAATGGTGCGGCGCGCAGAATATCGGCAAGACTGGTCATGGGGTGGTTCCCTGTTGAAACGGCGTCAGCGTCAAAGCGCGTCTTGCGTTACCCATTTATGACATTCAACCATGCACTATCGCTGGCGCAGCCGATCCTGGGTGAGTTGATCCACCCGCGTCACCCCCATCAACCGCATCCCGCGCTCGATCTCGTCCTTGAGGATGCCTAGCGCGCGCTCGACCCCCTCCTGACCCGCCGCTGCCAGCGCGTAGAGGTAGAGCCTACCCCCCGATGCCGCGCCCGCGCCGCTGCACAATGCCTTCATCACATGGGTGCCGCGCCGAATGCCGCCATCGCAGATTATCTCGATCTCGCCGCCCACGGCGTCAACAATTTCGGGAAGTTGGTCGAAGGGCGCACGGCTGCCATCCAATTGCCTGCCGCCGTGGTTCGATACCATGATCGCATCCGCGCCGATTTCGACCGCGCGGCGTGCATCCCCTGCGCTCATCACGCCCTTGAGCACAAAGGTGCCGCCCCATTGTTCGCGGATCGCGGCGGCTGTGTCCCAATCCATTGCGGTGTCGAGCATGGTGTTGAAATAATCCGCGATGCTCAACGCCTTGCTGCTGCCCTCGCGCACATGGGTATCAAGGTTGGGCAGGCGGAACTTTTCGCGCAGCAGATAATTCAGTGTCCAGCGCGGGCGGGCGGCGTAACTGATGATGCTGGCCGGGGTGAAGCGCGGCGGAGTGGTGAAACCGCTGCGCAGGCACCGTTCGCGCTTGCCCGAAACGATGGTGTCGACCGTCAGTGCCAGCGCATCGAACTTCGCGGCCTGACAGCGCTCGATCATGTGGGTGTTCAGGCCCTTGTCCTTGTGGACATAGAGCTGGAACAGCTTCGGCCCGCTGGTCAGCGCGGCGATTTCCTCGATGCTGCGGGTGGCGAGGCTGGAAATGCCGAACCACAGGCCGAACTTGTCTGCCGCCTTGGCAACGGCGGCTTCACCCTGCCAGTGAAACGCGCGCTGAACGGCGGTGGGCGACAGCATCAGTGGCAAGGGCGACTTGCGCCCAAGGATGGTGCAGGAGGTGTCGATTTCAGCAACACCCGCCAGCACATCGGGCACCAGATCAACCGTATCAAACGCCGCAGTGTTGCGTGCCTTGGTCAATTCATCATCCGCCGCGCCGTCGATATAATCGAACACGGGGAAGGGCAGGCGCGCCTGTGCCAGCCTGCGGAAATCATCGATATTGTGGCAATCGGACAGGCGCATCGTCGCGATGGACTGCCCGATTGCCGGGGTGCTGTCGAGTAGGGCTTATTGCTTTTCGAAAGCGGCGCTGATGGTCAATTCCACGTCCTTGCCCACCAGCGGGACAGCATAATTGATGCCCCACTGGGTGCGATCCATCACCGCGCGGGCGTGGAAGCCGACTGTTTCTTTCTTGTTGAACGGGTTGGCCCCTGCGCCGACAAACTCAACCGCCAGCATGACCGGCGCGGTTTTGCCGTTGATCGTCAGATCGCCCACCACATTGGCCGAGGCGTCGCCGGTCTTGACCACCTTGGTCGAGGTGAATTGGGCCATGCCCGGTTCTGCCCCGAAGAAATCGGGCGCAGCGCCATCCTTGCCCGGGCGCAGCAGATGGTTCTTGAGGCCCTCACTGGCGAGAGCCACTTCGGCAATCGGGATCGCAATATCAAATGTCGCCGCCTCGATGTTGGCCGGATCGATGGTTAGCGTTCCGGTGACATTGCCGAACAGGCCGAAATAATCGTTGAAGCCGAAATGGCTAACATTCCAGCCGACCAGCGTGTGCGCAGGGTCAACCGCATAGGTGCCCGCGGTGACGCGTGAGGCGTCTTGCACGCCGGGCATTTGCGGTGTGCCCTGCGCAAAGATCGCGGGCGCAGCCGTAATCCCGCCGGTTGCAACGGCGAGGATGGCGGCGGCTGCGGCGGCAAATGTAAAGCGTTTCATCGGGAATCGGCCTCCTGTTGATTCTCAACCCCAATTCCTGATGTAACACAAATGTGCCGCGCTGGGCCTTTCAGTTTTTCGCCTTGTCGACCAGCTTGTTGGCGCTGATCCACGGCATCATTGCGCGCAGCTTGGCCCCGGTCTGTTCGATCGGGTGGGCCTCGGCACGCTTGCGGGCGGCCTTCAATTCCGGCTGTCCGGCGCGGTTATCGAGCACGAAGTTCTTCACGAACCGGCCCGACTGAATATCGTCAAGCACGCGCTTCATTTCAGCCTTGGTTTCCGCCGTGATGATGCGCGGGCCGGTGGTGATGTCGCCATATTCAGCGGTGTTGCTGATCGAATAGCGCATGTTGGCGATGCCGCCTTCATACAGCAGATCGACGATCAGCTTGGTTTCGTGCAGGCATTCGAAATAGGCCATTTCGGGGGCGTAGCCTGCTTCGACCAGCGTTTCGAAACCGGCCTGGATCAGGTGGGTGATCCCGCCACACAGCACCGCCTGTTCGCCGAACAGATCGGTTTCGCATTCCTCGCGGAAGTTGGTTTCGATGATACCGCTGCGTCCGCCGCCAACGGCGCTGGCATAGGCGAGCGCCACGTCATGCGCTGCGCCGCTGGCGTCCTGATGCACCGCGATCAGGCATGGCACGCCGCCGCCCTTCACATATTCGCTGCGCACGGTGTGGCCGGGGCCTTTGGGAGCGATCATGATCACGTCGATATCGGCGGGCGGTTCGATCAGGCCAAAATGTACGTTGAGCCCGTGCGCAAAGGCGAGAGCGCTGCCGGGTTTCAGGTGGCCCTTGATATCGTTTTCCCAGATCCCGGCCTGATGTTCATCGGGCGCGAGGATCATCAGCACATCGGCCCACTGCGCGGCCGCCGTGTTGGTCAGCACCTTGAACCCGGCGTCTTGCGCCTTCTTGGCGGTGGCCGAACCTTGGCGCAGGGCGATGGCGACTTCGGCCACGCCAGAATCGCGCAAGTTTTGGGCATGGGCGTGGCCTTGGCTGCCATAACCGACGATCGCTACCTTCTTGGACTTGATCAGATTGAGATCGGCGTCGGCGTCGTAATATACTTTCATTGTTTTGTCCTTCGTTGCTGAAACCGTCATGCTGAACTTGTTTCAGCATCCATTCCGCAGCACGCTCCGCGTTACCCGGGTGATGGACCCTGAAACAAGTTCAGGGTGACGAGGAATGTCGTGGGTCTGGCCTAAACCCCTTCGGCTCCGCGCATCATACCGACCACGCCGGTGCGGCCGACTTCGACCAGCCCCAGCTCGCGCATCAGGCCGATGAAACTGTCAATCTTGTCGGGCGGGCCGGTGATTTCAAAGATGAAGCTTTCGGTGGTGGTATCGACCGGGCGAGCGCGGAAGATATCGGCCAGCCGCAACGCCTCGACCCGCTTTTCGCCGGTGCCTGACACCTTGACTAGCGCCAACTCGCGCTCGACATGCGGGCCGGCCTGGGTGAGGTCAGTGACCTTGTGCACTGGCACCAGCCGTTCCAGCTGCGCCTCGATCTGGTCGATCACCTGCGGCGGGCCGTTGGTGACGATGGTGATGCGGCTGACGGCGTGATCTTCGGTAATGTCGGCCACGGTCAGGCTATCGATATTATACCCGCGCGCCGTGAACAGCCCGGTGATCTTGGCAAGGATCCCCGGTTCATTATCGACCATCACGGCGAGCACGTGGCGTTCCGAGGCTGCTTCGGTGATTTTCATGCTACAAACTTTCCCTGAAGCGGTGCTTCTAGACCAGCGCCTTGGCTTCGTCATCCATGGTGCCGCCAACCGCGTCGCCATACAGCATCATCTCGGTATGCGCTGCGCCTGATGGGATCATCGGCAGGCAGTTGGCATCCTGTGCGACCAGACAATCGACTACTACCGGGCCATCATGGGCCAGCATGGCGGCGATGCCTTCGTCCAGCTCGCTTTCATCGTGGATGCGGATGCCTTTCCACCCGTAGGCTTCGGCCAGGCGGACGAAATCGGGCAGGCTGTCGGAATAGGAGTTCGAATAGCGGCTTTCATAGGTCAGTTCCTGCCACTGGCGAACCATGCCCATATATTCGTTGTTGAGGATGAACACCTTGACCGGCAGGCGGTATTGCGAAGCGGTGCCGAGTTCCTGGATGTTCATCTGGATGCTGGCTTCGCCCGCAATATCGATCACCAGCGCATCGGGGTGGCCCAATTGCGCGCCGATGGCGGCGGGCAGGCCGTAACCCATCGTGCCGAGCCCGCCACTGGTGAGCCATTTGTTAGGGTCTTCAAACCCGAAATACTGGGCCGCCCACATCTGATGCTGGCCGACTTCGGTGGTGATGATCGGCGCGCGTTCGTGGGTGAGGGCATAGAGCCGCTCAACCGCCTTTTGCGGCATGATCATGCCGGGGTGCTTGGCTGAACGTTCCGGATAAGCGAGGCATTCGCGCGCGCGCCAGCCTGCAATCCGCGCCTTCCATTCGCCCAGATCCTGCGACTGACGTTTGCCCCAAGCCTCGATCATCTGCGCCAGCACCGTGCCGCAATCACCGACGATGCCCATGTCGACCGGCACCGTCTTGTTGATCGAAGAACGGTCGATATCGATGTGGATTTTCTTGGAATGGGGCGAGAATGCGTCGAGCCTGCCAGTCACGCGATCATCAAACCGCGCGCCGATGCACACCATCACGTCGCACTTGTTCATCGCCATATTGGCTTCAAACGTGCCGTGCATCCCCAGCATCCCCAGCCAATCGGGATGCTGCGAGGGAAACGCGCCAAGGCCCATCAGTGTCGAGGTGACAGGCGCGCCGGTGATATCCTGCAATTGGCGCAGCAGATCGCTCGCCTCTGGCCCGGAATTGATCACTCCGCCGCCGGTGTAGAAAATCGGGCGCTGCGCCTTGGCGATCATTTCGACCGCTTCGACAATCTGTTCGGGCGGAGCGACGGTCTGCGGGGCGTAACGGTGCGCGCCCGCCCGCGCCAAGGCACGCCGTTGCGATGGGACTGCGATCTGCACATCCTTGGGAATGTCGATCACCACCGGGCCGGGCCTGCCAGTGGTGGCGATCAGGAACGCTTCCTTGATCGTCGCGGCCAGATCAGCCGGGTCTTTGACCAGATAGTTATGTTTGGTGCAGTGGCGGGTGATGCCGACCGTGTCGGCTTCCTGAAACGCATCGGTGCCGATCAGCGCGGTTGGCACCTGGCCGGTGATCACCACCAGCGGGATCGAATCCATCCACGCATCGGCAATTCCGGTGATCGCATTGGTCGCGCCGGGGCCGGATGTGACCAGTACTACGCCGGGCTTGCCCGTGGCGCGGGCGTAACCTTCTGCCGCGTGGACTGCGCCTGCTTCGTGCCGGACAAGGATATGGCGGATATGCCCCGGCCCATGGGCATCGCCGAACAGTTCATCATAGATCGGCAGCACCGCGCCGCCCGGATAGCCGAACACGAATTCGACCCCCTGTTCGACAAGGCTCTGCACCAGAATGGCCGCGCCGCTGAGGGGGGCGGGCGGCGATGATGCAGAATTTGGCGAGGCAGACACGGGAAACTCCATTGCGATGCGCGTGATTTAGCGGCGAGGGGTGGGGCCTTAACAAAGAAACCGGCCCGATGCAGGGGACCGCACCGGACCGATTTCAGTTGGCGCTATAGGTTACAATCTGATAAGTCAACCACTAATTACGCAATAATGATGCAAAATAAGTCTCAATATCGACAGTTTCGGATTCATGTTCGATATTCGCCCGCGCCCAATCTTCGGGTACTTGCCGCCGGAACCAGGTGAATTGCCGCTTGGCATAATTGCGGGTGGCCTGCTGCCCGGCGGCAATCATCGCTTCGCGGGTCAACTGATCGGCGAGAAATGCGGCAATTTCCGGTACCCCGATGGCGCGCATCACCGGCAGATCGGGGTCAAGCCCGCGCGCCAGCAACGCCTCAACCTCGGCCACCGCGCCCGCCTGCAACATCGCCGCGAACCGCAGGTCGCACCTTTCATATAGCCACGTGCGATCGGGCATCAGCACCAGTGGGTGCAGGTCGATATCATCGCCAATCCCGCCCGCCTTGGCCAATTGCCAATCGGCCAGCGTTACCCCGGTCGAACGCTTGACCTCCAGCGCGCGGGCGATGCGCTGGCGATCAGCGGGCGCAAGTTCGGCAGCGCGCAGCGGATCTTCGATCTGGAGGAGTTTGTAAGCGCCATCATCGGGCAGGGCGCGCACCATCGCACGCACATCGGGATCAATCGGCGGGATCGGGGCAATCCCTTCCAGCAGCACCCTAAGATAAAGCCCCGTGCCGCCAACCAGAATGGGCACCGCGTCCGCCGCATGGCAATCTTCGATTTCGGACTTGGCGCGCGCGGCCCACGCCGCTGCCGAACACGCTTCTGTCCCGTCCCACGCGCCGAACAGCCGGTGTTCAACACCCTCCATCTCAGCATCGGAGGGGCGGGCGGACAGGATGCGCAGATCGGCATAGACCTGCGCGCTGTCGGCGTTGATCACCACGCCGCGCCGCCCAGCCTGTGCGAGACGATGGGCTAGGGCGACTGCAATCGCGCTCTTGCCGCTGGCGGTCGGCCCTGCGATGAGCGCGACCGGTGCTGATGGAGAAGACAGAATGCTCATTGCGCGGCTGATAGCAGAGACGGAAGAATGTGAAACGCGTCTCGATGCGCTGGCTGCGCAATTGGCAGAGGCTGGGATGCCGCTCACCGCCGCGGCATTGCCAGCCGACGGCGGAAATGTGCTGGAATTGCAGTTTGATGGCGGCGACCCGGCGGCGGTGCTGGGCGCGATTGACCAAGTGTTTGCGCCTGCCGATATGCTGGTAAGCGATGCCCCGATCATGGTGCCGCATCTGTTCGTTTCCGACATGGATTCGACCATGATCGGGCAGGAATGCATCGATGAACTGGCCGATTACGCCGGGATCAAACCGCAGATCGCCGCGATTACCGAACGCGCGATGCAGGGCGAGATCGATTTCGAGGCAGCCTTGCGGGAAAGGGTAGCCTTGCTCGAAGGGCTTGATGAAAGCGCGATTCGCGCGTGCTTGGCCGAACGGATCACCCCAACGCCGGGTGCGGCCACGCTGGTGGCAACGCTGGCGGCGCTTGGCACGCGAACGGTGCTGGTGACGGGCGGATTTCACCATTTCGCCGATCCGGTCGCGGAAATGCTGGGGTTTGACCGGGTGGTGGGCAACCGATTGGCGGTTGAAGGCGGCAAGCTCACCGGAGGGCTGATTGGCCCGATCACCGACAGCGCGGTCAAGGCAGCGGTCTTGCGCGACGAGCTGGCTGCGATGGGTGATTGTGCGCATAGTGTGGCCACCGGTGACGGTGCCAATGATATCCCGCTGATCGCGGCCGCGACCTACGGCTTTGCCTACCGCGCCAAACCCAAGGCGCGCAGCGCTGCCAATGGCCGGGTGGATTGCGGTGATTTGACTGCGGTGTTGAGCCTGCTCGGCATTCCCCGCTCAGACTGGCGGGCGGTCTGATTTCAACTGCGCGTTGGCATGGGGTGCAAAAAGGGTTTTGATACAGGACGCGAATCTGCTATTTACACAAATGTAAGCAGACTATGGCAGTCTGTATCGATAGCACGCAATAACTGGCCCGCAGGAACAGACCGCAAATGACCGCATCTTCAGACAAATACAGCAATACGTTCGCTGCTGATGGCACAGTTTTGCGGCACCCTGATCGCCCGCAGGCGCAATATCGCCCGCTGCGCGCGGTGCGCAGTTTTCAGGCGTTGATCAAGGACAAGGAAGACACCAGCCTTGTCTTCAAGATTTTCGAATCACTGCCATCGCGCGGGTTTATGGAACGCGTGCGTGATTTCACCATGTCGCCGCACGGCGAACACCTGCGCAGCACCGAACCGAACCTGCCTGAAATCCTCGACGATCATGCGGCGTTGCGACGCACTGACAAGGGCAGTCTGGCCCACGCCTATTGCGATTTCATGGAATCCGAAGGCCTGTCTGCGGCGGGTCTGGTGGCCGAATCCGAAAGGCTCGGGCGGCCCAGATTTCCCGATCTGGTCGAATGGTTCATCAACCGTTCGCGCGATACGCATGATCTGTTCCACGTGCTGACCGGCTATGGTCGCGATGCCTTGGGCGAACAATGCGTGCTGCTGTTCACCCATGGGCAATCACCCAGCCAAGGGCACTTGCTGATCGGTTATGCGGGCGCGGCCAATATCAAGAAGATGGTGAAGGGCAGCGATGCCCCGGTGTTTGGGGCCGTGCGTCAGGCGCATCGCACTGGCAAGGGCGCGCCGTCGCTGATGGCGCAGCCGATCCGCGAATTGCTGACCCGCCCGCTAGAGGATGTCCGCGCGAGCTTGCGCATACCGCAGCCGACCAAATATCGCGAATGTCACCGCATCTGGCAGGCTGAGGGGATTGACCCCTATGACCTGCTCGCCACCAAACCGGCCGAGCCTGAATTGGTCGCTGCATAAGCGGCGCAGACCTTATTCGTCCATCCATTCTGCAAAAAACCGCTGGTTCGCCGCGCGCAATTCGCTGAGCGGCACGCCCAGCACATGATCGCCGCCAACCGTGCCGATGCGCTGGAAGCCGATCTGCGCGGTGTCTTCGTCGCGTGTGCCCTTGGCGAGCGCCGCGTTCAACGCTTCGACATCGGGCACCGTCACCAGATAGCGGCCCTGATCCTCGCCAAACCACCACTGCGCGGGGGTGTAATCGGGGTTGCCTGCCAGATCGGCGTCTGCACCAATCCCGCCCGCCAGCGCCATTTCGGCCAGCGCCACCGCCAGACCGCCATCGCTGAGATCATGCACCGCGTTCACCAGCCCATCAGCAATCAATTCGTGGATGATCGCGCCGGCATTGCGTTCGATGGTCAGGTCAGTCGGCGGGGTGCGGCCTTCCTCGCGGCCCTTGATCAAGTGCAGCCATAGTGACTGGCCCAGATGCGAGCGGGTCGGATCGGGCTTGGCCCAGAACTCCGGCCCGACCAGATAGATCGCATCGCCCGCCTGTTTGAAATGCATCGTCATCATCTTTGACAGATCATTGATGATGCCGACCCCGCCAATCGCCGGGGTGGGCAGGATCGCAGAGCCGCCGCCGGTTGCCTTCGATTCGTTGTAGAGGCTGACGTTGCCGCTCACGATCGGGAAATCCAACGCGCGGCAGGCATCGCCCATGCCTTCAAGGGCGTGGACGATCTGCGCCATGATTTCGGGGCGCTGCGGGTTGGCGAAATTGAGGCAATTGGTCACCGCCAGCGGCCTTGCGCCTACCGCGCAAAGATTGCGATAGGCCTCGGCAATGGCTTGCTTGCCGCCTTCGTAGGGATCGGCGAACACGTAACGCGGGGTGCAATCGGTGGTGATGGCGAGCGCCTTTCCCGTCCCGTGCACCCGCACCACGCCCGCATCGCCGCCGGTTTGCAGCGTATCGCCGCCCACCTGCGAATCGTATTGCTCGGCAATCCAGCGGCGCGACGCGAGATCGGGCGAGGCCATCATCGCCAGCAGGTCAGCCGTGATATCGTCGCTGGTCGGCACCTCGGCGAGCGGTTTGACCCCGGCCCAGACCTTGTATTCCTCTTTGGAGAGATAGGGCCGATCATACAGCGGAGCATCGGCGGCGAGCGGGCCGAGCGGGATGTCGCACACCACCTCGCCATTGAATTCCAGCACCATGTGTCCGGTGTCGGTCACTTCGCCGATCACTGCGAAATCAAGCTCCCACTTGCGGAAGATCGCTTCGGCCATTGGTTCCTTGCCGGGTTTGAGCACCATGAGCATCCGCTCCTGGCTTTCGCTCAGCATCATTTCATAGGGCGTCATGCCCGCTTCGCGGCACGGCACCATGTTCATGTCGAGCCGGATGCCGGCCTTGCCATTGGTGGCCATTTCGACCGAGGAGGAGGTGAGGCCCGCTGCGCCCATATCCTGAATCGCGACAATCGCATCGGTCGCCATCAGTTCAAGGCAGGCTTCGATCAACAGCTTTTCGGTGAAGGGATCGCCAACCTGCACCGTGGGGCGCTTGGCCTCGGTATCGTCGCCAAAATCGGCGCTGGCCATGGTTGCGCCGTGAATCCCGTCACGCCCAGTCTTGGAACCGACATAGACAATCGGATTGCCGACCCCGGTGGCGGCGGAATAGAAAATCCTGTCAGCATTGGCGACGCCCACAGTCATCGCGTTGACCAGGATATTGCCATCATAGGCGGGGTGGAAATTGGTTTCCCCCGCCACCGTCGGCACGCCGACGCAGTTGCCGTATCCGCCGATTCCCGCGACCACGCCCTGCACCAGATGTTTCATCTTGGGATGTTCGGGCCGCCCGAACCGCAGCGCATTGGCATTGGCAATGGGGCGCGCGCCCATGGTGAAAACATCGCGCAGGATGCCGCCAACGCCGGTCGCCGCGCCCTGATAGGGTTCAATGTAGCTGGGGTGGTTGTGGCTCTCCATCTTGAAGATCGCCGCCAGTTTTTGTCCATCAGGCCCATCCCCGATGTCGATCACGCCCGCGTTTTCACCCGGCCCGCAGATCACCCAAGGCGCTTCGGTGGGGAGTTTCTTCAGATGCAGGCGCGACGATTTGTAGCTGCAATGTTCAGACCACATCACCGAAAAAATGCCGAGTTCGACAAGGTTCGGCTCCCGCCCCAGCGCGCTGAGCACTCGCGCATATTCTTCCGGCGAAAGGCCGTGCTGTTCGACGATTTCGGGGGTGATTGCGGTCATGCTGGGGCTCCTTGCGCAGCGCCCTAGATTACTGGAGCGCGAAGGCCAAGTCGCCGCGTTTCTTGAGCCAGCGATTCTCCCCCACCCAGGCCGCCAGCGCTGTCAGAATGGCGAACGCGATCAGCGCTTGCACATACAGGAACGGGCCTGCTGCTTCGGGATGGGGGCCAAACCAGTTGACCGCCTGCAGCAGCAACAGCACACCCAGCAACACCGCTGGCGGCCCCGCCGGCCCGCGCGTGCGGCGCAGATAAAACACGAACGCGCCCAAAGTCAGCGCGAGTTCGAGCGGGATCGCCACCCACGGATAATCCCACAACCCCAGCCCGAATTTGGGCGGCTGCCCGTTCAACGTCAGGTCGGGCACGTGCACCACCCAATCAAGCAGCCAGTGCGATACCACCACCAGCCCCGCCATCAGTCCGGCAAATACATTGCGGTGCAGGATCGCGACCACCGCAAGGCACGCCAGCGCCCAGATCCCGGCACCGATCAGGCTGTGGGTATAGGGCATGTGATAAAGATCGAGCGGCACCAACGCGCTCGCTTCGGGATCGACCCGCAACTTTTCCACACCGATCAACGCCAGCGCGAAGAAGCCCCAGTCCACCAACTGCGCGGCAACAAACAGTGTGCCTAGCCGCGGGCTTTGCGGGCTAACGGCGGCGGCGATAAACGCCGGGGCGAAGTGACCGATGAACATATCAGGCGGGCGCGAAACGCAGGACGACCCATGTCGCAGCCGCGCTCGCCACGCCGGTCGCAAAAGCGCCCCAGAGGATGTCGAGCACGCTGATATGCGTTGCCCAGACCTTGAACACAGCCTGCGATGTCAGATCGAAGGTGGCGTAGCACAATGCGCCGAGCAGGATGCCGTTGAGCAACGCGGCCTGCACTGTGCCGCTTTCAATGCCGGGTTTGATCGCAAACCATGTCATCCCCGCAAGGTAGATGAAGTAGAACACGCCTGCCGCGACGACGTTGAAATCCTTGGCCATGATATCGCCGATTACCGGACGATAGAGATTACTCGACGCCCAGCGCAGCCAGATCGCATCCAGCGCGCCAAAGGCAACCGCCGCAGTCCCATAGGCGATGATCCACTTCAGCATATTGGTGCAATTTCCTGTTTCGATTTTGCCGCGCTTGATCGGTAGCCTTGACCGCGCTCGCACGTCCCGTCAATGCTCGCGGGTATGGACGAGGGCACAACATCACCAGACGCACCACCAGCCGCAGGGCCGGATATCTCGCAGATGACATTCGAACAGGCGCTCGCCGCGCTCGAAGGGATCGTGCAGCAGCTTGAGCGCGGCGACGTTCCGCTCGATCAGTCGATCAGCCTGTATGAACACGGGGAGGCCTTGCGCGCGGCGTGCCAGCGGCGGCTTGATGCGGCGCAGGCGCGGATCGAAAAGATCGTCACGGCTGCTGATGGCCGCGCATCGGGCACCCAAGCGTTCGACACGGAAAGCTGAGGCTATGCAGGTGGGGGCCATCGGGGATCGGCTGAGCGACGCGATCTCAAACATTCAATCCGATATTGATTCGCTGTTTGATGCATTGCTGCCCGTGCCCGCTGATACCAGCGCGCGTCTGATTGAAGCGATGCGCTATGCCGCCATCGGCGGGGGCAAGCGGGTGCGCCCGCTGCTGGTTGTCAGCACCGCCGGCCTGTTCGGCGTGTCGCACGATGCGGCGCTGCGGGTGGGCGCGGCGATCGAGGCGATCCACGTCTATTCGCTGATCCACGATGATTTGCCGTGCATGGACAATGACGATCTGCGCCACGGCAAGCCGACGCTGCACAAGGCCTTTGACGAAGCCACCGCTGTGCTCGCAGGCGACGCGCTCCACGCGCTGGCCTTCGCGATTCTCGCCGATAATGATACCAGCGAAGACCCTTTCACCCGCAGCGAACTGATCGCTACCCTGGCGGTGGCATCAGGAATGCACGGCATGGCGGGTGGGCAGATGATGGACATGGTCGCCGACGAAGAAGGCGTGACCTATGACTTGCGCACGATTACCCGGCTGCAACAGCTGAAGACCGGCGCGCTGCTGGCCGCCAGCGTTGAAATGGGCGCGATCCTTGGCAGGGTTGCGCCGCAGGGCAGGGCGCACCTGCGTGCCTATGCCCGCGATATCGGTCTTGCCTTCCAGATTGCCGACGATCTGCTGGATGTGGAGGGCGATCAGGCCAAGGCGGGCAAGGCGCTGCGCAAGGATGCTGAGCAGGGCAAGCAGACCTTCGTGACGCTGATGGGGGTCGATAAAGCCCGCGAACAGGCGCGCGCGCTGGTCGATCAGGCAATCGGCCATCTTGCCGCGCACGGGCAAGAGGCTGACATTCTGCGTGCGCTCGCGCGTTATATCGTCGAACGTGACCGCTGATCTTTCAGGCAGAGAGGGCAAGACATGACACGCCGCATTGGCATTTACCCCGGAACCTTCGACCCGATCACGCTGGGCCACGCCGATATCATCCGGCGCGGGGCGAAGCTGGTTGATCACCTGATTATCGGGGTTACGACCAACATTGCCAAGACGCCGATGTTCTCTGATGCCGAGCGTATGGCGATGGTTGAGCGTGAGGTTGCCGCGCTCGGGATCGACAATGTCGAGGTGGTCGGGTTCAACGCCTTGTTGATGGACTTCGCTGAGGCGCAGGGGGCCTCGGTCGTGATCCGCGGCATTCGCGGGGTGACCGACTTTGAATACGAGTATCAGCTGACGGGCATGAATCGGCAGCTTAATGACCGGATCGAAACGATCTTCCTCATGGCAGACGTCAGCCTGCAACCCATCGCCAGCAGACTGGTCAAGGAAATCGCGACCTATGGCGGCGAGATCGGCAAGTTTGTCAGCCCGCCGGTGCGCGATGAAGTTGCTGCACGAGTGCGCGAATTGGGGCTGAAAGGCGATTACTGAGGACAGCCTGCCTCCAAAGTCGCGCTTCATTCCTTCATTCATTGCAACGTCAGCCGGGCGTGGCTACACGGCGGGCCTAATTCGGATGGAACAATGATCACAGCCACGCTCAAACCTGCATTTGCCGCCCTGCTTTTGTTCGCCGCGCCGCATATGGCGTTTGCGCAGGAGCAGCCCGATGAGACCCCTGCGGCGACGCCGGGAGACGATGCCGCGCAGGCCGACGAAAGTGATGACAAGGCTCCCGCTGTCCTGCGCACCTATCAACCGATCAACTATGACGCAGCGGTCGATCCCGAAAATATCTGGGTGCTCGACCTGTCCAATGGTGAGCGGGTAAAGATCCGCCTGATGCCTGATTGGGCACCGGCCCATATCGAACGGATCAAGACCCTGACCCGGAGCGGGTTTTACAATGGAGTGGTTTTTCACCGCGTGATCGATGGCTTCATGGCGCAAAGTGGCGATCCCACCGGCACTGGCATGGGCGGCAGCGAGCTTCCTGATCTCAAGGCCGAATTCAACCCCTTGCCGCACGTGCGCGGTTCGCTCGCGATGGCCCGCGCTTCGGAAGAGGATAGCGCCAACAGCCAGTTTTTCATCGTGTTCTACCCGCGTTTCAGCCTCGACAAGCGGTACACCAATTTGGGCCGGGTGATCGAGAACATGGAAGCGGTGGATGCGATCAACCGGGGTGAGCCACCGGCTGATCCGACCCGAATTTTGCAGGCTTCGATAGCGAGCGATAACATCCCGCCGCCACCGCCGCCCGCTCCGGTGGAAGAGGCTCCGATTTCGGCTGACATGCTGAGCGCGCCAATCGGGTGATGGGGCTTTCCCCGACACGCGCCTCGCGCTAGGCGCGCGTGCCATGAAAGTTGACCTGTTCGATTTCGATCTGCCGACGGATCGCATCGCCCTGCGCCCCGCGCGTCCGCGTGATGCCGCGCGAATGCTGGTGGTGCGCGGGCAGGATGCCCCGTTCGAAAACCGCGGGGTAAGCGATCTGCCCGATCTGCTGAACCCCGGCGATGTGCTGGTGTTCAATGATACCCGCGTGATCCCTGCGCAGCTCGAAGGCCGCCGCGCTGATGGCGAGGCAAGGATCGGCGCGACCTTGCACAAGCGGATCGATCTGCGGCGCTGGCAGGCGTTCATCCGCAATGCCAAGCGGGTGAAGCTGGGCGATCAATTGGTGTTCGGCGGCGGTGTTACCGCACGGGCGGAGGCGCGCCACCCAGATGGCTCAATCACGCTATTGTTCGAAGGCGAGGAGCCTGTCGAAGTGCTGCTCGACCGCGCAGGCACCATGCCGCTACCGCCCTATATCGCGGCGCGGCGCGGGATCGATGAGCAGGATCTGGATGATTACCAGACGATGTTCGCGGCAGAAAAAGGCGCAGTCGCTGCGCCTACCGCATCGTTGCATTTCACCCAAAGGCTGGTCGATGCGCTGGATGCGCGCGGGATTGGCCGGGCAATGCTGACCCTGCACGTTGGGGCGGGGACGTTTCTGCCGGTGAAAGTCGATGATACCGTAGACCACCAGATGCACGCCGAATTCGGGCGCATTTCCGATGAAACAGCGGCGCAGCTAAATCGTGTGCGCGCTGCCGGTGGCCGGATCATCGCTGTCGGCACAACTTCACTGCGGTTGCTCGAAAGCGCGGCGGCGGAGGATGGCACTATCCTGCCATTCGCGGGGGACACCGCCATTTTCATCACGCCGGGCTACAGGTTCCGCGCAGTCGATGGGCTGATGACCAATTTTCACCTGCCCAAATCGACCCTGATGATGCTGGTGAGTGCGTTGATGGGGCGTGACCGGATGATGGCAGCCTATGCCCACGCGGTCGCCAGCGATTACCGCTTTTATTCCTATGGCGATTCTTCATTGCTGCTGCCTGATGGCAGCGCGGGCGCTGGTCACCAATAGCCGAAACTGAACGGCACCCTGCCTATCGGTTCATTCGATAGAAAGCCTGTTTTTCCTAACGCTTTCGCCACCTGCTGCTCCCCCCCTTCGGCAGGTCAATGAAAGGAAAAACATGACTAAAGTAGCAATCTCAGCGCTCGCAGCGCTGACCGCGATCACCCTTCCGGCCGCTGCGCAGGCGCAGTCCAGCTCCGAAGCCAAGCCCGAGGTCTATATCGGCGCATCGGCGGGTATTCACGATCTTGGTATCGGCCTGCCCGATGATGATGGCGGCATTTATGGCGTTTTTGCCGGGGTCGATTTCCCGGTTGGCAAAACGTTCTTCGTTGGCGCGGAAGGCAACTTCCACATTGGCGATGGCGCGATTGATAGCGAATATGGTGCCGCCGTTCGCGCAGGTGTGCGTGTTGGTGACAATGCCAAGCTGTTCGTGCGCGGCGGTTATCAGGAAGTTGATTTCAACCTGAAACATTTCGTGACTCCGGCAGTGGTCGGGCTCGACGATACTGATGGCGATTACCTCGTCGGCGCAGGTGTCGAATTCGGTCTGGGGGAAAGCCCGATCCGGTTCCGCGCCGGGGTTGATACCATCGCGTTCGATTCCACCCGTGCAACGATTGGCGTGCTTTACGCCTTCTGAGCCAGCTTCTGCTCGGCAAATCATGGCAGGAGCAGCACCTACGCTGCTCCTGCCATTTTCGTGCTACCACGCGCGACGCGTGACAATCCGCTGTCGCGGCGCTAGCGCGCGAGCGCGATGACTTCCCCCCGTTTTTCCTTCACCCTGCACGCCGCCGACGGCAAGGCCCGCACCGGCACCATCACGATGCAGCGCGGCGAAATCCGCACGCCTGCGTTCATGCCGGTCGGCACGGCAGCCACGGTAAAGGCGATGAAGCCCGAAGCCGTGCGCGCGACCGGTGCCGACATTATCCTTGGCAATACCTATCACCTGATGCTGCGCCCCGGTGCAGAACGGGTGGCGCGGCTTGGCGGGCTGCACCGCTTCATGAACTGGCCGCGCCCGATTCTGACCGATAGCGGCGGCTATCAGGTGATGAGCCTGTCGGAATTGCGTAAACTGACCGAACAGGGGGTGGAGTTTCGCAGCCATCTTGACGGGTCAAAGCATATGCTCACCCCCGAACGTTCGATGGAGATCCAGCGGTTGCTAGGTTCCGATATCGTCATGGCGTTTGACGAATGCCCGCGCGCTGATCGTTCACGCGATGAAATTGCTGCTTCGATGGAACTCTCGATGCGCTGGGCAAAACGCAGCCGCGACGGGTTTGATAGCGGAGGGGAACACGCCGCCCGCGCTGCTCTGTTCGGGATACAGCAGGGCGCGCTGCATCAAGACTTGCGGCGGGAAAGCGCCGATGCGCTCACCGATATCGGCTTCGATGGCTATGCTGTCGGCGGGTTGGCCGTGGGGGAGGGGCAGGAGGCGATGTTCGGCGTGCTCGACTATGCGCCCGATATGCTCCCCGCTGACCGCCCGCGTTACCTGATGGGGGTGGGCAAGCCCGATGATCTGGTCGGCGCGGTGGAGCGCGGGATCGATATGTTCGATTGCGTACTGCCGACCCGGTCAGGCCGCAACGGGCAGGCGTTTACCTGGAATGGCCCGATGAACCTACGCAATGCGCGGTTCGCCGAAGATACCGCCCCGCTGGACGTGTCCTGCACCTGTCCGGTCTGCACCACCTATTCGCGCGCCTATATCCATCACCTCGTCAAGTCTGGCGAAATGCTGGGTGCGATGCTGGTGACGGAGCATAATCTCAGCTTCTATCAGGCCTTGATGCAGGCCATGCGCGATGCCATTGCGGGCCAGCGTTTTGCCGATTTTGCCGCCGCGTTCCGGCGCGATTACCTTGGAAGTTCCTGATTGATGCCTTTGCCTGATGCCAAAGACCCGAAAGCCTGCGAAACCATGGCCGAAGTGCGCGCCGGGGTGGATGCGCTTGACCGAGAATTGGTGGCGTTGCTGGCAATCCGGTTCGGCTATATGCGCGCCGCTGCCCGGATCAAGGACAACCGCGATGCGGTGAGGGATGAAGCGCGCAAGGCCAGCGTCATAGCCGCCGCCGTGGCCGAGGGCGAAGCGCAGGGCCTGCCCGGTGACGTGATCGCGGACATCTGGGAACGGCTCGTCGAAGGTTCGATCGCCTATGAATTTGCCGAATGGGACCGGATCAGGGACTGACGTCCGGATTCCGAAGCCACAACAAAAAAGGGCGGCCCCGCAAGGCCGCCCTTTTCGTATTCCGTCGCTGAACAGCGATCAGCGCGAGTAGAATTCCACCACCAGGTTCGGTTCCATCGTCACCGGGTAAGGCACTTCGTCGAGCTTGGGCACGCGGGTGAAGGTCACCTTGTCCGTGCCATCGGGCATGACGTAATCGGGGATGTCGCGTTCAGCCAGGCTTTGCGCTTCGATTACCAGCGCCATTTCCTTGGCCTTGCTGCCGAGGCTGATGACGTCGCCCACCAATACGCGGCGCGAGGCGATGTTGCACTTCACACCGTTCACATAAATGTGGCCGTGGCTGACAACCTGACGCGCGGAGAAGATCGTCGGTGCAAACTTGGCGCGATAGACCACCATGTCGAGCCGCTGTTCGAGCAGGCCAATCAGGTTCTGACTGGTATCGCCCTTCATCCGCGACGCTTCGAAATAGGTGCGCTTGAACTGCTTTTCGGTGACGTCGCCGTAATAGCCTTTCAGCTTCTGCTTGGCGCGCAGCTGCAGACCGAAATCGCTCATCTTGCCCTTGCGGCGCTGACCATGCTGGCCAGGGCCGTAGGCACGCTTGTTCACCGGAGAATTGGGGCGACCCCAGATGTTTTCGCCCATCCGACGGTCAAGTTTATACTTGGCGCTTTTGCGCTTCGACATAAGTCGTATCCTTCAATTTTGCTGGCCCACCCCATTGGTGAGCGTTCAACCCGGCATCGCACCGCCAGACCAATACGCCTGACGCGGCCACTGCTTCACCGGGGTGCAGGGCCAATTGCGAAGGCGCGCGCATAGCAGGGTGGGGCGCAAGGTCAAGCCTTGTCGCGGGCGCAGTCACTCCCGCCGGGTGCGGCTTAGCGTGGTGAGGATGCCGCGCAAGGTGCGCACTTCCAGATGGTTCCAGCCCGGTTTCGTCAGCATCCCGCGCAAGGTGCGGTGGGTCGTTTCCGCGCGACCTTGGGGCAGGAAGTAACCGCGCGGTTCAAGCAATTCCTCAAAATGCGCGATCAGCCCGTCAAGTTCTTCCTGCGGGGCGGGGGGCAGCACGTCTTCGACCGTGGGCTGCACCAGCGCCGCATCCACGCCCGCCAGTTCGCGCCCCATCCGCGACCATTCATAGGCAATCAGTATCACCGCCTGCGCCAGATTGAGCGAGGCGAATTCGGGGTTGATTGGCACGGTGATGATATTGCGCGCCAGCGCCACGTCCTCGGTTTCCAGCCCCGACCGTTCCGGGCCGAACAAAATCGCGTGGCGCCCGGCCAGCGTGTGCACCTGCCGCCCGGCCTCATCGGGACCGATCACCGGTTTGGTCACGCCGCGTTTGCGCACCGTGGTGGCATGGACATGGGCGCAATCGGCAACGGCCTCGGCAGTGGTGGCATAGACCCTGGCCTGTTCCAGAACGATGTCCGCACCCGCAGCGGCCGGGCCAGCCGAAGGATTGGGCCAACCATCGCGCGGGGTCACCAGCCGCAGCTCTGTCAGCCCGAAATTGAGCATCGCGCGCGCCGCCTTGCCGATGTTCTCGCCCAGTTGCGGGCGCACGAGCACGATCACCGGGGTGTTGAGGCTGCTAGGCCTGTCAGTTTTTGGCACGTCAGTCCCTCGCCGCGTCCTGCACGGTGCTGGCGAATTCCTCGAAATCGCGCGCTTCGGAGAAATCGCGGTAGACGCTGGCAAAGCGGATATAGGCAACCGAATCGATCTGGCGCAGGCCGTCCATCACCAGCTCGCCAATATGCGCCGATGGCACTTCCGCCTCGCCTGACGTTTCGACCTGCCGTTGAATGCCAGAAATCAGCTGATCGAGCCGTTCCTGTTCAATCCCGCGCTTACGACAGGCAAGCGCGACCGAATGTTCCAGTTTTGACCGGTCAAACGGTTCACGGCGGTCTCCGGATTTAACCACTACCACCTCGCGCAGTTGCACCCGTTCAAAGGTGGTGAAGCGCGCACCGCAAGACGAACACTGCCGTCGCCGCCGGATCGAGGCGTTATCCTCGGTCGGGCGGCTGTCCTTGACCTGGCTATCATCATGGGCACAAAAGGGGCAGCGCATTCAGATGGTTACTTCCTGATCCGCTGATAGAAGGCGAAGCCTGCGCCAACAGCAAGTCCCAACGGCCACGACACCACCGGCAGGATCATCCCGGCGACAGCGCCAATCGCCGCGCCGGTCAGCACCGGCTTGGTCGAGGGATGGTGGACGCCTTCCTTGGCCATGCCAGAGATTTCAGCCTTGGCATCTTCGACCCAATCGGGGGTCTTGCGGGGATCGGACTCGTTCATGGTCGGTGCCCTTTCACAGGCCGGGATAGACGGGGAAGGCGGCGCACAAGGTGCTGACCCGCTGGCGCACGCTTTGTTCGATCTGCGCATCGCCTTCGGGGCCGTTTTTGGCGAGTCCATCAACGACTTCAGCGATTAACTTGCCAATGGTGCGGAACTCTTCCGGGCCGAAACCGCGGGTGGTGCCCGCCGGTGTGCCGAGCCGGATGCCGCTGGTGACGAAGGGTGATCGGGTGTCGAACGGGATGCCGTTCTTGTTGCAAGTAAGCCACGCACGGTCGAGGCCCTTTTCGGCGTCCTTGCCGGTCACGTCTTTTGCCGTCAGATCGACCAGCATCGAATGGTTATCGGTGCCGCCCGACACGATCCGCAACCCGTTGTCCTCAAGACTGGCCGCCAGCGCGCGGGCGTTTTCGACCACGCGGTGGGCGTAGGTTTTGAATTCGGGCTGCAAAGCCTCGCGCAACGCCACCGCCTTGGCCGCGACGATGTGCATCAGCGGGCCGCCTTGCAGGCCGGGAAACACCGCCATGTTCAATGGCTTGGTGTATTTTTCGTCATTCCACAGGATGATCCCCGAACGCGGGCCGCGCAGGGATTTGTGCGTCGTCGAAGTGACGATGTCGCAATGCGGGAAGGGCGAGGGGTGCGCGCCGCCTGCAACCAGTCCGGAGATATGGCTCATATCGCACAGCAGCACCGCGCCCACTTCATCGGCGATGGCGCGGAAGGCGGGGAAGTCCCAGGTGCGCGAATAGGCCGTGCCGCCGCAGATGATCAGCTTGGGTTGGTGTTCGCGCGCGGTGGCGGCAACCGCTTCCATGTCGATCCGCTCGTCATCCTGACGCACGCCGTAAGACACCGGGTTGAACCACTTGCCGCTCATATTGACCGGCGATCCGTGGGTCAGGTGCCCACCTGAGTTCAGATCCAGCCCCATGAAGGTATCGCCGGGATTGAGCAGCGCGAGGAACACCGCCTGATTCATCTGTGAGCCGCTGTTCGGCTGCACATTGGCAAAATTGCAGCCGAACAATTGCTTGGCGCGGTCAATTGCCAGCGTTTCGACCACGTCGGCATAGTCGCAGCCGCCGTAATAGCGTTTACCCGGATATCCCTCGGCATATTTGTTGGTGAATACGCTACCCGCTGCCTCAAGCACCGCGCGGCTCGCGATGTTTTCCGACGCGATCAACTCGATCTTGTCGCGCTGCCGGGCGAGCTCCTTGGCAACCGCAGCGGCGATTTCCGGGTCGGCGGCGGCAAGATCATTATGCCAGAACCCGTCCATTACGGGGCTAGTGCGGGCGGCAAAATCGGCGGTGGCAGTGCTCATTGATGGGTCTCGATATGATCGGGCAGGAACGGGGGCTTGCCAAGCTTGCCGACGCGGCGCTGATGGCGTCCGGCGGGGTCGCCTGCATCGGCAAATTCGATGTCGAGGAAGGTGGCGACGCAGGATTTGGCCATCTCGCTCCCGATCAGCCGCGCGCCTAATGCGATGCAATTGGCATCATTATGCTCGCGCGCAAGGGCGGCCGAGAGCGGCTCTGATACCAGAGCGCAGCGCACCTGCGGGTGGCGGTTGACGCTGATCGAAATGCCGATCCCGCTGCCGCACAGGGCAACGCCGAATTCCGCCGCCCCTTCGGCGATAACTTCCGCGAGGCGGTAGCCGTAATCGGGGTAATCGACGCTGACCCCCGGTTCCGGGCCAAGGTCGGCGACCTCGTGCCCGTCTTCGATGAGCCATTCAACAAGCTCGGCTTTGAGCGCGATGGCGGCGTGGTCAGAGGCTATGGCGATACGCATGCAAGGCACATAGGCGCTGGGGCAGCGATTCTCCACCCCTAGGGGGCGGCTTTTCGACGAAATCGCTGAAGCGTGCGAGACATGAAAAACCCCGCCGAAGCGGGGCGTTTCATTATTACTGATCCAAGAACGACCGCATCTTGCGCGATCGGCTCGGGTGCTTGAGTTTCCTCAGCGCCTTGGCTTCGATCTGCCGGATGCGTTCGCGCGTCACGCTAAACTGCTGGCCGACTTCTTCGAGCGTGTGATCGGTGTTCATCCCGATGCCGAACCGCATCCGCAGCACGCGTTCTTCGCGCGGGGTGAGGGACGCCAGCACGCGGGTGACGGTTTCCTTGAGGTTCGCCTGAATCGCGGCATCGACCGGGATGATGGCGTTCTTGTCCTCGATGAAATCGCCGAGGTGGCTGTCCTCCTCGTCACCAATCGGCGTTTCAAGGCTTATCGGTTCCTTGGCGATTTTCATCACCTTGCGCACTTTTTCCAGCGGCATCGAAAGACGCGCGGCCATTTCCTCAGGGGTCGGCTCGCGGCCTTCTTCATGCAGGAACTGGCGGCTTGTGCGCACCAGTTTGTTGATCGTTTCGATCATGTGCACCGGAATGCGGATGGTGCGGGCCTGATCGGCGATGCTGCGGGTGATCGCCTGCCGGATCCACCACGTCGCGTAAGTGCTGAACTTGTAGCCACGGCGGTATTCGAACTTGTCGACCGCCTTCATCAGACCGATATTGCCTTCCTGAATAAGATCAAGGAATTGCAGGCCGCGGTTGGTGTATTTCTTGGCGATCGAAATCACCAGACGCAGGTTTGCCTCGACCATTTCTTTCTTGGCAATGCGCGCCTCACGCTCGCCTTTTTGCACCATGTTGACGATGCGGCGAAACTCGGTGAGGCTCATCCCGGTCTGCGCGGCGATGTCGGCGATTTCGGCGCGGATGCGTTCAATCGCGGCGTCTTCGCGCTCGGCAAAGGCGGCCCATTTCTTGTCCTTCTTGGCGCGCTCCTTGATCCAGCCATCATCCATCTCGTTGCCGACATAGGCGTTGAGAAAGTCGATACGCTTGACCTTGTGACGTTCGGCCAGCCGCAGCATCTGCCCGCCCAGCGTGGTCAGGCGGCGGTTGAAGGCATAGAGATTATCAACCAGAAATTCGATCTTGGTCGCGTGGAACTGCACGCTTTCAACCTCGGCGGTGAGGTCTTCGCGCAAGGTTTCGTATTTCTTTTCCTTGGCTTTCGGAAAATCATCGCCCTCCGCCAGAGTTTCGACCCGGTCGCGCTGGAGCTTTTCAAAATCCTTGAACAGCTTGGTGATGCGGGCAAAGGTTTCAAGCGCTTCGGGCTTCAGCGCGGCTTCCATCTGCGCGAGGGAGAGGGTGTTGTCTTCCTCCTCTTCCTCTTCGCGTTTGGGGCGGCCTTCGCCGTCCTCGTCATCATCGTCGGATGCTTCGGGCTCGTCCTCTACTTCGTCGTCCTCGCGGATGGTCGGGCCGGCGGTGGCTTCGGAGATTTCGCCGTCGTCGTCATCATCCTCGGCGCCCTCGGCTAACTTGTCGGCGGGCGGTTCCTTGGATAGCATCGCGTCCAGATCAAGGATTTCGCGCAGTTGCATATCGCCGTTGTTCAGCGCTTCTGACCACTGGATGATGGCGTGAAAGGTGATCGGGCTTTCGCACAGGCCCATGATCATCATGTCGCGCCCGGCCTCGATCCGCTTGGCGATGGCGATTTCGCCTTCGCGGCTGAGCAGTTCAACCGCGCCCATTTCGCGCAGATACATCCGCACCGGATCATCGGTGCGTTCGCCGGTTACGAGCTTTTTGTTGCCCGCCCGAGCGTCTTTGCTCGGGCCCTTTTTGTCGCTGTCATCATCGTCGTCGTCATCATTATCGTCATCGGCGATACCTTTGACTTCGGACTCCTCGCCATCGGATTCAGCTTCGGCATCCTCGTCATTCTCGACGATCTGCACGCCCATTTCGCTGAGCGCGGTCTGGACATCCTCGATCTGATCGGGGCTCATCTCGCCCGATGGCAGAGCCTCGTTCAGCTCGTCATAGGTGACATAGCCGCGCTTTTTTGCCTTGCTGATCAACTTCTTGATCGAAGCCTCGTTAAGATCGATCAGCGGGGCATCTTCTTTTTCGGCCATATTTCAATATCAATCCGTTACCCGGCGGTTGCGCGCTGTGTGGTTGCGCGGTGCCGCCCGTTAATCCCATACCCGCTGTTCAGGCGGTGTTTTCACCCGTCGCCAGCGGAGCCGCTTTCCGGCGTCCGAAGGCTTTGAGGCGTTCTTCAATTGCACTGAGCTGCGCGCGCAAACGGGTCTGTTCGACAAACGACCCTTCCGGATCATTGTCGAAACGGGCAATGGTGGCCGCAAGCGCAGCCTCCAAGGCTGGTTTTTCGACCAGCAGCGACACAGCTTCAGCCAGTTCCTCGCACGCGGCGCCGGGATCATGGCCTTCATCAAGGAAGGCGTAGCGGATATCTGCCGGCGGGGCAGGTTGACCTTGCGCGCTGCATATGGCGAGTGCGCCGTCCGAATCAAGCGTTTCTGCAAGTTCGAACAGCGATTCGATCAAAGGTGCGGCTTCGCGGTCATGCCGGGCGAGCCGCGACAGGGCCTCGGCATGGCGGGATATCTCGTGCGGATGGCGGGTCAGCCCGGCGATGACAGCGGTGAGCAAGCCCTGGCGCTGGCCGCCAGCCATCATGCCTGAAAGCCGCGCACGCGCATCATCAGACAGGCGCTGCGGCACTGGTTGACCGCCGCGCCAGGGGGCGCGCTGGCCGGGTTGAGGCGATTGGCGCGGCGCGCGCGGCGGATAGGCAAAGGCTGAAAACCGGTCGCCAAGTTCGCGGCGATAGAGGCCTTTAACCTCGGGATCAGCGATGGTTTCGACATGCGCCATCAGCCGCGCCTTCAACCCCGCCTTCGCCTCTGGCGTGGAAAGCGGCTGCGCATCGCGTTCAAACTGCCACAGCGTTTCGATCAGGCTTGCGGGGTTATCGAGCAGCCGTTCCATTGCACCCTTACCCTGCGCGCGGAGCAAATCATCGGGATCAAGCCCGCTCGGCAGCCGCACGATGGCGAGCGAACGCATCGGTGCGAGCATTGGCAGCGCCCGCGCAACCGCCCGCATCGCCGCGCGCTGGCCCGCCGCATCGCCATCAAAACACAGCACCGGCGCATCAACCATGCGCCACAACAGTTCCAGCTGTATTTCGGTGAGCGCCGTGCCGAGCGGGGCGACCACATCGGCGATCCCCGCATTGGTGAGCGCGATCACGTCCATATAGCCTTCAACCACCACCACCCGCCCGCTCTGGCGCGCGGCGGGCGCGGCGCGGTGGAGGTTGTAGAGCGTGCGGCCCTTGTCGAACAATTCGGTGTCGGGCGAGTTCAAATATTTCGCCACGCCTTCCCGCTTGTCGAGAATGCGCCCACCGAACGCGATCACCCGCCCGCGCGCATCCTGGATCGGCAGCATCACCCGGCCGCGGAACCGGTCGTAGTGTTCGCCCGCTTCGTTGGCGGCGCGCATCCCTGCCGCTTCGAGCATATCCTCGCCGAATTGAGGGAGTGCCTTGGGCAGTGCCTGCCGGTCATCGGGTGCCCAGCCAAATCCGAATTCGCGGCATACCGCAGGCGTAAATCCGCGCCGTTCCAAATAGTCGCGCGCCGCCTTGCCGCCCGGCCCGGCGAGGGTTTCGACATAGAACGCCTGCGCGGCATCGGTCACATCGATCAGGCTGGCGCGTTGTTCAGCGCGTTTGGCCATTGCCGGATCGGGCGCGGGGACTTCCATCCCGACCTGCGCCGCCAGTTCCTTGACCGCGTCCATGAATTGCAGCCCGGCATGATCGACCATCCAGCTGATCGCATCGCCATGCGCCCCGCAGCCGAAGCAATGATAAAACTGCTTTTGATCATTGACGTAGAAGCTCGGCGTCTTTTCGTCGTGGAACGGGCAGCACCCCTTCCATTCGCGCCCCGCACGGGTCAGTTTGACGCTGCGCATCACCAGCGTGGACAGCGTGATCCGCGCGCGCAGTTCGTCCTTCCATTGCGGGGTGATGGCCATGGGCGACTATTGATCCCCGTTTCCGTTCGTGTCGAGGTGAGGCACCAGGATCATGTGCACCCGGTGTGGAAACAAAATCCGTTCGTGCTGAGCTTGTCGAAGCACTGTCCTTCTTTTTCCAACCGAAGTCTAAAAGGGAAAAGCAGCCCTTCGACAGGCTCAGGGCGAACGGAATGAGAGTTCAGGAAAGCGCCGCCTTCACCAGCCCGCTCGCCAGTTTGCCGTCCAGCACCGCGCCGTGGCGGGCTTTCAATTCACCCATCACCGTGCCCATGTCCTTGATGGTGGAAGCGCCAGTTTCGGCCTTGATCGCCTCGATCGCGGCGATGGTTTCGGCCTCGCTCATCATCTGCGGCAGGAACTGCTCGATCACCGCGAGTTCGGCGCGCTCCACCGCTGCCAGTTCCTCGCGCCCGCCGGCAACATACATCTCAATCGATTCGCGCCGCTGCTTGGCCATTTTCTGGAGCACGCTGACCACCAGTTCATCGTCCGGCGTCGGCTTGCTCGACGTGCGCTCCTCGATATCGCGATCCTTGATCTTCGCGGAGATCTGGCGGAGCGCGGCGGTGCGGGTTTTCTCGCCCGCCTTCATTGCGGCGATGGTGGCGGATTTGATGTCATCACGGATCATGGCGTGTTTCCTGTGGATGGAATGAAGCGCCGCGCCTCTAACGCAAATCAACTGCCGCGCCTAGGTTGACGCGGAGGGCTGGGGGGCTTAGCGGGCAAAACTTAGCAACATCGCTGGCTTTTTACTGGAACGGAGCGCCCCCAATGGCCGACCCCGCATCTTTCCGCGCGCAACTTTCTGGGGCTACTGGCTGTCTCGTTCTGGCCGATGGCACGGTGATCTGGGGCCGGGGGTTTGGCGCGGTTGGATCGTCGGTGGGCGAGGTGTGCTTCAACACCGCGATGACCGGCTATCAGGAAGTGATGACCGATCCCAGCTACGCCGCGCAGATCGTCACCTTCACCTTCCCGCATATCGGCAATGTCGGCGCCAATGCCGAAGATGTGGAGAGCAAGGTGGAGGGCGCAGTCGGCTGCGTCGTGCGTGAGGACGTGACCGAGCCTTCCAGTTTCCGCTCTATCGAGAAATTCGCTGAATGGATGGCCCGCTATGGCAAGATCGGCCTTTCGGGCGTGGACACCCGCGCGCTGACCCGCCGCATCCGGCAATCGGGCGCGCCCAACGCGGTGATCGCCCACGCGCCGGACGGGAAGTTTGATATCCCTGCGCTGGTGAAGCGCGCCCGCGAATGGCCGGGGCTTGAGGGGATGGACTTGGCGGTGCGCGTGACCCGCGATGCTGAAGAGCAGTGGGGCGGCGGCGCGTGGCAACTGGGCAAGGGCTATGGCCGCGCGCCTTGGTCAAAACCCGCCATTACCGCCGTTCACCCTGAGCTTGTCGAAGGGTCGTCCTTCTCTTCAGAAGAGGACAGTGCTTCGACAGGCTCAGCACGAACGGGTTCAGATTTACCCCACGTGGTCGCCATCGACTACGGGGCGAAGGACAACATCTTCCGCAATCTGGTGAAAGCCGGGGCGCGGGTGACGGTGGTGCCGGCCAAGACCTCGTTTGACGAGGTGATGGCGCTCGCCCCTGATGGCGTGTTCCTGTCCAACGGCCCCGGCGATCCGGCGGCGACGGGCGAATATGCGGTGCCGGTGATCGCCAAGCTGCTGGAGGCCGACGTGCCGCTGTTTGGCATCTGCCTCGGCCACCAGCTGCTGGCGCTGGCGGCGGGCGCGAAGACAGTGAAGATGCACCAGGGGCATCGGGGCGCGAACCACCCGGTGCAGCGGGTTGGGGAGGGCTGGGGGGAGACTGCGGGTCTGGTCGAGATCACCTCGATGAACCACGGCTTCGCGGTCGATGTCGCGACCTTGCCGGAGGGCGTGGAGCAGACCCATGTGAGCCTGTTCGACGGGACGAACTGCGGTATTGCGATCCGGGGGAAGAAGGCCTTCGCGGTGCAGTATCACCCCGAGGCAAGTCCGGGGCCGCAGGACTCGTTTTATTTGTTCGCCAAGTTTGTGGGGGGGTTAGGGTGAGAGACGCATATTTACAGATGCTGTTTTACAATTTTATCCGCTCGCCCAAGTATGACAAGATATTTGGTGAGGGGTGGGTAACCGCTGACGACATTACGCGGATCAACGAGGCTGCATATTTCAAGTCATTTGAGGATTATGACCTACAAGTTGTTCCAGCATCATTTCTTGAAATATTTCTCGCTGCCTTCAACGAAGTTTTAGCAAACGGTGGAATTGTATCAGAAGGTGATGAATTCACTGGTGTTTGGTACAAAATAAACCCTCAAGAGAAGGCTAACATCGTCAAGAGGTCTCTTTCTCAGAATCCTGCAGCGCAGCGGCTTAACAATCTCGGCGAAGCCGCCCCGACAGCGTATCGCAATGCATTGGGAAGAATTGTTGCAGAAGGTTTGGCTGCCGACGCTGATGCCGATGATGTAACCTCTGCGTTTGAGGAAACTTCGTCGGAAGTTCCTGCGTCTGACCGAATTGTTCGACTAAGCGACAATCAAGCCTCCGAAATTGCCGAGCCGATCGACGAAATCATCGCGATGGTTGAGTCGCAAAACTCGGTTGGTGGCGGGGATGGAATCCGCGAACTCATCCTTGGGCGGCTAAAGGCTGGCAGAGAATTAATCCGCGCGGCGATTTTCTCAGCTGAAAGTTTGCAGCTAACGTTGATTGTCGGCCTTCGAATGCTTGTCGAACAATACAAAGATCACGCGATCGGAGCAGCAGCAGGAAAGCTGCTCGATTTGCTCGTAGAAGCAATCAGGAACGCCTAAATGCCCAAAAGAACCGACATTTCCTCGATCCTCGTCATTGGCGCTGGCCCCATCATCATCGGGCAGGCGTGCGAGTTCGATTACTCCGGCACGCAGGCAATCAAGGCGTTGAAGGAGGAGGGCTACCGCGTCATCCTCGTCAATTCCAATCCGGCGACGATCATGACCGATCCGGAGTTCGCCGACGCCACCTATATCGAGCCGATCACGCCCGATATCGTGGCGAAAATCATCGCCAAGGAACGGCCCGATGCGCTGCTGCCGACGATGGGCGGGCAGACCGCTCTGAACTGCGCGCTCAAGCTCGATGAAATGGGCGTGCTGGCCGAATATGGCGTAGAGATGATCGGGGCCAAGGCCGACGCGATCGACAAGGCGGAAAACCGCCAGCGGTTCCGCGATGCGATGACCTCTATCGGGCTGGAAAGCGCGCGGTCGGGCATCGCCAATACGCTCGACGAAGCGCGCGAGATCCTTGAACGCACCGGCCTGCCATCGATCATCCGCCCCAGCTTCACCCTTGGCGGAACCGGCGGGGGCATCGCCTATAACAAGGCCGAATTCGACCAGATCGTGCGCGAAGGCCTCGACGCGTCGCCCACTACCGAGGTGCTGATCGAGGAATCGCTGCTCGGGTGGAAAGAGTTTGAAATGGAGGTGGTGCGCGACCGCAAGGATAACGCGATCATCATCTGCGCCATCGAAAACGTCGATCCGATGGGGGTGCACACCGGCGACTCCATCACCGTCGCCCCGGCGCTGACGCTGACCGACAAGGAATACCAGATCATGCGCAATGCGAGCATCGCTTGCCTGCGCGAAATCGGGGTTGAGACCGGCGGTTCCAACGTGCAATTCGCGGTCAATCCCAAGGATGGGCGGTTGATCGTGATCGAGATGAACCCGCGCGTGTCGCGCTCATCCGCGCTTGCGTCCAAGGCCACCGGCTTCCCCATCGCCCGCGTCGCGGCCAAGCTGGCGGTTGGCTATACGCTGGATGAGTTGACCAACGAGATCACCGGGGCAACCCCTGCCAGCTTTGAACCCACCATCGATTACGTCGTCACCAAAATCCCACGCTTTGCCTTCGAAAAGTTCAAGGGCGCGGCGAACGATCTGGCGACGGCGATGAAATCGGTTGGCGAGGTGATGGCGATTGGCCGCAGTTTTGCCGAATCAATGCAGAAAGCGCTGCGCGGGCTGGAAACCGGGCTTGATGGCTTCAACCGCGTGCCCGAATTGGAAGGCCAGCCGCGCGACGTGATCACCGCCGCATTGTCGCGCCGCACGCCTGACCGATTGCTCAAGGTCGGCCAAGCGTTCCGCGAAGGCATGAGCGTTGAAGATATCGCCGCCGTTACCTTTTACGACCCGTGGTTCCTGCGCCAGATCGAAGCGATCATCGCCGCCGAAGCCGAAGTGCAGGCCGATGGCTTGCCGCGCGATGCGGTGGGGCTGCGGCGATTGAAGGCGATGGGCTTTTCCGACAAGCGGCTTGCCACACTTGCCGTGCGTTCGGTCGGCGTGGCGGGCGGTTTGGGCGAAACGCAGGCTAAGCGGTCTGGCCTGCTCCACGATGCGCTGCAAGCCATGGCAGGCGCGACCAGCGAGGACGAAGTGCGCGCGCTGCGCCGCAAACTGGGCGTCACCCCGGTGTTCAAACGGATCGACAGCTGCGCCGCCGAGTTCGAGGCGATCACGCCCTATATGTATTCGACCTATGAAGCCCCCAGCTTTGGCGAGCCTGAGTGCGAAGCGGCCCCGTCAGACCGGCGCAAGGTCGTGATCCTTGGCGGCGGGCCGAACCGGATCGGGCAGGGGATCGAGTTCGATTACTGCTGCGTCCACGCCTGTTTCGCGCTGGCGGAGCAAGGGTTTGAAACGATCATGATCAACTGCAACCCCGAAACTGTGTCGACCGATTACGACACGTCAGACCGGCTGTATTTTGAACCGCTGACGGCTGAAGACGTGCTCGAAATCCTGCGCGTCGAGCAGCAGAATGGTGAACTGGTCGGCGTGATCGTGCAGTTTGGCGGGCAGACCCCGCTGAAACTGGCGCAGGCGTTGGAGGATGCGGGGATCCCGATCCTTGGCACATCGCCCGATGCGATTGATCTGGCCGAAGACCGCGAACGCTTTGCCAAGCTGGTGAACAAGCTGAAACTGCGCCAACCCGATAACGGCATCGCCCGTAGCCGCGATGAGGCCGCGGCGGTGGCCGCCCGCATCGGCTATCCGGTTCTGCTGCGCCCATCCTATGTGCTCGGCGGGCGGGCGATGGAGATTGTCGATAGCGAAGCGCAGCTCGATAACTACATCGCCACTGCGGTGAACGTGTCGGGCGATAGCCCGGTGCTGATCGACCAATATCTGCGCGATGCGATCGAATGCGATGTCGATGCGCTGTGCGATGGCGAAGAAGTGCGGATCGCGGGCGTGATGCAGCATATCGAGGAGGCGGGCGTCCATTCGGGCGATTCTGCCTGCACCCTGCCGCCCTATTCGCTGCCGCCGGAAATTATCGCCGAGATGGAACGTCAGGCCGAGGCGCTGGCGCACGCGCTGGGCGTGGTGGGGCTGATGAATATCCAGTTCGCTGTCAAAGATGGTGATGTTTACCTGATCGAGGTCAACCCGCGCGCCAGCCGCACCGTGCCGTTTGTCGCCAAAGCTATCGGTCAGCCGGTCGCGAAAATCGCCGCGCGGGTGATGGCGGGTGAAAAGCTCGCCGCATTCCCGCCGTTCAGGCGCGATCTGCCCTACATGGCGGTGAAGGAAGCCGTGTTCCCCTTCGCCCGCTTCCCCGGCGCTGATCCGGCGCTCAGCCCGGAAATGAAATCGACGGGCGAGGTCATGGGGATTGATACCAGCTTCGAAGCCGCCTTCCTCAAATCGCAGTTGGGCGCAGGCATGGTGCCGCCGCGTTCGGGCACGGTGTTCGTCTCGGTCAAGAACACCGACAAGGCCGTGATCGTTCCGGCGGTGCGGCAATTGATCGATCAGGGCTTCCGCATCATCGCCACCGGCGGCACGCAAAGCTACCTTGCCGAACAGGGGCTGCCGGTTGAACGGGTGAACAAGGTGGCCGAAGGGCAGCCGCATATCGTCGACAAAATCATCGATGGCGATATCGCGCTGATCTTCAACACCACCGAAGGCTGGCAATCGCTGATGGACAGCAAATCGATCCGCATGGCGGCGCTTTCGGGCAAGGTGCCCTATTACACCACGGCGGCCGGATCGGTAGCGGTGGCGGCGGCGATTTCGGCGATCCATCCCGATCAGCTTGAAGTCCGATCAATGCAGGACTATTATAGCCAATAACTGACACTGCTCCCCGAAATTGAAAGAGCCTTCAGCCGTGCGGATCGGACGGCTAACAGGCTTTTCTTCTCTATCGCAGGTCGAGTGTCCGGGAAACGAAGAGAAAGAACAGAAAGATGGCGACGATGGAAAAGGTTCCGATGCTGGCCGAGGGGTATGAGCGGCTGACTGCCGACCTCAAGGTGCTGCGTGAGGAACGCCCGAAAATCGTCGAAGCCATCGAAGAGGCGCGCGCCCACGGCGATCTTTCGGAAAACGCTGAATATCACGCCGCCAAGGAACGCCAGGGCCAGGTCGAAGCGATGATCGGTGAGATCGAAGGCATGGTCAGCCGTGCGCAGATCATCGATCCCGCGACGCTGTCGGGTGACAAGATCATCTTTGGCGCGACCGTGACTTTGCTCGATGAAGAGGACAAGCCGATCCGTTACCAGATCGTCGGCCAGACCGAAGCCGATGCGAAAAAGGGGCGTATTTCCTACAGCTCCCCGCTCGCGCGTGCGTTGATAGGCAGGCAGGTGGGTGACGATATCGAAGTCACCGTGCCTTCGGGTGAGCGGTTCTATCACGTCGACAAGATCGAGTTCATCTGAGGGCTTGTCAGCGCAGCGGCCTGCCTGGCCCCGCGCGGGTTGGTGGCGTTGGGGTGGGTTAGACCCCTGCTAGACCCCCTCTAGGCCCTGTCTTGGGGTGTCCGGGCAGCATGTTTCACGTGAAACATTGGCACGGGGGAACCCTGCGCCGCTATTCTTCCGGCGTCAGCAAGCGGTGGATGTGCACCACCACATATTTCATTTCGGCATCGTCGACGGTGCGATGCGCCTGCGCGCGCCACGCATCGACCGCGGCTTCATAGGAACTGAAAACGCCGACGACGTGGAGGCTTTCCGGATCCTGGAATTCAAACCCGCGCGGGTCTTTGACGCGGCCGCCCATCACGAGGTGGAGCCGCTGGTCGGGGGTGGTTTCTGCCATGATATCAGCCTTTGGGGAGGAAGGTTGCGCCCCCTTTAACGCTTCGAGCGTCAAGGACAAGTCTGCAAGCTGGGGAGGGGCTCTCTCTTACCCCTTGGTCTTGGTGCGCAGGTCGTTCACCACGCGTCCGGCCTTGCTGCGGGTGTCGCGTGCCAGACTGCGCGATTTTGCCGCCGCTGCACCAGCGGCTTGCGCTGCGCCTGACTTCAATTTGTGGGCCTGCGCCGATGCAGCATCGCCCAGCTCACCGGCCCGTTCCTGCCCGGCGCGGGCGGTCTGCACCGCATCATCGATCAGCGCCATGATATAGCCGACCGCCGCCTTTCCCAGCAATGTCCCGATCTGCGACCCTCCCCGCGCCGTAATGGTCTTGATGCCGGAAGTCGCGCTCGCCGCCGCGTTGCTGACCACCCGGCGACCGGGGGGGGTGAGCAATCCGATCGCAAGGCCAATTGCCAGCGCGCCGCCAATTACCGCAAGCGGATGGGCGCGGGTGTAATCCGCCGCCGCCGTAGCTGCAGCGCGGGCATTGTCAGCAAGCGAACGTTCGGCATTGCGACGCTCGGCGGCCTCGATCCGGGCGCGCAGACTATCGCGCTTGCTATCGGCAAGAATGCGGGGCTGATCGGTCATTCGGGATCTCCTTCGGAAGCCGACACGGGGTCAGGCCCGGCTTCGCTGTCTTCGTCTGAGCTGTTAAAATCGTCGAGCCAATCGAGGATCGGCCCGCGCGAAAACCACAGGATGATCGCGCCCAGCAACAGCGCCAGCGCGCCCATGTGATCACTGGCCTGCGCCGTGGCCTGTGCCAGCACATCGCGCGCGCCGGCCCGGATACGGCCCGAAATGGTCGAACTGACCCCCGATGACACGCGGCTGGCGATCCCTTTTTCACCAATACTGGCGCGCAGCCGCTCAATATCCGCAAGCACCACCGCGCGGGCGGCGTCGCGCAGCGCGCGGTCTTCGATGTAGCGGTCGGGCAGGTCGGTCATGCGCCATCCTCCGATCCGAACATCGCCGCCACGGCCTTGCCATTGCCAAGCGCGGCCCACACCAGCGTAGCAACGCCTGCTAGCAGCACCCCCACGACAATCGCGATCGCACCCCAGATCGTCACCAGCGGTGCCAGCGCGATCACCGCGCCCACGGCCAGCGCGATCAGGGCGATGTGGAGCAGCACCAATGCCAGCACCAACAGCGCCAGCGCGCGGGCTGTTTTTCGGCTCGCCAGACCAGCGCGGGTTTTCTGGAAGGCGATTTCCGCTTCGGCATAGGTGCGCGCGTCATCGACCAGCGCGGTGATGTCATCGCGCAGGCTGTCGAAACTGTTACTGTCTTCGCCGGGTTCGCCGTCCGGGCTTGCGGCCGGATCAGCGCTATCATCGTGCGGCGAAGGCAACGGGCCGGGTTCGGGATTGTCCATGACCTGCTACCGCCAATGCCAGCCCGCGATCAGCCCCGCTTTCCGCGAAACAGGCGGGCGATGAAAAAGCCGACCACGGCGGCAATGCCAACCGCCACGCCGGGGCTTTTGCGCACCATTTCGCGCGCATCCTCGCCCAGTTCCTCAACGCTTTTGGCTTCGAGCTTGGCCGAGGTTTCAGCCAGCGTGCGCGAGGCCTTGCGGGCGAAATCGCCATATTGTTCGCCCAGCTTCTCGTCGATCTGCACCGCGCTATCGCCCACCACTTTGCCGATCGAGGCGATTGCATCGCTGGCAGTTTTTTTGCCTTCGACCGCCAATTCGCCCGCCTTGCTCAGTGCCTGTTCGCTATAGTGCTTGGCTTCGGCGGCCAGATCGGTGCCTTTGCCCTTGGCCTGTTCGCCGACAGTGCTGAGCCGGGTTTCGGCCCCGGCACGCAGGGCTGCGGCACCAGCCTTTGCCTCTTCGAGCGCGGCGTTGAAACGGCTTTTCGCTTCAGCGACCGGGGCGGCGCTTTTGGCGGTCGCCGCGGTTTTGACCGGTGCCGCCTTGGTCGGGCCCTTGGCCTTGGTAGCGCCGCCTTTGGCCGGGCTAGCCGGGGTCTTGCGCGTCTTCGCAGCGGTCGATTTCGGGTCATTCGGTTTCTGAGGGGTCGTATCAGCCATAAGGTTGTCCAATCTCCATTTCGTCCTGCTGCTCAGCGCCGCCCGCTTGCGCCCTTTCGATCAGGCGCTTAGGGGCTTCATACGCGCGGCAAATCGCAGAATCATGCCGTGCAAAGTGTCTTATCATTCTACAACACATTCCTGCCGGAGCCAAACATGACTGCCATCATCGACCTGCACGGGCGCGAGATTCTCGACAGCCGCGGAAACCCCACCGTTGAGGTTGATGTGCTGCTGGAAGACGGCAGTTTTGGTCGCGCCGCAGTGCCTTCGGGTGCTTCGACCGGGGCGCACGAAGCGGTTGAACTGCGCGACGGCGACGCTGCGCGTTATCTCGGCAAGGGCGTGTTGAAGGCGGTCGAAGCGGTCAACAGCGAAATCCGCGACCTGTTGATCGATAATTTCGATGCCGAGGATCAGCGCGATGTTGACCTTGCGCTGATCGCGCTTGACGGCACACACAACAAGGCGCGGCTAGGTGCCAATGCCATCCTTGGCACCAGCCTGGCGGTCGCCAAGGCGGCGGCCAATGCGCGCGGCCTGCCGCTCTATTCATACCTTGGCGGCGTGTCTGCGCACCTGCTGCCGGTGCCGATGATGAACATCATCAACGGCGGCGAACACGCCGATAACCCGATCGACATTCAGGAATTCATGATCATGCCGGTCGGTGCAGACAGCATCGCCGAAGCTGTGCGATGGGGCTCGGAAGTGTTTCACACGTTGAAAAAAGGCCTCGCACAAAAAGGTCTGGCGACCAGCGTCGGCGATGAAGGCGGGTTCGCGCCCGATCTCGCCAGCACCCGTGCGGCGCTTGATTTCATCATGGAATCGATCACCAAGGCCGGGTTTACCCCGGGCGAGGACATGGTGCTGGCGCTGGATTGCGCCGCCACCGAGTTTTTCAAAAACGGTCGCTATGAAATCTCGGGCGAGGGGCTGAGCATGTCGGGTGAAGAAATGGCCGATTACCTTGCCAAGCTGTGTGACGATTACCCGATCCGTTCGATCGAGGATGGCATGAGCGAGGATGATTTTGCGGGTTGGGCGGCGCTGACTGCCAAGATTGGCGACAAGGTTCAGCTGGTGGGGGATGACCTGTTCGTCACCAATCCCGCGCGCCTGTCTGATGGGATTGCCAAGGGCCTCGCCAATTCGCTGCTGGTCAAGGTCAATCAGATCGGGACGCTGACCGAGACGCTCGCGGCGGTGGATATGGCCCACCGCGCGCGCTACACCTGCGTGATGAGCCACCGTTCGGGTGAGACCGAGGATGCGACCATTGCTGACCTCGCGGTGGCAACCAATTGCGGACAGATCAAGACGGGATCGCTGGCGCGCTCGGATCGGCTTGCCAAATACAACCAGTTGATCCGCATCGAGGAAGAGCTGGGCGATAGCGCAGCATTTGCGGGCAAGGGCTGTTTCGGCGGGCGGTGCTGACTTCGGGGAGGGCTTACAGGCTCGCCTCAAACGCGTCAAAAAACCGTTCCATCGCCTTAACGCCGGTGTTGCTCAGCCGCACCAGCACGCGGCGGTTGTCCCCTGAGTCATTCTCACGCACGATCAGCCCTTCATCGGCAAGCACCCCGAGCCAGCGCAGGCCAGTGGTCGCTGGCGCAGCCGATCCGATGCACGCGCTCGAAACGGAGACCGGCTTTTCCTCTGCCTGAGCGATGAACAGGTCGAGCAGAATATCCCAAGCCGGTTCACCAAATAATTCGGGGTTGCCGAAAATCACGGCGCGTTTGCGGCGCAGACTGTAAGTTTTCCGGGCCAGTTCGAGATGGCGACGATCCGATCGCGGCGAACGACCCGGTGCGCTGGCTGGCGTAGTGCCTGCTTCAGGGGCGGCATCAGCCACATCACGCAGCCTTGCGGCAATTGCCACCAGCTCATCTGCCAGCGGTTGCAATCTGAAGGCCGAACCAGCGGCAGCCGATCTGTCAGAATCGAGGCTGTCAGGCGCTATGGGGTCATCCATATGCCAGTCTCCGTGCCGGAGCCGTTGAAGCCGAGGAACTACGTTGGAACACGGATCAGAGCTAGCGTGGCTAGCCGTGCTTGGCTTTAAGGGAAAATACGCAGGACGATCTTTCCTCGACGTAAATCTGACTGCCGTCGACCCCGTTTTTCGCGCTTACCCTATCCCAATAATCGCCGCGTTTGTTCAAGTCTGAGGTGCTGGATCGCCGCATCGAGATGCGCGGCGCCAATATGGGTGCCCATCCGGTCTAACGCGGCAAGTTGTTTTTCCAGTTTGGCGATAATGTGATGCAGATCGGGTTGCTCCGATAACGCGGCTTTGTCGGTTGTCACTGTGATATCCTGAAGCTGGCTGCACGTAACTGCTATCCCGTGCGACCGGCGAGCAACAGCTTAAGCTGATCGGGTATCGCGTTATTGGCTTACGGAAATCTACAGAGGGAAACTACGTAGTCGGTCAAAATGGGACAGTTTATGCTGTGAAATCAGAACTATCCCCGTCAACGCCTCAATGCCCGAACCGCTTTTGCAACTGGAGCAACGCAAGCGCCGCCTTGGCCGCCTCGCCGCCCTTGTCCTTTTGCGCAGGATCAGCACGTTCGAGCGCCTGTGCTTCATTTTCCACCGTCAGAATGCCGTTGCCGATGGCAATCCCGTCCATGGTCAAAGCCATGATCGCGCGAGCGCTTTCGCCGGCGACGATTTCGAAGTGATAGGTTTCACCCCGGATCACGACGCCGATGGCAACAAAGCCGTCATATTCGCCGCTTTCCGCTGCCATTGCGATGGCGCCGGGGATTTCCAGCGCTCCGGGCACGGTCAACACCTCGACCTCATGCCCGGCACCCGCCAGCGCGGCCTTGGCCCCGGCAATCAGCATATCGTTTAGGTGTGCGTAGAACCGCGCTTCGACGATCAGGATACGGGCCATGCAAGCTTACTCCGGAATGGGTTGGTGACTGGTGATGGTAAGGCCATAACCTTCAAGCGCAACGAGATCAGGGCGGCTGTTCGATAACAGCACCATGTTGCTGACGCCCAGATCAACAAGGATCTGCGAACCGATACCGATATTGCGAAGTTCCTCGTCGTGCTGCCATTCGCCGGTGCCCACGCGCCCAGTCAGGATCACGATTACCCCTGCGCCATGTTCGCCAATCGCTTGCATCGCGCGTTGCAGCGTGCGTTTTCGCGGGCCGGGCTGGCCCAGCACATCGTCAAACACCGAAATCGGGTGAACGCGGGCGAGGGTGGGTTCGCCAGGCACGACATGGCCTTTTTGCAGCACATAGGCCTCGTTACCGGCCACCCGGTCGCGATAGGTGATCATGCGCCACTGGCCGCCGTAATCGGAGGTAAAGGCGCGTTCGCTCAACCGTTCGACCAAGTGATCATTGCGCATCCGGTAGGCGATCAGATCGCGGATCGTGCCGATCTTGAGATCGTGCCGCCGGGCGAATGTCACCAGATCATCGAGCCGGGCCATCGTCCCATCCTCGTTCATGATCTCGCAGATCACGCCCGAAGGGTTGAGTCCGGCCAGCCGCGAGATATCGACCGCTGCCTCGGTATGCCCGGCGCGCACCAGCGTTCCACCTTCGCGCGCCATCAGCGGAAAAACGTGTCCCGGTGTCACAAGATCGTCAGGCCCCTTGGCAGCATCAATCGCAACCGAAATGGTGCGCGCGCGGTCGGCCGCCGAAATGCCGGTGGTCACGCCTTCCTTTGCCTCGATCGAGATGGTGAAGGCGGTCTGCATCGATTCCTTGTTGTTGCGGCTCATCGGTTGCAGGTTGAGGTGATCGACGCGCGCCTTGGCAAGCGCCAGGCAAATCAGCCCGCGCCCGTGGGTGGCCATGAAATTGATCGCCTGTGGGGTCGCCATCTGCGCCGGAATGATCAGATCGCCTTCATTTTCGCGGTCTTCATCATCGACGAGAATAAACATCCGCCCGTTCCGCGCCTCGTCGATGATTTCCTCGATACTGGCGAGCACGGGACGTTCGTCATTCGCGACAAGAAAGCCTTCAAGCTTTGTGAGGGTTTCGGCGGTGGGGTTCCACGTATCCTCGGTGCAATCACGCAGAGTATTGGCGTGGAGGCCAGCGGCACGGGCGAGCCCGGCCTTAGTCATTACACCAGATGTGACGAGTTCGCGCACGCGTGTGATGGATGATGTGTTCATGCTGTGCCGTTATCACAGCGGAGTGTGATTGCAAGCATGGCGCGACACATTGTGCGGTCGATATCTTGCGGTAACAGCAACGCCTGCACCGTCAGCGGACAATCTGCGCATGGCTCTCGGTATTAAATAAACACATGGGCGCGGTCAGGGCACCATCGCGCCGCTTGGCTAGGCTGGAGCGCGAAGGGAAGTGAGGCAGTCCCTTGTCGTGGTTATATTCGGATCGTTTTACTTGTTTGTTGATGTGATGGTGCTTCCGGATATTGAGGCGGGCCGCTTGTCGTGTGCCGGTATAATCGTGAATAGCCCCTAGATTTCTGGGCGCCTTCCATCCTAACTTTGAGGACAGGAGGCAAAGATGGGGAAGCCCAATTTCAGCGATGAGTTCAAGCGTGATGCGGTGATCCAGATCACCGAGCGAGGGTATCCGGTAGCCGAGGTTTCGCGGCGGCGCGGCGTCAGGCAGAAGCCGCCATCTTTCAGTACATCAACGGCTTCTACAACACCCGCCGCCGCCATTCATATCTGGGCGGCATCAGCCCGCTCGCATTCGAAGCCAAGGTGGCTTAATGAGATAAGTGACCGGCGCAAAACCGTTACAAGTCCAGACCGCCTTGCTGCAAGGCCGCAGCAGCATCGCCGCCAGCCAAAAGTTGATCCAGCAAATCAGATGGGATCGCAGGTTCTTTGCGTCGGGACATAGTGAGACTCCTTCTTACCCATTATGCCCGCCCACACACGGAAATCCTGACAGTCCCTAACATAGGCGAAGAAGGCGCGCTCGTGGCTTGCCGCTGTCCAGCGTGCGGCCGGATCAGTCACTGCTAACTGCTTGGTCTACAACGGGATTAGCTTAACTCAGCAGCCAAACTGTCCAAGAAGGCGGCACCATCTCAATTCCAATGATCAGATCAGCCCCATGCTGAATAAGCATCACTAACGGAATGCTAACCATTCCCGCGTAATTCCCCCGAGTATGAAAACGGAACTACGCTTTAACTCGCCCTTAGCCACGATTTTCGGAGCTGCCGCTCTGAGTGGCCTGATTGTGTCCGCACCTGCAATGGCAGGCGGTGTGACCGCTGGCACGCTGATCGAAAATACGGCGGTCGCCAGCTATGATGATGGTGCCGGCCCGCGCACGATCAATTCCAACACCGTCACCGTGCGGGTGGATGAATTGCTCGATCTCACGCTGACCTCGCTCGACCCCGGCCCGATCACGACAGGGCCGGGTGAAGCGGTGTTGACGTTCGAACTCACCAATCTGGGGAATGGCCCTGAAGCCTTCCGACTGCTCGCCAATCCGGCTGTGGCGGGCAATGATTTCGATACTACGTTTCAGAGCATTGCAATCGATAGCAATGGCAATGGCACTTATGATGCCGGGGTCGACGCAATCCTCACCGCGCCGCAGACCACCGCCGTGCTCGCAGCGGATGCGACGCTGACGGTGTTCGTACTGGTCACCGTGCCTGACGGGGTCAGCGACACTCAGACCAGCAATATCGAGCTGACCGCCGAAGCGACGACCGGTAGCGGAGCCCCCGGCACCGTGTTTGCTGGCGCTGGCGTGGATGGCAGCGATGCGATTGTCGGAACCACTGGTGCGCTGGCCACAGCACGCGGTGCGCTGATCGCTGGGGTCGCCAACGCCGAGCTCATCAAGTCAGTCAGCTTGCGCGATCCGTTCGGCGGAACCAGCGCAGTGCCTGGAACAATTGCCACCTTTACCATCCTTGCCCGGGTTACAGGCAGCGGCACGGTGAACGATCTGGTCGTAACCGACGCCATTCCAGATGGCACGACCTACGCGCCCGGCACCCTCACTCTGGATAGCGCCGCGTTAAGCGATGCCGAAGATGGCGATGCCGGAGCGGCATCGGATGCTGCGGGTATCGCGGTCAATCTTGGCGATATCACCGGGGACACCAACCACACCATCACCTTTGATGTCGTGATCGACTGATCGCGGGAAACACCAAAACCATGATGAAGAGCGAAGGCATGACAATGAATATGATCAAGAAATTGACATTGGCGCTGACGGCAGCAGCATTGACGCTGCCCGCCATGCCGCTTTTTGCGCAGACAAGTGATCAGCCGATCACGCTGACCGGCGATGTCAAGGCTGTGAAGGTCATTG
>PHEB01000026.1 GCA_002842735.1 Alphaproteobacteria bacterium HGW-Alphaproteobacteria-7 | reverse complement strand
CTTGGGCAAAGCTGAGAACGCATATTGTGGTTTTACAGAACCGAATCTCGATTTCGAGCGGTTGTCGGAGTTGGAAGTTCGGATAGCATTTTCATTAGAAGCGCTGCCACCTTGGTGCAAACGCGACGGAGATTTCGGTGAGATTGGATTCAACATTCCGATCAACGACCGGCTTGCTGTTGCCGCAAACAGCCTGCGTGCGCTTTTAAATCGCTTCCCCATCCGAGCGCAAAACAGCAGCTAGCTACCCCCTCTCGGTCATTTGCAACAGCACGGCGCGCTGCCAAAACCTGCCACTATCCGTCATCCCAGCGAAAGCTGGGATCTCAAGCGGCGAGCACTGCCACTTGCAGCCCTAGGCCCCAGCTTTCGCTGGGGTGACGGGATGGCGTAAACCACCCATCACCAGTCATAAGCAGGGCCGATGCGCAATCCCGAAAGCGGTATGGCGGCTTCAGCTGTCTGGCCGCCAAAACCGGAAATTCGCGACCCGACCCCCAAGCGAACGCTCCAAGTTTCGTCGCCCCGTGCTTGACACGGGGCTTGGCTTCCTTGTTTCGACACCATCGAAGGAGAAAAGCCTGACCCCGTGTCAAGCACGGGGCGACGATTGAGGGAATGGCGGAAATCCACCAAATCCGGCCATTTCCAACACTTCGCAGCCTTACGCAAAGCGGTCATTTCCTACAGGTGGCCGTTCGCCCTATGGCCCTGTGCGTGTCACACGCCCGGATCTGCTCTTGCAACGGCTTTCTCAAAGGCGCGATTGGCGGGGGTGGTTTTTGTCTTCTGGACAGTGTCACATGTGTCTCCAACAGATGCCGCCGCGCGGTGTGTCAGCGACTGGCCGGGCTGCCTTGCCCCGGTTCACCCATGCCCCATCCCGCGCGCGGTTCGCGCCAGTGCCAGCACGCTTTCGCTCGGCATGGGTTGAGCGCGCAGGAAGCCTTGCCAGTAGTCGCAGCCTTCGGCGGTGATCGCCGCGCGCTGGATTTCGCTTTCGATCCCCTCGGCATAGACCGCCAGGCCGAGCGCTTTGCCCAGCTGCATGATCGCCCGCAGCACCGCCAGCGCGGTGGCATCGCCCGGCACGCTATCGACCATCGCCTTATCAAGCTTCAGCGCATCCAGCGGCAATTCGCGCAGGTAACGGAAATTGCAGAACCCCGCGCCGAAATCATCGAGCGCGGTGCGAAACCCCAGCCCGCGCAGCGCCTTCAGCGCGCTGGCCGCCTGCGGCAGATTGCGCAGCAGCAGATCCTCGGTAATCTCCAGCATCAGCCGCTGCGGCGCAATGTCCGAACGGCCAATCAACGCGGCAAAATCGGCGGCAAAGCGCGGATCGCCCAGTTCTTCGGGCGTGATGTTAAGCGACAGCGTCAGATTATCCGGCCATGTCGCCGCATCCTCCAGCGCGCGGGCGACCACATGGCGCGACAGCGGGGCGACCAGCGCAGCGCGCTCTGCCACCGCGAACAGATCGCGCGCGCCGATTTCTCCCAGCGAGGGATGCCGCCAGCGGGCCAGCGCCTCTGCCCCGACCACCGCGCCACTGACGCAGGAAAATTGCGGCTGGAACAACACCTCGATCTCACGCCGGTCAAGCGCGCTGAGCAGGTCGGCTTCGAGCACGCCGACGCTGACGCCGGGAAAGCGCCCACGCGTGCTGCCGCGCAACGATGTCCGGCCTTGTTCCATTCCGCTCCCTTATGGATCGGCGTTCTTAATCATGGAATCTGCGCAATGCTTGCTTCAATTGCAATCCGCCCAAAACTGGCACATCAGGCCATTCTACCGACAATGCACCGGGGATAAGTCAGCCGGGATCACGTTCAACCCCGGAGGAGAGCGATAGATGGCGAGCAACGCAGCACCCTTTGAGCGCCTCGCGCTGGTGGCTTCGGATGTCCCGCGCGCGCAAGAAGCCTTCGCGGCGTTATTGCCTCAGCACGATTGGGTGCCGTTGGAAGAGGCCGACGCGGTGGTGGTGCTGGGCGGCGACGGGTTCATGCTGCAAACGCTGCACGCGATGATTGATGCCGGCCGCGTGATCCCGGCCTATGGCATGAACCTTGGCTCGGTCGGGTTCCTGATGAACCGCTTTGACAAGCGCGCAGCCATTGCCGCGCGGGTCGCCAAAGCGCGGCGCTGGACGATTGCGCCCTTGCGGGTCGAAGCGATCACGCAAGACGGCAAAGCCCACGCAATGTGTGCGATCAACGAAATCTCGCTGCTGCGCGAAACCCGCCAGACCGCCAAGATTGAAGTGTCCGTGGGCGACCGGGTGCGGATACAGGAACTGGTTTGCGACGGGGTATTGGTGGCAACCCCCGCAGGATCGACGGCGTACAACCTGTCCGCCAATGGCCCGATCCTGCCATTGGACAGCAAGCTGCTCGCCCTCACCCCGATCAGCCCGTTTCGCCCGAGGCGCTGGCGTGGGGCGATATTGCCTGACCGGATGAAGATCGTGCTCAAGGTGCTCGAACCGGCCAAGCGCCCGGTGTCTGTCGTCGCCGATCAAAAGGAACTGCGCGACATCGCCGAGGTGCGGCTCCAGATTGCGCAGGACACCCAGTTGACGCTGCTGTTCGATCCCGGCCAATCATTGGAGGAACGCATCGTGGCCGAACAATTTGTCACGGGATGATTGCAGCGTGGGCAGGCTCAAAACCCCCTTGCAATCCTGTGCCCTGCCCCATATAGGCGCGCTTCCGCTCTTCCTTAGACCGCTTGGAAGAGTTGCTCCCCGATAGCTCAGCGGTAGAGTAGGTGACTGTTAATCACTTGGCCGTAGGTTCGAATCCTACTCGGGGAGCCAATTTTCTCAAACTGATTGCCGCTGATTGGATATGCAGCGCTGTCACGGCGCGGCTTCAGCCCCAGTCTGCCCCCGCACCCTTGAAATCATAGCCTTGTATTGCGTTCACTCGCTTATGCGTTAGTTCGTTGCCAGTGCTTCTCATCATAATCATCGCGCTGATTTTCCTCATCGGATATTCCAGCCAACGCACCGGGGTGTGCATGGTTCGTGCAATGAACGAGGTGATTGAGCGGCGGCGTGGGCACCGTCTGGCAGGGTTCTTGCTGGCAGCAGCAACCGCGATGATGGTGATGGCCGCTGCCGAATATCTAGGTGCGCGGCCCTTTACCACCATCCTTGGCGCGCGGACGGACTGGATCGCTATCGCAGGCGGCGTGCTTTACGGGCTGGGTTCACGGATCAACGGTCATTGTGCGATTGGCACGGCGGCGGCGCTTACGTCCGGCCAAATGTCCCGCAGCGTCTCTATCGCCGCGATGCTTGTCGCGGCCATTTGTCTCGGGCCCAATATGTTACGGGCGGCATCGTTGTTACCGATGCGCGAACAGGTTGTTTCACCGCTTGCGGGTAATGCGCCGATCGCATTGGCGGTTGGCGGAACACTGGCGATGCTGGCTGGTTATTATTTATACCGCCGCCTCAAGTTGCGACGACCGGGCGGAGGTTGGTCGCCGTTATTGGCGATGGCCTTGATCGGCGCGGCGTCGGGAGCGCTGTTCGCGCTCGACCAGCAGTGGCTCTACACCAGCAGCATTGCGAAAATCGCATATGGAGACACGCCCTTTACGTTTCGCGCGATTGCTGTGCCGATTGCGTTGATCGTCGGCATGGTGGTCGCAGTGGTGATCGGCGGAATGTTCCGGTTGCAAACAGGTAACATCCGCGAGTGGGCCAGAGCGGCCTTTGGCGGCCTGCTGATGGGCATAGGCGCAACCTTTGTTCCGGGCGGCAATGACACGATGCTGTTTACCGGTATTCCGCTGCTGTTGCCCAATCTGCTGGCCGCTTATGCAGCCTTTGTCGTGACACTTTACCTCGCATTATATGTCGGCAGGCCGAAGGACGGGCAGCAAATTTCCGCCGACGTCTGATTCTGGTCGAGGCGGCGTGCTTTCTGTTCTTCTCACACCCCCGCCAGCAGTCGAACTCCCACCACCAGCACCAGCACTGCGGTCAGCCAGCGGATCCATTTCGGTGGCAGCAAGCGCGCGGCGAACAGGCCGCCGATCTGGCCTCCGATCACCACCGCGATCAGGAGCGGCAACGCTGTGCCTAAAGCTTGCCCGAACAGATCGGGGCCATTCTTGAGCAATTGTCCTGTAAGGCCAAACAGCGAGTTCACCAGAATGAACAGACTAGCCGTCGCTGCAATGGCACGCGCACCTTGCCAGCGCGTGAGGTGCAGCAGCGGTGCGAGGAATATCCCTCCGCCGATACCGACTAACCCGGCAAGAAAACCCAGCAGCGGGGCTGCAACCGGTATCCAGCGCGCATAACGCGTCGGCTCACCCGCGCGTTGTTCGGCAATCGGGATCAACATGGTCAGGCTGGTCAGCACCAGACTAACGCCCAGAAGCGTGAGAAACGCCTCTCGCCCGATCGGGATCAGCCCGCCGACAAAGCTCGCCGGAGCAGCCAGCGCCACCAGTAGCAGCGCGCCGCGCCACGGAGTAATCTGCGCGCGCGCAAACCGCACGCTCGATCCGGCTGCAACCACGATGTTGCAAGCCAGCGAGATCAGCGGCAGCAAGCGGTAATCAAGCCCCGACAGCGCCAGCAGCGCCGCATAGGTTGATCCGCCACCAAACCCCACGCTGGCATAGAGCAAAGCGGTGACGAAGAACGCCAGTGCCAGCAGTATCGGAACCGCACCGATCATTACCGCCCCTCGTTACGCATACGCTCCTGCTCAGGCGTTTTGACGCCCGCTTATCGCGCCGTGGCAATGCTTGTATTTGTTGCCACTGCCGCACGGGCACGGCGCATTGCGGCTGATGTCGAGATTGGCGAAGGGGTTGTCAGTATTCGCCCCGCCCGGTCCGGTGGCAGCACGCGGGCTTCCGGCGAGCGATCCGAACAATTCAGGCCGAAGTTCCGAACCATCCCCGTCACCCGAATTATCCAGCCCGGTCAAAGGATCAATATGGCCGGTGAGGAAGGCAGGCAGATCGGGCAGTGATTGCGGTTGCGGCTGTTCAACCCTGAGTTCGGCCCGGAACAGGATCCTGGTCACTTCCTCGCGCAGCGTGTCGAGCATCGATTCGAACAGGCTGAAAGCTTCCTGCTTGTATTCGTTGATGGGCTGTTTTTGCGCAATGCCGCGCATCCAGATCACCTGGCGCAGCGCATCGAGCGTGGCGAGGTGTTCCTTCCAGTGATGATCGAGCTGGCGCAGCAGCACGTCCTTTTCGACGATCCGCCAGACTGCCGGGTCTGCGGTCATCTTGGCTTCAGTCATTTCGTCGGTAAGAGTGCGCAGCCGTTCTTCCAGGATTTCAGGCTCGACCTGGTCTTCCGCCAGCCACTCATCGAATGGCGGCTGGAACCCGAAGATCTCCTCAACCTTGGTGCGCAGTCCGGCAATATCCCACTGTTCAGGATAGGAACCCGGCGGGCACGCGGTGCCAACAATCGTGTTGATGGTGTCGTGACGCATATCCACCACGACATCATCAACTGCTTCAGAATCCATGATCTCGGCGCGCTGTTCATAGACGACCTTGCGCTGATCATTCATCACGTCATCGTATTGCACGACCTGTTTGCGGGTGTCGTAATTGCGCGCTTCGACCTTCTTCTGCGCAGTCTCGATCGCCTTTGACAGCCACTTGGAACCGATCGCCTCACCATCGGCGAGGTTCGATTTCATCATCTTGGAAAACAGCGTGTCGGGGCCAAAGATGCGCAGCAGGTCATCTTCGAGGCAGAGGTAAAAGCGCGACAGGCCCGGATCGCCCTGACGGCCTGAACGGCCACGCAGCTGGTTATCGATGCGGCGCGATTCGTGGCGTTCGGTGCCAAGAACGAACAGCCCGCCAGCCGCGATCACCTGCTGCTTTTCCTCAGCCACTTCGGCCCGGATGCGGGCGATGGCGGCATCGCGATCCGGCCCTTCGGGCAGGTCAGCGAGCTCATCCTGAATGCGGTATTCAACATTGCCGCCCAGCTGAATATCGGTTCCGCGACCGGCCATGTTGGTGGCAATAGTCACCGCGCCAAGCCTGCCTGCCTGCGCGACGATGCGCGCTTCCTGTTCGTGGAAGCGGGCGTTGAGCACCGCGTGCTTCACCCCTTCCTTGTCAAGGAACTGGCTGAGCAATTCGGACTTTTCAATTGAAACCGTGCCAACCAGCACAGGTTGGCCGATCTCGTTCTTGTCCTTGATCGCCCTGGCAATCGCGCCGAATTTGTCGATTGTGCTCTTGTAGAATTCGTCTTCTTCATCGATCCGCGCGACGGGCAGGTTGGTGGGAATTTCGACCACGCCGACCTTGTAGATATCCCAGAATTCGGCCGCTTCGGTGGCGGCGGTGCCGGTCATGCCCGACAGTTTGGGATACATGCGGAAATAGTTCTGGAACGTGATCGAGGCCATCGTCTGGTTTTCCGGCTCGATCCGCACGCCCTCCTTGGCCTCAACCGCCTGATGCAAACCGTTCGACCAGCGGCGGCCATCCATCATGCGTCCAGTGAATTCATCGATGATGACGATCTTGCCGTCCTTGATGATGTAATCAGTGTCCCGCTTGCGCGCGAAATTGGCGACCAGCGCCTGATCAAGGTGATGGACAACCTGGGTGTTCTCGACATCATACAGATTGTCTGTTGCAAGCAGGCCCTTTTCGATCAGCAGCTTTTCGACTTCCTCCAACCCGTCCTCGGTTAACTGGACACGTTTGACCTTTTCATCGATGTCGAGCCATTCGACCGGAATTTCGCGCGCCACCTGATCGAGCGAAACGTAAAGCTCGGACTTGTCCTCGGTTGGGCCGGAGATGATCAACGGCGTGCGCGCTTCGTCGATCAGGATCGAATCTACCTCGTCAACAATCGCGAAATTGAACGGGCGCTGCGCCATCTGGCTGCGTTCATGCTTCATGTTGTCGCGCAGGTAGTCGAAACCGAATTCGTTGTTGGTGCCGTAGGTGATATCGGCGCCGTAGGCGTCACGCTTGGTTTCTTCGGGCATTCCGGGGACAATCACCCCGACACTAAGGCCGAGCCAGTTGTAAAGCCGCCCCATCTCCGCCGCATCGCGCCGGGCGAGGTAATCGTTCACGGTAACAACGTGCACGCCCTTGCCCTCGATCGCATTGAGATACACCGCCAGCGTCGCCATCAGGGTCTTGCCTTCACCGGTGCGCATTTCCGCGATTTCACCGCGGTGGAGCACGATCCCGCCGATCAGCTGAACATCAAAATGCCGCATCCCGAACACCCGCACCGATGCCTCGCGCACGGTGGCAAATGCTTCGGGCAGAATGTCATCAAGCTTGGTGCCATCATCGATCAGCCCGCGCAGTTTGGCGGTCTGTCCCTGCAATTCAGCATCAGTCAGCGCCTGCATCTGCGGTTCCAGCGCGTTGATCTGCAGAACAATCTTGCGCAGCGATTTGACGTATCGGTCGTTGGTAGAACCGAACACGGATTTAACGATGGAATTGAACATGAAAAACAGACCTTTGATCGGGTGCGGCCCTGCAATGCGGGCCTGAATCGGGTTCGGGAGGGAGCGCGCCTGGCAACCGGGCGCAGCGCTAAAACTAAAACGATGGGCGAACGTGGCCTATTCGTAGGCGCGTTCGATCCCCATCAGCACCGGCAGGCGCAGCGCGCGCGGCGCGGCCGGACGGCTGGCCGGGGCTTCAACCTCACGGCTTTCGCGCAGGGTCGCAGGCGCGGGTTGCACTGCAACGCTTTCACCGCCCGATGCATCGTCGTCAGTGGTCGCAGCGATGCTGGAATCGCACGCCAGCGCCTCAGCCAGCGACGCCTGCGCCGGGCTGCCAATCGCAGCCAGACCGGTAAGCAGAGCCAGAAGGGCGAGGATATGACGGGTCATCGTGGCGACCAAATAGGGAATCCTGATCGTTTCGTCCACCAGCTTTGCTGATTTACTGCATCGCAACTCACGCCTAGAGGCTCTCCCCCATGGAAATTGAACGCTCGCCGCTCGCCCGCCCCTTCCCCCAATTGCCTGCAATCGCGGGCGTGACGTTGCGCGTTGCGCGGGCGCGATACAAGGAATGGAACCGCTGCGATCTGACCTTTGCGGAGTTGGCGGAAGGCACCAGCGTGGCGGGCGTCTTCACCAAAAGCGCCTGCGCTTCATCAGAAGTGGAATTGGGACGCGAAGCGGTGAAGCTGGGCTGTGCGCGGGCACTGATCGTCAATGCAGGCAATTCCAATGCCTTCACCGGCTATCGCGGGCGCGAGGCGGTGGAGCATATCCAGTCGCAGGTCAGCGCGGCGCTGGGCTGTGCCGTAGATGATGTATTCGTCTCCTCCACCGGCGTCATCGGCGTGCCCTTGCCGATCGACAAGGCGCGTGCCGGGATCGCTGCTGCTCTGGCGGCGCAGCCCTGCACCTGGGAAGATGCCGCAAACGCTATCGGCACCACAGACACCTTTGCGAAAGGCGCGAGCGCGAGCGCAATGGTGGGCAACACGCGGGTGGAACTCGCCGGGATCATCAAGGGTTCGGGCATGATCGCACCCGACATGGCGACCATGCTCGGCTATGTGTTCACCGATGCAGACGTTGCGCCTGCCTTCCTCCAAGAAGCGCTGACCCGTGCCAACGCAGCGACTTTTTCGTGCATCACGGTCGATGGCGATACCTCGACCAGCGATACCGTGCTGGTATTTGCCACGGGCAAGGCTGGCAACGCGCGGATCGAGGGCTGGGATAGCCCGGGCGCGGATGCCTTTGCGGCTGCGTTGGCCGATGTGTGCCGCAATCTTGCGCAGTTGGTAGTGCGCGATGGCGAAGGCGCGCAAAAATTCATCACCATCCGGGTGTCTGGCGCGGTGAGCGATGACAGCGCGCGGCGGATTGGCCTCACCATCGCCAATTCGCCGCTGGTCAAGACCGCCATCGCGGGCGAGGACGCCAACTGGGGCCGCGTGGTCATGGCGGTGGGCAAGGCCGGCGAACCGGCAGATCGTGACAGGCTTTCCATCGCATTCGGCGGCGTGTGGGCCGCGAGGAACGGTCTGCCGGTCGAAGATTATGACGAAGCCCCGGTTTCAGCGCATCTCAAGGGCGAAGAAATCGATATCGCCGTCGATCTCGGCCTTGGCGAAGGCCGCGCGACGGTGTGGACCTGCGATCTCACCCACGGCTACATCGCCATCAACGCGGATTACCGTTCATGAAAACGGGCCAATTGTCGGCCCTTGACGAAGAAATCCGCGATCTGATGCGCTTTGCCGCGCAACGCTCGATACTGCCGCGCTTCCGCCAGCTGGCCGTGCACGAAGTCGAAATGAAGGGCAAAGGCGACCCCGTCACCATCGTCGACCGCGAAGTGGAAGCGTTTCTGACCGAGGCGCTGACCAAACTTGCGCCCGGTGTCGCGGTGGTCGGCGAAGAGGCCGTCCATGCCGACGCGGCGGTGCTCGATCACTTGTCAGGCCAGTGCTGGATCATCGACCCGCTCGATGGCACCGCCAATTTTGCCGAGGGCAAGGAACCGTTCGGCATCATCATCGCGCTTGCCGATGCGGGACGTGCGGTGGCGGGGTGGATCTATGATCCGAACACCGACCGTTTCTGCCATGCGCGCCGCGGCGAAGGGGCGTTTGTGGATGGGGAGCGCATCGCCGCCCGCTCCACCGGGCAGGAACGCCCGGTCGCTGCGGTCAGCCGCATATTCCTCACCCCCGAACAATCGGCCATGGTCGATGCGAAGATCACCCCGCATTACACGCTGGTCGACATCCCGCGCTGCGCCGCCGAACAATATCCGCGCCTTGCGCTGGGCGAAAACGATGTCTCCAGCTTCAAACGCACGCTCGCCTGGGATCACGCCGCAGGGGTGCTGTGGCTGAACGAGGCGGGCGGCAAGGCCGCCCGGCACGACGGCAGCGATTACCGGGTGGACGAGGCGGACAAGCCCGGCCTGATCGGTGCATCCAGCCCGGCGATCTGGGACGAATTTATCGGGCGGATGGCCGGGTAAGGCGCGAATATCCGATCAAAGCTCGCTTTCCAGCCACGCTTTCAGCTGGCCCTTGGGTGCAGCGCCCAGTTTGCGCGCGACCGCTTCGCCATTCTTGAACAGCACCATCAACGGGATCGACTGCACGCCAATCTGTGCGGCGACATCGGTGTTTTCGGTGATGTCGATCTTGGCGATCCGAACCTGACCGGCCAGTTCCTCGCTGATTTCCTCCAGCGCCGGTGCAATCATCTTGCACGGGCCGCACCAATCAGCCCAAAAATCGACCAACACGGGGGTGTCGCTATCCAGCACATCGGCCTGAAAGCTGGCATCGGTAACGTTGACGGTGGCCATAACTGCATTCTCCTGTTTGCCGGGCAGCATAGAAGCGCGCGGGCTTATATTGCAATCTAATGCGTGCGGCTTTTCACTCAATAGCCAGCGGCAAATAGCTTTGCTGCGCGGCGTCCAACCCTGACTTGTGCGGTGCCAGCCGTTCCGGTGCGAGGTCGAACAGCGCAGGCGCGTGAGTATACAGCACGCCCGCACGCACTTCGCGCCCCGGATAGATTGCCTCCAACGCGGCGACATAGGCGGCCATCTGCCGCAACGTCGCCAGCGGAATGGTGTCGGCGCTCACAGGTGGACGGCGGGTGGTCTTGAAATCCACCACGGTGATGCGCGTATCCTCGATCAGCAGTCGATCCGCCGTGCCTGCCACCACCACGCCGCATACCGTCGCGGCCAGCGGCACCTCAGCCAGTGCAAGCGGTGAGAACAGCGCGGCAAAATCGGGATGGGCAAGCACGGCCGTGGCAGAGCCAAGCATTTCCGCACGTTCCGCATCGGGCAGATCGCCTGCCTGCCGTTCCAGCCAGCGGTGCGCCGCCGTCGCCCGTTCGGCCTCGGGCACATCGGGCAACCGTTCGAGCAGACGATGGATCAGGCTCCCGCGACGGGCCGCGATCCGAGCGACATCGGGCGGCAGCGGCGGTTCGCCGCCCTTGTCCTCACCCGCGCTTGACGGCGCAAGCGGGCGCGGTGGGCGCGGTTCGGGGCCGATCGGCGTTGTCATCCAAGGCGGAAGTTCCGGTGCCGCGTGCGCGCCCGATTGCGCATTATCACCGGGCACCAGCGGTTCAGCGCGATGCCCCCACTCCTTGCGCCAGCGCCACACCAGATCAGTGAGTTCCTCGCCTTCGAACAAGGGCGCAAGGCGCGCATACCAGCTGTCATCATGCGGGACGCGGTTCCTTGCTTCGTTCTTGTTGAGCGATCCGCCGATGAACAGCGCTTCCTCAGCGCGGGTCATGGCGACATAAAGCAGCCGCCAATGCTCCTGCATCGCCGCCGTTTTGGCCGCTTCCTCAGCCGCGCTGACCCGCCCCTTGCGTTCCTCCTTGTTCAGCGGCGGCAATGGCACCGCGCGCACCCTTTCAGGATCGCCCGCCAACCCGAAGGCATCATCATCCAGCGCCAGATCACCCGGCTTGCCCGGTTCGCCCGTGGCGTCGGCCAGGATGACGATCGGCGCCTGCAAACCCTTGGAACCATGCACCGTCATCACCCGCACCTGCCCGGTGGCGCTGTCCGAATCGCGTTTCAGATCACCGGTTCCGGCATCGAACCACTGCAAGAACCCGGCAAGGCTCGGCCAATGCTCCGCTTCAAATGCGAAGGCCGCGTTGACCAGCTCATCAAGCGGGTCGTTCGCCTCGCTCCCCAACCGTTCAACCAGCCGCGCACGGCCTTGCCACGGGCCGGTCAGCAGCCATGTCACCAGCGCCTGCGGGGTCTGGTAATCGGCGCGGCGCAGGAGTTCGCGCAGTTGTTCAGCCGTGTCCCGCACCAACGGCGGCGCATCCGCGCGGCGCAAATGATCCCACAGCCGCACCTTGTCAGACCGGGGAACGTGGGCGAGGATATCTTCCTGCGTCCACCCCACCAGCGGCGAGGCAAGCAGATTGGCGAGGCTCAGATCATCAAGCGGTTGCGACGCAAAGCGCAGGGCCGCCAGCGCATCCTTCACCGCCAGCGGCGCACCCAATCGCAGCCGGTCAACCCCGGCCACCGGCACTCCGCGCGCGTGCAGCTTCGCCACAATCTGCGCGGCGAGCGCTTTTCGTTGGCGCACCAGCACCATGATGTCGCCCGCCTGCGCATGGCGGCGCGCGCCTTTTTCCAGCACGAACGGATCGGTCAGGTTCACCCAGCGCTGCACCTGCTGCGCGATGCAATCGGCGAGCAAGGTATCATGCGCGGGCAGCCAGTCGCCACCATCGTCACCGTCGACATCCTCATCATCCTCACCCTTGCCCGATCGGGGGAAGACGGGCGGCCACAGCGTGACAAGCCCGGGGCGCTCGGCACCTTCATGCGGCGCAGGTTCGCGATCAAGCCCGAAGGCGGGAAAGCCCAAAAGCGCAATCGTGCGATTAACGAAATCGAGCACCACATTGGCCGTGCGGAACGATTGGCCGAGGTCGAGATCCTGCCAGCCCGGCTCGCGCCGATTGATGCGGCTGGCGCGGATGCCGTCACGCGCCTGCATGATGCGCGCCTCAACCTTTTGCTTGGCGCGGGCGAAGTTTTCCGGACTGGTTCCCTGAAACCCGAAAATCGCCTGTTTGTAATCGCCCACGGTGAAGATGGTGCGCAATTTATCCCCGCGCGCGCCTTCGCCGCTGAAGAAATCATCGATCAGCGCGAACACGATGTCCCACTGGCTTTGATTGGTATCTTGCGCCTCGTCGATCAGGATATGGTCGAAATGCCGGTCAAGCTTGTAGCGGATCCAGTCTGCCGCCGCAGAATTGCCAAGCAGGTCGGCGGCCTTGCGGATCAGGTCGGAAAAATCGAGCAGCCCTTCGCGGGCCTTGCGCGCCTCCCACCTCAGCGCGAACGCTCGCCCGATTTCGAGCGCGGCGGTGACGATTTCGGCGGTGGCAACCAGCGCGCGCCGGATTTCGACTTCCTCAATCGCGGCGGCAATCGTCTCCTGATTGTCGATGAAATCAGGGTCAGTCTCCCGCGGCTTTTTGAGGGTGAGGCTGGGCATGCCATCCGCCCTGAGCAGCGTTCCACGAAACCCCGCAGCGGCGGAAATCCGCGCGGGCCAGTCCAGCTCCAGCCATTCGCGCATGACGCTAAGACACTTGGCCGCCGTCGCCGTGCCCCATGCTTCAAGCGGGGGGATCATCGCCAGCAGATGGTCATCGGGGAAAATATCGGGGTGCAGCGGCTCGTTCGCCCAATCTGCACCTGCATCAGCAGGCATTCCCAAGGTCTGCCGCACCCGTGCATCCATCGGGGATTGCCACGCGCCCTGCCCTGCCCACAGATCATGCGCATCGGCGGCGCGCATCAGCCATTTCTGCAACGCGCCCGGTTCCTTGCGGGTGGTGAACAGGGTGATCGCGTCGAGCAACCGGGCATCGCCCGCGCGCTCAGCCCCGTCAATCAGATCGGTGAGAACATCGCGCGCCAACAGGTCGCGGCTGCGATCGTCCATCACCCGCGTGCCGGGGGCAAGGCCCGCCTCATCGGGGAAATTGCCAATCAGAAACTGCGCAAAGGCGTGGATCGTATCAATCCTGAGGCCACCCCCGGGGCAATCGAGCACGCTGGCAAACAGGCTGCGCGCGCGTTCCAGAGTGGCTGGGTCGATATCCGCGCCAAGGTGGCCAAGTTCCTTCGCCAGCGTTGCCTCAGGCAACCGCACCCAGCGTGCCAGCACCGCGTTGATGCGGTTGGCCATTTCCGCAGCGCCCGCCTTGGTAAAGGTCAGGCACAAGATCTGCGACGGCGCAACATCTTCGCGCAGCAACAAGCGCAGCACGCGCGCGGACAACACCTGCGTCTTGCCCGTCCCCGCAGAGGCCGACAGCCACACGTTGTCAGCAGGGTTCGCGGCGAACCGTTGATTGCCCGCCAGTGGAAACACCAACCCGCCGCCGCTCATGCTGCATCATCCTGATCGGTGAGGCCCACGATCCATTCTTCCAGCCGCATCAGCTGATCATATTCATTATAGCCTTTGTAATCAGGGTTCTCGCGCGCGGTAAATGGCGCGCTGCCCTTGATATATTCGCGAATGGCGTGGCCCAGCCGCTCGGCATGGAAGGGCAGGTATTCGCCGGGTTCAAGCCCGGTTCTTGCGTTCTCTTCTTTCATCGGGGTTTGCTGATAACCGAACCCATCGTCCTTTTGCGGCTTCCCAAGCGACCAATATTCAAACCGCGTCGGCGTGCCGCTTACCACCGTGCCATGGCGTTCAAACCGACCATGCTGCGCGATCAGGCCAAGGATGCCGAGTTGCAGGGCATAGCCCGCCGTCACCTGTGCCTTGCTTGGCGGCGCGCCGGTTTTGTAATCGACGATGGCCAGTGTCCCATCGGCGAGTTGATCGATGCGATCAGCACGGCCCTTTACCTTGACATCATCGAAGGTCATCTCGCCCGAAAATTCGCTGGCCAGCACCTTCCGGCCCTCAAGCGCGGCGGCATCCAGCCATGCCTCGAAGCGTTCGAGCGCCGCGATCAGACGCGGTTGCCATAGCGCCCGGAACAGCGGGTGCACCTGCTCGGCGGCGAACTGCGCGGCGGCAAATGGCGCAATCGCCAGCGCCGGGTCAGCCACGCGGGCGTGATGCCATTTCTCCAGAATATCATGCACCAACGTCCCGCGCAGCGCCGGATCGCTGAACGGATCAGCGGCGAGCGGCTGCAACTGCCTCAGATTGAGGATCGCCTGCGCATAGAACTGATAGGGATCGCCCAGCAGCCGATCGAGCGCAGTCACCTTGATCGGCACATTGCGCAAGTTGGGCGCAGGGTCAGGTGCCGGGCGCGGATAAGCCGCACTTCTCGCACGTTCACGGTCGAGATGCGGCAACAGCGCCGGGATTGCGGTTTCGCGGTGTTCGCGCGCCAGATCATCGCCCAGCAACGCCTCAACCCGCAGCAGGAAGCGCGACGGCAGCGTCGGCCCTTCGGCATCGCGCAGTGCCCGGCTGAGCACCACCAGCGGCGCGCCCATTGCCCCGGCCAGATCATGCGCGGATAGCCCGATCCTGAACTCTACCCCCGGCACGCCGAGCGCGCGCAGGATTGCAGGGGCGAGCAAGGGATCAGCCGCGGGCGTTTGCGGCCAACTGCCTTCGTTCAGCCCGGCGCAGATCACCATATCAGCCCGCGCCATGCGCGCTTCAAGCAAGCCGTAAATCGCCACACGCGGGTGTCCGCCATAACCGGGGCGCACCGCGACTTCATCCATTGCATCGCGCAGGATGCCCGCGATATCGGCGCTTTCGATCACGGTGCCGAGCGCTTCGGCGTGGCCGCGCAATTCCTCGATCATGGAGCCAAGCGCGCGCCCATCTTCGCGCTCCCATGCCGATGGCCCGGCAAAGGATTCGCAAGCGTTGGCGAGGATTCCGAGCGCTTCGGCCAGCCCGATCTGCTCCGGCCAATCGTTAAGCGGCGCGATCAACCCCTCAGCCTCGGCCCACCACCCATCGACGCTCGCCTTGGCCGCCGCTTTGCGCAGCGGCTCCATCCCCGGCGCAGGGGACGGCCCGCGCAATTGCCGGTCAAACGCGCGCAGGCCGGTCAGCCACGCCTGCCGCGCTTCCCCGTCGCTGCCGCGCACCAAGGGGTGCCCGAAAGCCGCAACCAGATTGCCGGGATCGGCCCCATGCGCGGCGATTTCCGCCAGCAAGCCCAGCAACCGGCCCGCCGGGGTCAGCGCCAAGGGCTGACCGGCGCTATCATCGGCGGCAATATTCCAGCGCTCCAGATGCTGCACCACTCGCCGGGCAAGACCGCGATCAGCGGTGACGATCGCGATCCGCTGTTCGGGTTGTTCAAGCGCTTCTCGCACCATCAGCGCAATCGCCTGCGCTTCGATTTCGATCGTCGCGCTGGTCAGTAACCGAACGCCTGCCAAGCGCCGCTGATCGGGCTTTAACGCCGCCCACGAACGGCTCGCCCGCGGGGGCAGGAACAGGGATGAGATCGCCCGGCTGCGGGCAGGCTCTGCCGCAGCAAGTCCGCGCCGGTGCCATTGCTGCACCTCTGCGCGGTTTACCCCCATGCGGTTTAGCAGCAGCTTGAGATGATATTGCGGGTGCGACAACGCGTCGTCCGCGCCGAACACCGCCCCGCCGGGTTCGTCGGCTGCACCTGCGCGGCCCAATTCCTCCCACGCGGCATCATCCATCGCCAGATCGAGATCAGGCAGCACCACCGCGCCCATCGGCAGTTCGGCCACCACGCGCAGCAACCGCGCCAGCGCCGGGGACGCGCTGGTGACACCGGCTGCAAGGATGGGGTGCGGAGGCGGCGCAACTTTCCAGCGGCGCGCGGCGCGATCGAACAGCAGGTTTCGCCGGGTGGCGGCATCGACCTCACCGCGCGCATCCAGCTCCGCCTGCCAGTGGGTGTTGACCCGCGCAAACAGGCGAACGGCGCGTTTCCAATGGTCCGCCACGCCCGCCACACTGTCGAGCACCGGTTCGCTCAGCAGGTCATCAGCGTGCTTTTCCTCGACCAGCAAGCGATCCATCGTACGCGCCATTTCGCGCGCCAGATTGAGCCGGGCGCGGCCCGGCAATGGCTCCATGCCCTCACTCGCGCGCTCTTCGGCAATCAGGCGATCCAGCGCGAGCCAGCGGCGCACAGGATCGCAGGCAGGCGGGATTTCAGCCGCACCCAGCGGATCGAGCGCCGCGCCCAGTTTTTCGTCAAGGTCAAGATCACCCACCGCGATCATGCGCGGCATCAACAGCCCGCCTTCACCGGTTTCTCCGGCATGGCGGATGAAGGCTTCGGACAGGGTGCGCGCGGCGCGATTGCTCGGCACCAGCAGCGTTAGGCGAGCCAGCCCGAAACCCGGCTCGCGGTAGCGCGGCACCAGCCCTGCCACCAGCGCATCGGCAAAGCCGCGATGCGCGGCGATGGAATAGACCAGCGGCCCTGTGCGGCGTGCCTCAGCCACCCTGCAACGCCGCTTCAGTCGGACGGATCGCCTGCGGAGTGCCGACTTCGAACCACAGCCCGGTGAAGGACAGTCCGTAAAGCCGCCGTTCTTTGATCGCGCGTTCCCACAATTGCATTGTCCCGAACGGCCCGTCTGGCGCATCGCGCATCAAGCGGTGCGATACCAGTTGGATGCCGGTATAAATGAACGGCGCGATCCGGCCATCAAGGCGGCGCGACAGCCTGCCCAGCGGGTCCATGTGGAAATCGCCCGGCCCGCTAAAATTCGCCGCGCGCGCGTGGGGAACCACCAACAGCAGCGCGTCCATCGCGTCCGGATCCCAACGCGACGACAGATCGTGAAACGCGCTTTTCGGGCCATCGAGCCAGATATTGTCAGCGTTCAGCGCAAAGAACGGGTCGGGCAGGCGCGGCAGCGCCTTCGCCATCCCGCCGCCGGTTTCGAGTAAGAGCGCGCGCTCATCCGAGACGCTCACCTGCGGCGCGCGGCGAGCAAGCACATGTGCCTCCAGCGCATCAGCAAGATAATGCACATTCACCACCGCGCGCGCGACCCCGGCCTCGGCCAGCCGATCGAGCGCGTGGTCAATCAACGCCTTGCCCGCAACCCGCACCAACGGTTTGGGCTGCGACGCGGTGAGCGGGCGCATCCGCTTGCCCAGCCCTGCGGCAAGGATCATCGCGGTATCAGAAGCGAGCGGCCCTGCGGTCATGCGGCGAATGCCCCATTGGCCGCGCGCAATGCGGGCGGGATATTGGTATCGAACCAGCGCGCCACCGGCGCCAGCGCAGGGTGCGCCAAATCACGCTCCATCGCTGCCCATACGCGCGGGATCATGGCGAGGTATTTGGGCTTGCCATCGCGCCGGTCGAGCCGGGTGAAGATGCCGACAATCTTGGCATTGCGTTGCGCACCGAGCCGCGCGTAATCGGCAAGGAAATCATCATCGCTAACCCCGGCGCCTGAACAATACTGCGCCAGCATCGCTCCCTCCAACACCTCTGGCACATCGCGCCGCGCGTCCTGCAACAGCGAGACAAGATCATAGGCCGGGTGGCCGACCAGCGCGTCCTGAAAATCAATCAACCCCTGCGGCGCGCCCGCTTGCCCGCCCAGCAGCATGATATTTTCAGCATGGTAATCGCGCAGCACGGTAACGCCGGGCTGCTGGCGTTCCAGCACAGGGGTGAGCGCTTCCTCCCACGCCGCAGCATAGCCGGCCGCATCCACATCCAACCCCTGCGCCGGGCAATACCATTCGGTCAGCAACACCGCCTCGCGGGCATAGGTCGCCATGTCGTAGGCCGGGAATGGCCCCGCTGGCAGGCGGTGGAGCGCCACCAGCGCATCGACCGCTGCGGCATAGGCCGCCGCCTCGTCCGCCGGGTTCAGATCGAGCCAGTCACGCATCCGGTCATTGCCGAAATCCTCGGTCAGCACCCAGCCTTTGGCCGCGTCTTCAGCAAAGATCGCTGGCGCGCGCATCCCGTTTTCATTGAGCCAATGCGCAACGTGCAGGAACGGCGCAGGGTCTTCGTGCGGCGGAGGGGCGTGCATCAGCATCGCCGATTCGCCGCCTCGAACAAGCCGAAAGTAGCGACGGAACGATGCATCGCCGGGTAGCGGCGCGATATCGGCCCCGCCCCAACCTGCGTCGGCGACAAATTCGGCAAGGCCGGAAGGAAGCACGCTCATGGCATCCGCCCTAACCAATCCGCGCCGCCGCGGGCAATCGCAATCCGCCCATCTTCGCCGCTTTCCCCCACCAATTCCAGCGTGATCGAAAGACAGCCAGCCTCGCGGTCAAACCCGCCAGCGTGATCGGGCCATTCGGCCAGCAGCGCCGCGCCTTCGCGGTAATCATCCAGCCCGATTTCATCGAGCTCGTCCGGGTGTTCGAGCCGGTAAAAATCGGCATGGACGACAGGTAGGCGCAGCGGCGGCGCATCATAGGTTTCGATGATCGTAAAGGTCGGCGACGGCACTTCGCCCGCATGGCCCAGCGCCGCCAGAATTGCGCGCGCCAGCGTGGTCTTGCCCGCCCCCAACCCGCCGGTCAGCGCCACCACATCGCCCGCACGCAGCCGTGCCGCAATCGCCGCACCGTATTGCGCCATCGCCGCCAGATCAGGCAGGGTCGTGCGCGTCTCGTTCACGGCAGGCGGATCGTCGCGGTGGTGCCTGCGCCCTTACGGCTGGCGATGTCGAGCGTGCCATCATGCGCTTCGATCAACTGCCGTGCGAGCGGAATGCCCAGCCCGGTGCGGCGTTCGGGCGCGCCGTCCTTGCCCGGCTTCACCCCTCCCTGCGCCAGCGCGAGCTCGCGTGACGACATGCCCCGGCCATTATCGGCGATACTGATTTCGACACCCCAATCCGATCCATCGGGCGCCTTGTTCAGTTCGATCACGATCCGGCCTCCTTCGGGCGTGCCGGTTATGGCGTTGTCCAGGAGATTGCCAACTGCCCGGCCTAACTGGCGCGGATCGGCATCCACCACCCGGCCCCGGTGGCCTTTGAGATCAAGGCTAAGGCCCGCAGCAATGATCACCTGTTCGCGTTCGCGCACCAGCGTTGTGAGGAAATCGAGCAGATCGATCCGTTCCTTGCTGATCGGCAGCAGACCCGCCTCGCTCTGCGACAGGTCGAGCACATTTTCGACCTGCTCGGTAAGACGCGCGACTGCGCTCAGGATCGCATCGACATATTCGCCCGCCTGTTCCGGCCCTTCAGCCACGCCGCTTTTCAGCAGTTCGGCATAGCCGCCAATCGTGGTCAGAGGGGTGCGGAATTCGTAAGACATATTGGCGAGGAACCGCGCCTTGACCGCGTCAGCCTCTTCCAGCGCTTCGGCGCGTTCGCGCAGAGCCTGCTCGGCCTTTTGCGAGGCGGTGATGTCGAGCACCGTCAGAAGTCCATTGCCATCGGGCAGCGGAATCCCGGCAAACCGCAAGCTGCGCCCATCGGCAAGATCAACCTGCCCACCCTTCTCACGCCGGTCCAATGTCGCCGCGCGCACCGCCGCACCAATCAGCGCCACCTCGTCCGGGCGCACCAGATTGCGTCCAATCGCGCTTAGCAATTCATCGGCGCTGGGGTGCTGATCGAGCAGTTCCGGCGTCAGACCCCAAGTTCCGGCAAAGCTGCGGTTCCACAGCTGCACCGAACCATCGGGCGAAAAAATCACCAGCGCTTCGAACAGGCTATCAAGCGTCGCAGTGCGGGTGCGCAGCAACGTATCGCGCACAGCGGACTGCGCCAGGCTTTCGGTGCAATCTTCGGTGATCAGCACCAACCCGCCATCGGGCATGGGTTGCGCGACCACCCGCAGATGCGTGCCGCCGGGTAGCGGCCAGGCTTCCTCCTGCGTCCCGCGCGCGCCGAACCATGCTGCGCGTTCACGCCGCCATTCAGGAAAATCGCGCACTTCGGGCGTGCGCCCACGTTCGCGCGCATCGGAAAGGAAGCGGTCGAACGCAGTGCGCTCCGCTATTGCCTCGTCCGTCAGCGCGAACAGCCGCCGGAATGGGCGGTTTGCGAATATCAGACGCTCTTCCGGGTCGAACTGCGCGACGCCGACTGATAGCTGATCCAGCATCACGCGCTGGGCATCGCGGAATGCCCGAAATTCACGCGCTACCTGCTGTTGCTCCTCGATGTCGATGGCGTAGCCCGCCACGCCTTCCTGCCCCAAAGGCAGATCGCTGACTCGCAAGGTGCGGCGCGCGCCGTGGATCGTGGCGGCGACGATCCGTTCGGATTTATCCTGATTTTGGAGTGCATTGCGCGCGATATCGGCAGGCGATCGCGCATCATCGGGTTCAAGCAGTTCGATCTGGCTGTCCACGACTTCCGCAGCGCTGCCCGCGCCCACTGCATCGACATAGGCCTGATTGACGAGCTGCAAGGTCAGATCGCTGCCGCGAAACCACATCGGCATTGGCGCCGCTTCGATCAAGCCTACCAATGCGGCAAAATCCCCGGTCGCCCGTGCCGCAGCAGCGCGCAGGCGGGCCAGTTCGCCGTGGCTTTCGGTAAAGTCGAACACCCACACCAGCGCCGCCCCGCCCGGCGAAACCTGCGGATCGGCGAGCGTGCCGTGCAGCGCAAGGCTGCGCTGCGAACCGGGCAGGTTGATTGCCATGCGAAACGGAGCAGCGCTTTTCTGTGTCGCCTGCACCCGCGCCCATAATTGGTCGACCTGTTCGCGGGATAGCCCGCCGCCCTTGTTCGCCCCGCCGTCGGGTGCCAGTTCGCTGAGATATTTCGGCATCGCGGCAAGGCCCAGCAACCGGGCCAGCTTGTCGGGCGCTTCAATCCGCCCGTCGACTCGCACCAGCAGAGGCAGCGCGGGCGCGACATCGAGCAGCGCCTGCATCCGCTTGAGGCTGGTCTTGAGCGCCCTCGCGCGCTTCATGCCCCGATTGGCGCGGATGATGACCACCGCAGCGCCCACCGCCCAAGCGGCGAGCACCAGCGCAATCAGCACAAGCGAGACGGGCGAGATGTCCATTGCCCCTTCGCTATGCGCGCCTGCGCGTCAGTGCAACGGGGATGACCCCATCCGCCCCCAACCCCGTGAGAAAACGGGGTGGGACGGACGGTTTCTTGCGATCAATAGCGGTAATGATCAGGCTTGAACGGGCCAGCCTGCGGTACACCGATATAATCGGCCTGTTTGTTGCTGAGCTGGCTAAGCTTCACGCCCAGCTTGTCCAGATGCAACGCCGCCACCTTTTCATCGAGGTGTTTGGGCAGAACATAAACGTCGTTTTCGTATTCGTCCGCCTTGGTGAACAGCTCGATCTGCGCCAGCGTCTGGTTGGTGAAGCTCGCGCTCATAACGAAACTCGGGTGGCCGGTGGCGCAGCCGAGGTTCACCAGACGGCCCTTGGCAAGAACAATGATCGACTTGCCATCGGGGAAGGTGACGAGATCGGTGCCTTCCTTGACTTCGCGCCAATCGTAATTCGACAGCGCGCTGATCTGAATCTCGCTGTCGAAGTGGCCGATGTTGCAGACGATCGCCATCGGCTTCATCGCCTCCATGTGTTCAGCGGTGATCACGTCTTCATTGCCGGTGGCGGTCACGAAGATGTCGGCGTGCTTGACCGCGTCTTCCATCCTGACAACCTCGAACCCGTCCATCGCTGCCTGCAAAGCGCAGATCGGGTCGATTTCTGTCACCAGCACACGCGCGCCGCCATTGCGCAGCGAAGCCGCCGATCCTTTGCCGACGTCGCCATAGCCCGCGACGCAAGCGACCTTGCCAGCCAGCATCACGTCAGTCGCACGGCGGATCGCGTCGACCAGCGATTCCTTGCAGCCATAGAGATTGTCGAACTTCGACTTGGTGACGCTGTCATTGACGTTGATCGCCGGGAACGGCAGTTTGCCCTGCTTGGCAATCTGATACAGCCGCATCACCCCGGTGGTGGTTTCTTCCGACACACCCTTGATCGCCTTCACCGCCTTGGTGAGATAGCCGGGCTTGGCAGCGACAAACGCCTTCAATGCGCGCTGAAATTCGATTTCTTCGGCATTGGCAGGAGCGGGCAGTTCCTCGCCCGCTTCAATCCGCGCGCCCCACAGCACGAACATGGTCGCATCGCCGCCATCATCCAGGATCAGATTGCAGGTAAGGTCAGGATCGGCCACGGTCGACCAATCGAAGATCCGGCCGACATAATCCCAGTATTCGCCCAGCGTCTCACCCTTGATCGCAAACACGGGAATCCCGCTCTCGGCAATCGCGGCGGCTGCGTGGTCCTGCGTTGAATAGATATTGCAGGTTGCCCAGCGCACCTCTGCACCCAGCGCCACCAGCGTTTCGATCAGCACCGCGGTCTGGATCGTCATGTGCAGCGAACCGGTAATGCGCGCGCCCTTGAGCGGCTGCGCCGCGCCATATTCTTCGCGCAAGGCCATCAGGCCGGGCATTTCGGTTTCGGCAATGCGGATTTCATCGCGGCCAAAACGGGCAAGCGAAATGTCCCTGATGACATGTTCCTGCGTCGGGGCGGTAGTGGTGGGGGCGGTTGCCATGATCTGTCTCCTGTGTCGGCCCGCACGGAAATGGCGCGGGCGCTGACCAATGCCGTGCCCCTAGCGACGCGGGCGACGTGAGGCAAATATAAACTTATCTTTATATGTCTATTTGTTGCCCCTGCCGCAGCGATCACTATACAACGGCGCAAGGTTCCCCCTGCATAAAGGATACACACGACATGACGATTTCTGTTGGCGACAAACTCCCCGAAGTCACCTTGGTAAAGGCTACTGCCGAAGGCCCGCAAGCGGTCAAATCGAGCGAATATTTCGCAGGCAAGCGCGTCGCGCTGTTCTCCGTCCCCGGCGCCTTCACCCCGACCTGTTCGGCCAAGCATCTGCCCGGTTTCGTCGACAAGGCCGCCGACCTCAAGGCCAAGGGCGTCGACGAAATCGTTGGCACCGCCGTCAATGATGCCTTTGTCATGGGGGCTTGGAACAAGGCCGCTGGCAGCGACGACATCACCATGCTCGCCGATGGTAATGCCGAATTTGTCGAGGCGATTGGCCTGACGATGGATGGTTCAGGCTTTGGCCTGGGCAAGCGCGGCCAGCGTTTTTCGATGGTCGTCAATGATGGTGTTGTCGAACAGCTCAACATCGAAGAACCGGGCGATTTCAAAGTGTCGAGCGCCGAGCATATGCTCGGCCAGCTTTGACCGGCTGCATTTCGGACATAATAAAGGGCACCTTTTGACAGGTGCCCTTTATTGAATTCAGGCAAATCTGCCGATCAATAGCCCATCAGGCTCATCACTTCTTTGCGGCTGCGTTGATCTTCCAGAAAACAGCCGAGCACACGGCTGGTAATCATGCCGACGCCGGGCGTCCTCACCCCGCGTCCGGTCATGCAGCCGTGCTGTGCCTTGATCACCACGGCCACGCCATGCGGTTCAAGATTGTCCCAGATGCACTTGGCGACTTCCGCCGTCAGCCGCTCCTGAATCTGGAGCCGCTGGGCATAGCCGTGCAGCACACGCGCCAGTTTCGATATGCCCACGACCTTCTTGTTCGGCAGATAGGCAATCGCCGCCTTGCCCGTAATCGGGGCCAAGTGGTGTTCGCAATGTGACTGGAACGGGATGTCTTTCAGCAGCACAATCTCGTCATACCCGCCAACCTCCTGGAAAATCCGCGACAGGTGGATCGCTGGGTCTTCCCGATAGCCTTGGCAATATTCCAGCCACGCGCGCCCGACTCGCTTGGGCGTATCGCGCAACCCTTCGCGGTCTGGGTCATCGCCTGCCCATGCGATCAGCGTGCGGATTGCATCCTGCACGTGATCGGGCACGTCGGGTTTACCCAGCGGGTTGTCCCCATCGAAATCATCATCGCGATACTGGGCAGAGCTATAATCCATCTTCTGGCGTCTTTCTTCACTCATCGGCTCTGTCGTAGCCCCCTTGTCTGTCGATCCCAAGTGTCCGTTCAGACAGCGATACGCAAGCCATTGCTCGCGCGGATGCTGATTGCGCGAAAACATTGTTCCCAATTCGCCATGTAGGAGCGATCATTGCCAATTCATCCCCCGGATTCGGACAGGAGGCACCCTTTGCGCGATCACAGCATTGCCGAATTTGAAGCCGCCGCCCGCGCCGTGCTGGCGCGACTGCCAGCGATGTTTCGCGATCAGGTGGCGGATATCGTGTTGCGGGTGGATGACTTTGCCACGGCTGAACAGCTGGCGCTGGTGGGAATTGCCGATCGCTGGGAACTGACCGGACTGTACGAAGGGGTCGCCCTGCCCGATCGTTCGCAATGGGATCACGAGACAATGCCGCCGGTCATCACCTTGTTCCGAAAGCCATTGCTGGAGGAAATGGCCCAGACCGGAGTAGCGTTCGAGGCGCTTGTCCGACACGTCGTGATCCACGAAGCCGGACACCATTTCGGCCTGTCCGACGCCGATATGCACGCGCTGGAGCAAAGTGTTGGAAAGTGATTCGGCCAAACAGCGCCATGCCATGAACCAATCAGGCCATGAATCAATAAAGCCCGCCCCTCGATTGAGGAGCGGGCTTTATTGGTGCACCCGGAGCGATTCGAACGCCCGGCCCCCAGATTCGTAGTCTGGTGCTCTATCCAGCTGAGCTACGGGTGCGCCTTGGAGGGCGGCTCATAAGGGGGTCTCAACCGCTTGGCAAGGGGCCTTGGCCGCCGCTCAGCGATTTTGAAAAAGCTGCTGAGCCAGCATGACATCCAGAGGCGGCTTGGCCAGCGCGAGCGCCTGTTGCGGGGTGAACCAACCGACCTCCCCGCCTTCCAGCGACTCAGGAACCCCGTCCCAACCACCCACTGTGTAAAGCAGAATGACAATCGCGTTTGCCGACTGAGCGATACTGGTCTCGGCAAATCCCGCTGGGGAACATGTTGCCGGATCACACCGGATTCCGATCTCCTCGCTTAGTTCACGAATCAGGGATTCTATCGGCATTTCATCGGGTTCAACCTTGCCGCCGGGGAACTCCCACAGGCCAGCATGGTGTTTACCTGGCGGGCGTTTGTGCATCAGCCAGCGGCCATCGCCCCCCATCAGTGCCCCAGCGACCACCGCAGTCCAGCGCTGCATCATGTCGGTTTTTTTTCCATCTCAGTGGCTCTCATCAACTATTTCTTAACCCGCCTAGGCGATTTTCAATCCCATCAGGACGCAAACAATAGGTGTTACCCCCAATGATCCCGACATTGATCAAAGACATTGTCGAAGACCAGCAAGGGGCAGCGGCTATCGAATATGGCCTGATCTTGGCTCTCATATTCATTGCCATGGTTGCATCCCTTTCGAGTGTTGCGGACTCAACAATCGATATGTGGGCCGACGTTGAAGCCAAAAGCAGCGAGGCCATGAGTAATTAATTACCTGCCGCATTCGCGTTAGGAATTTCTCAATAGGTGTCGATTAACACATGACCTTTTTCAAGAACCTCGTCCGTGACGAACAGGGCGCCACCGCCATCGAATACGGCCTGATCGCCGCTCTGATCGCTGTTGCCGCCATCACCGCGATGACCGCACTGGGCACCAGCCTCGAAACCACTTTCACCAACGTTTCGACCACGCTCGACACTGCCAACGCTCCGTAAGCTTCGGCACGGTGAAAATGAACGACGGCGGGGAGCAATCCCCGCCGTTTTTCTTTGTCCGCAAGAAATGTGCGCCAATCTGGCAGGGGCAAGGCGGGGCCTGGGCGAAGCTAGAGGGGGGTCTAGCAGGGGCCTAGAAGGGGTCTAAGTGGGGCCTAACCCCAAAATTGACCTACTTATCCTTACTTTTCAATATCTTGTCTGAATTTCACCACACCCTGAAGGCATTGCCCCAATTCCGCGAGATATTGCACCCGCCCCGCCGGTAGGAAAGCCGCGCTACTCCAACTCCAGAATCACCGCATCCACCGCCAGGCTCTCGCCTTCTGCCGCGTTGATCTTGGCGATCACGCCTTCTTTTTCGGCGCGCAAGATATTTTCCATCTTCATCGCTTCGACCGTGGCGAGCGGTTGGCCCGGCTGCACCGTTCCGCCTGCCGCCACGTGCAGCTTCACCAGCATCCCCGGCATCGGGCAGATGAGGAACTTCGAAAGATCAGGAGGCACCTTTTCGATCATCAGCGATTCGTGCCGCGCCAGCTGTAGGGGCAGCACCAGTGCAGTATGCGCCGCGCCGCGCGTCGTGACCTTCCAGCGATTGCCGATCCGATCGACGATCAGGCCAAAGCGGACTTCATCGCCATCCTCCACCTTGCCGGTGGCAGTCGCTTCCACCATGCCGGGCAGCCAGTCGCAGGTGCCGTCCACCCGCACCCCGTCAACCATCGCGTGGCCATCGCCCAGAACCACCTCGAACCGCTCATCGCCCAGCTTTACCAACCATTCGCTCGCCACCACCGGCAGCGCCCCGTCAAGCTGGCCCGAAATGTGCCGCGCGCGGCCCTGCAGGCTGAATTCATTACCCGCACAAACGGCGGCGAGGATGCGGCGGAAATCCTGCGAGGTCGCGGCCCCGTGGAACCCATCAGGATATTCCTCGGCGATGAAACCCGTCGTCAACTCGCCCGCACGAAAGCGCGGGTGCTGCATGATCGCGCTCAAAAAATCGACATTGTGCCCCAGCCCCTTGATGCGGAAATTGTCGAGCGCCTCGATCTGCAAATCGGCCGCTTCGTCGCGGGTGGGTGCCCATGTAACCAGCTTGGCGATCATCGGGTCGTAGAACATCGACACCTCGCCGCCTTCGTATACGCCGTCGTCTAGGCGGATATACCCCTGCGTGAATCCCCGCGCAGGCGGAGACCTCAGGCCATTTTCGGTTTCGCCTGACGCGGGCAGGCCCCCGCCTGCGCGGGGGTTCGCAGAAGCGGCGAACGGGCCTTGACGGAAATCTGCTTCGGGCGGCGAATAATGCACCAGCCGCCCGGTGCTTGGTAGGAACCCGCGATAAGGGTCTTCGGCATAGACGCGGTTTTCAATCGCCCAGCCGTCGATCCCGATATCATCCTGCGTCAGGCTAAGCTTTTCGCCATAAGCGACGCGGATCATCTGTTCGACCAGATCAACCCCGGTGATCGCCTCGGTAACGGGGTGTTCGACCTGCAAACGCGTGTTCATTTCGAGGAAATAGAAACTCTCACCCGTAGGATCCGCCCCGCTGACGATCAGTTCGACCGTGCCCGCCGAATAATACCCCACCGCGCGTGCCAAGGCGACACATTGCTCGCCCATCGCCTTGCGCATCTTGGGCGTGACGAAGGGCGACGGGGCTTCTTCAACCACCTTTTGGTGGCGGCGCTGGATCGAGCATTCGCGCTCGTTCAGGTAGAGGATATTGCCGTGCTGATCGCCCAGAATCTGGATTTCGATGTGGCGCGGGTTGAGGATGAACTTTTCGATGAACACACGGTCATCGCCGAAGGAATTGAGCCCTTCGCGCTTCACGCTTTCAAAGCCTTCGCGCACGTCGGCCTCGGAATAGGCAAGGCGCATCCCCTTGCCCCCGCCGCCGGCACTGGCCTTCATCATCACCGGATAGCCGATCTCGTCCGAAATCCGCACCGCGTGCTCGGTATCCTCGATTTCGCCGACAAAGCCGGGGACGACATTGACCCCCGCCTGCATCGCCAGTTTCTTGCTCTCGATCTTGTCTCCCATCGCGGCGATTGCACCCACGGGCGGACCGATGAAGGCGATGCCTTCCTTGGCGAGCGCCTCGGCGAAAGAAGTGCGTTCCGACAGGAAGCCGTAGCCGGGATGCACAGCCTCGGCGCCCGTTTGCTTGGCTGCAGCGATGATCTTGTCCGCTATCAGATAGCTTTCCGCCGCTGGCGACGGGCCGATATGCACCGCCTCGTCCGCCATGGCGACAAAGGGCGCGCGGGCATCGGCATCAGAATAGACCGCAACGGTCTTGATCCCCATTTTGCGTGCAGTGGTGATGACCCGGCAGGCGATCTCGCCACGGTTGGCAATCAGGATTTTCGAGAACAAGGCGGAACCTCTCGTGCAGATGCGTTATCTTGTCACCAGCCTATGCCGCCTGATGGCGCAGCCTGCAAGCTAGCGGATTTGGGGCTTCAACCCTCGGTTTCGACCAGTTCGCGCAATTGATCGGTGCGCATCCGGGTGAGCCGCGCCTTGCAGGTGGATATCAACAATGGTTCCAGGCTGCCGCCGCGTGCATAGTACCCCTCAACCCGGCACTGCGCGTCGCGGTAGCGCAGCCAGCCGCGCTGGGATTCGAGCAGGCTTTCGAAATAGCCTTCGCGGGTGTCGTGTTCGCCCGCACCGTGGGCCACGAATGCGGCATCGCGGGCCTTCATTGCGGCGGCGGTGATCGGCCACTGCGCGTTGAGGCGTTCATCCGCGACTTCGAAATCGCGCGCGGCGCACCAGTTCATTTCCTGCTGCATGATCGGATCATCGCAGCTCCAGCCGGGCACGGGGGCTTCAGCGGCTTGCGCGAAAAGCGGGAGTATCAGCGCGGCGATCATGGCGCGTTCCTTTCAGCAAAACCGATCAGGCTATCAGCGTAGGCGGGCGCGCCGCGCCTGTCACCCTCGCCATTGACGAGGGTTTGCACCGCCTTCCCAAGCATGGCGATATTGGCGGGGGAGAGGTTGCCCAATGGCTCTGCGTAAATGCCGATGGTGAACAGGATCGCGCCGGTCTGCGGGAGCCGCCGCAGCGTCTGGCGTTCGGAGCGCACGAACAGGGTTTCGCCAGCGTTGTCGGGCGTGACATGGGCGAAGGCCTCTTGCGGCGGATAGTCGGGCAGCCAGCGGCGATCCCCGGTAGCGGCGATGAACCAGTTGCAACGCGCGTAGATCGGGCCGGGGCGCAGCGTTTCCATGAAGCGATCAACCCCGGTGGCGAGTTGCTCTTCATAGCCCGCGATCGGCGCGTGGAGCGCGCGCAGGGGCAGGCCGATCTTGTCCGCCGGGTGCCAGTCCGATGGCCAAGCGACCGCCGCACCGATCAGGCGATACACATCCTCGCCCTCGCGTTTGGTGAGCAGGCACAGGTCCTCGTGGGCGGCCAGCGCAGCTTCGGGGAGCGCGCCTTGGGTGCCGAGCATCGCCGCCAGTTCGCAGCCCGGCGCGTGGGCTGCGGGGGTGAGTTGCACGCCCTGCGGCCACTGCGCAAAGCCTTCTGCCCGCGCCGCAAGGTCAGGCGCAGGCTGGAGCCAATCGCGCTCCTCCAGCTTGACCAGCCCCATGCGCAGCTGCCCACCCCCGCGCGCCTTGGGGAGCAGGGTGTTAACGGAGAAACCGAGGGTCATTGCACCACGTCCGTCACCCCAGCGAAAGCTGGGGCCCAGGGCGGCTAGCGCTGTCCTTCACCGCTTGAGGTCCCAGCTTTCGCTGGGATGACGATGGGCGCGGGTTCACGCCCCCACCACCGCCGCCTTGCACGCCCGTGCGGGTTCCTCACCCTTGAGCGCGGTCAGCCCCAGTTTGGCGAACAGCGCGCCGTCGCTGTCATCGCCCGCGTTGGGGGCGGTCAGCAGCTTGTCGCCGGTAAAGATCGAATTCGCGCCCGCAAGGAAGCACAGGGCCTGCGTCGCCTCGGACATTGACTCGCGCCCGGCCGAGAGCCGCACCATCGAGCGCGGCATGGTGATCCGCGCGACCGCAACCGTGCGGACGAACTCGATATCGTCGATCTTCGCCAGAGGCGTGTCGGCCAGCATATTGCCCAGCACCGTGCCCTTCACCGGCACCAGCGCGTTGACCGGCACGCTTTCGGGATGCTGCGGCAGGGTGGCGAGGGTGTGGATGAAGCCCACCCGATCCTCACGCGTCTCGCCCATACCGACGATCCCGCCGCTGCACACATTGATACCCGCCTTGCGGACGTGATCGAGGGTATCCAAGCGGCACTGGAAATCGCGGGTGGAGATGACACGCTCGTAATATTCGGGCGAGCTGTCGATATTGTGGTTGTAGTAATCGAGCCCCGCCTCGGCCAGCATCTCGGCCTGATGCGGTTCGAGCATCCCCAGCGTCATGCAGGTTTCCAGCCCCATGTCGGCTACGCCCTTCACGATTTCGACAATCACGGGCATGTCGCGGTCCTTGGGATTGCGCCACGCCGCGCCCATGCAGAACCGCTGGCTGCCCGCGTCCTTCGCCTGCGCCGCGCGCTGGAGCACGGCCTGCACGTCCATCAGCTTGGTCGCCTCAACACCAGAGTCCGCCTTCACCGACTGCGAGCAATAGCCGCAATCCTCCGGACACCCGCCGGTCTTGATGCTGAGCAGGGTGCAGAGCTGGACTTCAGTGGCGGGGTGGTGCGCGCGGTGGACGGTGGCGGCCTGAAACAGCAACTCGGTGAAGGGCAGGTCGAAGAGGCCTGCGATTTCGATGCGGGTCCAATTGGTGCGGGGGTGGGTCATTTTAGCCTATCTCTGAAAATGAGGGCGATTACCGAGCTCGTGGTCGCAATGAACGATAGCAGGCCGATACCCATGACCGGCCATTCAAGGGCTGCGTATCGGCTTACAATTACGCCGCCGAAGAAAAAGACCGCCAGAACGTGAAAATAGAATATCGCCGAAATCGCAATCGTAACGAGAACGAACCGAACAGCGAGCTTCATCTGGCTTCAATCCTCCGTCATTGCGAGGAGCCGCAGGCGACGCGGCAATCCAGAGCAACCCACTAACCGTTCGGGCTGAGCTTGTCGAAGCCCTGTTCTTTCTTCGGCGCTGTGGGTGCAGAAAAGAAAAGCAGCCCTTCGACAAGCTCAGGGCGAACGGAGGTGGGGAGAACCCTACTCCGCCGCCTCGTCCAGCCCCACGCCCCCCAAGTCTCCGGGCGGCGGCATGTTGTGGCCGAGCAGCACGAGGATATCTGCCGCGCATTCGACCACGTTGCTGCCGGGGCCATAAATCCCCTGCACCCCCGCCTCGCGCAGATAATCGTAATCCTGCGGGGGGATCACGCCGCCTGCTGTCACCTTGATATCGCCGCGCCCGGCTTCGCGCAGGAGCCGGATCAGTTCGGGGATCAGCGTCTTGTGTCCTGCCGCAAGGCTCGACGCGCCGACCACATCGACGTCCTTTGCCAGCGCCATCGCGGCGCTTTCTTCAGGCGTCTGGAACAGCGGACCGCTGACCACATCGAAGCCCATGTCCGCAAATGCCGAGGCGATCACGTTCGCGCCGCGGTCATGGCCGTCCTGCCCCATCTTGGCGATCATGATGCGCGGCGCGCGGCCCAGACGGCGGCCCACGGCTTCCACACCATCGGTGACCTGCGCCCAGCGGCGGTCGAATTCGTAGGCGCTCTTGTAAACGCCCGAGACCGGCGCAGGCGTGGCATCGTGGCGGCCGAAGACTTCCTCCATCGCGGCGGAGATTTCGCCCAAGGTGGCATCGTGACGAGCGGCTTCGACCGCGAGGGCGAGGAGATTGGCCCCTCCCCGAACCGGGGAGGTGGCAGCTGCGTCAGCAGCTGACGGTCCACCATGCTGCGCATGGTCCCCCTCCCCGTTCCGGGGAGGATTGCGGGCGCCCGCCGTCAGCGCCGCCAAGGCCGCGCGGCACGCCGCCTCGTCGCGCCCTTCGCGCACCTTGGCGAGCCGCGCAATCTGGCCGGTGCGCACCTTCTGGTTGTCGACTTCCAGCGTCTCCATCGGGTCTTCGCTGTCTTTGCGATACTTGTTGACCCCGACGATCACCGTTTCGCCCTTGTCCACCCGCGTCTGTTTTTCCGCTGCGGCGCGCTCGATAGCGGCCTTGGGCGCGCCGGTGGCGACGTAGGCGGTCATGCCGCCCGCCGCGTCCACATCGGCCATCATCGCTTCGGCCTCTGCCACCAAGGTCGCGGTCAGCGCCTCGATATAGTGCGAGCCGCCGAGCGGATCGACCACATTGCAGATGCCGCTTTCCTCTTGCAGCACCAGCTGGGTGTTGCGCGCGATCCGGGCGCTGAAATCGGTCGGGAGCGCGATGGCCTCATCGAGCGCATTGGTGTGGAGCGACTGCGTGCCGCCCAGCACCGCCGCCATTGCCTCCACCGCGGTGCGGATGACGTTGTTGTAGGGGTCTTGTTCCTGCAAGCTGACGCCGCTGGTCTGGCAATGGGTGCGCAGCATCTTGCTACGTTCGTCCTTCGCCCCCAACCCATCCATGACGCGATACCACAGCGTGCGCGCAGCGCGCAGCTTGGCGATCTCCATGAAAAAGTTCATGCCGATGCCGAAGAAGAAGCTGAGGCGGCCCGCGAAGGCATCGATATCTAGCCCCGCCGCCATCGCCTTTTGCGCATATTCCTTGCCATCAGCGATGGTGAAGGCGAGTTCCTGCACCGCCGTCGCCCCGGCTTCGTGCATATGGTAGCCCGAAATCGAAATCGAATTGAATTTCGGCATGTTGGCCGAGGTATAGGCGACGATGTCCGCAATGATCCGCATCGAAGGTTCGGGCGGGTAGATATAGGTGTTGCGGACCATGAACTCCTTGAGAATGTCGTTCTGGATCGTCCCTTCCAGTTTCTCCTGCGACACGCCCTGACGTTCAGCCGCGACGATGAAAAACGCCAGCACGGGGATCACCGCGCCGTTCATCGTCATCGAGACGGACATGGAATCGAGCGGGATCTGGTCGAACAGGATCTGCATATCCGCGACCGTATCAATCGCCACCCCCGCCTTGCCGACATCGCCGACGACGCGCGGGTGATCGCTGTCGTATCCGCGGTGGGTGGCAAGGTCGAAGGCCACCGAAAGCCCCTTTTGCCCCATCGCCAGATTGCGGCGGTAAAAGGCGTTCGATTCCTCGGCGGTGGAGAAGCCTGCATATTGCCGGATCGTCCACGGGCGGCCTGCATACATCGAGGCCTTCACCCCGCGTGTGAAGGGCGCGAAGCCGGGCAGGCCGGGGTCGAACCCGGCGTGATCTTCCGCCGTGTAGAGCGGCTTGATCGCGAAGCCCTCGGGCGTTTGCCATGTAAGGTCGCGGCCCTTCACCTCTTTGTCGGCGAGGGCGTTCCAGTCGGTGAGGGTCGGTTTTTCGGTCATGGTCTTTTCCAAAGCACAATCGTCATGCCAGCGAAAGCTGGCATCTCGTGCGGCCCTAGGCCCCAGCTTTCGCTGGGGTGACGAAGTTGGGGCGTTACTCCCCCTTGAACGCAGGTTTGCGTTTCTGCAGGAAGGCCATGCCGCCCTCCATCGCGTCGCTGGTCGCACCCGCCACGCGCTGCGCTTCGGCTTCGGCCAGCATCACCATTTGCAGGTTGGTGTCGAGCGCGGTGGCGATGTTGCGCTTCATCTGGGCGTAGGCAATCGTCGGGCCATTCGCCAGCTTAGTCGCCAGCGCGCGGGCTTCATCCATCAGGTCGGCATCATCGACGCATTTGTAGATCAGGCCCCATTCCTCGGCTTGGCTTCCCGAAATCTTCTCGCCCAGCATCATCATACGCGTGGCGCGTGCGCGGCCGATGGCGCGGGTGAGCAGCCAGGTCGATCCGCCATCGGGCACCAGCCCGATATTGACGAAGGCTTGGAGGAAATAGGCGCTCTTCGCGGCGATGGTGAAATCCGCCGCCAACGCCAGCGAACAACCGACACCTGCCGCCGGGCCGTTGACTGCGCAGATCACGGGCACGCTCGCGCGGATCAGGTGGCTGATCGCCGGGTTGTAGTGATTGTTCAGCGCCTTGTGGCTACCGCCCTTGCCCGTCACCACGCTGCTATCGCCGCGCGCAGACAAATCCGCGCCCGAACAAAACCCCTTGCCCTCGCCGGTGATCAGCACCGCGCGCGCGTCGCCAAGGTCATAGAACGCCAGCCCGATTTCATCGGCCATTTCCGGGGCCATGGCGTTAAGCCGTTCGGGGCGGTTGAGGGTGATGGTCAGCAGCGGGCCGTCACGGGTGACGCGGATGGATTCGTATGACATTCGTTTCTTCTCCCTTTCGTCATCCCGGCGCAGGCCGGGACCCAGTCCCGCGCTCTCCGCTTCTGGGCCCCGGCGCCCAAATTTCCTTGGCGCCGGGGTGACGTGAATTAATTCGACCAATGCGCATCCTCGCGCGGGGTTTCCATGATTTCGGTCAGCATTCCGCCCATGTCCTTGGGATGGACGAAAAAGATCGGGGTGCCGTGCGCGCCGATCCGCGTGGGGCCGAGGATGCGCTTGCCTTGTTCCTCGAACTCGGCGCGGGCCTCGGCGATGTCGGGCACTTCGAAACACAGGTGATGCTGCCCGCCGAGCGGGTTCTTGGCGAGGAAGCCGTTGATCGGGGAATCGGCGTCAAGCGGCTCGATCAGTTCGATCTGCGTGCCTCCGCTGTCCGACAACCCTGAGCCTGTCGAATGGGCGGGGGTATCGACGAAGCAAACCTTCACGCCCTGCTCCTCAAGGTCGAACGGCGTGTGGATTTTCGTTGCACCCATGACGTCGCGATAAAACGCGATCGAGTCCGCGATGGAGGGCGTGGCAACCCCGATGTGGTTCAAGCGTCCGAGTTTCACTGGCTCATTCCTCTTTAATCCCGTCATGCTGAACTTGTTTCAACATCCATTCTTCGGCCCGCTCCGCCGGAGCTTGAGGCGGGATAGACCCTGAAACAAGTTCAGGGTGACGAAGGTGGTTTTGGTTTGGCGACCCCGATGTGGTTTAGGCGTCCGAGTTTCATTTAGTCACACTCACTAGCTAGGTGGTCGATTGCACAAATTTTGTCATCAATTGCCAAGGATGCGGAAGCCAAAAGCGTTCCTACTATGCCGAAAGTCAAAATACCCGAAATCCAGCCCCACCACTTGTTGCTGCGCTCACCTATCTTCACACCAACGAATATCGCGGACCCAAAGGAGCAAGCCGCTAAAATAATCTTGGCAAGTGCAAGCCCCGCAAGTTGAAAATCATCCATGGCGTTCACAGCGGAATATTGTCATGCTTCTTCCAAGGGTTCTCCAACTGCTTCGTCCGCAGCTTCCTTAGCCCCAGCGCGATCCGCCGCCGGGTCGAGTGCGGGTGGATCACCTCGTCGATATACCCGCGCGATGCCGCCACGAAGGGGTTGGCGAAGCGGTCTTCGTATTCCTTGGTCTTCTCCGCGATCTTCTCGGGGTTGTCGCGGTCTTGGCGGAAGATGATCTCCACCGCGCCTTTCGCGCCCATCACTGCGATTTCCGCGGTCGGCCACGCATAGTTCAAATCGCCGCGCAGGTGCTTGCTCGCCATCACGTCATACGCCCCGCCGTAAGCCTTGCGGGTGATGACGGTGATCTTGGGAACGGTTGCCTCGGCATAGGCGAACAGCAGTTTCGCGCCGTGCTTGATGATCCCGCCCAACTCCTGCGCGGTGCCGGGGAGGAAGCCGGGGACGTCCACGAACGTCAGGATCGGTATTTCGAAGGCATCGCAGAACCGCACGAAGCGCGCGGCTTTCTTCGATGAATTGATGTCGAGACAGCCCGCCAGCACCATCGGCTGGTTCGCCACCACGCCCACGGTGCGCCCTTCCACCCGGCCAAAACCGCACAGGATATTGCCCGCGTGGGCCGGTTGAATCTCGAAGAAATCACCCTCGTCCAGCACCTTGGCGATGACTTCGTGCATGTCATAGGGCTGGTTGGCGTTATCGGGGATCAGCGTGTCGAGGCTCGGCTCATCGCGGTCCCACGCATCGCCGACCGGCAGCACCGGGGGTTCTTCGCGGTTCGACAGCGGGAGGAAATCGACAAACCGCCGCGTCGCCAGCAGCGCCTCGATGTCGTTCTCGTAGGCGAGATCGGCCACAGACGTCTTGGTGGTATGGGTGATCGCGCCGCCGAGTTCTTCCTGCGTCACGACTTCGTTGGTGACGGTTTTCACCACCTCCGGCCCGGTGACGAACATATAGCTGGAATCCTTCACCATGAAGATGAAGTCGGTCATCGCGGGCGAATAGACCGCCCCGCCCGCGCATGGCCCCATGATGAGGCTGATTTGCGGGACGACGCCCGATGCCAGAACATTCCTCTGGAACACCTCGGCATAGCCGCCAAGGCTGGCCACGCCTTCCTGAATCCGCGCCCCGCCCGAATCGTTGAGCCCGATTACGGGCGCACCGACTTTCATCGCGGTGTCCATCACCTTGCAGATTTTCTCGGCATGGCGTTTCGACAGGCTGCCGCCGAACACGGTGAAATCCTGGCTGAACACATAGACGAGCCGCCCGTTGATGGTGCCGCTGCCCGTCACCACTCCGTCTCCGGGAATGCGCTGGGTTTCCATTCCGAAATCAATGCAGTCGTGTTCGACGTAGGCATCAAGTTCCTCGAAGCTTCCTTCGTCGAGCAGCACGTCCAATCGTTCACGCGCGGTCAGCTTGCCCTTGGCGTGCTGGGCTTCAATGCGCCCCGCCCCGCCACCCATCCGGGCGGCTTCGCGGCGACGTTCCATTTCGGCGATGTTGGCAGACACTCGGCATCCCCTCTGGTGGTTCTTGTTGCCAAACGCGTTGCCTTAGCGCTCGCTCAGCGTCAACGTGGCAAAAATAGCGGTGAGAGCAAGGACACTGATGCAACAGGCGGACATGGTATTGATCGGTGGCGGGATTGCGGGGCTATCGCTGGCTGCGCGGTTGGCGCGGCATGGGCGGGTGGTGGTGCTGGAAGGCGAAAGCGCACCCGGATACCACGCCTCGGGCCGCAGCGTCGCCTTTGCGCATTACGGTTTGGGCGAGCGGATCGTGCGGACGCTGACCGCGCTGAGCCTGCCCGATCTGGCGGCCCACGCTGTGCGGCACCCGGCGCTGCATATTGCTTCGGCAGGGCAAGCGGCGGCGCTCGATGCGCTGGAGGATGTGCACCGACAGTTCGGCAGTGACTGTGCGCGAATCATGCCGGATGAGGCGCGCGCGCTGGTGCCGGTGCTGAAGCCCGAAGCCTGCGCCGCCGCGCTGCTCGACCACGGTTCCTTGAAGCTGGACACCAACGCCATGTTGCAGGCGCACGTGGCCGATCTGCGCGCCCACAGCGGCGATCTGGTGTGCGGCGCACGGGTGAGCGCGATCCGGCGCTATGGCGAGGTATGGCGAGTCACAACGTCAAAGGGCCACTTCGCCGCCCCAATCATCGTCAACGCCGCGGGCGCATGGGCGGATGAGATAGCGCGGATGGCAGGCGTCACCCCCATCGGTATCGAACCGCGACGGCGCACCGTGATTTCCTTCGCCGCGCCCGAAGGCGAGGACGTGCGCGCATGGCCCTTTACCAAGACGGTCGGAGAAGGCTTCTATCTGCTCCCCGAAGGCCGGGGACAGTTGCTTGCCTCCTCGATGGATCAGACCCCATCCGCCCCTTGCGACGCGGCGAGCGAAGAACTGGACATCGCCATCGCGGCTGACCGGGTGGAGCAGGCGACCACGCTTGCGATCAGGCGCATCCGCCATAGCTGGGCGGGCCTGCGCAGCTTTGCACCCGACGAATTGCCGGTGATCGGCAACGCAGCGGGCGCGCCGGGGTTTGTGTGGTGTGCCGGACAAGGCGGGTTCGGCTTCCAGACCGCGCCCGCGCTGTCACGGATTGCGGCAAGCGCGGCTTTGGGCCTGCCCTTCCCCGAAGATTGCGCGGCGGCGGGCCTTGCGCCGGAGATGTTCAGCCCAGCGCGGTTGGGGGCCTGAAAACATAACCCAAAGCCCGCTCGTGCTGAGCCTGTCGAAGCACTGTCTTTACTCGGGCCTTGGCGGGAGAAGAAGTGCAGTCCTTCGACAGGCTCAGGACGAATGGAGTGTCACTTAAACAGCACCAGTTCTTCCGCCATCGTCGGGTGGATAGCAACGGTCGCGTCGAAATCGGCCTTGGTCAGACCCGCTTTCACCGCCACCGCCGCCGCCTGCATGATCTCTGGCGCTTCGGGGCCGATCATGTGTAGCCCCACGATCCGGTCGTTCGCGGCATCGACGATCATCTTGTAAAGGCTGCGTTCGTTGCGGCCCGACAAGACGTTTTTCATCGGGCGGAAATCGGCATGATAGACCTTGATCGTGCCAAGAGTGTCGCGCGCTTCGCCTTCGGTCATGCCAACCGCAGCGATCGGCGGATGGCTGAACACCGCGCTGGGCACGCAGGAATGATCGACCGCGTAAGGCTCAACCCCGCCGAACACCGAATCCGCAAACGCCTGCCCTTCGCGGATGGCGACTGGGGTGAGCTGCACGCGGTCAGTCACATCGCCGACAGCATAGACGTAATCGACATTGGTGCGGCTGAAAGCGTCGACCACGATTTCACCCCTGCGCCCGGTAGCAACGCCGATGCTTTCCAGCCCCAGCCCTTCGATATTGGGCACACGCCCGGTCGCGACCATCACCGTGTCAAACACCCGCGCATCCTGCCCGGTCAGCTTGACCAGCAGGCTGCCATCATCCTGTTTTTCGACAGATTCGAATTCAGAGTGGAAACAGAATTCGATCCCCTTGGTCAGCGAAATTTGCAGCAAGCGGTCGCGCACGCTTTCATCATAGCCGCGCAAAATCGTTTCCGATCGGTTGGCGATCGTCACCTTGCTGCCGAATGCGTTGAAGATTCCGGCAAATTCATTGGCAATATAGCCCCCGCCCGCGATCAGGATACGGCGCGGGATGGCGTCGAGATGGAACGCCTCGTTCGAGGTGATGACGTGTTCATTTCCGGGAAAGTCCGGAACCATCGGACGCGCGCCCGTGGCGATCAGGATATATTTGGCGGTGATGACCTTGCCGCTCGTCAACGTGATCTGGTGATCGCCGGTGATGGTCGCGCGTTCATCATAGACAGTGACATTATGGTTGCTGAGCGTCTGGCCATACAGGCCTTCGAGGCGGCTGACGTCGGCTTGCACACTGTCGCGCAGCTTGACCCAGTCAAAGCTTTTGCCCTCGATCGTCCACCCGAATTGCTTGGCGTCTTCCAGATCCTCGGCAAAGTGGGCGCCGTAGACGAGCATCTTCTTGGGAACGCAGCCGCGGATCACGCAAGTGCCGCCGACCCGGTATTCCTCGGCCACCGCCACCCGCGCGCCGTGTGCTGCGGCAACCCGGCTGGCGCGCACGCCGCCCGATCCTGCCCCGATGGTGAAGAGATCATAGTCAAATTCGTCGGCCATTGCGCTGCTCCCGTAGGTCACCGGCCGCATATGGCGAAGCGCGTCGATGGCGGCAACCATCGACGCGCAAAAAGCTGTAATTTCTTTTATTTAGAGCATCGTGCTGAAAAGTGGGAACCGGTTTTCAGCTTTTTACGATGCGACAACAAAGGATGGAGCGGGAAGCGCGAGGCATCCCGCAGCAATCAGGCGTTGACCGAGCGTGGGCGACCGCCCCCGCCGCCGCCGGGACGACCCCGGCCACGGCCGCGATCACCGCCGCCTCCGCCATTGCCCGAAGGGCGCGCACCGCCACCGGGATGACGGCGATCACCGCCGCCACCATTGCCGCCGGGACGGCCTGATCCCGTGGCCTGCTGCGGCTTGCGATCACCTTGCGGGCGACGCTCCCCATCAGCGCGGCGTTCGCCTTGCTGCGGGCGACGTTCGCCATCCGGGCGGCGCTCTCCCCGATTCTCACCATGCGGCTTGCGATCGCCCTGTGGACGTTGGCCAATTGGACGGGGGTTGACGCGCTTCATCGGAACACGAGCGGCGGGCTTGGTCGGCCCTTCGCCTTCCACCACGGCGCGGAAATTATCCGGCAGCGGCAAGCGTTCCAGTTCTGCGCCGGTGACCTTGCGAATATCCTTGAGATAGGCGCGTTCATCCTCGGCACAAAAGGCAATCGCTATCCCGTCCTTGCCCGCGCGTGCGGTGCGTCCGATGCGATGGACATATTGTTCGGCCACGTTGGGCAGTTCGTAGTTGATGACGTGCGAAACGTCCGGAATATCGATCCCGCGCGCGGCCACGTCGGTCGCGATCAGCACCGGCACGCGGCCTTTGCGGAATTCGTCAAGCGCGCGCTGGCGTTGCGGCTGTGATTTGTTGCCGTGGATCGCGTTGGCCTCGATCCCGCCTTGCTCCAACCGCTTCACCACCCGGTCCGCGCCGTGTTTGGTGCGGGCGAAGATCAGCACGCGTTCAATCGCGCCGGGAACGGTATGCCGCCCCTTGAGGATCATTTCGAGCAGGGACAGCTTTTCGTCCTGCTGCACCATGAACAGATATTGGTCGATGCGCTCGGCGGTGGTGCTCTGCGGCGTGACCGAGACCTGCACCGGATTGTTGCAGAACCCGCTCACCAGCTCCTTGATCGCCTTGGGCATGGTCGCGCTGAAAAACAGCGTCTGGCGATCCTTGGGGGTGATGTCGCGGATCTTGCGCAGCGCGTGGATGAAGCCGAGGTCGAGCATCTGATCCGCTTCGTCGAGCACCAGCACTTCGATCCCATTGAGGTTCAGCGCTTTCTGATCGATCAGATCGAGCAAGCGGCCCGGCGTGGCGACGAGGATATCGGTGCCGCGGTGCAACTTGTTGCGATCCTTGCCGACGGACGTGCCGCCGACGATGCACTGCACTTTGAGGCCGGCGAGCGCGCCGTAATCCTTGGCGCTATCAGCGATCTGAACCGCCAACTCGCGGGTCGGGGCCAGCACCAGCATGCGGCAGGATTTGAACGGGATCTGCTTGTCGGATTCGCGCAGCCGGTCAATGCTGGGAAGCATGAACGCGGCCGTCTTGCCGGTGCCGGTCTGGGCAATGCCGAGCAGATCGCGGCCCTTGAGAACGGCCGGAATGGCCTGTTCCTGGATTGGGGTGGGGGTAGTATAGCCCTTCATATCAAGGGCCTGGAGCACGGGCTGCGACAGCCCGAGTTCAGCAAAAGTCGTCATGTAGATAAAACTCGCAAATAATCTGCGGCGCGCGAAACCCATAGCGGGCGCGCGGCGCGGGGGTTGAAACCGCCCGCGTGAAAAGGGAAGTCTTGGGTAGAACCGAGGCGCGGCCGGGGCGGATGCTTTTAGTTTTCCGCCGCTTCACGCATGGCTAGCGCGCTTCGATGGCGGGCATGTGGGCGTGAATGTGGGGAAAGTCAATCAGGTTGTGATTTTCTTGGAAATCTGCGAGCAATTCGAACAGCTATGAACACGGACATTTTAAACTTACCCTTCGCGATCCAAGTGTCGCTGGGCAGCGGATATGCTGCCTACTTGCTCGCATTCTCAGGCCTTCGCCAACATCACACGGCAACTGATATAATTTTTAGGACGATCGCCTTCGGTTTGGTCGCAACTTTTGTTATGGCAGTATGCAAAGAGGCAGACTTTGCGGATCTCCTGTCTGCGGTCATTGCATTCGTTGTTGCTGCATTTTCTGGGGCCTTGTGGCGGGCTGTCATTGGCCCACTGTTTCGCAAATTCTCAAGGCGATACCTGCTTGCTTGGTCGGACGACCTTCCAAGTGCATGGCTCTCGATCACTGCAGAAAGAACTGACCTTCGACCATCACAGATTGTTGTAGAACTGTCGGATGGCCGCTTACTTATGTGTGACGACACGCGTATTTATCGATTTGCGCCATTCGAATGCGGTGTTTTCGGATTAGATGGAAGCGTTGCTATTTACGTGACATCAGAGAAGGCCCCTTCGGGGGAATGGTTCAATCACAAAGAAGTGCTTCACAAGCACGATGGCGCAAACATCACTTATATCCCTGCCGACAACATTCGAAGGGTTGAAATTCGACAATGGAAAAAGCCCCCTCGGACCAAGTTACCTCGATGGCTTAGACGGGGGCGATTGTGGTTTCGTAGGCGTTGGCCGTGGAGGAGGCGGAGGGGCGCTAGGTCGTGTTGACAAAAGGGATTCCCATTTGCCCTGAGTTCTGATTCAAGACTGCTTTTTGAGGAGCAGTCATGGGTCGTGGGGACTTGTCGGATGCGGAATGGGAGCTGATCGGGCCGCTGTTGCCGCCTGAGCGTGGTCGCTGGGCGCGACCGGCGGGCGATAACCGGCGCTTTCTCAATGGCATGCTCCACGTGCTGAGAGTGGGCTGCCCCTGGCGCGACATGCACGAGCGCTACGGCAAGTGGAATTCGGTCTATGTCCGCTTCCGGCGCTGGGCCGAACAGGGCGTCTGGGATGCCCTGCTGCAAACGCTGGTCGATCTGGGGCTGACCGACGACTGGCAGCACATGATCGACAGCACCAGCGTTCGCGGCCACGTCTCGGCAGCGGGCGGAAAAGGGGGGCTTGTGCGAACGCTCTTGGTCGATCACGCGGCGGCTTTACGAGCAAGATCCACGCCCGCTGCGACAATCAGGGACTGCCTCTCGGCTTCATCCTGACCGGCGGCGAGGCCTCCGATTACACCGCTGCCGAGCCGCTGATGGAGATCCCCGTCACTACGCCCAAGGCGCTGCTGGCGGACAAGGGTTATGATGGCGACCGCTTCCGGGAAAGCTTGCTGATCCGAGGCATCCTGCCGATCATCCCGCCCCGCTCGAACCGCAAGGTCCCCGAGCACCCAGACTATCGCCGCTATCGGGATCGCAACCGCGTAGAGCGCATGTTCGGAAAACTGAAGCAACAGCGCCGCATCGCCACCCGCTACGACAAGACCACACTCTCGTTCGAGAGCTTCCTCAACCTCGCCGCGACACGCCTATGGCTGAAGTCTTTTGTCAACACGGCCTAGTGGATTGACTCCAACGTTTGGAACCCCCGGTTACGTGCGGCGATGATTTCGTCGGGGTCCGCCTTCCAGACGAAGGGCTTTGGATCGCTGG
>PHEB01000025.1 GCA_002842735.1 Alphaproteobacteria bacterium HGW-Alphaproteobacteria-7 | reverse complement strand
GTGCGGGCGCTCCCGTGCAGAATCTGTCCCATAGCGCGTCCTTCCATTGATGGCTGAATATTACACCATCAAATGCCGGGACTAAACATCTAGACCCCCGCTAGACCCCTTCTTGCCAATGTTTCACGTGAAACACTTATAGCGATTTGAACGTCACCTTCAGCCCATCCTTGGGCTGCGGGATCGGCCAGTCCTGCCACGCCGGAGCATAGCCAGCCTCAACTTCAATCCGATAACGTTGCAGCAATTGGGCGAGCAGGATCTTGACCTGCATATAGGCAAAATGCAGCCCCAGGCACATATGCGCCCCCCCGCCAAACGGCACCCAGGCGTATTTGTGCCGCGCGCGCACCTGTTCGGGGGTAAAGCGCATGGGATCAAAAACGGCGGGATTGTCCCAGTAATCGGCCGAATGATGGGTCCAGTGGATATTGATCCCCACCATCGCACCTGCCGGGATGCGGTATCCGCCGAATTCAAATTCGCGCAGCGCCCGGCGCGGCATTGACGGCACCGGGGGGATCATCCGCAGCGATTCCTTGAACGCCATTTCGGTGAGTTCCAGCCTGGCCAGATCATCATAATCAAGACCGCGCGGATTACCCTGCCCATCCGGCCCGCCAGTGACCGCGAAAATCTCCTCACGCAGTTTTGCCTGCCATACGGGATTGGCGGCGAGGTGATAGATCAGCGATGTGGCCGACGATGTGATGGTGTCATGCGCGGCCATCATCAGGAAGTTCATGTGATCAACCACTTCATCGACCGGCAGGAGACTGCCATCCTCGCGCGTCGCAGTGGCGAATTGGCTGAACATGTCCTGCCCGCCGCCGTGTTCGCGGCGGTGCAATGTTTCACGTGTGAAATAATCGACCAGAAACGCCCGGCCATCGACACCCTTTTTCATCTTGGTGAACGGCAGCGGTGTGCGGATCGGCGCGACCGAGGCCTGCACCATATCGACGAAAGCGGCGTTGATCTTGTCCGCCTCCGGCCCCCACGGCAGGCCGATGAAACTGTCTGCAGCGAGATCAAGCGTCAGCTTCTTGATCGCCGGATAGAACCGCAAATCGCCCGCCCAATCCGCCACTTCGCGGGCAATCCCGCGGTTCAGCGCGCCCGAATAATGGCGCATCGGTTCAGGTTTGAACGCGATCGACAGCGCGCGGCGATCGATCCGGTGGTGGTCGAAATCCAGCAGCATCAGCCCGCGCGGGAACAGCTGGTCGAGCAGCGGCCCCCAACCCTGTTCGCTGGAGAAAATCTTGTCCTTGTTGAACAACAGCAGCTCGTTCGCCTCGGCCCCGATCAGCGCCACCTGCCACCCGCCGAACGCGCGGTTCTTGTAAACCCGCCCGTGGGTGTCGATCATCCGCTGCGCAAAGCCATGGGGATCAGCCAGCATGGTGAAGGTGTTACCCACCACCGGCCAGCCCGCATCGCCGGGGATGTGGGCAAGATCAGCTTCACCGAGGCGCCCCTCGCTCCAATCGCGCGGCGCATCGGCAAAGGGGGCATTGGCGGAATGCGGGGCTTCAGCAAGGGTGGCCATGGTCAGATCAGGCTCCGTATCGGGTTCGGATTAGCAACTGACCCTGATGTAAATAATCGCAGCGGTCAAATCCACCCCGAAAGCTCTCGCCGGAGCATTGCTTCGATCATCGTCAGGCCGGCGTCCGAGGTGTTGAGGCAGGTAAGCACAGCATAATCCTCACCGCCCGCCTCGATGAATTCACGGCGGCCTTCCAATGCCAGTTCCTCCAGCGTCTCGACGCAATCGGCGGCAAAGCCGGGGGCGGCAACCACCAGGCGTTTGGTGCCCTTCTGCCCTTCGGCGATCAGCGTGGTGTCGGTGGAGGGTTCAAGCCAGCGCGCCGGGCCAAAGCGCGATTGGAACGTGGTTTCAAACCTGACGCCCGCAAATTCAGGGCGCGCTGCCAACCGCTCGCGCAGCAGCCGCGCGGTTTTCTGGCAGTGGCAATGATAGGGATCGCCCTTGTGCAGCGTTTGCAGCGGCATCCCGTGAAAACTCATCAGCATCACCTCAGGGGTAAAGCTGAGGGCTTGCACCTGCCGGGTCAGATCATCCGCCAGCGCACGCAGATAATCGGGGTGATCGTGATAAGGCGGCACGAACCGCATCGCCGGTTGCCAGCGCATTGCGCCGAGCACGCGGGCCACCTCGTCAAACACCGTCGCCGTGGTCGCGGCGCAATATTGCGGATACATCGGCGCAATCAGGATGCGGTCGCAGCCCTTGTTTGTCAGTTCGGTGATGCGCTGTTCGATCGAAGGATTGCCATAGCGCATGGCGTAATCGATCACGATATTATCACCGAACCGGGGTTCCATCACCTTGGCCATCGCTTCGGCCTGACGCGAAGTGATATCGGCCAGCGGCGATCCGCGCTCCGTCCAGATCTTGGCATATGCTTTCGCGCTCTTTTTCGGGCGGGTGTTCAAAATGATCCCGCGCAGGATCAATTGCCACACAATCGGCGGAATCTCGATCACGCGCCGGTCAGACAGAAACTGCTTGAGATAACGCCGCACCGAATCCGGATCAGGCCCGTCAGGCGTGCCAAGGTTGACCAGCAAGACGCCGATCCGGCCGCTCGATACAGGGGGGTGGTCGCCCGGAAGGCGCTGGGTTTGCCAGGTCATATGCCGTCCGAAAGTAAGGGCAGGCGGCGCAGGCGCAACCCCGTCGCGGAAAACAAGGCATTGGCAATCGCCGGAGGGGCCACCACCGCGCCCAGTTCGCCGGGATCGGCAGGCGGGGCTTCGCTGGCGATGAATTCAATTCGCATATCGGGGCAATCGGCCAGCACGGGCAGTCCCAGCGCCTCGTAATCGACCACCTCGGGCACGCCGCCGCGCAGTTTGACCGGGTTGCCCAGCGCCGTTGCGATCCCGAACACCAGCCCGCCTTCAATCTGCTGGAGCGCGATGTCGTGATTGATGATCCGGCCAATATCCACCGCCGCTGACAGGCGCGTTACGCGCACCCCGCCTTCGCCTTGCCGCGCAGTAGCCACGCAGGCGATGCGCGCGGCCCCCGGCCCTTCGCCGATGCGCGCGCAGGCAATGCCCTGCCCGCTTTGGTTGACCCCGCCATCCCATCCCGCCAGCTGCGCCGCGCGTTGCAAACACGCCGCCAGCCGCACATCGCCGCCCAGCATCGCCATCCTGAACGACAGCGGTTCACGCCCGTATTTCGCGGCGATTTCGTCGATGAAGCACTCAATCGCGAAGGTGGTCGGCCCATGGGCATTGCCGCGCACCCGCCCGACCGGCAGGCCGATGTCGACCGGGATATGCTCCACCAGCAGCGCGGGCAGCTGATAGGGCGGCACCGCACCTTCGCACGCCATCGCATCAGCCTGTCCAGTGGTTTCGCGGATCGCGGCCATGCTGGTGAGGTTGCCGAACAACCGCTTGCCGAATTCGCGCGCGGCGGGCGGCGTCGCAATCCGCAGCCGCAGCGCATCGATCGCGCCGGGGTCGGCTTGGGAAAGCTGCGCCCCGATCAGCAGCCATGCGGGCGCACGCGGGCGGCTGCGGATCATCTCGTCACGGCGGGGCCAGGTGAGTTGCACGGCGCGCGGCGCTTCCTTGGCAAGCTCGCGCGCGATCAGGGCAATTTCGATGGCGTGGTCATGTTCCAACCGCGCATCGAAACTGCCGCCTGCGGGCATCGGGTATAGCGCGACGTCCTCGGTGGCGATGCCGATCGCGCGGGCGGCGGCGATGCGCGCCTGTTCGGGGGCCTGGCTGGCGATCCACAGATCGAGCCGCCCGTCGGCATAGCGCGCGGTGGCAGTCGCAGTTTCGAGCGGGGCGGCATAGCCCGGCTCGACCTCGTAACGGCGGGCCATGTCCACGCGCTTCAGCGCCGCGCCGCCAAACCCGGTTTCGGCAATCGGAAAGGCTTTCCCGCCATCAAGCATGGTATCGAGACGGGCGGCGATTTCATTGCTGTTGACCGGTGCGGTCACTGCGAATCTGGGCTTCATCGCAGTGAGCGTCTGATCCGCGCTCCACCATGTGTCGGCCGCGACCGCAAGCCAGCGTTTGGACTGGATGATCCCGGCCAGCCCCTTGATCCCGGCAGCGGCATCGCGATAGAATCCGGTCAGTTCCGATCCATCGGCAGGCCCGTGGCGGATTGAGGCATAGACCATCCCCGGCAGTCGCACATCGCCTCCAAAGCGATACGATCCATCAACCTTGGACGGAAGGTCAAGCCGGGGGAAAGCGGGGGCCACGTCGGATTCGGCGGATAGCGGGGCCTCGCGCAAAGGTTCAGGGCGCAGCGGCGCGGGGTCGGGCGGAGTCCATGCGGCGGCGGCTTCGGCCAACTCGCCAAAGGTGGCGCGCCGTTCACCATGCGAGACAAAGCCCTCTGCGACCTCGCATTCTTCCCAAGCCACGCCCCAGCGCGAGGCGGCCTCCTGCGCCAGCATCGCGCGGGCGGCAGCGGCGGCTTCGCGGCAGGGCAGTTCATAGGCTTCAATCGCGGTGCCAGCGGCGGTGGCGTTGAACCGCTGCGCCCCGGCAAATCGCTTCGCCATCAAGGCGTCGGTGCTGGCCGACAGCCCGGCGGCAACGGGATCCCACAGCGCGATCCATTTCTGCGCCAGCGGCACATTGGCATAGGCACCCGAAACCGGCGCGGGCTCCACGGCAATCTGCCGCCAGTCCGCGCCCAGTTCATGCGCCACGATCTGCGGTAGCAGGGTGGTGATGCCCTGCCCCATTTCCAGCTGCGGCACCGCCACGGTTACCACGCCATCATTGGCAATCTTGATCCATGCTCCGAACACCTGCTCGCCCTTCGCCGCCACCAGCGGGCTGGCATAGCTGCGCGGCATCAGCCACCATGCGATCAGCAGGCCGCCGCCCGCTGCCGCCCCTGCCAGCACACCCCGACGCGAGACCTGCATCGCCTAGACCGCCCCTGTATCAAGCCAGCGCGCAAGGCGCTGCGCAATCGCTGCAAATGGCGCGCCGGTCTCGTCATCGCGGGCTGCCGGCGGCTCGCCCGTGTCGCCCGCAATCCGCGTCGCCAGTGTCAACGGCACCCGGCCCAGAAACGGGATTTCCAGTGCTGCGGCGAATTTCTCGACCCCGCCCTGCCCGAACGGATCGCTGATCTCGCCGCAATGCGGGCAGGCATAGCCCGCCATGTTTTCAACCAGCCCGATGATCGGCACATTACCCTGATCAAACAATTGCCCGGCACGCGCAGCGTCGATCAAGGCGAGATCCTGCGGGGTTGAAACGAGGATCGCGCCATCGGGGCGGTGGGCGGACAGCATCGACAATTGCACATCGCCGGTGCCCGGCGGCAAATCGACCAGCAGCAAATCGGTGTCGCCCCATTCGGCATCGACCAGTTGCGCCAGTGCCTTTCCGGTCATCGGCCCGCGCCACGCCAACGCCTTTCCAGGCGCGACCAGGTGGCCCATCGATAGCACCTTGACCCCGTGGCGGCTGGCAATCGGCACCAGCTTGTCGCCTTCGACCGCAGGCTTGACCCCCTCGGTTCCCAGCAATTTGGGCTGCGATGGGCCATAAATGTCGCCGTCAATCACGCCCACCTTGCGCCCCATCCGCGCCAGCGCAACCGCAAGATTGGTGGTCAGCGTCGATTTGCCGACCCCGCCCTTGCCCGATCCCACCGCGATCAAGCGGCGGCGGCGGCGTTCCCCCGTCAGCGCGATGCGCACTTCGTCGACTTCAGCCAGCGGGGTGAGCGCGGCGGTGATCGCGCTTTCCAGTTCGGCGCGGGCACTATCGGACAGGTCACCTGCCTCAGCCACAACCACTGCGCGGCGCGAAATAATCCGGGCCGTTTGCAAACGCTGGTTGATTTCAGGCGGCAAAGCGGCGCGGATCAGCGCTTCTTCAGCTGTCGGTTCGCGGAATGGTTCGGGTAGTTTGCTCATGGCGGAACGCCTCTACCATCAAATTCACGCTGCCAACCCCTGTTTTTCACCGCAGAGCATGCCTATAACGGCATTATGCAAAGATTGGTCGGTTGGAGAGAACGTCTTGGTATGGCCGCACGCGGCCTTGCCATGGCTGGCAAAAATAATCCGTGGGGCGGATCGGGCAAGGGCGACGAGCCCGGCGGCGATGGCGGCAGCGGTGCAGGCGGCAGCGGCGGGCCGGATGGCCCGCGCAATCCGTGGCTTCCCGGCGGGGGTGAACCAGGCAAGCGGCGTTCGGCCAGTATCGAGGATATCTTCAAGGGTCGCGGCCCCGAAGGCCCGCGCCGCGCGGGTGGTGGCCCCGGCGGACCAACTTTTCGCCTGCCCGAACGGCCCGGCGGCAAAAGCTGGCTTCCGGTTATTATCGGCTCAGTCGCATTGATCTGGGTCGCCGCAAGCAGCGTCCATTTTGTCCAGCCGGGCGAACAGGCGGTGGTCACATGGCTCGGCGGGAAATATTCGGACACGCTTGATTCGGGCACCAATTTCACCGCGCCCTGGCCGATCAACATGGTCGAAAAGGAAAACGTCACGCAGATCCGGTCGGAGGAAATTCCCGGCACCAACACCGAAAAACTGATCCTGACCGGGGATCAGAACTTGGTCGATCTGTCTTACGTGGTACGCTGGAACATCTCGAACCTGACGCTCTACAAATACCAGCTTGGCGATCCGCGCAACGCGCTGCTTGAAATCGGCGAAGCCGCCATGCGCGCGGCGGTGGCGCGCAAGAAACTCGACGAGGTTCTGACCGGTGAAGGCCGCGCGGAAATCGAACAGACGGTGCGCGAACGGATGCAGGCGCGGCTTGATGCCTATCGTTCGGGGATCACCGTGCAGGGCGTTGAAATCAACAAGACCGACCCGCCAAGCCGGGTTGAAGAAGCGTTCAAGGACGTGTCTTCGGCGCAGCAGGATGCCGATGCCGCGGTCAACCGCGCGCAGGCGATCGCCCAGCAAGTGCTCGCGCGGGCGCAAGGTGATGCGAGCGAATTCAACAATATCTATGCAGAATATCGCCTCGCCCCCGAAGTGACGCGCCGCCGCCTGTATTACGAGACCATGGAATCGGTGCTGTCCAAGACCGACAAGACCATCGTCGAATCCGGCAATGTAACGCCCTATCTGCCGCTGCCCGAATTGCAGCGCCGGGCGCAGACCGCAGCCCAGCCGCCGCGGCCGCAAGGGGAATAGTGCCATGAATGCTGTGTTTCAGAACTACAAAGCGATCCTGATCGCCGCCGTCGTCATTCTGGTGGCCTTGCTGTCCAGCGTGGTGATCGTGCCCGAAACCCATCAGGCGGTGGTGATCCGCACCGGGCAGCCCGACCGGGTGTTCAACCAGTTTCGACCCGAAGTGCCCTACGGCCAGACCGGCGCGGGCATCAACTGGCGCATTCCCTTCGTCGAGGCGGTGCAAATGGTTGACCGCCGGGTGCTCGATCTCGACATGACCCGGCAACAGGTGCTCTCCAACGATCAGCAGCGCCTGCAGGTCGATGCCTATGCCCGCTATCGCATCATCGATCCGGTGCGGATGGTGGAGCGTGCCGGGACTGAGGAACAGCTCGAATCGCAATTGTTGCCGATCCTCACTTCGGTGCTGCGGCAGGAACTGGGGCGGCGGCCGTTTTCGGCGCTGATCAATGCTGAACGCGGCACCGCGATGGCCAATATCACCCGCACACTGGATACGCAGGCGCGCAATTACGGCGCGCAGGTGCTCGACGTGCGGATCAAGGCGGCAGACCTTCCCGAAGGTCGCCCGCTTGATGCCGCCTTCACCCGGATGGAAACCGATCGGCAGGAAGAAGCCGCCACCATCCGCGCCGCCGGGCAACGCGATGCGCAGATCACTCAGGCCGAAGCCCAGGCGCAGGCCGCGCGCATCTATGCCGATGCTTATGGAAAAGACCCGGAATTCTACGATTTCTATCGCGCCATGCAAAGCTATCGCCAGACCTTTCTGGCCGGGGAAGGCAACAGCGCGATGGTGCTTTCGGACGACAGCGAATATTTCCGCCAGTTCAGGGGGAAACGCTAACGCGTTCGACCAGGGGATGATCCTGAGCGCTGAATGTAATGTTGCGTTCAATCAGCGTTCAGGCCCGAAAGGTGCATTTGGGGCAACCCAGCCAGATGTTCGGCTGGCCCCGTTGACAGTGTGAGGAACGCAGCGGCCCCCGCGCGTTCCTGCTTGATGATAAGGACCAAGAGGACGTGAAGAACGTGCGCTATGTATACGGACTGTCGAGCGCGCTGCTGGTCGGCGGCGCTGCCATTTCGCTGATCACCGGAACGCCGCTGGGCGCGCAGGTGGCGCAGAATGATGATGCGGTGATGGACCGGGTGGTGCCGATTGAGGGCGCCCCTGTCAGCTTTGCCGATCTCACCGCGCAATTACAGCCTGCGGTGGTCAATATTGCCACCCGCCAGCGGATCGAGGTTGCCAATAACCCGTTTGCGGGCACCCCTTTTGCCGACCTGTTCAGCCGCCGTCAGGGCGGCGGCGGTCAGCCGCAAACGCGTGAGGCGCAGTCGCTGGGGTCGGGCTTCATTATTTCGGCCGATGGCTTTGTGGTGACCAATAATCACGTTGTCTCGCCCGATAGCCGCGCCAAGCTCGAATCGATCACCGTTACCTTGCCCGATGGCACCGAATACGAAGCCGAACTGGTCGGCGCCGATGCCGCATCCGATCTCGCGGTGCTCAAGATCAAGGCCAACCGATCCTTCCCGTTCGTGACCTTCGGCGATTCGAGCGCAGCGCGCGTGGGTGACTGGGTGGTGGCAATCGGCAATCCGTTCGGCCTTGGCGGCACGGTGACCAGCGGGATCATTTCCGCAGTCTATCGCAACACCGGCCAAGGCGGCGCCTATGACCGCTATCTCCAGACCGATGCCAGCATCAACCGCGGCAATTCGGGCGGGCCGCTGTTCGACATGCGCGGCAATGTGATCGGCATCAATAATGCGATCTTCTCGCCTTCGGGCGGCAGCGTGGGCATCGGCTTTGCGATCCCCGCTGAAATCGCTGCGCCGATCGTCGAGCAACTGCGCGACGGGCGCGAAATTCAGCGCGGTTATCTCGGCGTCGGTCTCCAGCCGATTGATGAAGACTTCGCCGCCTCTCTCGGCCTGCCCAAGCGGCGCGGCGAATTGGTGCAGACCGTGCAGGATGATAGCCCGGCAGCACGCGCGGGTTTGAAGCCCGGTGACATCGTCACCAAGGTCAACGGCAAAGACGTGACCGGGGAACAGACGGTATCCTTCCTGGTCGCCAATATGGAACCCGGTGCGCAGGTGCCGGTCGAATTGCTGCGCGATGGCAAGCGCCTCGCACTCAACGTCACGCTGGGTAAACGCCCAAGCGAAGCCGAATTGCAGCAGCAAACCCAGACTTTCGATCCCGATTCCGAAGAGTCGATGGCACCGGGCGCCTCGAATGAGACGATCGAACAGAAGCTGGGTTTGCAGGTGATTCCGATGACCGCAGCGATTGCTCGCTCGCTTGGCGTGCCGGCGGAAACGCAGGGCGTGGTGATCGCGGCGGTTGATCCCAATGCCGACGCGGCGCGCAAGGGTCTGCGGCGCGGAGACATCGTGCTGTCGGCCAATTATCAGCCGGTTGCCTCTGTCGAAGCGCTGGCGGAGCAGGTCAAAGCTGCCGCGACCGAGGAGCGCGAGGCGATCCTGCTACGCATCCAGCGCCGCACGCAGCCTCCGGCGTTCTTCCCGATCCGCCTGCGCTGATCGGTTGATATCGCAAACCAGAAAGGGCGCCGGGAGCAATTCCGGCGTCCTTTTTTTATCATAACTCAGGCGGCGGACGGCGCGGGGTTGGTGGGCGTGGGATTTCGCCGCCGGTGGCTTCTTCAAGGAAATCCTGGCTGGCCGCCGGGGGTGCAGCAGGCCCGCGCTCTCCTTCGATCCCGAATGGGCTGGGCACAGGTTCACGCCGCCCCGGCTCGACCAGATTGCCCTGTTCGTCGATGTAGTAATAATCGTCAGGCTCACCAAACAACGCTTCTTCATCGGGTTCGAGCTGCCATTCGGGCAGTTCGAGCGTGATGTCGAACTCCTCAACCGGGCGATCCTTGACGGCATAGCGCATATAGGCGGCAAACGCCTGCGCGGGCGCGCGCCCGCCTTGCAGGCCTGCCACCGGCTTGGCATCATCGCGGCCCATCCATACGCCGGTGGTGATTCCGCTGGAAAAACCGATGAACCAGCCATCCTTGTTCGATGATGTGGTGCCGGTCTTGCCTGCCACGGGCCGCCCGATCTGTGCCGCACGGCCGGTACCAGTCTGCACTGCGGCTTGCAGCAGATCGGTCGCCCCGGCGACCACGTAATCGGGCACCTGCTGCACCTTGCGCGGTTCCTCGCGGCGATACAGCACATCGCCGCTCGCGCCTGTGACCTTGGTGATGCCATAGGGCTGCACCGCGACGCCCTTGGCAGAGATCCCGGCGAAGGCCTGCGTCATTTCGATCACGCGCACTTCGGATGATCCCAGCACCATCGAGGGGTAAGTCGCCACATCCGAGCTGATCCCGAACCGCCGCGCCATCGACGCAACCGTGCCAAACCCGACTTCATTGCCCAACTGGGCTGCGACGGTGTTGATCGAAAAGGCAAACGCAGTGCGCAGATCGGTTTCGCCGACATTGCGCCCGTTCGAATTGCGCGGGCTCCACCCGTCAATAGTCACCGGCGTATCGACCACCTTGTCTTCCGGCGTGTAGCCCGCTTCCAGCGCAGCGAGATAGACAAACAGCTTCCACGCCGACCCGGGCTGGCGCATCGCGGTGGTGGCGCGGTTGAAATTGCTGGCAACGTAATCGGTGCCGCCGACCAGCGCGAGGATCGCTCCGTCGCGGTCAAGGCTGACCAATGCGCCTTGCGCGCCGCTGGGCGTGTTGGCTTCGATCGCGGCGGTCGCAGCGCGCTGCATTCCGATGTCGAGCGTGGTCCACACCTCAATCGGTTCGTAGGTTTCGGGCAGGATGATATCGAGCTGCGGCAGCACCCAATCGGTGAAATAGCGCACCGAATTCTGCCCCGCCTGCTGTTTCAGCTGCACCGCGCTGACATCGACCCTGGCCTGATCGGGGGTGATATAGCCCTGTTCGCGCATTAGCCGAAGCACCACCTGCGCGCGGTCAACCGCGGCCTGAACATCGGCGGTGGGGGAATAATGGCTCGGCGCTTTGACCAATCCGGCGATGATCGCGGCTTCGGCAACGCTCAGTTCGGTGGCCGGGTGGCTGAAGAACTTGCGGCTGGCGCTGTCGATCCCATAGGCTCCGCCGCCGAAATAGACTTTGTTGAGATAGAGTTCGAGAATTTGCTGTTTGGAGAATTTCCATTCGAGCGCCATCGCCAGCACCGCTTCGCGCGCCTTGCGGTCGAATGACCGGTTGTTGTTGAGGAACAGGTTGCGCGCCAGCTGCTGCGAAATTGTCGAGGTGCCGCCCAGCCGCGCGCGCGATCCGGTGACGCCTTCGATCAGCGCGCCGGTCAGGCGCACCGGGTCAACCCCGAGATGCGAATGGAACCGCTTGTCCTCGACCGCGATCATCGCATTGGTCATGTTTTCGGGAATCTCGTGGTAATCGAGCCATTCGCCGAAGCTCGGGCCAATTTCGACCAGTTCGCGCCCGTCGCGCGCGCGCACGACAATGGTCTGCCCCGGCTGGGTTGCCTTGAGCGCGGCATAGCTCGGCAGCGATTGCGCCGCGAACCCGACAGCAAAGGCGAGAAACACCAGCCCCAGCAACGCCAGCGCGCCGCCCCACAGCATCCCGCGTTTGAACCAGCGGCGCAGACGCGAAGGCTGCGCATTGTCCGGCCTGCGGGCTGCCGAGGGTGCCGACCGCTGCGCCGCCGCCCGGCGCTGTCCGCGCGCGCCCTTGTTCTGCAATCGCTCACCCCTTTTTGACATGGCCTGTGCCCATTTAATGCCCACCGGTCAGGGGCGGAAACGCGCCCCTTGCATAGGCAAATTGTAACCGGGGGTGAACCCGCACGCTCTCACCTCTCCCCCGCTGCGGCCGCGCCTCAGTCCTCTGCCGGGGTAAAAATCAGCGCGGCGGAGTTGATGCAATACCGCAGCCCGCCCTGCTGCGGCGGCCCATCGGGAAAGACATGACCCAGATGCCCGCCGCACTTGCCGCAGCGCACTTCGGTGCGGATCATGCCGTAGGCGGTGTCGCGGTGCTCCTCAACCACCTCGCCATCGGCGGGCTGAGTAAAGGCGGGCCAGCCGCAGCCGGAATTGTATTTGGCGGTGCTGTAGAACAGCTGCGTGCCGCAGGCGGCGCAATGATATTCGCCTTCGTCGTAAAACTTGTCATATTCGCCGGTGAAGGCGCGTTCGGTGCCCGCTTCGCGCAGCACATGATACTGCACCGGCGAAAGCTTTTCGCGCCATTCGGCATCGGTCAGGCTGCGGGGATCGTCAATCATAACGGCACCTCTTGATAGCTCACCCATCCAACTGCGCATAATGCGGCGGCGGTTTGATCGCGTCCATCCGCTCTGTCAGCAGCGGGCGGAAGCTCGGGCGGCTTTTGAACACCGCATACCAGCCGCGCGATTGTTCGTGGCCCGTCCAGTCGATCCCGCCAAGGTAATCCGCGACCGAAATCTGCGCGGCAGCGGCCAGATCAGCCAGGCTCATGGTCGAACCCGCCACCCACGGCCGGTTGTCGATCAGCCAGTCGAGGTAATCCAGATGCCCGTGGGCCAGCTTCATCGCATTGCGCAACGCACCGCTATCGGGCGGCTGGCGCAAGATGCGCTTCCTCATCCGTTCTGACAGCAGCGGCGCGGTGACATCGGCGTAGAAGCTCTCGTCAAACAGCGCCACCAAACGGCGGATTTCGGCGCGCTGCGCGGCCGAGCCGTTGATCATCGGGCTGCGTTCGACCACCTCTTCGAAATATTCGGCAATCGCCCGGCTGTCGGGGATGATGATGTTCTTGTCCCGATTGACGATCACCGGCGTGCGTCCAGCCGGGTTCAGGTTGAAGAACATGTCCGATGCCGACCAAGGATCTTCGCGCACCAGATCATAGGCGACGTTCTTTTCGCTCAGCAGCAGACGGATCTTGCGACTGAAAGGGCACAGCGGGAATTGATAGAGGAGCCACATGGTGCCGCGTTCCTTGCCGCAATTTTTAACGCAAATCCATGCCCCACGCCCGGTATCGGGGGAGTAATCAGACGCCAGAGGATTCCAGCATCAGCAGGCAGGTCGGCATGATCTTGTGCACTTCATCATTGGCGATCAGCGCCTGCGCCTCGTCACTGGCAAGCTGAGTGATCCCGGCACGATCCAGCCCGCTGGCATCCATCAGCTGCGCCATTGTCAGCACGAAGAATTCGCGGCCCCGCGTGCTCAGATCGGGCCATTGCCGCGCCGCCGCATCGCTGTTCGCCTGCCCGTTCGCCACAATCGCAAAAGCCGCAGCGCAGCGCAGCAGCGCGCGGTTTTCCTGAGAAAGGACGGTGGTTTGGGTGGGGGCGGCCTGCAGCATAAGCGCGGCGGCGAAAAACGAAGTGAGCATAGGCCACCCTATGCACCCCGATATGAACCTGACGCTACCGAAATCCGCATTGCCGCAAGCGTAAATCCGTCCTAATCCGCAACTTGTCTTATAAGAGGAGACTCCAAAATATGTTCAGTCACATAATGGTTGGCACCAATGATTTTGACCGTGCCAAGGCGTTCTACGATGCCGTGCTGGCCACGCTCGGCGCGGGGCCGGGAATGGTCAACGTCGCCGCCACCGGGCACAAGCGCGCGTTCTGGATGCACAATGGCGGGATGTTCTCGATCAGCCAGCCAATCAACGATGCCCCGGCCTGCGTCTCCAACGGATCGACCATCGGTTTTGCCTGCGACAGTCTGGAGCAGGTAAAGGCCTTCCACGATGCCGCCGTTGCAGCGGGTGGCAAGTCGATCGAAGACCCGCCGGGCCCGCGCGTCGGTGCGATGGGTACGATGAACCTCGGCTATGTGCTTGATCTCGACGGGCACAAGCTGTGTATGTTGCACCGTGTTTGATGTGAAGGGGTCACTGACGTGACCCCTCAGACCACCCGCCCCGCCTCCCCACCCGGCCACCATAGCATGATGGTGTCATTGGTGGCCGGGTGGGGAGGCGGGGCGGGTGCGTCGCGCGATAGCGTGACCGAAAAGCAAAAATCTACCTACTCAATTCAAACACCGCGAATTCGGCGCGCCAGTTCGCTGCTGGCGCGCCGATTTCGCTTTCATTGGCAAAAAACCACGCGCGTTCGATCCTCGCGCCTTTTTTCCGCGCCAGATCGCGGAAATCCTCCACCGTCACATGGTGGATGTTCTGCGTTTCATACCAACTCACTGGCAGCGCACGGGTCACCGGCATCCGCCCGCCGAACATCAGCGCCGCGCGGGTGCGCCAATGGGCAAAGTTGGGGAATGAAACGAACGCGCGGCGGCCCACCCGCAGCAGTTCATCCAGGATCAGATCAGGCCGGGTCGCGGTTTGCAACGTCTGGCTGAGAATTGCGTAATCAAACGCCTTGTCGGGATATTCGGCCAGATCGACATTGGCATCGCCCTGCACCACCGATAGCCCGCGCGAAACGCAGCGTTCCACCAGCGCGCCGTCAAGCTCCATCCCGCGCGCATCGCATCCGCTGACGCTTTCCAGTTCCGCCATCAACGCGCCGTCGCCGCAGCCGATATCGAGCACCCGGCTACCGGGAGCAACGTGCGCGGCAATAGCGGCCAGATCGGGGCGGAGCGTCATTCGATGAATCCCTTAACCACCCGATCGCACTGATCGTGGGGGAGCAGGAAACTGTCGTGCCCATGGGCTGCGCTAAGTTCGACAAAGCTGACCTTCGCGCCCGCGGCATTGAGCGCGTGGACGATATGGCGGCTTTCCGCAGTGGGATACAGCCAGTCGGTATCAAAGCTGATCAGGCAAAAGCGCGCCTGCGTCCCCGCAAAGGCATTGGCGAGCTTGCCCCCATGTTCCTCGGCCAGATCGAAATAATCCATCGCGCGGGTGATGTAGAGATAGGAATTGGCATCGAACCGCCGGGTAAACCCGCTGCCCTGATAGCGCAGATAGCTTTCGACCTGGAATTCGGCATCAAAGCCGAAACCCTTGGCCTCACGATCCTGCAAGCGCCGCCCGAACTTTTCGGTCAGCCCGGCTTCGGACAGGTAGGTGATATGCGCCGCCATCCTGGCGACGGCGAGGCCATTGTCGGGCCGCGCCTCGCTGGCGTAGTAATCCCCGCCCGCCCAGGCCGGGTCGGCCATGATCGCCTGACGCCCAACCTCGTGAAACGCGATATTCTGCGCCGAATGGCGGGCGGTTGACGCCAGCACCAGCACCCGCGCTGCGCGTGCCGGCCAGTTGGCGGCGAGGCTCAATGCCTGCATCCCGCCCATCGATCCGCCCACCACGGCGTGGAGTTGGTCGATCCCCAACCCATCGAGCAGCGCCACCAGCCCGCGCACCATGTCGCGAATGGTGATGACGGGGAAACGCATCGCATAGGGTTGCCCATCGGGCGCGATGCTGGAAGGGCCGGTTGATCCCATGCAGGAACCGATCACATTGGCGCAGATCACGAAATGGCGGTTGGTATCGATCGGCTTGCCGGGGCCGACCATGCGTTCCCACCACCCCGGTTTGCCGGTGATCGGGTGCGCGCTGGCAAGATATTGATCCCCGGTCAACGCATGGCACACCAGCACCGCGTTCGATCCATCGGGCGCAAGCGTGCCATAGGTCTGATAGGCAATCTGCGCGCCATCGAGCGCCTGCCCGCTATCGAGCGGCAGGGGGTAAGGGATCTGAAAGACGGACGAAGGGTTCAACACGTGGCACTTAACCGAACAAGGGGCAGTGCTTCGACAAGCTCAGCACGAGCGGATTAATTTTGAGGTTAGCCCCATAACCGCTCACCCTGAGCTTGTCGAAGGGCTGTTTTTCTTTAATCGGGCTTGCGATGACAACCAAACCTCAGCCCAAACCCTGGATCGCCCAGATCCACGCCTATCAACCGGGCGCATCGCACTCGGCCAGCGGCGCGCCGCTGGTCAAGCTGTCGGCCAATGAAAACCCGCTTGGCTCCAGCCCGGCGGCGCTGGCGGCGCTGGCAATGCCGCATATCGCCGCCGACTACCCTGATCCGGATGCGCGGGCGCTGCGCGAAACCATCGCGGCGCTGCACGGGCTTGATGCCGACCGGATCGTATGCGGCGCGGGTTCGGGCGAATTGCTGCAATGCGCGGTGCAGGCGGTGGCCGGGCCGGGGGATGAGGTGGTGTTTTCGCGCTATTCCTTCTCGCTCTACCCGCTGCTCGCGCACCGGGTCGGCGCGGTTCCGGTGTTTGCGGATGATGCAGCCTATGCCGCATCGGTCGACAATCTGATCGCCGCCGTCACGCCGAACACCAAAGTCGTGCTGCTCGACAATCCCAACAACCCGGTTGGCACCTTCCTGCCGCCTGCCGAAGTGGCGCGGCTGCACGCGGGCCTGCCGCCGCAGGTGCTGTTGGTGGTGGACGAGGCCTACGCCGAATATGTCGATCCCGCACATCAGCACGCGGCATTTGATCTGGCGGCAGCGTATGACAACGTGCTGGTCACCCGGACATTTTCCAAGGCTTACGGGCTTGCATCGGAACGCGTGGGCTGGGCGACCGGCGCGCCGGAACTGATCGACTTCATCAACCGGCTGCGCGGGGCGTTCAACGTTTCCACCAGCGGGCAAAAGGCAGCGATTGCGGCGCTCGGCGATCAGGATTTCGTCGCCGCCAGTCGCGCCCACAATGAGGCGGAACGCGCGCGGTTTTGCGATGCCATCGCCGCGCTGGGTAATCACGGCCTGACCACCTCCCCCAGCGAGGCCAATTTCGTGCTGGTGCATTTTGGCGGTGACGTGACCGCCGCAGCCGCGCTCACCGCGCTGGCCGATGCGGGATATGCGGTGCGGCATTTGCCCGGGCAGGGCCTGCCGGACGCGCTGCGCATCACCATCGGCACGGCGGACGCCATGACTGGCGTCATCGCCGCATTGCGCACCCTGTGCGGAGAGCCGGCGTGACGATCGAGCGCGCCGCGATCATCGGGCTGGGCCTGCTCGGCGGTTCGATCGGGCTCGCCGTGCAGGCGCGCGGGCTGGGCATCACCACCACCGGCTGGGACCGCGACCCGCAGGTGCGCGCCAAGGCGGCGGAGCGCGGGCTGGTGGGCCGGGTATGCGATACCGCCGCTGAGGCCGTTGCCAGCGCCGATCTTGTCATCCTCTGCGTGCCCGTTGGCGCGATGGGCGATGCGGCGCGTGAGCTTGCCCCCGGCCTTTCCCCCCACGCGATCATCAGCGATGTCGGATCGTCCAAGGAGGCCGTGGCAGACGCGCTCTCCGCCGCACTTCCCGGCGCCTGCATCATCCCTGCGCACCCCGTCGCTGGCACCGAACAGAGCGGGCCCGAGGCGGGCTTTGCCACGCTGTTCGCGGGCCGTTGGTGCATCATCACCCCGCCCGATGGTGTCGACCCGGCGGCGCTGGCGGCGCTTTCGGATTTCTGGACGGCGCTCGGCTCGAAGGTCGAACTTATGGACGCGGCCCACCACGATCTGGTGCTTGCCGTGACCAGCCACATCCCGCACCTGATCGCCTATACGATTGTCGGCACGGCGAGCGATCTGGAGGACGTCACCCAAAGCGAGGTGATCAAGTATTCCGCCGGGGGCTTCCGCGATTTCACCCGCATCGCCGCGTCCGATCCGGTGATGTGGCGCGATGTGTTCCTGACCAATCGCGGCGCGGTGCTGGAGATGCTGGGGCGCTTTTCCGAAGACCTCACCGCGCTGCAACGCGCGATCCGATCAGGCGACGGGGAGACGCTGTTCGACCTGTTCACCCGCACCCGCGCGATCCGGCGGCAGGTGATCGAGCAGGGGCAGGATGATGAGCGGCCCGATTTCGGACGTGGGCACGGGGAATAGGGGGCACGGGGAATAGACGCCCGCTCCCTCATTCCTGCGCCTCCTTCCGGCCCGCCTGTTGGAGACACATGTTACACTGTCCAGAAACAGAAAAATCCGTCGCCCCGCGCAGGCCGCCACAGGGCGGTCTTGCGGGATGGCGAAGGCGGATTTCGGACGATTCATGCAGGCCACGCTGACAGGTCGCGCCAGAGTAGGAAAGCAGGTCGGCTTGGCGAGCCCCTCTCGCCGGCGCGTCCTTTGGTGCGGTCAGCTACTTGGTCGTATAGCCACCGTTCACGAGAATTGTCTGGCCGCTCATCCACCATCCGTCACTGACGAGCAATTTGATCCAGGGCACGATATCTTCAATGTCGGTCAGCCCGGTTTTCGAGAAGCTCGAAAGCGATGCCGCGCTCTTGTGATAGGCTTGAGCTTCATCGCTTTCCTCGCCGTAGAAGAACGGCGTATCCATCGGGCCGGGGCCGATGGCGTTGACCGAGATGCCGCGCGCTCCGAACTCCTTCGAAGCTGCCCGGGTGAAGTGTTCGACGGGCGCCTTCATGCCTTCATAGGTCGCATAGAACGGGGTGAAAGCGCCGAGCAGCGAAGTGACGATCGTCACGATCTTGCCATTGTCGTTAAGGTTCCTACCCGCTTCCTTGAGGAAGAAAAAAGCCGACTTCGAATTGATTGCGGCCATGTCGTCGTATTCGGCCTCCGACGTTTCGATCATCGTCTTTTTCAGCACCTTGCCGACCGTGTTGATCGCAATGTCGATCTTGCCAAGAGCCTTTTCGGCATCGGCAAACAGCTTCTCGTTGGCCGCAGCCGAAGTGAGATCGGCCTGAAATATTGCGGCCTGCGCACCCTTGGCGCGAACGGCGTTCGCGGTTTCTTCCGCAGCCACGCGGGTTGCTTCGCTGTTGTAGTGGATTGCGATCGCCTTCGCGCCGGCATCAGCCAACTCACGAGCGATCAATCCGCCGAGATTCTTCGCACCGCCCGCAATCAGCACGGTTTTTCCGGCAATAATATGGCTCGTCATGAAAGGCTCCTTCGTTGATGTTCACAACCTAGAGAGAGCGCTGCGGCAGATAATGGTGGAATAATTGAATTGACTGGTCGAAAATCACGAACAATGTATCCAAATGGACAGGCTTCGAGAATATCGCGCCCTGGTGGCGGTGATGGACACGGGCGGCTTCACCCAAGCCGCTGAAATACTTGGGATGCCGCGTTCGACCCTATCGACGACGATCGCGGGCCTCGAAGATCGGGTCGGCGCGCGCCTCCTCCACCGCACCACACGCGTGGTCACTGCAACCGATGAAGGCATTCGATTGGCCGAGCGTGCCCGAGCTCTTATCGACGAAGCAAACAGTCTAGAAACCATGTTCAAGGGTGGTCAGGCGACATCCGGGCGCGTGCGCCTTAGCCTGCCCGGTCGAATCGCCCATAAAATTGTCATCCCGGCGTTGCCCGACCTCATCCAACATCACCCAGGTCTGCTGCTGGATTTGCGGATTTCGGATGAGTTCCTTGACCTTGTCTCGGAAGGTCTGGACTTGGCCTTAAGGGTCGGGGAATTGAAAAATTCCAGCCTCGTATGTCGCACGATAGCCAAGCTTGATTTCATCAACTGCGCAGCTCCCGCCTACCTCGAACGGTATGGCGCGCCAAAGACTGTTGCCGACCTGGAGCGCCACATCGCCGTGGCCTATAGGCAGCCTGACCCGTCAGGGCGGGTAGTGCTGACTGTCGGCGATACGGACACATCTCTTCCCGTCAGCCTCGTTGTCGATTCGACCGAAGGTTATGTCCGTGCCGGTCTGGCTGGTTTCGGCATCATCTCGCTGCCGCGCTATGATGTTGCAGCGCACTTGAAGTCCGGGAGATTGCGTGAGGTGCTGCCGAACCACCCCCCATCCGGGTCGGAGATCACGATCCTCTATCCAAGTCGCAAGCACCTTCCGCTGCGGTTGGTGACAGTGCGTGATTGGTTAATCCAGATCGTGACCCTGAAAACCGCATAATTCGAACCGGGAACGGCCTTTCGCGTGCAGTACCAAACATGGCACAGCCGCCATTCGCCTAACCACCCACTTCCCCCCATCAGCGCCGCCGCCGTTCTCTCCCGATAGCGGACATAGAACGACTGAACTTCACCCGTTCAGCGCGTTGATCGCGTCATGCACCCGCGCCTCGACCTCATCGCGCGGGAGGCCCGCGGGGATTGTCTCGCCGACCTTGTAGGTGATCCGCCCCGGACGCTTCACCACGTGGTGATAGGCGCGCCCGCTATCCACCGCGATCGGCACCACCGGCAGGCGCAGCAGTTTGTAAAGCCCGGCAAACCCCGCCTGCAACCCCGGCCGCGTGCCTTGCGCCACGCGTGTGCCTTCGGGGAATATCACCAGCGGACGCCCTTCTGCCACGCGCTGTTTTGCCACGGCGAGCATTTCGCGCAAAGTCTTCGCCCCCTTGTCGCGCGCCACCGGGATCAACCCATAGGTCAGCGCGGAATAGCCCCAACCCGGGATGCTGAACAATTCCTGCTTGGCGAACACCGCCGGGTGCGTGAACAGGCGCGGGGTATCAATCGCTTCGAAGAAACTTTCATGCTTGACCGCGATCAGCACCGGCATGTCGGGGATTTCGCCGTCGATCACCACTTCGATGCCGAGCACGTGTTCCACACACCACAAGTGCCAACCGCCCCACTTGGCCACAACCGGGCGCAGCCACGCCTTGCGCGCGATAATCGCGATCACCGATGCGCTCACCAGAAACACGCTGCCGCCATAAAACAGCACATAGAACGCCAGGCTGCGCAGCGCGGCGAGGAGGAAGGTCATAACTCGGCAAGCCCCGCCGCCCGGCTGGCGATCAGTTTGTGATATTCCAGAAACAATGTGCCGAAATCCGGTTGCGAAGGCACGGCATCGCGAATCACGGTGACATGGCCGGGCAGCGTCCGTTCAACCTCACCCGCGGCGCGGCGCATATGCCAATCGGTCGTCACCAGCCTTATCGAGGTGACTTCGTTCTGCGCCACCCACTTGGCAGTTTCCGCCGCATTGGAACGGGTATCCACCGCTGCAAAGCCCAGCGTGACGCAGCATTCCATCTGTTCCGGCGCAACCCCGAACTCGGCCGCGAATTCGCCGGGGCGCACTTCGGAATCGACCCCGCTGACCAGCATTTTGGCGGCCAACCCCTGATCCAGCACCTCCAGCCCGCGCGCGATCCGCCCGGCCCCGCCGGTCGGCACGATCACCGCGTCGGTTGTCACGTCGGATGCCTCCTCCGGGAGCGTCACGACGAACCACAGGAAGCCGATCACCCAGACCAGAAACACCAAAGAAACACCGCGCCGGATCATGCCTGCCCCTAGAGCATGTCCTTGAGGGCAAGCGCAATGGTGATCCGCGCCGTCAGCAACGCAATCAGCACTCCGGCAAGCGGAACGGCAGCGATCACCAACCACTCAGCAAGGCCAAATCCGCCGCCGCTGGTCAAACCGCTATCCAGCGCGGCGAATTGCTGCCCCAGCAGCAGCACCGCCGCCACGCCCAGACCCGCGCCCACCACCGCTCCGAAAGCGGCTTCGCGCAGCACGGTGCGCAGGAACACGGCGGAAATCTGACGATCGGTCGCGCCGAGCAGGTGAATGATCTCAACCGTGTCGCGCGCCCCGGCAAAGGCATTGCGCGCCGCCAGCCACACCGCAGCCGCGGTCGCCAGCGCCACCAGCGCGATCAGCCCCAGCGCCAGCCATTGCAGCGCCGACAGCGCGCGATAGACCGGTTGCAGCCAGTCCGATTGGGCATCGACCCGCGCGCCGGGAACCGTTTGTTCAAGCGCCGCCGCGATCCGGGCGATATCATCCGGGGCCGCGCTGCGCGACATTTCGACGTCGATCAGCGCCGGGATCGGCACATCGCCGCTCGCCGCGCCTTCGCCCAACCAGGGTTCGAGCAGGGCGACCAATTCTGCCTCGGGCACCAGTCGCACCGCGCGCACCCCGTCCAGTGCGGTCAACACCCGCACCGCATCAGCGCCGCGCGCCGCGCGCAAATCGGGGTTGGGTTCGATCACCTGCACCGTCACCGCCGCCGACAGATCGGCGCTGGCGCTGGTCGCCAGGTTCTTCAGCGCCAGCCCGCCCGCCGCCGCAATCACCACCAGCGCGATCAGGATAGCGATGACCCACGGGATCGGCCCGGCAAAGCGGGTGGCGGGCAGCAGCCGCGCCGCTGCCCGATTGCGCGCAGGGGCGACCACATCGGCGGCGCTATCCGTTTCGGGCGCATCCGACAGAGGCGACGGCGGCGTGTTCATGCCCCGCTCTCCCCCGCGACAGATGGGCGAGGGGGATAACGCAGCGCGCCGGTCGGATCGGACAACTGCCCCTTGTTCAGCCGCATGATCAGCGAATCGGGCACTTTCTTGAGCAGGTGGACATCGTGGGTCGCCACCACCACCGTCGTCCCCACGCGGTTGTTCAAGGCTTCGAACAGGCGCAGCAGTTTCAGCGCCATTTCGGGATCGACGTTGCCGGTCGGCTCGTCCGCGATCAGCATCTGCGGGCGCGCGATCACGGCGCGGGCAATGGCCACGCGCTGCTGCTCCCCACCCGAAAGGGTCGCCGGGATCGCATGGGCGCGGTGGGTGAGCCCGACCCAGTCGAGCATCTCCGCAACCGCCTTCACCACCCGCTTTTCATCCGCGCCTGCCAGCCGCAACGGCAAAGCAACATTGTCGAAAGCGGTGAGGTGCGGCACCAGCCGGAAATTCTGGAACACCACCCCCAGCCGCCGCCGCAGATCGGGCAGGCGTTCGCGCGGCATGGTGATCAGATCCTGCCCGAACATCCGGATCGCTCCGCGCGATGGCCGCTGCGCGAGATAAAGCAGTTTCAACAAACTGGTCTTACCCGCCCCGCTCGCGCCGGTCAGGAAATAGAAGCTGCCGGGGTAAAGCGTGAAGGACAGGTTGCTCAGCACTTCGGGATCGGTGCCGTAACGCAGGCCGACATTGTCAAATTTCACGTGTCCGGCAAGGCGATCATTCATTGCGCGCACCTATCAGCGCGGCAAGGCCGGGGGAAGGCGAACATCGCACGCTTGTAACAAAGAGTGCCAAAAAATCGCTCACGATGTGGAAAAACCCGCTGAAATCGCCTGCACGGGGGTGCTTGCCCTTGTGCGCGGATGAACGAAGGCTATTGCAATTCAAGAGATGATCATCGCCTGCCCAGCCTGCGGCACCCGCTACGCGGTGCCCGATGCTGCCATCGGCAGCGACGGGCGGACTGTGCGCTGCGCCAAGTGCAAGCATAGCTGGTTTCAGGATCCGCAAGTGCTCGATCTGGAATCCCCGGTTGACGCTGCGGCAGCACCGCCCCGCGCCGCTGCTGCCCCCACCCCGCCGCCCGCTACCCCTGCGCCAGAGCCAGCGATGCCGCAGCCCGCGCCTGAATCGCCGCGCGATGGCCCTTCGATCAACCATTGGCGCACATCGGATTCCCCCGCATCGTCAACCACCGATTATGACGAATCGTCGATTGCGGTGCGCGCGTTGCGACGCGGGCTTAGCCAGAACACGGCAGATGGCGATGAAAGCCGGGTGATCCCCCGCACCGATCCACCCGCCGCGCCTGACCAACGTGAGGCCTATGCCGAACCGGATACTGACCCCCCGTTTGCAGATGAAGAATATGCCGATGAGGAATCGCGCTTCGGGTATCGCGCCCCTTTCCTCCGGCGGCGCAACACGTTAAAATTGTGGACCTTTGCTGCGGCAATCTTTGCTGTGCTGGCAACCGGAACGATCGCGGCGGTCAATTACTACAGCCTGCCGGACTGGTTTCCCTTAAGCCAACCGACCTTCGGCATCGGCCAACCGGGGCTTGAACTCGATTTCCCACCCGCCGAACAGCGCCCTGAAACGCTGGAGAACGGTGAGACCATGTTCCGGGTGCGCGGCACCATAACCAACACCGCGCGCGAAACATTGACCGCGCCCAACCTGCTGGTGGTGTTCAGCGACGCGCGCGAACGCAAGGTCGGTGATTGGGTGGTGGTTCCGGCCAAACGCCAGCTGGCTCCGGGAGAAACCGTCACCGTGACCGAGGCGATCGCCAATATCCCGCCCGGCGCAGCGGTTGCCGATCTGGGTTGGGCACCCAATTAAGCGGCTTGCGCGGGGCGAAGCCCCTTGCTAGTGGGCCGCTCCTACCGCGGGGCCAGCACCTTGGCTGCCCCGACATACCCGAGTGCGGTCGTGGCGGAACTGGTAGACGCGCAACGTTGAGGTCGTTGTGGGCGAAAGCCCGTGGAAGTTCGAGTCTTCTCGACCGCACCAAACAGTCGTCCAATCACACATAGTTTCGCCCCCCGGGCGCCCTGCGCCCCAAAAATGGCGCAGTTCTGCGGGCTTTGACAGCACCTCAGTTACATACTGAAGCCAGAGACGCGCTCCAAGCTCGGAACATCACCAAGAATATCGCCGGTTTCTCTGCCCAGAAAAACCCGGCTTCACATCGATTTGATTGGATCGGAAGGCGTCAGGCGCTGAGGCCGAACTGCCGCTCCTGCTCAGCCTAGTCGAGCGGTATGGCGTTCGACAGCAGGGCGTGCCGGTTGATTTTATCTGGCTGGGTGGCCGTCACGATTGACTCAACTATCCGCGGGCTGAGCCAAGAGATCCGCAGCAATCGCGCGAGATGCGTGCGGCATCGATCAGCACGGGGACCGATCTGATCTCAAGATAGCGACGCATAATGTTGCGAACCCGCTCGGCTTCGTCGGGCACCGGAACCAACTTACGATCTTTAACCTCGTAGGCGCGGCGGACGTCATCAGTCTCAGCGTGCCCAAGCTGCCGTTCGATGGCGTCGGGATTCCAATGGCCCTGTTCGTTCAGCAACGTGCTGGCCATGGCGCGGAAGCCATGGGCGGTCATCGTCTTGCTGTCGAACCCCATGCGCCGCAGGGCGAGATTGATCGTGTTGGCGCACGAAGGCATCAGCGACGAACTCCGGCGCGCATTCCTTGTCTATCTCATCAGCCACAATCGCCCGATGGCCGAAGTCCTGGCACCGACCCGAAAGCCACTGGCAGAGGAATTTGCACGGGGTTTTGTCGGCATGACCCAGGAACCGGTCGCTCTCGCTGATCTTGAAACAGCGCGTGAGGCCATCATCGAGGCAATGATCGCAGAAATGCCCGACCCGCATCGGCATTTCCTTGTAGGTTTCAAGCGCGGGGAGCCGGACTGGGAACTTCTCGGTTTACCGGAAGCCAAGCACCTGCCCGCCGTCCTTTGGAAGCAGCGCAATCTGGACAGGCTTACCGCCGAGAAGCGGCGCGACCTCACCGATGCGCTTGAAAGGGCGTTGCTTCTGTGAACGAGCAATTACGGGTTTCGAACAATGCCGCCAGGTCCGACCGGGTCATTTTAGCGTATAGACTGCGATCCCCAACCCAACAATGCTAGCGATGCCTGCAACAAGCGCGATTGCTTTGTTGTCGCCAGCCCAATCGATCAAACTGCGTAAGGTGCCTCCGTGCATCTCCCACCACGTCGTATGCGTCTTAAGATGGCGGTGGTGTGCTCGTTCAGCGAGGTTCGCAATAACATCGACTTTTCGAAGTGTGGAGCGGTGCAATCCGACATAGTCCCCGCCATCGAACGCATCAGCCTCTTCCTTGCCGGTCATAAAATCGAGCGGCTTGATTGAATTCTGAGCCATGATCGTCTCCAGCCGAGGATGGCCGGTATATCCGACGCCGTAGATGTCGATCATAAGCCTTGCGAGATCGAATTTTTTGGAGTCATCGACCACCCAGGGCTCACCACCGAGCACCCTGTATCGATGTTCAATTGCCGCGAAACCGTAATTGATGTCCCGCATATTCCAGTGAATGTAGCTTGACCCTCGATACTGCCCGATGTGTGCGTAAAACTCGTCAAGCATCTGGCGCTCAAGCTTGTCATAGTTGCCTGCGATTTCGCGTGGAGCCACGCCGTTTCGTTCTGCAACCTGATGAATCGAGAATGACGAGGTTTGACCAGTGTCTAGATTGCGAACTGCGATAGACGTAATACGTGGTGACCCGCAGCAGCTCCAGGCCATCGAAGCGGGAGCCGCCTTCCGTGCAATCCACGAACGCCATGGCAGCGTCGAAATCAGCGAGGTCCGACGTCAGCATGACGGGTGGCAACAGGATGCAACACGGCATCTCGCTACCGGGCGCACCGGCCTTGCCATTCAGGCCTATGACGAACGCGGCATGGTCCATGTCGCCGAGACGCGGGAGGCAGCACGCGGCGAGCTGATCGAGCGTTGGGACCGCGACCGGCAGACCAGCCCCGGCGATACGCGGATCATCCTCACCCATACCAATGACGAGGTGCGCGAACTCAATGATGCGGCGCGCGGAAAGCTGCGCGCGAGCGGCGAACTTGGCAACGACGTGACCATCCGCGCCGAACGTGGCGAACGCCAGTTCGTCAGCGGTGACCGGATCGTGTTCTTCCGCAACGAGCGCGGGCTTGGGGTCAAGAATGGCACTCTGGGCACCGTTGAGCAGGTGACGCCGCAGCGTATGGCCGTGCGCACCGACGATGGCCGCAGCGTCGCCTTTGACACTAAACACTATGCCCACATCGATCATGGCTATGCCGCGACAATCCACAAGGCGCAGGGCATGACCGTGGACCGGGCTCATGTTCTGGCCACCCCCGGTATGGACAGCCACGGGGCCTATGTCGCGATGTCCCGCCATCGTGACGGCATGGCCCTGCATTATGGCCGAGAGGACTTCGCCGATCAGTCGAAACTGGTCCGCACGCTGAGCCGCGAGCGCGGCAAGGATATGGCGAGCGACTACAAGCCCGAGCAGCAATTTGCTGAGCGGCGCGGCATTACCTTCCGCGAACGTATCGTGGAACTCGCACGGCAGTTGCCGGAGCGTGCGAAGTCGATATTCGCCGGTTTCCGGCCCCAGGCTCAGAAACTCGAAGCACTGCCGAGCGATCAGGCTGGCCTGTCCGATCAGCGCCGAGCGGTCGAACGCTATGCCCGTGCCGCCGCCGACATCGGGCAAATGCGCGAACAGGGATTGCCGGCCCTGCCACACCAGCGCGACGCACTGGAGAAGGCTGGAAAGGCGCTCGATGCGATCCGGCCGCATGGCTCGGCCGACCTCGCCAGTGCGTTGCAGCGCCAGCCCTCGCTGGCCCGTGAGGCCGCCGATGGTCGCAGCCAGGGCGCTATCCGCGCCATGCAGCTCGAAGCCGAAATCCGCATCGATCCCGCGCAGCGCGCCGAACGCTTTGTCAGCGACTGGCAGCGGCTCGGGCAGGCACGACAGGCCATGCAGCGTGATGGCGACACCAGGGGTGCGCAGAGGCTCACTAGCCGCATGACGGACATGGCGAAGAGCCTGGAACGCGACGCACAGGTCGAATCCTTGCTGCGCGGTCGCACCCGCGAACTTGGCATCAAGACAGAACTCGGTCGCGATCTGGCCTGCGACCTTGCCGCTTCCATCACGATGGAGCGGAGCCGGTCAATCGGCATGGGCCTGTAGGAGAAACGCGATGGATAGCGATACTGCTGACGTAGAACTGACCTTGGACCTGGAGCCGGAACCCGACCCGCCCGCCCGGGAGGTCGCAGGCGATGCCGCCGCCGAGGCGTTTGCCCGCCTGGAAGGCGAGCTGGCCCTCATGCGCCGGGCGGTCCAGCACCTTGCCGCAGAACGCGCCGACATTGTCATTCCCGACTATGGCACGACCCTGACCTACATGGCCAAGCGGATGGGCGCGATCAGCGAGAGTCTGAAGGGCATGGCAGGTCATCCGGCGATGCAGATGACGCCTGATAGCATCGGCAATCGGATCGCCGCAGCAGCAGAATCGGCGCGGCGATCAGATCACGACAGAATCAAGCAGGCGCGAACTGACCTGAACCATGCGGCGCAGGACATGCGTGCTGTTACCGCTCAGGCTCAAACAGCAGGCGAGCAGCGTCAGCAGCTCTTCCAAGTGGCAGGCGGCTGTATGCTCGCCGGGATATTCCTCTGGTCATTCCTTCCCGGGACCATCGCCCGCGCCATGCCGGATAGCTGGAACTGGCCCGAGCGTATGGCAGCGCGGATGGTAGGCGCACCCTCACGCTGGGACGCAGGCGCACGGCTGATGCAGAGTGACAGCCCCGAGGCATGGAACGCACTGGCGCGGGCCGCTGACATCCAGCGCGATAACCGGGAAGCCATTGAGGCTTGCAGGAAGTCCGCCACAACAACGCGACAGCCCGTCCGCTGCACGGTGCGGATTCGGGCGGAAAACATGGCCGAGCGGTGATATACTCGCCCATCAGAGATCATGCATTATAGTCCCGCCTTGACCCCGAAAGGATCAATCCGGCCCATGCGAAATGTGGGAACTAAAGTGGGTTCAGATTTTCAGGAACTCCACTTTATCGTGTAAAAACAACATGATAAAGTGGTTGACTGGTGCCAGAAGAGGGACCGTGATGTGTCGACAAAGCGTTACATCGCAATGCTTTATTCCGATTTTTCGATTTTCGATACCGTCGAAAATACCGTCATGGCGCCGGCGTTGGTCCTTGATGAGGACTCAAATCGCTGCGGACGGTCTGTTTCCATTCAATCCGCGACACCAAAATTTATTTTGCGACCCACCGACAATTTCCTGCCTGAGAACGGCGAAAAACCGAATCAAGCCGCAGCCAAAGAAGCAGTCATGGCAGGTGCAATCAGCGCCGCCAGTTGTTGTACGACCGCACCTTTGCCAGCAACCAAATCAACGCTTGCAATCCGCAGGCGTTCATCGCCTTCCATCATGCCGTAACCTGCATCCAGCGTCGCGCCGCCGAGCCCGCCATGATGTGGATAGAGCAGCATCACCTCCCGGCACTGGTACAGCCGGGCATAAGCCATCATCTGGTAGACATCGGACTGCGAAACGCCGCGCTTCTTGTCTTCTGGATTTCGGCCGATCAACTTCCATTTGGTATCGATCACCATCACGACCTGCCCATCCCGCTTGATGAGAATGTCCGGTGTCGTCTGGAAGCGTTCTTTGCCGCCATCACCCTCCTCCATCAGACAATAGCGCAATCCGCCCTGCGAATGGACCGTCAGATCGCTACCCAGCAGCGCACGCCGCGCAAGTGCGGCGATGTAGGCCTCGAACAAGTCGTTCATGGCGAACAACAGGGTGATCCCATGGCCCGCCTTTGCGTCGTGGTTGGTGCGTTGCCATTCACGTTTCAAAAACAGCTTTGCCAGCCCGTAAAGCGTCTCCCAGCGACGATTGGTCCGATCTATCCGCACTTGCGCCCATGGCAGAGCATTGACCGGAACGTTACTGACCTCGGCTAGGAGAAATCGCAACTCATCAAGACGGCGCTGCGTCTCCAGCACGCGGGCGTGTCGGCGCAACATCAGGACGCAGGCCTTCATGACACGCAGCAACGGCGTATCGGGCATCAATGTATCAAAACGGCAGGCCAGTCGGTCCGGTCGGACCGCATTTTGCGTAAACTGCCGGATGACATCGAGCCGCCCGCGCAACGCGGCTAGGTTCTCTTCCTGCGCCAAGTAGGCGCGGGGAAGGCCGCGCCTAGCTTCGGCCAGCAGGCGGTCAGCAAAAAGGCGGATCAGGATGTCGAGCAGGGTTTCCTTTTGGCGTGCCATGGCCAATGCCTGTCCATCGCCGAGTTTTAGACCGAGCGCGACGTCGAGCATGGAAACAAGGCGGGTGCGGATTGTTTCGTCATTCTCATCCGACGCAGCATCGATCTTGGGCAGAATCTCAAGGCTGCACCCCGGCGCGGCAATCACGCCGACTACCTGCTGCGCCCATATCTCGGTGTAGCGGTCGACTAGAATATTGGTGCCGGAACGGTTGGCCAATGTGTGTGACCGGGCGGCCAGAAGAAGAGCATTCGCCTGATTACGGGTGAAGGTCTTCTCCGGCGCTACGCTGGTTCCGTTATCTACGCTGATGCGCCCCCATTCATGGACGGTCAGATGCGTCATGGGCGGAACCGCGCAATCAGGCGGTCGGCATGATCGGTCAGGCCCGGCGGAAATATGGCTAGCCATTCACGCCATGGGCACGCTGAAAAGCGGACGGTTGAACCGGCCACCGCCGCAGCAAAGCTGGTGATCTCGGACCGATGGTCAGCAAGCGCTTTGACCGAAATAGTGCGGCCTTCCGTTGGCTCGGCGTACAGGTAGAGCAAGATTGGCAACTTCCCCCGTCGCTTAGCTTCGGTTACCAAACCATAGCCGTGCTTCACCAGTTGCGCCGCATCGAGATGGCGAAAGGCCGCAGGTTCTGCCAGCAGCCGGTCACGCATCGCGCACCACGGCTCCATACCCTCATCCCAATGGTGCGAAGAGTATTTGGACGACAGTTTTGCCAGCTTTGAATCGCGGAAAGGCTCGAAGCGCTTGGATTCAACGCCGATCAGATGTGTTGCAGTTTCGACGGCGGCATCAAGCCAAGGGTGGCGGCCACCCGCCCATGGGAAACGCATTTGACGCTCAATATCGACGGTCAGCGCGGGCCAGTCGAGATCATGAAGGTACGGAAACGGCGGCAAAGTACCCGGACTTTCGAGAAAGGGACCGAAACCATTGACCGCCATAGCCGAGCTGCTCTCGGGACTGCCAAACTTGCCCGAGGCTAATTCCTGCCCTGCCGCCGCGCCGAGCGCAGCAGCAACCCGCTCGATAGGCACGCCGGGAAGGAGATGGCTGGCCAGTTCGTCGATCATTCGTCACCTTCAACGGCCATATCAACCACCTTCGCAGTCAATCGTTCGAATGCATCGGCCTTGAAAGGTGCGAGCACGGACCAGCTCGATACTCGGTCGCCCTCAATGCCCGGTGGCGGGTCGAGTTTGTCTTCACGGATGAAACCGTTGCCCAGCACTGCATGAATGCGGCTCCAATCCTCGAAGAAGTATTCCTGCAACAAGGGAATGACCTTGTCGCGCATGGCGTCGTGAACCTGTTCGGCTGTCTCGCAGCCTATGAAGAATGCGTGCCCGATGCGGTGTTCCCGGTCGATGAGATACTCGATCCGCTGATTGATGGTGGTCAGCACTGCCTTTAGGTCGATGTCCTCGATGACGGGTAGCAGTTCTGGTTCGGGAGCCATCTCACGAAAATTGAATCGCCGCCGCAGTGCAGTATCCAGAAGCGCGATGGACCGGTCTGCCGTGTTCATCGTGCCGATGATGTGAAGGTTGGCGGGTACAGAAAACTGCCGCTTGGAATAGGGCAAGGTCACTGACAGCGCATTGTCCATGCCTGCCCGCTTGTCAGGCTCCAGCAGCGTGATGAGTTCGCCGAACACCTTGGACACATTAGCGCGGTTGATTTCGTCGATGATGAGGACGTGCGGCAAGGGTTCGCCTTCTGCCCCATCGCCAACGGTTTCTGAAACCAGCCGGGCAATCAGGGGCCGATTTAATTCCGCGTCCTTGAGCCGATACAGCGTCTTCTGGATGAACTTCGGAGGGTAGAGTTCGCTGACGTCCAAGCCATCCTTGTCATGCCAGAGCCATCGCACTTTTCTGCGGTGGCAATATCGACCATCGGGCCGGGGCGCATATTCGTATTCGCCCTCGACGATGCCAATTGCCCTGAATCGATGATTGCCCTTGGCGACAATGAGTATGTCGCCGATTTCTAGCTGGTTGCGGAATACATCGGGCGATTGCACCATACCCTTGTTGGGGGTGACATCCACATCGGGAAATTCCTTCTTCACCTCGGAGAATATCTCCTCACGGTCCGAAAAGCGCGGGTCGGTCCAGTCGATGTCGCGAAAGCCGAACAAGGCGTAGTTGTTCTGGAGGGATTCCGTAAAGACGAAATCAGAAGCTGAATCGGCCACCTCTCCCAAAGACATTTTGTAGACCGCGCGATCAGCGATGTTCAAAGGCTCACTGCCAACAGCCAGACCGCCAGTTTCCGCACGTTCCGCGATCAGACGAAAAATGCCCGGTTGCGGTTGCAAATGGAAGCCAACGGATTCCCCGTCGCTATTCCCGATGGGCACAGGACGCAGGCCTTCGACGAAGTCTTCGTAGCCATAGCTTTGGTGAAAGGTGACGAAGGCGATCCGCTTGTCCGCGACCAGCTCATTATACCGAGCCATCAGAGCAGCCCGGCCATCTTTGGTTTCCGGATAACTGGCAATGCCATCGCACAGCCTCACCGCTTCCAGCGCAGTGCGGTAAGTCTTGCCAGTGCCCGGCGGGCCGTAAAGGATCAGGTTGGTTGGCATGGCCATGAAATCACTTTCATGCTTCGGTTCAGGCTTCACCGGCACATGTGCCTCAGGCGCAGTGGCCCCGCGCGAGACGATTTCATAACCCAGCTTGCGCAGAATCCCATTCGCGGCCTGCTCCCCCTGGCCACCGTAGAAGTCTGATGCCTTCAGGGGTACGCCGCTGGGAACATGTCCGTATGAGACGCCAACTACCGCTTTCGCAGGATAGAGCTTTCCATTGCCCGGACGCTTCACCCAGTATTTCTGGGGCGTTCCGAAGCCATACTGCGATTTGAAGCCTTCGAGGCCGATGGTATCAAACTCATCCATTGCCGCTTCAATGGCTGCAGCTGTGATGTTTTGCCCGTCTGCTTTTTGAATTTCGTCGCCTGATGCAAACTGCCGATAATAATCGAGCGTCTTCCGATACGTTGCCATATTGTTGTAGACATTGCCATTGACGGGGAATTCGGCCGGATTGGGTTTTCCCGCTCGCTCATCAGCCTTTGAATAGGCGAGTTCCTGCTGCAATTTTTCCAGCCCGCCGTTCTCTATCAATGCATCAATATCGCCATAGCTCTGTTCGATCCGCCGCACGCGATTGATCTGCATGACAATCGTTGCGTCTTCATAGTCTTGCGCTTCCAACCACGCCCTGAATTCAGCCTCGCGCATCTCGATACTTTCCAATCATTCAATACATTGGCTGGCTTAAAACACTGGAACCGTAACAAAGAGATATGCCGGTGCCGCAATAGCGTAAAATCCGGTGCCGTTGCCTTGCTACCAACAACCCCATATTCCCTTCTCAAGTGAAGACCTGAGCTTCGCATATGCTTCTGTTGAAAGCCGGTTGGTGACCAGTCTCTGGAATGCCTTATCGTTCATGTATCGAGCAAATATTTCTTCATTCTGATCCATGCGTTCCACGAAGAGCGCTTCCAGCAAATTCTTGAAAAGCAGCTCGAACTTCTCACCCGGATTAGCAATGGCTGCCTGTCGTAGGCTCGCATCTGCTAACGCGGCTTCGACAATCTGGTCGAAGAAGAGCTGGTCGGCATTGTTGAAATCCGTACCGAACCGTTCATTGACAACATCAATCAGCCGGGAAAGCGGAACCTGCTCCTCACGGGCGATTTTGGACCCCACGGAAGACGGGCCGTCGAGCTGCTTTGCCGTCCCTTCAGACAAGCTAATCGATCCTTCGCTGACCTTTTGCAGACGATAATAATCCAGCCTGACCTCATCATCGAATTGATAGGATGGGCTGCCCCCCTTTTTCGGCAGCTTTGCCGCGAGGTGGCGCAGGAAAACATACAACCTTTCCAGATCCGAATCTTGATAGGGAATGATCTGGCTGAGGAAGCCATACAGGCTGCAAAAGGCAAGAATCTTGCCGCGCAGCACCTCGGCTTCTGCGGGATCACTCTTCACGATTTCGGCAAAGCTGCTGACCGGGCGATCAATAATCGCATTCATCTTTTGATGGTCAGCCGGACTCTGTTTCAGCTTTGGTTTGAAATAGATTTCCGAAAATTCTTCAATGTCGGCGCCCGAATAGATGCCGCTGGAATCCAGCTCGCCCTTGATCTGATACATCCGGTTCGGGTCGACTTCCTCGCCGATCTCTGCACCTTCATAATAGGTTTTGAAGGCTTCCTGAATTTCGTCCCGATCATTCACGAAATCGAGAATGAAGGTGTCTTCCTTGAAGGGGTGAGTGCGGTTCAGGCGTGACAGTGTCTGAACTGCTTGAATGCCCGAGAGCCGCCGGTCGACATACATGGTGTGAAGGAGGGGCTGGTCGAATCCGGTCTGGTATTTTTCCGCAACGAGCAGGACCTGGTATTCCGATGTCGCAAAGACGTCCGGCAATTCTCGCTCGCGCACGCCCAGATTCATCGCTTCTTCGGTATATGCAACGCCGGGCAGCTTATCGTCGTCAACCGCACCGGAGAACGCTACGAGCGATTTGATCGCATAGCCCTTGGTCTTGATGTAGAGGTCGAAGCTCTGCTTATAGCGCACCGCCTCCAGGCGTGATCCGGTCACGACCATCGCCTTGGCCCGCCCACCGACCTTGTGCTGAGTGGCCGCATGGAAGTGCTCGACCATCACTTCGGTCTTCTGCGCAATATTGTGCGGGTGCAGTTTCAGGAACCGCGCCAGCGCCAATGCCGCTTTTTTGCGGACAACATTCGGGTCGTCATCGCTGGACTTCAGCAGCCGGAAATAGGTCGCATAAGTCGTGTAATGCTTGAGAACATCGAGGATGAAACCCTCTTCGATAGCTTGCCGCATCGTGTAACGGTGGGCTGCTTTGCCGTCCTTGCCGAAAACAGCCAATGTCTTGTGCTTGGGCGTGGCGGTGAAGGCAAAGAAGCTGATATTGGCCTGGCGTCCGCGCTTGGCCATGCTGCGGAACAACTCCTCCTCGCCAACATCATCGTTTTCGGCCCGGTAGCGCTGGGCATCTTCGCGTAGGCGCTCACCGCCAAGGACTTCCTTGAGGTCCGTTGCCGCTTCGCCCCCCTGAGAGCTGTGCGCCTCATCGATGATGACCGCAAAGCGCCGTGTCTTGAGCACGCCATCGCCTGCGGAACCACGCTCCTCGGCGAGGCGGACCAACTGCCGCGACACAAACGGAAACTTCTGCAACGTCGTGATGATGATCGGCACGGAGCCTTCAAGCGCCTCTGCCAGCTGCCGCGAGTTGTCGTCGATCTTCTGCACAACGCCGTGCTTGTGCTCAAACTGATAGATCGTGTCCTGCAACTGCTTGTCGAGCACGACGCGGTCCGTAATCACGATAACACTGTCAAACACGCGGTCGTTCGCATCATCGTGCAACGAGGCAAGGCGGTGGGTCAGCCAGCCGATGGTGTTGCTTTTCCCGCTGCCCGCCGAATGCTCGATCAGGTAATTGTGTCCGGGGCCGTCCGACTTTGCAGCCGCAACCAGATCGCGCACGGCTTCAAGCTGGTGATAGCGCGGGAAGATCAGGGTCTCTTTCTTGACCTTCCGTCCGGCCTCATCCCGCTTTTCCTCTGTCTGCAAATGCACAAAACGCGCGAGCAGATCGAGCAGGCTGTCCCGCTGCAATGCCTGTTCCCACAGATAGGCGGTGCGATAGCTCCGTCCCTTCGGGTCGGGCGGATTGCCCGCGCCGCCATTGTCTCCGCGATTGAACGGCAGGAAATGGGTTGCGGCCCCAGCAAGGCGCGTGGTCATGAACACGGCATCGGTATCAACCGCGAAATGCGCCAAGATGCGCCGCTTGAATTCAAAGATGGGTTCACGCGGATCGCGATCATTGCGATACTGGCGAATGGCGTCCTCGACTGTCGAACGCGTCATTGCGTTCTTGAGTTCGATCGACACCACCGGAATACCGTTGACGCTCAGCACCAAATCCAGCTCGTTGTCATTTCTGACCGAATAGCGAAGCTGCCGGGTGACGCTGACGAGGTTGGCGGCGTACCGTGCTTCCAGCTCGGCATTCAGATCATGCGCTGCTTTGAAGGTCGCGACGCGCAAGGTCTTGCCATAGCATTTGAAGCCGTGCCGCAGCGTGGCGAGCGAGCCATTGGCATCGATCCACTTGATCAGATCAGCCAGCACTTGCGCGCTGGTCTTGTCTCCGTGGAGCGCCTCCAGCGCCTTCCATTCCTTTGGCTGGGTTGCGCGTATGAAATCGAGCACAGCGTCGGGGAAAATGGCGGAAGCACGGTCGAACTTGTCCGATGCAATCGAGGCATAGCCATTCGCCAGCAACACGCCCTCGACGACGATCTCGAACGCTTCTTCCGTATGGCGGGCGGGGTTCACCTTGTTCATGCGGCTAACTTTCGTTTCAAGAACCAGACCGCCACGGGGCTGAACGCTTCAAGCGTTCCAACGCCATTATCGTATTTTGCGATTTGGGATCTTACCTGCGCCTTATTCGGCTTCTTAATCTGCCACCATTTCAGCACCGCTTCGAGTGCGCCCTGTCTGCGGTTCGTGAGAATTGAAATGTTGAGTCCAAGTACAGTGTCCAACTCGCTGTCGAACTGGGGGTCGTTGGAGCGGATTTCGCCATTGTTCTGATATCTGATGCGCGATTCGATGGCATGGGCTGGCGTTGCAGGATTCCACTTTAGCACCTGGTCACCTTTCAGCTTATCGCAATGGTATTGATTTGCGCTGCCGCCCTCGCCACCCTTGCAGGCACCAAGAAGGTTCGCATAGACCAGTTGCTGTGCAGCAAAGCCGCTCTGGCTTTGCCAATGCTCGATCCGCATTTTCTGACCATCGGCGGTAATCGCATTCATGCAGTAGCAGCAAAGCCCGCGTTGTTCGGCTACCAGAGCGGTCCGTAACGCCGGGTTGCCGCGATACTCTCCGTAGTTGCTGTTGGGTGTCGCACGATGCTGAGTCAGGCAGGCGGGTTCATTGCCTTTCGTGATGGCCCTCATTCGCCGTCCTCATCCAGAAAATCGAGCAGCAGCTTGGCACGGATGATTTCGGGATCGCTGTCGCCAATCTCCTCGGCTAGCGTGGCGATGGCCTTGCGCGCTTCTGCTTCCTTCTCCTCGCCGATCAGTTTGGCGATTTTCGTCAGCTTGTCCTCGACCCCGGCATTTCGTGGCTTGGTACTCATCAACTCCTCCAGCACCCGGCTGGAATCGACGCCGAACGAATGCGGCGGTACGAAAACATCATCCCCATCAATCATCTGAATGTTCTCATGCGCCACTTCACCAATAACCTGCGGTGAGTGGGTGGTGGCGATAAACTGGCAGTTCGGGAATGTCCGGGTCAGATCGCCGACGATCTTGCGTTGCCATTGCGGGTGAAGGTGCAGGTCTATTTCGTCGATCAAGATCACGGCTTCGGCTGCGGACAGCGGGTCAGCGAGATATGGGTTCGCCTGCGTCAATCGCTTGGCAATATCGAGCATGAGCACCAGCACGCTGCGTTCGCCATCTGATAACTGACGCAGATGCAGAGTGGTGCCGCCATGATCGATCAGCAGTTGCGACGGCCCGACCTTGCTGGGGCGCAAGTTTTGGAAGCCGGGCAGAAACTGGCGGACCGCCGCCTCGACAACGTCCACCAGATGCTGTGATGCTTGGCGTTCTGGTGCCAATGCCTGCTGGGCGCGGAGCCAGTCGGCCAGTTGGACAACGCTAAGTTCCCGGACGCCAAGCGCACGCACATAGGCTGCTCCAGCCCCTTGCGCTGCGGCAGAACTGCTTTCCTTCCTTGCGCTAAGCTGGGTGCGAGCAGTCGAAAAATACAGGACGAGCGGCGCGCTCTCTTCCAGCGCAGCCAATGCTTTTTGCTGCACTTCCGGCGGGTTGAAGACGGTGGGGCTTGGTGTGTCCAGCGTCTCCGCCAGATCTCGAATCAGGTTGCGGGGGCGATCACCCAATCGGTCCGCGTCCAGAATTTCCCGGCGCAGCTTTTCCAGATTCTCGGCATTGTCGAAGGCACGCGGTTCGCGCCATTCGCGGAGCGAAAAACGGGACGGCTCCCCATCGAGCGTGAAGTGCAGCGTGGCATCGGCAATGGGGGCGTTGTCGTGAATGTCATCAATACCAAATCCGAACGGCCTTGATGGTCCCCGCCTGAGGGCGGGCAGGATGTGCGAGGCGCAGGTGCGGATCGCATCCAGCACCGTGCTTTTGCCCGCGCCGTTGATACCGGCGATCAAGTTGAACTGCGGGTTGAAGGTGAATTCCGCGAATTCGAACGAGCGCAGGTTGAACAGCGAAAGGCTGGTGATCTTCATGCGGCCTCCGGGATGGCAATCTGGCCGGTGACGGCGGCGGCGATCAGGGCGCTGCGGCGTTCTTTCAGCAGGGTGATGGAGCGTTCGGTGGCGGTTGCCAGCTTGTCGATTTTTACGCGCTCTTCGGCGATGCGGGCGACGATCTGTTCTTGCTCGTCGAGCGGGGGCACCGGCCAGAAGGTTTCGAAGAAACCTTCTGGATAAAGGCGGAGGCGTGATGACCAAACGCCCTTGGAATAACGCGTCACTTCCTGCGCGAAGACCGGGATGCGGACCAGTGCATCGACATAGGCGGGCAGCAGGCGTTGGCCGGGCGTGTAGACGTTGTAGGCCGGGCTGACGATACCATCGACCGGGGCCGTGCCCATGGCGCCCATCCATGCCCACAGCGTGTTGATGACCAGATCGCCGGTGAAGCACAGCTTGTACCCCGCCGTCGTCTCGGCCTCGAACATGTTGACATCTTTTTGGGACCGGGGCGTGACGCCGGTAATGTGGGAAACGGTCAACATTTCCTCTTCGCCGGTTTCCGACCGTTCATCGCGTTCGTTGAACAGCCAGCGGGAGCGCTCAATCTTCCAATGCGCCGGAATATCGCCGAGCCAGTCGATGTCGGAGGGGCGCAAGGGGGCGGAGCGGTCCAGCCCGCGCATGACCGCCTCTGCCACCAGCGTCCGCCGCTTTTCGGCCAGCAGGCCCAGCAGCTTCTGCTTGGCTTCGATCAGGGTGTCGATTTGCGCGGCATTTTCGTTCAGGAATCCGGCAATTGAGTTTTGAACATGGATGGGAGGATGCGGAACGCGTAGTGACTTCAGGTCATCCGTACTTAGCTCCATGAATGTCGAGCCACGGCCCAGAATCTGCAAATAGGCGGTATTCGCATTGAGCCAGTGGAAGTAGAATTGGGGGTCAACGCCCGATCCTGGCTCAAGTAAGAAGCACCCTTGATTGGAGCAAAGTTCGACCTCTGCGACGGCAAGTTGTCCGATGGGTGCGCGTTTGGTGAGAACGATAGTTTCGGGCGGCGATAATCGCGCGCTGCAACTCCTCAAGCCGTCATCCGTGATGCGGCGTTTAGTACCGACTATCTTCCCATCTTTCGCCGCGCTCACATCCTCAGGCGTGACCCAAAAAATATCACCGTCCCAGTAATCCGGATTGCCACTTTCTGGCGTTGCGCCGCTTCCGATTGAAAACAGATGCCGAATGGCGATGTTCGGAAACACGCTCACTCCGTAACCTCCCGCAACAAGCGCAAGATTTCCTCTTCCGCCTGCTTCAGTTCGGCATCGATCACCGACAGCGGGCGGGGCGGGGTGAACTTGTAGAAGTGGCGGTTGAAGTTGATTTCATAGCCCAGCTTGTCCTTGGTCCGGTCCATCCAGGCATCGGGCACATGCGGCAGCACTTCGCGCGCGAAGAAGGCGTCGATATCGACCTTGAGCGGGATATTTTCGAAATCGCGCAGATCGGGATCGGGTTCAAATCCCTTACCCTTGCGCACCTTTTCCGCGCCTGCATCCTTGGCGGTGAACACGCCGCGAAACAGCTTTTCGTCCGCCGCGCGCCATTTTGATCCGCGCTGTTTCAGGGTCCGCTCGATGGCCTTCAACGCAGCGTTCCAGTCCAGCAGCGGTTCGCGGCCAAGCCCTTTGTCGATGGCCTGAACATCATCCAGCAGGTGCGGCGCGGCATCGAGGAAGCGGGCCTTGTCCTCCACCGTCATCTGATAACGCAGCCGCAAGGGCCGCTCCACCGTGACGCGGGTGTAGCCGAAATCCTCATTGTCGAAGATCTTCGATTGTTCGCTGGCAATGAACTCGCCGTAACGGCGGACAATCTCGGCAATCTGGTCCGGCTCATCCGGACGGTCGTCCCCGGGCAGCGCCGGGCCTTCACCGATCTTGCGCCGCTTGTCGCCCTGGCTGCGGCGCATGGGAATCCACGTGTCACGCGCATCGACCAGCTGGATTTTACCCTTGCGGGCCTTGGCCTTCCGGTTGGTGACGATCCAGATATAAGTGCCGATGCCGGTGTTGTAGAACATCTGTTCGGGCAAGGCGATGATCGCCTCAAGCATGTCCTCTTCGATGATCCATTTTCGGATGTTGCTTTCCCCGCCGCCCGCGCCGCCGGTGAACAGCGGCGAACCGCTGAAGACAATCGCGGCGCGTGAGCCGTATTTCTGCTTGGCCGGGTCAACATCCTCGAACTTGGAAATCATGTGCTGAAGGAACAGCAATGACCCATCGTTCACGCGCGGCAGGCCGGCATGGAACCGGCCCGATTTGCCGCGATCATGTTCTTGCACAATCTCGCGCTGCTGTTTTTTCCAGTCCACGCCAAAGGGGGGGTTGGCGATGAAGTAATCGAACTTCAATCCTTCGAACTTGTCATCGGTGAAGGTGTCACCGAACTGCACGTTCTCACCATGCCCGTTATGATCAACCTGCTTCATAAGCATATCTGACGCGGCGGTGGCGAAGGCGCGCTTGTTGTAATCCTGCCCATAGACATAGAGCTTGGCCGCCGCGCCCCGGCTGCGCATATAGGATTGCGCCTCGGCCAGCATCCCGCCCGTGCCGCACGCCGGATCGAGCATGGTTTTGACGGCGGCGGATTGCTGGAACAGCGCGTCATCCTCGATGAACAGCAGATCGACCATGAGCGTGATGACTTCGCGCGGGGTGAAGTGATCGCCTGCCGTTTCATTGGCCAGTTCGTTGAAGCGCCGGATCAAATTCTCAAAGATCAGGCCCATCTGGTCGTTCTTGACCGTGTTGGGGTGCAGATCGACCTCGCAGAACTCCTTGACGATCAGGAACAGGATGCCCGCCTCGTGCATCCGCTCAATCTCGGCGGTGAACTCGAAATAGTCGAAGATCTTGCGGACGTTGGCGGAAAAGCCGTTGATGTAGGTTTGCAGGTGCTGGTTTATATGGTCCGGATCGCCCAGCAGCTTTTTGAAGTCATAGGGCGCGCGGTTGTGGAAGCGGTGGCCAGAAATCCGGTTGAGCGCACTGTCGAGCGCATCACCCTCGATCTTGCCACCGGCGCGGCGCTTGGCTTCGGCAACTACGGCATCCTTGGTTTCGGCCAGCACGCAGTCGAAGCGGCGCAGGACGACAAGCGGCAACATCACCCGTTCATACTGAGGCGGGCGATAGGGGCCGCGCAGCAGGTTGGCGATGTCCCAGATCAGGTTGGCAAGATCAGTATGGGTGGCCATCAGGCGTTCGTTCCGTTCTTGTCATTATGCGCTGTCAGCCGCTCATATTCCTCCACCGACAGGACCACGACGACCGGCCTTCCGTATTTGTCGATGGACACAGGCGCGGCCCGGGCCAAATCGATCAGCCGACCAAAGCCATTCTTGGCGTCGCGCGCCGACATGTGCCGCATGTGCCCCTCCAGAGTTGGAGCTACTTTAGCCATGACTATTTCAAATCGAAAGCGAATTTCAGTCGTAGAATGGCGCATGTCAGAGGGGTAGGTTGGCGTAGGATGTGGAGTGCCGCCGTATTTGGCGAGCACTTGGCAGCGGCTGGGGCTTGCACTGAAGTGGCGCCTTGCGCGACCCTTCCTCCGGTTCAACGGAGGCGAAGGAGTC
>PHEB01000024.1 GCA_002842735.1 Alphaproteobacteria bacterium HGW-Alphaproteobacteria-7 | reverse complement strand
CGGGCGCGAACCTCCGGCGAAAACTTGTTCGTTGTCTTGCTCATAAGGACTCCATCTACTCAAGAGTTGGAGCCTCCGACAATCCCGGGGCGGTTCAGTGTTCAATCGAATAATTAGATTGCGCTCGATTGCCACTCCGGTTCGCTCACGATCCACGATGAAAGTGTAGCTGCCCGGAGCGGTGAGGCGAGCAGCAGGAACGAACGCGCGATGGGCAAGCAGGTCCGTCGCGCCATTCAGCCTGACTGCTACCTCATGGGACGGATCGCCAGCATTATATTTGATCTCGACAAGCACGCCTTGATCATAACTGCGTATCAGCGACCAATCGTCGGCCATAGCCGGAGTTGCGATTGTGAATGCTGCAATTCCTGTCGCGATGCGACCGATCACGCATTTAGTTGGCCGGAACATCGGTGAGCCTTCCGTTTGCATCGAACGGCAAACCCACAGATCGGGCATTCGCGCCAAACATCGATCCCGTCGAGTGCACCCAGACAAGGCGCTCGCTTCCATCGGCGTTGGTTACGACCTGATTGGGCTGACCGAGCAGTCCGATCACCTCAGCCTTAGTCATCCCGACCTGTAGGCGATCAACCGCCGCCACATCATAATCAGTGCCCATTGATACGCAGCCAGCAAGGGCCAAGGCGGCAGTGAAAGACAAGAAATGCTTCATAAATTTGCCCCCGGAAATCGATGGCGGTTCGCCCCCGCTATTCGACTTCACACCTGATCCTTTGTGATCGGGGAGTTAGTAAACCGAACACAGCCGGTCCCTACGACCTTTAGGCTGGGAAGCCCTGGACATACGTCGCAGGCTCCCCGACCATAAGGGTCAAGGATGTGTTGGGCTACTTCGGGCAGCCCAACCGCTGTGTTTCGGGGTTACTACGCCCCAGAACCGTGCGTGGCGGCTCCTTCACCTGTATGGGACAATGGACGGTTTCACTCAATAGGAGCCTGTTTGACCTACCCCAAGCCGCAGTATTTCGTTGAAAAGCCAGCTTGAGAGACACACAGCCGCCGTTCGGAGACCCGGAGGTTAAGCCTGAAATGTGGGGTCTTCGGATGTATAATGCCGTCCGAGACGCAGGAGGCACTCATGGGCGGCATTGGATCGGGCGCGCGACGTTCAACGCATATTGGCAACGTCGAGCAAATGCTGGCACTCGACATACGCATATTGCGGCGGCTGGGTGTCATCGCACCGGGTGAATGCATCATCGACACGGTGCACTGGTCAATCAGCGGCCTCAGCACGTCCAGCGCGCGCCTGCGCGTCGATCTCAGCGACATTGAACGCGGCGGCGTGATGACGATCATCGGCGATATGATCGATGGTGCCATCACCCAGTCCGTCGCCATCGAAATGGCACCATCACCGTTCGGGGGCCACCGCTGCTATTTCATCTGCTCATTCACCGCTCGGCGTTGCGAGGTCCTGTATTATGCCAGAGGCCGCTTTGGTTCACGCGAGGCACAACGCCTGAGCTATGCGGTGCAGGGTATGGATGAAGTTTCCCGTGCTGGCCGCAAGGCCGCTAAGCTGCGTAGCCGCCTGTGCGGGTCGGGTGGTCAACCGCGCCCGCGTGGACGCAATCGTATCGATGCCGTGGGTCGCCTTCGCGAAGCGGAATACGAAGCGAAGACGCTATACCTTGATCGGCTCCGCATCCTTGCTGATCGGTCTGGTGCCCGGTGGATGCCCGGCGACAGGCCGTAGGCCGCCCGAGATTACAATTTCCGCGTGTTTGGGCACACCGACCATCTGATTGTATATCAGCGGGTCCTGACCGTGCGCAGAATGCCGATGACCAAGCGCCTCGATGAAGGTGGGCGGAAATCAGGCTGTTTGGGCAAGGCAGCAACTTTTCTTGCGTTCACCTAGGCTTTGACCTGACAAGCCCTGCGCACCCGCCTTAATGGAAATGTCGTTCAACAACCAAGGAGTGAACGACGATGACCACCACGACTAACCTGAACACCCCGGCACCGACCGCGAAGCCGCAAGCCAATGCGGGCAAGAAGGCCGCCCCGACCAAGGACGCCCCGCCCATGGTCACGCTCGACCAGCTCGCCCGCGAACTGAAGATGCCGCCGCGCGATGCCCGAATGCTGCTGCGGCTCGCCGCGAAGCAGAGCAAGCTTTACCCGACATTGGGCAAGGATCACGTCGCCCGCCAGCCGTGGCAGTGGACGCCGGGGTCGAAGGCGCTGGAGGAAGCCCGCAAGGCTTTGTCCGCAACGTCGAACGTTTGAGGCGCATCCGGGGGCATCGATTGGTCCGGTGCCTCCCCCACCCTGCCCAATCCAACATTTCAGGTTTTCATGTTTTCAATGCCCGGAGCATCACGAAAAGCGCCGGGGCGGTACGAAAGCGCGTGATGCAACTTCCGCCCCACCCCGGCGATGAAAACTTGGAAACTTGGAAAGTTCGATCACTCGGGCGGCAGTGACCAGTACCAAATCTTGCCCTTCTTGAACGAAATCACCTTGAGTTCCTTTCTTGCCCGATCAAGCGTGGATGCACTGATCACCGCGCCGTTGCGCCGTCGCCAACAGTAAGGGCACGAATTGGCGAAATGGATAAGCGTCCTCAGCGCAGACTCGCAGCAACTTGCGAATTTCATCGTCCGTCAGCACACGGTCACGGGCCTGTTCTCGCGTCGGTGGCTTGGTTCCCATGACGGGCGAAACGTCAACAATCCCGCGCTCCATGCACCAATTGAACAGCTTGCGCAGGTTCGAATGGATACGGTTCGCCTGATACGCCGCGCCGCGCTCGATAGCACCGTCCATCAATTCGAGGATGTCGTGGCGCTTGATCTCGCGGATGTCGCGCTGCCCATGGACGGCGACGAACTCGCGTTGCAGGATACGTTCGGCCTCTTTCCAACTACGATTGCGCGGGCGCGCATATTGGCGGATGAAGTCGCCGCAAATGGACTCGACGCTCATCCCGATCTGGCGACGGCGCGCAGCGGGATCAATGCCTTCATCAACCAACCGTAGGGCTTCGAGAGCTTTGTTTCGGGCTTCAGCGAGGGAGATGCGTGGGTGAACGCCAAGCGGCAAACGGCGCTGCGTCAGACCGTAACGGTATTTTACCGTGAAGACCTTCCTGCCCGTCGGGAAGACGCGAAGGCTGAAGCCCGGGCACAAGAGGTCATGCACCTCATACCGCTTTACCTTGGGCTTGAATGCCTCGATTGCCTTTACGCTGAGTGCCTTGCGCATGTGCCGTTCCCTTCAACGGCACATCAATAATCATGGATTTCCGCCAATCTCAAAGGAATTCCTGATCACGAACGGGATGCGTCAGAAAACTACGAACTGCTATATCTGCGGCGATGACCGGGGGTGCTTAGAACCAAAAATCGGACAACGAACGCGCACCAAGTGCATCGCGACAGAATGGTCATTTTAGCTCTAACGTAATTTCGTGTCGGTTGATGAACACCGCACCTCTATCGCTCAGGAATTACGTGATGTTAAAGCGCACCCGATATGTATTCTATATCTTGATTGGCAGCTCCTAGCCGCAACCGTAGAGTCGAAGCCATGCGTATCATATTCAGCCGAAAGGGCTTCGATTCGAGTTCGGGTGGCAAGCCTTCCCCAATCAGGGACGGGCGTCCGATCAGCCTTCCCATCCCCGCTACCCGAAACTCCCGAACAACCTACGGCGATCTTGGCCTTGGTGAACTGGTGCGGTCGGTTACCAAGGGAAAATATGGTCCGGACGCCCTCTGCCATGCCGATCCCTACTTTGCGGATGGGCAATGCGCTTTCGGCCAAACCGGGTCCGCACAAGGCCATCTCGCCAATAACGGCGTTGGTCGCGGCGATGTTTTTCTGTTTTTCGGTCTTTTCGCCGAGGAAGCAACGCAGGAGCGCCATCATCGGATTTTCGGCTACATGGTGGTCGATGAGGTGATTGCGCTTGGCGGCGACCCTGACCCCCGCCATGTGCCGCACTTTGCCCCCGATCATCCCCATTTCATAGGCGCGCGGGACCGCAACAACACCCTGTATCTCGGTCCCGGCACCACATGCGCCACCACATCACCTGCCCTAAGGTTGACGCAGACAGGAGGTCCGCTTGGCACATGGGCCGTTCCCCAATGGCTCAAAGAGCATGGCTTGACCTACCACCGTGAAAGCTGGCGCTGGCCGGTTCCTGGCACGCTGCTTAGCGTAGCTCGCGGTCAAGAGTTTATTTGCGACATTGGCGACGATCCGAATGCAAAGGCATGGCTCGACGAAATCATTACCGGTATCGATGGTGCAGCGCGTGCTGGAGATGCGCATGATGAAGTCGTTATCGCCATGCTGCGCCAGCCCCGAATCAATGATCCGACAGAGCAGCGAAACGATCCCTTCTGGGAATTTGGCAGCTTCGGCGTCACTGGCTGTCATGGTTCCAACCTGCTCAATCCCAAGAAGGCACATCAATTAAACGGCAAGCGCATCGCGTTCGCCCAAGGCGGGCCTGATGGGATCAAACTGGTCTATGTCACACCGCCGGTTTCGGTGCGGTATCATGCAAGCTGCGTTGAATTGAATTGGTCACCTGCCACGATGCCGTTGACCTACGATTCTGCACCAACCCTAATCAACAACATGGGTTACTCCGATTTCCCGGCCTTGCTCGACATTATCTGCGACGTGGCCCGAGCAACGCCGATCGGGCAGTTCTCAAGCAAATTTCGATCCCGTCGCGAGTCGGTTCCACTCAACTTGGGTAGGCAATTGCTCTCTGTCTTCCAAAATGCCGCACGCGATGGCCGGGAACCCGTCACGAACTATATCGACTGTCTGCCATATCCACCGCCGCGAATAGATCTGGACCGGCGTCAGACCTATCGCGAGCTGATCCGCTTTGCCGGGGGAATGGAACCGCCAATGCCTCGTAAAAGGAGATGTTGACGACCTGACTACTGCAATGCCGAGCCGCCCAGATTTGGAAATCGAATGCGGATGTGAAACGCTAGTATCTCCACGACCTTTACACCAAAGTTCCGAGGATGCTTCATATCGAAGGTGAGCGCATCTGCCATCAGGGACGCAATCTTGCGCTGTAATTCGTCTTTTTCGTCTCCCTCATCAATTTGGTAGAGCTTGAGCAGTCGACTGACCGCCTCGAATTCCTGTTTGCTGTTGTAATCAGAGGATTTTCCAAGTTGAGTTGACCATACTCTGCGGAATAATTTGGTTTTTTCATCTGCCAAAAGATTTGGTAGAAAAAGGAGCGCTGCGATCGCTAGGCCAATTAATGCTAAAAATTCCAACGCTCGCTCCCACGTGGAAGATTGCAGATTTCCATTGTTATAGAGCAAACGTCGCATTTTGGTAGCTGCCGAACAATAGATGTAGCGTTTGCAGAGGAGCTCTCGCAGAATGCCACCACCTGAATTGACAGATAGAGGCCTGAAAGGGCTGATTCCCTTAAGCGGCTTGGGATGAGCCACATGCTGAAGTGTCGTGTGCTCAATACAGGACGATTTCCTTAGAATTGACTTCACACGATGCTGGCCGCATTCCTCACTTGCGGGGTCCCAACGGGGCATCAGAAGCCGACAATTGGCTGCTATGGATCGCAACGGGCTAAAATGGGTTGCAAACGCTCGGACCGCACAATCGCGTGCCCCAAGCAACGAAACGCAACGATTTACCACTTAATACTAAGAGCTTAAGGCCAACTTTTAATCAGCGGGTCACAGGTTCGAATCCTGTCGGGCTCACCATTTTTGATTGCGCATCGCCTCCGCAATGCGATCTCCTCGGCCCTTTCGGGCCTGCGGGCGGGCGCCAGTAAATCAGGTTTTTGGGGGCTCGTCCCCTACATTCCGCGCGGAACGGCGACGCGCTGGCAGGTCATCGGTACCATGCGGCCCACGGTCCACGTGGCTTCGTCGCCCTTGCTCCAGAATTGATGCGTCGCGCTCATGTATTTTGCGCCTGATGCGGATTTGTCGGCGGGGAGCGTGACGGGCTTGTCATTGTTCATCTGCACCATCACGCGGTCGCCCGAAAGACTATCAACCTTGAGCCGGACGCCGTCACCGCAATCATAATAGCTGCTCACCCCCGGCCCACCGACCGGCGCGCAGCCTGCGAGCGCAATGGTGCCTGCTACGACTATAATCATTCCGGTTTTCATGCCGAACCCTCCCTGTTTCCCGGAAATCAGATTACCGCGAATCGCCCAGCCTCAACGTGGTCGAACACCCGGTTTTGCGCCTCGCCCGTCCAGCCATTTCGCTGCCCTCACCCCGCCGGTAATCAGGAACGGCACCAGCACCAGCGATAGCGCCACCTTGGCGATCACCTGTCCGATCAACAGGTTGGTGATATCGAACTCACCATAAAACGCCAGCGTGACAAATATAACTGAATCAACTGCTTGGCTTAGTGCAGAGGCAATTGCGCCGCGCACCATCAGGCCAATCGTTGTCGCCTCGCCCGATCCCCGCAACCGGTCGAAAATCCAGATGTTGAGAAAGAGGGAAACAAAATATGCGACCGGCCCAGATGCGACGACACGCCAATATTGGCCATGAACCAATTCAAACGCTTCAATAGCTCCCGGACGCCCTTCGACCATTTCAGGGGAAACCGGGAGCGTTAAAACGAGAGCCATCAAGCCAATCGAAACGGCAAGCGGAAGGAAGCCCCATGTTACGATCTTGTTAGCCAGACCCTTCCCGTAAAGTTGGGCAATGGTGCTTGAAATGACCACGAGGAGAAGGAAGGGAAAAATACCAGATTCGACTGCCAAATTGCTTGGCCATAGTTGCGATTGCTTGAACGCGAGGAATCCCGCCAGCACCGTCATCCCGCCATATAACAGCGTGAACACGAACAGGCCCAGCGGCATATTTGCAAGGGGGCTGGCTGGCGCCGACGGAACAGCGGCTTGCGCTGTGGATGGAGTATCGTTCATCGCGTGATTGCTAGCCAGCGCGCGCACAAAAGAAAAGCGGCACGTGTGCGCCTGTCACCGGTCACGGCCCGGCCACCGCGCTGCGCGCTGTCATCCGGCTTGCAACTGGCGCCGCAAACTGCCACGCCCGCATGATTGCCTGCGGGGCCAACCGGCGGGCAACAGGGATCACGTCACTCAACTATTTTCAGACATTGCAAGGGGCACGTTGCTACCGTGAACGAGAGTATCACGCCGATCCTTCTGAGCCTTGCCGGGGTCATCGCCATTCTGGGTATCGCCCTTGCGCTGTCTTCAGGGCGGCGCAGGATCAACCTGCGCGTGGTTGGCGCGGCGTTTGCCTTGCAGGCGTTCACCGCGCTGATCGTGCTGCGCACCGATGTGGGCGTGGCCATCATCGGCGGGCTTTCCAGCGGCGTGATCGCGCTGCTCGATTTTTCCAAGGTCGGCATCACATCGGTGTTCGGGCCGATGGAAAACAACCCCTTTGCCAATACCTTTGTGATCGCCGCGCTGCCGGTGATCGTGTTTTTCGCGGCGATTGTTTCGATCCTCTACCACCTTGGCATCATGCAGCGGCTGGTGCGCTGGGTGGGCGGAGCGATTGGTTGGATCACTGGCATCAGCCGGGTCGAAGCGCTCGGTTCGGCCGCCAACATCTTTGTCGGCCAATCGGAAAGCCCGCTGGTGGTGCGCCCCTATCTTGCCGCGCTGCCCGCGCCTGCGCTGTTCACCTTGATGGTCGTGGGGATGGCGGGCGTCGCAGGAACGATTCTGGCCGCCTATGCCAGCTTTATCGGTGAAGATGCGGTGCCGTTCCTGCTGGCGGCGGCGTTCATGTCGGCACCGGGCGGGATCCTGATGGCCAAGATCATCATGCCCGATGATCCGGAAGCAACGGCTCCCGAACATAACAACGCCGTCGGCCAGGCAGCCGTGGCGCGCGCGCGCGGCAAAGCCGGTTCGCTGGCCGAAGCGACCCGCGTGGTGATGTATGACGAAAACGGGCACGAGGTCGAACTGCCGCAGGCGCGGATCAGTTCGGTTGGCCCTGCGGCAATGGTCGAAAGCGGAAAGTCCGACGAAGTGATGGCTGCCGAAACCTTTGAAGAAGGCCATCGCCCCGCCAACATCATCGAAGCCGCCGCGCAAGGCACCCAGACCGGCGTGAAACTGGCGGTGGCGGTTGGCGCGATGGTGATGGTGTTTGTCGCGCTGGTGGCGCTGGCGAACGGGGCGCTCGCCGGGATTGGCGGCGGCGTGGTGGGCTTTGCCGATCAGATCGGCGCGCCGTTCGCGCCTGCGACCGCCGAATGGCTGGCGAATATCAGTTTCCAGAAACTGCTGGGTTATCTGTTCGCACCGGTGATGTTCCTGATCGGCATTTCCGATTGGGATCAGGCGCAGATTGCGGGCGGATTGTTCGGCACCAAGATCGTGCTCAACGAATTTGTCGCATTCATCGATCTCGGCGCGATGCAGGCGGGTGAATTGACCGCGCGCAGCCGGGCGATCATCACCTTTGCGCTGTGCGGTTTTGCCAATTTCTCCTCGATCGCGATCCAGATGGCGGTGACCGGCGGGCTGGCCCCCAATCAACGTCCGGTGATCGCGCGGTTGGGGCTGAAAGCGCTCGCGGCAGGCAGCCTCGCCAATCTGATGAGCGCGGCGCTGGCGGGACTGTTTTTGCCGCTGTAATTTGACTCCTCTGTCCCCCTTGGCAGCGGCGTAGGCGCGGGTGTAAGGCGTCGGTCATGATCAACATTGCTTCAGTCTCGCTCGCCCAGCCGCTCGATACCATCGCCGATGAGTTGGGGCGCAGTTTTGGCGAATATGGCTTTGCCGTGGTGCGCGATCACGGCATCCCGCAAGACCTGATCGATCAGGCCGAGGCCGTGTCCAAGGCGTTCTTTGCGCTGCCCGACCCGGTCAAGCGCGCCTACAAGATCGAAGGCGGCGGCGGCGCGCGCGGTTACACCCCGTTCGGCACCGAAAAGGCCAAGGACGCCGAGGTGTTCGACCTGAAGGAATTCTGGCACGTTGGCCGCAGCCTGCCGCCGGGCCACCCGCTGGCTGAATTCATGGCGCCCAATATCTGGCCGGACGAGGTTGAAGGCTTCCGCGAAACCATGAGCGCGCTGTTCGCCGCGTTCGAAGTGGCCGGCGCGCGCGTGCTCGAAGCGATTGCGCTGCATCTGGGCCGTCCGCGCGATTTCTTTGCGGACAGCATTGCCGATGGCAATTCGGTGATGCGGCTGCTGCATTATCCACCGCTGGGCGAAGGCGCGCCCGAAGGTGCGATTCGTGCCGCTGCGCATGGCGATATCAACACCATCACGCTGCTGCTGGGGGCTGAAGAAGCCGGGCTCGAACTGCTCACCCGTCAGGGCGAGTGGCACGCGGTTGATGTGCCGCCGGGCGCGCTGGTGATCAATGTTGGCGATATGCTGGAGCGCCAGACCAACGGGCGGCTGCGTTCAACCACGCACCGGGTGGTCAATCCGCGCGGCGAAGCGGCACGGCGGGCGCGGTTCTCGATGCCGTTTTTCCTGCATTTCCGGCCCGATTTCCTGATTGAACCGCTGCCCGAATGCATTGCTGCAGATGCCGCGACTCCGCCGCCGGCACCGATCACCGCGCATGATTTTCTGATGCAGCGACTGCGCGAGATCAATCTCGCCTGAAATCGCCCAAAACAACGCATCAGGAAATAATCACAGGGCGTTGCGGCGATGCAACACCCGCGCGCGGATATACCACGATTCCGAGAGTCTTCTGGCGTTCGGAAACGCGCGCATTAAGGAATCGGCGGGTCAAGGCAGGGTATTTCATCAAACTGTCACAGAACAGTCGCTTTGCCGCAAGCGTTCGGGCCTATCGCTGCCCGCGTTACCATAACTTTTCATTGTTTCAGGGGCCCAAACATGAAGCTTAAATATCTCCTCGCGGCGAGCATCGTCAGCCTTGCTGCGACCACCACCATCGCCACGCCTGCCGTTGCACAGGAAACCACCTCGTCGGTTCGCGGCGATGTTGTTGACCAGAACGGCAACGCCATTCCGGGCGCGACGGTTACCGTAACGCACGTGCCGTCGGGCACCACTTCAACCCAGACCACGGATGCGAATGGCGGCTTCAACGCCCCCGGTCTGCGTCTGGGCGGCCCGTTCACTATCAGTGTGACCGCGAATGGGTATGAGTCTGCGCAACAGGAAATCGGATTTCTTGCTGCTGGTCAGGCGCAGCGCATCAGCGTGGCGCTGGCCGATGCCGGACAGACCATCATCGTCTCGGGAACGCGTCAGAAGTCGTCGATTTCGCTCGGCACCGGCGCTGCGACCGTGCTGACCGCGCGCGACATTGCCGGGGTTGCCAATATCAACCGCGACGTCCGCAACCTGGCTGCACGCGATCCGCTGGTGACGCTGGACGCCACCAATAACGGCGCGATCACCATTGCCGGACAGAACAATCGCTTCAACCGCTTCACCGTCGATGGTGTCGCATTCGGCGATCCCTTCGGTCTTGAATCGGGCGGCCTTGTGTCGGCTCGCGGCCCGGTCCCGCTTGACGCGATCGGCGAATTCTCGGTTGAAGTCGCACCGGTCGACATTCAGCAGGGCTTCTTCCAGGGCGGCGCGATCAACACCCAGCTCAAATCGGGCGGCAACCGCTTCACCTTCCTCGGCGCGGCCTATTATCAGGACGATAGCCTGCGCGGCAGCCGTGCGCGCGAACTGACCCGCACCGGTTCGTTCGAATCGGAAGTCTATGTGGCGCAGGTCACTGGCCCGATTATCAAGGACAAGCTGTTCTTCGCGGTCACTTATGAACGCACGCGTGATACCGTGCCGTCCGATGTGGCACCTTCGCAGCTTGGCATCACCGATGCGCAGATCACCGAGATCAGCAGCATCGCACAGAGCGTCTATAATTTTGACACGCTGGGCGTGGCCGATTCGATCGTCGAAAAGGACGACAAGCTGGTTACCAAGCTCGACTGGAACGTTGCGGATGGCCACCGCCTGACCGCAACCTACATCTACAATGACAGTTCCCTGCTGGCGGGGCAGACCGCTATCGGTCAGATCAACGCCACCAACCCGACCTTCAACCTGCTGTCGAACAATTACACGCAGGGCGCGAAGAACCACTTTGGTATCGTGCAGTCGAACAACCAGTGGTCAGACAGCTTCTCGACCCAGCTGCGCGTGTCTTATGCCGATTACGTACGTCTGCAGGTGCCGGTTGGCGGCAACCGCGATTTCGGCCAGTTCCAGGTCTGTCTTGACCCGCTTGCGGCAGGCAACCCGCTGCAATGCCCGTCGGGCGTGCGCCGTCTGAACTTTGGCCCGGACATCAGCCGTCAGGCGAACGAGCTCGACAGCCAGTCGTGGGCGTATGAATTTGCTGCCACGCTCAAACTCAACAACCACACCGTCAAACTGATTGCCGAACGCCGGACTCAGGATGTCCGCAACCTGTTCGCGCAGCGTGTTTCGGGCGCGTGGCTGTTCGACGGGATCGACCAGTTCCAGGCGCGTCAGGCAGCCGAAGTCGACATTGCCGTGCCGCTGCGCGGCGGGATCGACACCGTCACGGCTGATTTCGAAAACAACAGCTGGACCTTCGGCATCATGGACACGATCGACGTGACCAACAATCTGACAGTGGTTGGCGGGATGCGTTACGACCTGTTCGACACCCCGGATCGTCCGTTTTTTAATCAGGACTTCCTTGACCGCTTCGGCTTCCCCAATACCGGCACGCTTAACGGGCGCAGCCTGTTCCAGCCGCGTTTCGGCCTCAACTGGCAGCCAACTGATCGCCTGCAAGTGCGCGGTTCGGCCGGCCTGTTCGGCGGCGGCAACCCGCTAGTGTGGATTTCGAACAACTTTTCGAACCCCGGGCCGACGCTCGGCCGCGCCCAGGTGCGCCGCGCTGCGGATGGCACGTTTACTGTGTCGGGCGTTTCGGGCCTGACCCCGGCGCAGGTGCAGGCGATTGGTGCAGCCACGCTTAACAACGTATCGGGCGGCACGGGGATTCCGCAGGCGCTGGTCGATGCGATCCGCACGGCCGGCACTGCAGCGGCACCGACCAACGCGCTCGACCCGAACTTCAAGCCGCCTTCGCAGTGGCGTTATTCGGGTTCGGTCGATTACGAAGCCGATCTCGGCTTCTTTGGAGATGGCTGGAATCTCGGCGTCGATGTGATCTATTCCGAGGTCAAGAACGCGCTCGAATGGACCGATCTGCGTTCGGTCGATAGCGGCACGACCTTGCCCGATGGGCGTACACGCTTTGAAATCCTGCCGGGCTTCACCGGCACTAACACCGATATCCTGCTCACCAACACCAGCTTTGGTCACAGCTGGAACGCGGTCGCACGGTTCAACAAGCGGTGGACTTCGGGCTTCTTCCTGAACGGTTCCTACACCTATCAGGACGTGAAGGATCAAAGCCCGGGGACGTCGTCGGTGGCGTTTTCGAACTTCACCAACACCGTGTTTGGCGACAATCCGAACTTCTCGGCGCAGGGAACATCGAACTATCAGCGTGATCACCAGTTCCGGTTGGTGACTGGTTACGACGCAGAACTGTTCGGGGACAACAACACCCGGATCGAGCTGTTCTACAATGTCCGTTCGGGACAGCGTTACAGCTATACCTTTGCCGATCAGGCATCGGGCAACAACCGTTCGGCGGTGTTCGGGGTCGTCGGGCGCAACCAGCGCGGCTTGCTCTACGTGCCGAATGTCAGCAGCATTTCGGCTGATCCGAACGTGATCTATGCGCCGGGCTTCGATTTCGCCGGTTTCCAGAGCTTTGTCCAGAACTCGGAACTGAACGATTTCCAGGGCCAGATCGCGCCGAAGAACCTCGCCAAGACCCCGTGGGTTCACAAGCTTGACCTGTCGGTTCGTCAGGAAGTGCCGTTCGTGTTCGGCGGCAAGATCGAATTGCTCGCGGATGTCGAAAACGTGCTCAACCTGATCGATTCCGATTGGGGCACGATCCGCCAGGTCGGCTTCCCCTACACCGCGGCGGTCGCGAACGTTGCTTGCTCGAACGCGGCTTGCGATCAGTTCGTGTTCTCCAACCGCAGTGGCACGACCTTCCGCGCACCGGTTGAAGCGACCAACATCAATGGTTCGCTGTGGGGTGTGCGTTTCGGGGTCCGCGTGGCCTTCTGATCGCAGACCGATCGCTGAACAAACGAAAGGGCGGCCCGGCGACGGGTCGCCCTTTTGCGTTGACAGGCTTTTATACCAGCGCGCTAAGATGCTCACGCATCACGCGCTGGAATTGCGCGGGGCGCCGCACGGGCTTAACCAAAGTTCGATGAGTCAGGCTCATCGAACTTTAGTATTACCCTAATTGCTGCTGCCGCCCGCCCGCTGGGTATCAGCGCTGTTCACTCCATCGGCCAGCGCCAGCAGATCCTGCGCCAAAGCTTCGCACCGGGCTGCGCCTTCGCCGCGTTTGAGCGCGCGTTCGAGCGCCGCCGCGCATTGGCCCAGCTCCGGCTCATCAAACAGCGCAGCGGTTCCGGCCAGCTTGTGCGCCAGTGCGGCAATCTGATCACGGCGGGTGCAGGGGTTACTTGCAGGCTGGGTGAATAGGCCATCGGTCAGACCGGCGCGCACCGCGTCTGCAGCTTCGCTCCGCCGCGCCTGCCAGCGCGTGATAAGCTGCGGTGAGTGTGCCAGCAAGGACGCGCGCGCCGCCGGGGTCGTTGTGGCGACCGGTTGGCCCGATTCGACGATCCGGGTGGGCAGCCAGCGTTGCAGCGTCCGCGCCAGCTGCGCGAAGGCCACCGGCTTGGCCAGATGCCCCTGCATCCCCGCAGCCCGCGCGGCGGTGATATCTTCGGGGAAGGCGTTGGCAGTCAGCGCGATGATCGGCAGCAGCCCCGGCCCGATCCCTTCGCCCCGGATTGCGCGGGTGGCGGCATAGCCATCGCAATCGGGCATCTGCACGTCCATCAGCACCAGATCATAGGGCCGCCCCCGCATGATCGAATCGATCACCATCGCGATGGCTTCATTCCCGTCGTGCGCGACCGCGACATCCTGGCCGCAGCGTTCGAGCATTTCGGTCATCAGCAGGCGATTGATGTCGTGATCCTCGACCAGCAGGATGCGCGTGGCGAGCGGCAGGTCGGCGGGCCACACCGGTTCGGCCGGCTCGTCCCGGGTGGGAGGCTGCACCAGCGTTGCGGGCAGGATCAGGGTGAAACGCGATCCTTCACCGGTGCGGCTTTCAACCTCGATCCGGCCGCCTAGCAGGGTGGCCAGATGGCGGCTGATCGACAGGCCAAGCCCGGTGCCGCCAAAGCGCCGCGCGGTGTCGGCCTCGCCCTGCGTGAAGGGGTGAAAAATCGCTTCGAGGCGATCCTGGCTGATGCCGATCCCGCTATCGGCGATCATCACCTGCACCTCATCCAGGGTGATCTTGCAGCTGACCCGGATGTGCCCGGCTTCGGTGAACTTCACCGCATTGCCGATCAGGTTGAGCACGATCTGGCGCAATCGCAGCCCGTCAGTCATGATCCACGGGCGCTGCGTGGCATCGGCGCAATTGTCAGACTCGTCGCCCCGATCCCATGCGAAATCGATCGTCAGGCCTTTGTTTTCGGCAGTGAGACGGTGCAGCGCTGCGCATTCGGCCAGGCTGTCGTGCAGGTTCACCGGCGCGCGATCAATCGTGAACTGGCCGCTTTCGATCTTGGACAGGTCGAGCACGTCGTTGAGCAGCGTCATCATCGACCGGCCCGATTGCACGATCAATTCGGCAAAGCGGCGTTGATCATCAGCCAGATCGCCCTGCAACATCAATTCGGCAAAGCCGAGCACGCCGTTCATCGGGGTGCGGATTTCGTGGCTCATATTGGCGAGGAACGCGGATTTGGCCTGCGCCGCATTTTCGGCATGGCGCCGCGCGCGGGTAAGAAGCAGTTCAAGCTCGACCCGCTCGGTGACATCGCGGGCCGCCACGATCACGCCTTCGCGCGCGCCGGTCTGGGGGTTGCGCACCACTGCGCAGTTGGCTTCGAGAAACACCGGCGTGTCATCGGGACTATCGTAGAACCGGCGATAGGTGACGCGTTCCGTTTCGCTGATCCCACCGAGCAGGCGGCCCAGCGTCTGCATCGTCCGGTCGCGCGCATCGGGGTGCAGGCGCGCAGTTACCGGATTGCCCACAAGGGCTTCCGGCAGCACTCCCATCACCGCGCTGACCGACGGAGAGGCGTAGGTGCACACGCCGTCCATATCGTAACGCAGGATCGCATCGGTGATATTGTCGGTGAGCAGGTCGATCTGCCGCTTGCCCGCTTCGAGCGCGGCGGTCATCCGGTCACGCCCGGCAAGGATCGCGGCCACTGGCAGGCCGGTCAGGAAATTTGCCGCGATGAAAGCCTGCAGCAGATGCAGTTCTGTCATGCCCCCGGTGCCGCCGGCAGCGGCAATCGGGCCGAGCCCGGCCCAGGTCATGGCCCCCGCCACCACTGCAACTGCGCCAACATGCAGCGCGCTGCCAAGGCTGCCCAGCCGGAACGCGTGCATCAGCGTGATCGGCTGGATCAGGAACATCAGCGGATAATAGGTCTGTCGGAAAACCAGAAATGTGCAAACCATCCCGCCGATCAACAAGGCGAGGCTTTCCGCCGGATGCGCCGAGGCGGCAGGCCGTCGGCCCTTGACCCGATCGAACAGCAACAAGGCTGTCGGCACGATCAGCACCATCGCCATGCTGTTGGTGAGGAACCAGCCGGTCGCCCCGCGAAGTATCGCATCAAGGCCGCTGCCCATCACCGGCACTGTTATCAGCGCGGAAAGCGCCGGGCCGACCAACCCGCCCGCCCATACGAACCGTGCAAGGTCTGGCAGCTGGTTCATGTCCGATTGCCCGCGCACCACCCACCGGGTGAGCACAAGAACGGCAATGATCTCTACCACGTTGGCCAGCGCGAACACCAGTGCGATATGATCGGGCAGCTGGACGAGGGCGTTGGCGGCGAGCCCCGCAGCGAAGGTGGCCAGCAGGAACGGGACTTCATTGCGAAGCTGCGCGCGCAGCAGGAACGCCGCCGCGCAGGCATTGGGCAGCCACACCGGGCTGATATGCGTCTCAGGGCGCGCAACCAGCAGGCTGAGCCAAGCGAGCGCCAGAAAGGCCGCCCCGCCGATTATCGCCGCCAGCAGGCTCGCCCGGTCAAGGTTGCCCATCGCGATCCTTGCGCGGCCGATGATACCTGGCCCTGAGGCGTGAGGAGAGGTGCCGGGATGCACAGGGCCAGCAGCTTGGCCCGAACCCGCCGCCACCACATCGCCATATGCAGGCGCAGCTTGCCCACCGCCGGTTGCGCCCGTTTCAGAGCCGACGGAGTCAATTTTGGCGCCAAGGATGGCATCCAAGGCGCCTTCTTCATGATCCAGTGCGCGCTCGATCCTGCGCTCCATCGCAAAATAATGCTGTTCTGATATAGAATCACTTGAAAGCTTGCGGACGGAACCTCGTCCAGAATGGAGCAATCGCGGAGCGGGTTACGTCGATGGGGAATGCGAGAGGCTTTCGCGCGCAGCGCAAGCGGCTCAGCTGGCCGCTGATCGCGGGGATCGTGGTGTTGCACCTCGCCGCGCTGTACGGTCTTGCCCGCGCGCTGGCCCCGGATTTCACCGCCTCGGTTGAACGCGGGGTGGTGTCTGCTTTCACCGTTACGATCACCGCGCCGCCGGATCCGCCGCCGCCTGAAAATCAGCCTGAACCCGATGAAGGTGCGCAAGGTGCGCCGGGGCGTGAGGCCGTGGCCAAGCCGGTGAGCAGCCAGCCGCCCAAGGTCAGGCTGAAACAGGATGACCCTCTGCCGCGCGCATCATCAACCGGCACGGCCAGCCAATCGGGCGCGGCTGATGCGGGCGCTGGCACCGGGGCGGCGGGAACGGGGCTGGGCACTGGCAGCGGCAATCGCGGCAGCGGGCGCGGCGGGATTACCTTGACCAAGCCGGTGCACATTTCCGGTAGCATCGACAATGCGCGCGATTTTCCGGTGCCGCCCGGCGGGCGTGCCGCGCGGCGCGGGACGCAGGTGATTGTGCGGGTGATCATCGGCACCGATGGGCGCGCGCGCGATTGCAGCATCTATCGCCCCAGTCCTGACCATCAGGCCGATCGGATTACCTGCCAGCTGGTTGAAACGCGGCTTGGCTTTCGTCCGGCGACTGATGGCGAAGGAAACCCGGTGGCTGCGCCGTTCTACTGGCGTCAACAGTGGTTCTGATTGCGGCAATGCGGTCTGAACTCCGGACAGACGGCGGCGTTCATGCTGGTGTCATGAATGCGATTGATATAGCGCGACGATCCAGCAAAAAAGGCAGATGAAGTGACGGCAATTCACCCGGTTATCCTGTGCGGCGGCAGCGGCACGCGGCTGTGGCCGGTCAGCCGCAAAGCGGTGCCCAAACCGTTTTTGCCGCTGGTGAGCGATGAGACATTGTTCGAACAGGCGGTGCGGCGGGTGGCCGGCGATACTCGCTTTGCCGCGCCGCTGGTGGTGGCTGGCGCGGCCCATGCCGATCTGATCACCGCGCAATTGGGCGATACCCCCGGCGCCCGGCTGGTGATTGAACCCGCCGCGCGCAACACCGCGCCCGCGATTGCGCTGGCCGCTGCGCTGCTACCCCCTGACGCGGTGATGCTGGTCTGCCCGAGCGATCATCACATTGCCGACGCGGCGGCGTTTCGCGCGGCTGCGCTGGCTGCGGCTGAACTGGCGCGGCAAGATTACCTGGTGGCGTTCGGCATCGCGCCTGATCGGCCCGAAACCGGCTACGGCTATCTGCAACGCGGGGAGCCGCTGGCGGGCGGTTTCACAGTGGCGCGGTTTGTCGAAAAGCCCGATCTGGCGCGTGCGCAGCAATACTGCGCCAGCGGGGATTACAGCTGGAACGGCGGGATATTTGCGTTTCGCGCAGGGCATCTTCTGGCGGAGCTCGCCGCGCACCGCCCGGACATGGCGCGGTTGGTGGCAGAGGCGGTGGCAGGCGGGCGCGAAGAGGGCTTTTGCTTCTACCCCGCGCCCGCGCCATTTGCCGCGATTGACGGGGATTCTATCGACTATGCGGTGATGGAAAACACCGCGCGCGCGGCGATGGTTCCCGCGCGCATGGGCTGGTCGGACATCGGCAATTGGGCGGCGCTGGCCGATGCCTTGGCGGGAGAGGCCGATGCGGCGGGCAATGTGGCCAGGGGCGGGGTGGTTGACCTCGACCATTGCCAGGGCGTGCTCGCCATCACCGATGGGCCGCGCATTTCGGCGGTCGGGCTGGAGGATGTGTGCATCATCGTATCGGGCGGCGAAGTGCTGGTGACGACGCGCGACGGGGCGCAAGCCGTCGGCAAGCTGCCGGGGGCGGTGAACCAGTGAGCGCAGCACGCCAGCTTCCCACCCGGATGGTCGCCAAGGTGTGGGGCCGCGATACCCTGCCCGCGCCCTTCATTGCGCCGCCGGGGGAACGGATTGGCGAAATCTGGTTCGAACCGCCGCCCGAACTGCCGCAGGTGCTGGTCAAATACCTGTTCACGTCGGAGAAGCTTTCAGTGCAGGTGCACCCCTCCGATGCCACCGCGCAGGCCGGGGAGGCGGGCAAGGAAGAATGCTGGCTGGTGCTGGATGCGGAGCCTGATGCGCAGCTCGCCATCGGGTTTGAGCGCGCGGTGACGTCCGAAGAAATCGCCGCCGCTGCGCGCGATGGCACGATTGAAAGCTTGCTCACCTGGCACGCCGCGCGGCCCGGCGATCTGTTTTATTTGCCCGCTGGCACCGTCCACGCCATCGGCCCCGGCCTCGCGTTGGTTGAAGTGCAGCAGGCCAGCGAGACGACGTTTCGCCTGTATGATTATGGCCGCCCGCGCGAACTGCATCTGGATCGTGCGCTGGCGGTGGCGGATGGCGGGCCTTACGCCGCGCAGCACCGCCGCAGCATCGCCGATGGGCAGGTGCTGGTCGATGGGCCGCATTTCCGGCTCGACCGGGTGGCAGGTGTGCCCGATGCGGCCACTTATGCTGCCTATCCCGGCGCGCTGCTGGCGCTGCCGCTGGCGGGTGAGGTTGCATCGCGCGATGGTTTGGCGCGGGCTGGGGCGGGCGAATGCCTCTATGCGGCGAGCCTCGATGGGCTCGATTTCACGCGCGCCGGGGTGACGCTGCTGGTGCGAGCAGCCTGACGCCGCACACGCTTTACGGCGCGAGCAGCCGCCCCGCCTCTTTCTTCACCGCATATTCGATCGACCCGCGCATCATCCCCAGCATCGCGGGCAGCTGCATTTCGATCACAACCTCATTGTCGCGCACATCGACCCCGCCGGGGATCGTATAGCCCATCACCTCGGCGGTGATCGCCATGCGGTCTTCGCTGGGCCAATCGGTCGCTATCTTGGCGATGCCTGCGGGGAAGAACCCTGCGATTTCATCGGCATGGGCGTGCATCCGGCGGCGCACTTCGTCTTTGGTGAGATCATGGGGCAGGGTGACGCGCATCGCTCAACGTTCCTGCTCTTTGGCCTGCTTGACCGAGAAATCGGGCAGCGGCACGCCGGTATCGGGCGAGCGCATATCTTCCAGCGCATCGGCCCCGCCGTAACGATATTCAAGATAGCGGCTCTTGATCGCCAGATCGTCCAATGCGCCTTCGGCCAGCCGCCGGGTGACGCGGTCAACTTCGCCTGACAGCTTCGACAGGCTTTCTGTCAGGCGTTCGTCGGCGGTCTTGCCCGCGTGCTGTTCCCCGCGAAGGTGCGCCGGGATCTTGCGGTAATTGTCGATTGTTTCGGGGATATATTCGCCCACCAATTCGCGCACTTCGGCCATCGCCGGGTGGGCACCGTCAAGCGTGCGCAGTTGCAGGCCAAGCGCATCAAGCTGCACGCCCAATTGATCGACGATGGTCTGCGCGGGCGCGGGCAGAGCGGGCCGCTGCGCCTCCAGCCACAATTCGGTGCGCGCCACCATCTGCTGCGGATTGCCGAGGGTGAGTTCGGCACGCTTGGGCACTTTGACCTTGGGGAAACTCGAAAATACCGCGACCGCAACCGCGGTGGCGACGATCACGGCCATCACACCCCAGAAGCCGATCCCGTTGACGAAAGCTCCGGCAATCCCTGCGCCCAGCCAGATCGCGACAATCGCCAATGCGATGTTGCGCACCCGTTTCAGCAGGCTTTTCATCTTCAGTTCCGCCGAACCCTTGCCGATGCTCCTTGGCCCCGGCCGATGTGTGCCGCCATCGCGCTGCACCGCGAGGCTGGTCTTGGCCTCGCGCAGGATGCGTTCGCTTTCGGACGTGCTGTCGGGCATCAGCTATCCAGCGCTAGCAATGATGGCGTTTGCGAGGCGACCTTGGACTGCGCCTGCGCCTGCCCTTCCGCGCGGGCGATGTAGCCTTTGGACTTTTCTACCTCGGCGGTCAGCGTGGTGACGGTTTGCTTCATTGAATCGAGCGCGCGCAGCTTGAAGGTGTCGACCTCGTCCATCGTGTCATAAATGTTCTGGAAGGCGCGTTGCAGCGTTTCCAGCGGGATCGTGCTGGACGCCGCCTGTTCGTGGATCTGCGCAGTCTGTTCGCGCAGCAGGGTGCTGGTCGAATCGATGATGTCGCTGGTGGTCTTGTTCAAGGCGGTGATCTGACCGAGCACCAGCCGCTGGTTGGTCATCGCCTGTGCCACCGTCACAGCCGTGCGCAGCGCGCCGACGGTAGTGGTGCTGGCGCGGTCGACGCCCTTGACCAGTTCGACGTTGTTTTTCTTCACAAGGTCAAGCGCAAGGTAGCCCTGCACGCTCACCGCCATCTGGGTCAGCAAATCCTGCGTGCGCTGGCGGACGTAGAACAGCGCCGATTCGCGTAAGGCTTTGGCCTTGGCCGGATCAGAGCTGTCGAGTTCAAGCGCTTTCGCCTCCAGCCGCGCATCGAGCGTCTTGGCGATGTGGATCATCTGCTCCAGCTCGCCCATCGCCGCCCACAGCTTCTGGCGTTCGGTGTCGATCGCGGCATTATCGAGGTGCAGTTCCTTCTTGCCGCTATCCAGCCGTTGAAGGATCGAGGAAATGTGCCCCTGCGCCGAGGTGTAGCTGTCAAAATAATTCTTCAGCTTGTTGCCGAACGGGATGATGCCGAGCAGTTTGCGCGGGCCGGACAGCTTGCCTTTGCGGCCCGGATCAAGGTCTTCGACCGTGCGGCGCAGTTCGGCCAAGTCCTTGCCGACCGCGCCATCGGCATCCATCGCCCGCACCGGACGATCAAGAAACCGGTTCGACATGGCGGCGGCGGCGCGGATCTGTTCCTGCCCCATGCGGGTGATCTGATCGACCTTTTCGCCAAACGCAGGCGAATTGGCATCAACCGACACCAGTTCGTTGACGAAGGCATCGACCTTGGTGTCGAGCTTGCTTTTCTCTTCGGTGCTGACCGGCACCAGCCCAGCGGCCTGTTCGGGCGCGACGTGCGGCACCGGATCGGGCGGGGTGAGCGAGAATTCCGTTGCGTCTAACGTCGCCGTCTTGGTTTCGGTGCTCATGCCAATATCTACTCCATCAAACGCGCGTCGCCGGGCGCGGGCTCATGCCCAACTGTATTAGTGATCTAAAACACACCTTTCAAGCGCGCGTGTATGGTAAGCCTGAAAGGGGGCTTGCGTCCATCATGCCATGCGTTTTGCGCGGTGTTTGCTTGGCAATTTCCCCGATGGCGGGCTATCGCGCGCAATATGATGCTTTTGCCAGAGGCTTTCTGATGAACGACACCACCGGTTCCGCCGCTTCGCCTGAGGCTGAAGCCAGGGCTGATTCCGCCACCGCAGCCCCGGCAGTCACGCCCACAAACTTGGCTGGGGTGCTGGCCAGCTTACTGGCCGGGGTGCAGGAATGGTGGACGGTGCATGTCATCGGCCAGATCGATCAGGCCGAGGTGATCATGCGGCGGCGCGAGGATTGCGCGCTGTCTGAAAGATACCTGTTCATGACCGCGATGAGCGGCGGGATCGCGGTATTGGGTCTGCTGCTGTCATCGCCTGCAGTGGTGATCGGGGCGATGTTGCTGTCGCCTTTGATGGGGCCGATCATGGGGTTGGGCTTTGCACTGGCAATCGGCGATTGGGACTGGCTGAAACAATCGGGCCGCACCCTGATGGTGGGCAGCGTCTTGGCGGTGTTGTTGTGCGCGGTGCTGGTGTTTTTCTCCCCGATTCAAACCATCACCAGCGAAATCGCGGCGCGCACGCGGCCTAACCTGTTCGATCTGTTCGTGGCGCTGTTTTCGGCGTTGGCGGGTGCCTATGCGATGATCCGCGGGCGTGAAGGCACCATCGTCGGCGTGGCCATCGCCACCGCGTTGATGCCGCCGTTGGCGGTGGTCGGCTTTGGCCTTGCGACCTTCAACTGGACGGTGTTTTCCGGTTCACTGCTGTTGTTCGTCACCAACTTCCTGACAATTGCGCTGACGGCCTTCGCGATGGCCAAGCTGTATGGGTTCCGCACTGCCTTGAGCGCGCGTAACACCATGTTTCAGAACATCGCCTTAAGCGTGGTGTTCGTCGCGCTGGCGGTGCCGCTTGCTTTCTCGCTCCAGCAGATCGCGTGGGAAACCAATGCCCAGCGGATTGCGCGTGATGCCATTAACGAAAGGTTTGATGGTCCCGCACAGCTTGATGCATTGGAAATCGATTTTTCTGCCGACCCGGTTGCTGTCAGCGCGATTATGTTCACGCCTGTCATCCGCCCTGATGCCGAAGCCGAGATCACTCGGTCGCTGACCCGACGGCTGGGCAGGCCGGTTGCCTTGACGCTGACCCAGTCCCAGACCGAAACCGGGGCAGGCGCAGCGCAGCGCGCGCAGCTTTCTGCCACCCGCGCGCAGGAGGAAGCCGCTGCCTCGGCGCGGGTGCAGGCGCTCGCGACCCGGTTGTCACTGGCGGCAGGTGTTCCCGAAACAGACGTGCTGATCGACCGCAACCGCCGCCGCGCGCTGGTGCGGGCCAAGCGGCTCGATAGTGCGGGCTTTGCGGCCTATCGCACACTGGAGGCGCGGATTGCCGCGACCGAGCCGGAGTGGACCATCGAGCTGATCCCGCCTTCGGGCACATTGCCAGCGGCGATTGCTTTTGGGGATGACGGCCCCAGCGCCGAGGGGGCGAGGGCGCTCGCGGTGATCGGCTGGGCCGCCAAGCGGCTGGATCGCGCCGTGGTGCTGACCGGCAATTCGGCGCAAGGCGAACAGGCTGCCCAAAGCTTGCGCGAAAATGGCGTGCAAGTCCGGCTGCGGTCTGCCGCTGGCCCACTGCGGGCCAGCTGGGTTGAGGAAGCCGAGTAGAGCCTTACGCCGCCAGCTGAATCGGCACGATTTCGCCTGCGAGATACAGTTTCTTGGCCTTGGCGCGCGATAGCTTGCCCGAAGACGTGCGCGGCAGGGTGCGCGGCGGGACGAGTTCGACGATGCAGCTCATGCCTGTCACCGAACGCACCTTGTCGGCGATTTGTTCGCGCAGTCTGATCCGTTCGATCGGATCAGCCACCCGGCAGTGCACCAACACGGCAGGGGCTTCCTCGCCGTTTTCCATCTCGATCGAGAACGCGGCAATGTCACCGTGGTTGAAGCCGGGCAGTTGTTCGACCGCCCATTCGATATCCTGCGGCCAGTGGTTCTTGCCGTTGATGATGATCATGTCCTTCGCCCGGCCGACGATGAACAGATAGCCATTGGCGGTGTAGCCCATGTCCCCGGTGTCCAGCCAACCGTCGACCAGACAATCCGCAGTCGCTTCTTCATTGCGGAAATAGGAATGCATCACGCTGGGGCCGCGGCACCACACCTTGCCGATCTGGTGATCGCTGCGGCTGTGGCCGTCCTCACCCCGGATTGCCACTTCCATATCAGGCAGCGGTTTGCCGCAATTGACGATTGCGCGATAGCGGGCCGGGCGCGAAATATCGCGCGGGGTGCCCGACAGGCGTTCTTCTTCGACCAATTCAACGCGGATGCCTTCGCCCGGCGGCATGACCGTTACCGCCAGCACAGCTTCGGCCAAGCCATAGGACGGGGTGAAGGCCGAAGCCTTGAAACCAGCGCCGGCAAAGGCGTTGACGAAGCTTTGCATCACATCCGGGCGGATCATATCCGCGCCATTGCCCGCCACGCGCCAGCGCGACAGGTCAAACCGTTCCGCGACGTTCGACTGGCTGGATATGCGGCGGGCGCAAATGTCGTAACCGAAGGTCGGCGAATAGGACAAAGTGTTGCCCGGATTGCGGCTGATCATGTCGAGCCACGCCAGCGGACGGCGGGCGAAGGCATCGGGTTTCAAATAATCGGCGGAAACCTGATTGGCGATCAGCGACAGGAAACACCCCACCAACCCCATGTCGTGATACCACGGCAGCCAGCTGACACAGCGATCATTGCCGCCCAGATTCATCATCTCGGCATGGCCATACAGATTGTGCAGCAATGCGCGGTGAGTCACCGCCACCCCGGTCGGGAACCGGGTCGAGCCGGAGGAGTATTGCAGGTAGCAGATATCGTCCGGGCTGGCTTCGGGCATGGTGCAATCGGGCGCTGGGCGCTGACTGAAATCCTGCCAGCTGGTCGATTCGCAGCCTTGCCGCGCAGCAGCAGCAGCGGCCATTTCACCGATTTCTTCGGGATAGAGCAGGATCTTGGGATCCGCGCTTTGCAGCTGGATCGCGAGCTGATCGATATAGCTTTCCTTGCCGCCAAAGGTGGTCGGCAGCGGCAACGGCACCGGCCATGCTCCGGCATAGATGCAGGCGCAGAACAGCGCGGCAAAATCCGCCCCTGTTTCAGCGATCAAGGCGACCCGGTCCTGCTTGCCAATCCCCGCCGCGATCAGGCGGCGCGCCATCACCAGCGCATCTTCGCGCATTTCGGCATAGGGGTAAACGCGATCCAATTCGCCGCGCATATCGTGAAAATTAAGCCCCTTGCGGGTTTGTGCGGCGTAGTCGATCGCATCATTGAAGGTTGCAAACTGCGCACGGATTCGCGGCAGGTCGCAATCATTCGGCGTCGGCGTTAATACGGCGTCGGTCATATTTCTTAGCGATACCCGTAAGTTGCGGCGCTTTTCATGGCGTTCTCCCGCTCGCGCTCTAGCGTAACCCCCGTGAGCCAGTCATAGTCAGGCTCGCTCCAATGCTCTCGCATTTAATCCGGAAGGTGGCACGAATAAGGCGAAATGGTTTCACGTAAAGCGAATTCGTCATCGCCCGGTCGTGATGCCGGGGAGGATTCCGGGCGGAAATACCCGGAAAGGAAGCGGCCAAAGCCGCCGCTGGATGAACGTGCCTTGCGCGATCTTGCGCTGCATTACGCCGCCCGGTTTGCCACCACCGGGGCGCGGCTGGAAGGATACCTCGCGCGCAAATTGAAGGAGCGCGGGGTGGCTGAGGATGCTGATGGGCGAATCGCGCAGATCGATATTCCCGCGCTCGTCGCCCGGCTGGTGGAACTCGGCTATGTCGATGATGAAGCCTATGCCCGGATGCGCGCACGCGATCTGGGCGCGCGCGGTTACGGCGGACGGCGGATCGAACAGCCCTTGTGGGCGGCCGGTGTGGATGAGGCGATTCGCCAAACCCACACGCCGGGCGAGGCCGCCAGCCGCCGCGCTGCTGCACTGATGGCACAGAAAAAGCGGCTTGGCCCATGGGGCGTAACGGGCGCGGCAGGCGATGATCCGCTGGCGCGGCGCAAGGCGCATGAAAAAGCCGTTGCAGCAATGCTGCGCGCAGGCCACGATTATGCCCACGTGAAATACATTCTCGGCGCGAACAGCGTCGGAGATATCGAACAATGGCTGGACGAAGCAGCCGACGAAGAACAGGCGGACGGATCGTGGTAAAACAATGGCTGGCAGCAGGAATGGCGACATTGGCGATGTCGGGCGCGGCGTTGGCGGCGTGTTCGCCGGGCGAAGGCGCCACCGCGCGGGCGCAAGCATCCGCAGCCGCAGTCAGCGCAGAGGTTGCCCGTCACCCGGTATCGGGGTTGGAGGTGATCGATCTGGTGGTGGAGCGCGGCGACAAGCGCCTTCCGTTCAAGGTTGAACTGGCCGCCAGTCCGCAGGCGCAGGCCAAGGGGCTGATGTTCCGCACCGCGTTGGGCGATAATGAAGGGATGCTGTTTCCCTCAGCCGCGCCCGAACCGCGCAGTTTCTGGATGAAGAACACCCCGCTGTCGCTCGATATCATCTTTGTCGGTGCCGACGGGCGGATCAGCAATATCGCGGCCAACACCGTGCCCTATTCGCTCGATTCGGTGACGTCTTCGGGCTTTGCGATTGCGGTGCTCGAACTGCGCGCGGGCCGCGCGGCGGAACTCGGCATCGTGCCGGGGGATCGGGTGATTTGGGAAATGGAGGATTAAATTCCTCGCCCGCTGGAAGAGCTGAAACGGCCTGCCGAAGGACAGGCCGCAAGGCCGACCGGCCGCCCGCAGCGCCGCAGGCGCGAGGATAGCGCAACCGCGAAGGCGGGTGCGCAAACCAAAGACTCGCGCCCACACTGACGATCGCATCTTGGCGCTGTGATCCAATTCGGCTAGGCGCGCGGATATGGGTATCTTGGCAAAAATCTTCACCTGGTGGGACGGCGCGACGCTGGGCACCCACCTTTGGGCCAGCCGCGCTGGCGGCGAGCATGTCGGCACCGATGGGGCAGGCAACAAATATTACCGCGCGCACCCCAAAACGAACGGCCCGGCGGACGGATCATACACCAGCCGCGAAAAACGCTGGGTGATCTATTCCGGCCCCAATGATGCTAGCCGCGTTCCGGCGGAATGGCACGGCTGGCTGCACGGCACCTATGATGACGTGCCCGAAAGCCACCTGCCCCCGCCGCGAGTGTGGGAGGTCGATTACACCCCCAACGCTACCGGCACTGCGCAGGCCTATGTCCCGCAAGGCGCGCTGCAACGCGGCGGTCAGCGCGTCCGCGCGATGGGCGATTACGAAGCCTGGACGCCCGGCAGCGCGGATAGCTGAGGCTCGCCGTGCGGGCTTCCATTCTTGCCGCGCCGCTCGCCTGCGCATTGGTGCTGACGGCGTGCGGCGAAGGGGCGTCTGAACCTGAGACGGTAAAAGTTGCGCTGGGCGAGGCGACGCCTGCTGCGGCAACGGACGCGGCGGCGGCTGATGTTGCTGCGGCCAATGATTACGGCGCGACCCCGATGGCAGAACGCGTCGCGGTGATTGGCCTGCTCAACAAACGCAATAATGTTTCTGAGGACATCAGCCTCAGGCCCGGTGAAAGCCGCGAAATCGGCCCGGTGATCATCCGCCTGTCCGCGTGTGAGCGCACCGCGCCTTGGGAAATGCCGCAGGAAACCGGCGCTTTCGTGCAGGTCGATATTCGCGAACGCGGGGCACAGCAGCATCGCCGGATCTTTTCAGGCTGGCTGTTTCGCGAATCGCCCAGCCTCAACGTGGTCGAACACCCGATCTATGATGTCTGGGTCAAGGATTGCACGATGGCTTTTCCGGGAGAGGAAGGTTCTGCCGCGCCTGCCCGCGAGCCTGCGGCCAGGCCCGCGCCGCGCCCGTCGGCAACGCCTGCGTCCGAGACACCAGCTTCGGAACCAGATGCATAGTTTTCGCTGAACATGCGCCACGCCGTGCCAAGGCTGGCGTGTGGCTGGCCATTGGCACGTTCAACCAGCACCCGGTAATCGGCCTGCGCCAGTTCCACCGCGCCCATTGATCGCAGATGGTCGGTCATGAACTGGCAATCGAGCAGCGCAAACCCCGCCGTGCGCAGCATCGCCACCAGCCACGCCAGCGCGACCTTGCTGGCATCGGGCACCCGGCTGAACATACTCTCCCCGCAGAACACCCGGTCGAACGACACGCCATACAGCCCGCCGATCAGTTCCGGCGCGCCATCGCCGCCCGCCGCCCAGCATTCGACCGAATGGGCATGGCCCGCGCGGTGCAGCGCGATATAGCTTTGCACGATGCGTTCGCTGATCCAGGTTTCGGGATGATCGGGGCGCGGCTCGGCGCAGGCGCGAATTACCGCTTCGAACGCGCGGTCGACCGTTACTGTAAAGCGGTCGGCGCGCAGCACCTTGCGCAAGGATTTCGACAGGCGCAGCCCATCGAGCGGGATGATCGCCCGTTCGCGCGGTTCCACCCAGAACACCTCGGCATCTTCGCGGTGGTCAGCCATCGGGAAAATCCCGCTGCGATAGGCCAGCAGCAGGGTTTCAACCGGGATCGGAGAGCGGGTGGGGGCGTGCATGGCGGGGTGCAGAATACAGGCGGCAAAGAGGATTGCCTATCCCCCGCGCCTTCGATAAAGGCACCGCTCCGACGCGCTGCAGGGGTGTAGCTCAGTTGGTAGAGCATCGGTCTCCAAAACCGAGGGCCTGCGGTTCGAGTCCGCACACCCCTGCCA
>PHEB01000023.1 GCA_002842735.1 Alphaproteobacteria bacterium HGW-Alphaproteobacteria-7 | reverse complement strand
CCAGGTTTCGTTGACCTCGTAACTGCCGTCCACCAGCTTGATCGGCTTCACTTCGATTCCCGGCGTTTTCATGTCGACCAGAATGAAGCTGATGCCTTCCTGCGGCTTGGCAGCAGCGGGATCGGTGCGGCACAGGAAGAAACCCCAGTCGGCGTGCTGCGCCAGCGTGGTCCAGGTCTTCTGGCCGTTGATGACGTAGTGATCGCCGTCGCGCACAGCGGTGGTTTTCAAGCTGGCAAGATCGCTGCCCGCACCCGGTTCGGAATAGCCCTGACACCACCAGACATCACCGCTGCGGATGCCGGGCAGGTGCCGGGCCTTCTGCGCTTCGTTGCCGAAGGTGTAGATTACCGGGCCAACCATCGACACACCAAACGGCAGCGGCATGAAGGTGCTGGCGCGGGCGTTTTCTTCCGACCAGATATAACGCTGGGTCGGGGTCCAGCCGGTACCGCCATATTCGACCGGCCAGGCCGGAACCGACCAGCCCTTCGCGCCCAGAATCTTGTGCCAGGCAAGCATGTCTTCAGGCGACATATCTTCGCGCATACCGAAATCGGCCAGATGCGCGGGATAATTGTCCGCGATGAAGCTGCGCACTTCGTCGCGAAACGCCTGCTCTTCCGGGGTGAATTCGAGATTCATGATTTTGGCACTCCTGGATGGGACTGTGGTTACCCTGCCTCTTGTCACGAGAGCGGCTGGACTGAAAGAGGCAATCTGAACGCAATCGTTGCACCAAGACAAAGTGGCAGCTATGTGGCAATTGTCGATCCGATCGATTGTCGGCGTGGTGTGGGCGAGTTAGGCTGCACGGGCGCGGATAGCTTGATAAGATGGCCTGTTTGATAATTTTTTTTCGCTTGTAACCACGGCGCGCTACGAAGCGAAAAGCGACCGGGGGGCATTTCCACCTTGTCACGAACCTGTGTTTCGCGCCAAACGAGTGCCGCCATTTGTGCAGGAGCAATCCTGCAAGGTTCTGATTCGTCGCTGGTGCAAGGCGGATCAGGGATTCAACAATCGCACCGTGATCAATAAGGGGCTTATTCGATGAAGAATGCAAAACTGACCAGCCTGCTCGCCGTCATGGGCGGCCTGACGCTCGCAACCGGTGCCTGCTCGGGCACCTGCAACGCTGCCAACTGCGCTCCCGCTGCCGAAGCGGCTGCTGATGAAACCGCCAACAGCTGCGCTGCTGCCGGTTGTGAAGCTGCGCCTTGTGCTGCTGCTGCTGACTGTGCTGCTGCTGGTTGTGCCGCTGCTGGTTGCGCCGCTGCTGGTTGTGCTGCCGCTGGTTGCGCCGCTGCAGCCGAGTAATCGCTGACAGCTTGATTGGTTCGGGTCTGGCGGAGGCAATAGCTGCCCGTCAGACCCACCATGACACGCGCAGGAGCATTGCAGCAATGGATCAGCGGCAAGCAGCCCTGACCGTTATCGAAACGATCACCGCGATGGCCGGTGAAGGCGTTCCGCTGATGCAGCGCGTTTTACCAGATACCGATGTACGGTTCTGGCAACACTATCCCGACAAAGACGCCCGCGACAAACGCACCCGCTCACGCTGGTATTACCACGTCCATGCGCCGGGTGATCGTGATCCGGGCGAACATGGCCATTTCCATCTTTTTCTGCACCGCACCCAGCTGGATGATCCGGCAGCGTTTACCGTGGCGCCAGCTGCGGGCGAAGACGCACCCGCGCATGTCACGCATATTGCCGGGCTATCGGTCAACCATATCGGCATTCCGATCAGCTGGTTTGTCACCAATCGCTGGGTCACTGACGAGTTTCTGTATCCGGCGCCGTTCATGGCAGCGCATCTGGCGCGCTACGATGTCGACCAGACGGCTGAAGATTCGCTCGTCAACCGGTTATTGACCGCAATGGTCGCGCTTTATCGGGACGAGCTGGTTGACCTGCTGCATACGCGCGACGCTGCAATGCTCCCGCTGGTCGAAGCGCAAGGGCCAGCCGCTTACGAGGCGGACAATGCGGTGCTGGCAATTATCCCGATCGATCTTGACGCCAAGATCGAAAGCCTTGGCCTCGAATAAAAGCCAGGGCCGATTACCAGCGAACCAGTGACGGCACAATCACGCGGCCCACGCCTGCCATCGCCAGCACCACAGCACTGTGCCACACACCGATATGGACGATATCGTTTTCCGCGCAGTGCAGCGAGAAGGCGAAGATGCCGAAACTGCCTGCCGCGATCCCGGCTACCAATCCAGCGCGATCAGGCGCGGTCGGCGCGCCCTTGCGCAGCCACCACACCAGCATCGCGAACACCAGCAGCGAGCCAGCCCCGCCGATCATGAAACAATTAATCCCGTGCCGAAGGCTGTCCTGCGACAACAAATCGCCGCCGCCCGCCATCCCTACGATCAGCCCGGCCGCCGGTAACAGCGCAGCCATCGCCGCCGCCCATGTCCAGCCGCTGTGATCCGTGCCAACGCACGGACGGCTCATCACGATTACCGTCACGCTCGCGGCAATCGCCAGCCCGAGGAACAGGCCCGTAGCGATCAGGTGCACCGGATTGACGTGGCCCATCTGAAGATCGGGGCGCATTCCATAGAGGCCGATCAACAGCACCGTCGATACCGCCGCAGCTGCCAGCGCCAGTCCAAACCCGTGGGCAAAGCGCAGCGGCTTTACCGGCTCAAGATTGCCGACCAGATTCGCAATCAGGACATCGGAGTTGTGTGTCATTTATCAGGCTTTCTCGACCATATGGGCCAACTTCTTCAGGCCGCGGTGGATGTTTACTTTAATGAGCGATTCGCTTTGTCCGGTGGCTTGTGATGCCTCGGCAATGCTTAATCCTTCGATCTTTACCAATTCGATAGCGCGGGCCTGGGCATCGGGCAGAATGCCCAGCAACCGATCAATGCTGATCCGCGCTGAAATTGCAGGCTCATCATCATGCCCGGCAAAATCCGTATCCAATTCACATTCATCCGCGCGATACAGGCGGCGCAGGTGGTCAACCCAGCGATAGCGCGCGATCGCTGCCAGCCACGGCAGGAACGGGCGCGAGGAATCCCACGTTGCCAGCTTGTTGTGCAGCGCCATCAGCGTTTCCTGCACCAGATCATCAAGCTGCGCCGGAGCAATGCGGCGACTGTAATACCTCTGTAGCCAACGCTGGCATTCCGTCAGCAGCGTCGCATAGGCGTGCCGATCGCCTTTTTGCGACATCGCCATCAGGCGTGCCAGCGAGGCTTCGTCAGCTCTCATGCGGGACGAGCCTTAAGCAAGCCCGCATCAAGGCTGATCATCCCGCCGCCGCGCACGATCAAAATCAGTGCCAGCGCAGCCCACAGCGAATGTTGAGTCCACCACTCCGCAGGATAGACGAAGATCTGAATCACCATCGTCATTCCCAGCAAGGCAAGCGCCGAAAGCCGCGTAAACAGACCCAGCACCAGCAGAATCGGGAAGGCGTGCTCAGACACCGTCGCCATCACCGCAGCAAAATGGCTGGGCAGCGGCACACCTGAATAATCATTGGCAAACAGGTAATAGGTCGTGTCGCTGATCGTCATCCAGCTACCATCTTCAACCTTGGTCCGCGCCGAACGCCAGAAAATGCCCGCCAGAACGACGCGGGTAAACAGCAGCATAAGGCTTTCAACCATGGCAATGCTGACAAATGCGACGGCGCGATCATAGGCGGAAAAAATGGCTTTCATGTCGGTCCCCTTAAATTATTGAACAGACACCATCACAATCGGGCGATGGCACCTGCATTGATGAGTGCCGTCAGCGCCTGCATGATTGCAGCCACCGCAGCCTCGTTGTTATCCATGCTTTCGCCCGTCTGCATCAGAAGGTTACCGATGGTGACGGGATTTTTTGCCTCGGCCAGCAATTGCGCCATCAGCGCGCTTGCCGGGGAAACCAGCACTTGGGCTTGCGGGCGGGCGATGACGATCGCCTCCGCCGCGTCGAGCCCGGCAACCTCCACGCCGATCACCTGGTGCACCAGCGGATCAAACCGGCTAACAATGGCCGCCGGGTGACGAACGATTGTGTGTTCGAGCAATTCATCAGGCGCAAAGCTGGTCAGCACGTCAAGCGCGAGCGGCTCTGCCTCGGCGGCGTGATAGGCGGTAAGCCACAGCCATTCAAACCGGGCCAGATCGGCGGCGCCTGCGGCCTCGCCTTGATCGATCAGAAACTGTTCAAACCCCGCGCCAATCTGCGTAAGCGGCTGCGCGGTCACTCCCGGCTGAAGGAGGAACAACCGGGAGTGTTCGTTAAACCGGTCATGCCCGATATGTTCGCGGGTGCGCGGCAATGTCTCTTCCAGCGCTACCAGCCGGGCATGGGAAATGGTGTTGGCATGAACCTTCATGCCCGCCAGCACCCGGTCGGGCGACCCGGCAAACAGTTCTGCAGGCAGATGCGCCGGGCCGTGATCGAGCGCCGCCATCATCGCGCTCTGGCCGCTGTCAAGCCAGCGCATGGAGCTGTCCCCGCACCGATTGGCGGTTGCGCGTTGCCCGCCGGGTGATCGCAGCGGCAATCGCGGCTTCGGCCAGCAGGGTATCAAATTCGGGTACATCCGTGTCCCATTCGATCAGCACCGGACGCGCGCCTGCGCGCTGTGCGAACCGTTCGAACAGTCGCCAGGTTTCATCAGTCACCTGCGAACCATGGTCATCGATCAGCAGCGCGCCGTGCGCATGGTCTTCACGGGCGTGGCCCGCCAGGTGCACTTCGCCGACCAGCGTGGGATCGATCGCATCGACCATCGCATCGGCATCAAGCCCGAGGTTGGTGGCTGACACTTCGATATTGTTGATATCAAACAGGATGCCGCAGCCTGTCCGGGCGCACAGCGCGTGCAGGAAATCAGCTTCGCTCATGGCATCGCCGGCAAAGGCGAGATAGCGCGAGGGGTTTTCGATCAGCATGGTGCGGCGCAATCGATCCTGCACCCGGGCGACTTGCGCCGCGAAGTGATCGAGCGCCTCGTTGGTGTAGGGCACCGGGAGAAGATCGGGATAGCGGTTGCTGGCGCTGCCGCTCCAGCTGAGGTGATCGGACACCATCGCGGGCGCATAGCGATCGCACAGCGCGGCGAGCTGCTCCAGCTCATCAAGATCCACCCCGTCACGGCTGCCCAGCGACAGGCCGACCGAGTGAAAGCTGAGCGGAACGCGTTCGGCAAAGGCGGTCAACCAGCGATGCGGCGGACCGCCTGCACTAAAGTAGTTCTGCGGATGCACCTCAAACCAGCTGAGGATGCTGTCAGTGCAGGAAGTACTGGCCGATACCAGATCAAGCGCTTGCGAGTAGTGCTGCGGCTTGAGCCCCACCCCGGTACCTGGGGGGAGCGGACTGGGTGGGGTGATATCGGCCAGCATTGCGGCAACCCGAGGGCGTTAGCCCTGCTGGGGAACCGGAGCTTCATTGCCTTCCTTGGCAACCAGCGACCCGCCCATGGTTTCACAGGTTCCGGCGTCAACCAGCTTCCAGGCATTGCCCTGATAGTTGACCGTCGAAGTGCCAGCACAGCTCGTGCCCGGCCCGGCAGCGCAATTATTTTCGCCCTTGAGCGCCACGCCAAAGCATTTTTCCTGCTCTGCGGCCGCAGTTTTCGCGACGCCATCGCCTTCAGCAGCAGGAGCGGTGCCGCCCGAGCCACAGGCTGCGAGCAGTGCGGACGATGCCATCACGGCCATCAGGCCACGGGTTTCCAATGCAATATTCATTCGCGTTTCCTTCTAAACGAGATCAGCCCTGCTTGGGCACGGGCTTGGTATTACCCTTTTTGGCAGCGAGCGAGCCACCCATTTTTTCGCACTCACCCTTGTCAACCAGCTTCCAGGCATTGCCCTGATAGTCAACGGTCGAGGTGCCAGCACAGCTGGTGCCCGGGCCCGCAGCGCAATCATTCTTGCCCTTGAGCGCGACGCCATAGCATTTTTCCTTGGCGCCCATTTCCTGGGCAACGGCGGGTGAAGCGGTGATCAGCGAAGCTACTGCGAGCGATGCCATCGAGGCAGCTGCCATACCAAATGTCGATTTCATGTTGGGGTTCCTTTCCCATACCAGCATGAGCCTCGAGGGCTCACATGCACTTGTTCGGATGCATGCGTGGATTGGTTACAGGCAAATCGACCAACCGCAGCTGGACACCAATCCTGCGGCAATTCATGGCATTATTGCCGTGCGGGTGCAATGGCGACTTGGCGGCGCGGCAAGGAGGCGAGCGCCTCGCGCTCAATCAACGTTGCCAATGCGCATCGGCCACGCCATGTAACCTCCTGCCCAAAACAGACGAACGATCGCGGAGACGCGCTACCCGCCTGTGCCGCGCGGTAAAACAATACGAGGACATTGATGATCGTGAATATTCTGCGCGCTAGCGTCGGGGCTGCGGCGCTTGGCGCGGCTTCGTTTGTGCTTGCCCCGCCCGCATATGCCCAGCAGGCGGGCATCGAAATTGCGGTGGTCGATGCGGGCGGTGCGCCGGTCGCCGATACCGAGGTTGTCATCGAAAACGCCGCCATCGGTCTTACCCGCACGGTTCGCACTGATGCACGCGGGCAGGCGCGGGTCGACGGATTGACCACGGCGGGCGAATACCTCGTCTCGGTTCCCGGTTCAGACAAATATGAGGCCATCGCCGCCCGTCCGGTGGAATTGCGGGCCAATTTCTCGCGCAGCGTGATCCTGCAACTGGCCGACGTCGGCAGCGCAGGCATCACCGTTACCGCATCGCGCGCGATCACCGGGCTCAACACCTCCAACGCCGAAATCTCCGCTTCGCTGGGGCGCGAACAACTGGTGGCCTTGCCGATCGAAGGGCGCGACGTGATCGGCGCGCTGATCCGCTTGCCCAACGTGGTGCCATCAACCGGGTTCTTTAACGAAGCGCCGCCCATTTCGATCAACGGATCGAACGGGCTGGATACCAATTACCTGATCGATGGGATGGACAATAACGAGAATTTCCTCGGCGGGATCAAGTTTCCCGTGCCACTGGGCTTCACCCGCGAAGTGACCGTGTTGGCCAACAGCTATTCCGCCGCCTTCGGACGCACGGCCAACGGGATCGTCAATTACACCACGCCTTCGGGCAGCAACGATTATACCGGCGAAGTCTATGCGCTTGTGCGCCCCGGCCGCCCGCTTGATTCGCGATCCCCGTTCCCGCGCCGCGACCTTTCGGGCAATGCCGTGGGCGAAAGCTTTGAACGCTATCAGACCGGGTTCGCCGTCGGCGGGCCGCTGCAACGCGACCGCACGTTCTTTTACGCCAATTACGAATATACCCGTGATCGCAACACCCAGGTGGTTGATGCGCCCGCGCTGGGGATTGTCGATACGGTCACCGGCAATAATGAATTTCACCTCGGCTCGCTGCGGCTCGATCACCGCTTGACCGAGGATTGGACGCTGGGTTTTCGCGCCAATATTGGGCGGGTAACGATTGACCGGCCCGGCGGCGGGCTGGGCGGCGGCAATGCCACCTTCCCTTCGGCTGGATCGAAACAGGATCGGTTTTCGACCTTGCTGGCCGCTACCGCCAGCTATTCCGGGATCGAATGGAGTTATGACGGGGCGCTGCAATATAGCCGCTTTCGCTGGGATTTCGGTGAACCCATCGGCGCGCCGGGGCCGCAGGTGACGCTGCGCGATCCATCGGGGCTGGTGGCGGGCGTGGTTGGCCATCCGGGCTTTGTGTTCGATGATCTGGAGGAAACCTGGCAGACCATCCACAAACTGCAACGCGATTTTGGCGCGCACCGGCTGAGCATCGGGGCGGACGTGATCCATTCCGATTTTTCGCTGCTGGGCGGCGGCAATCCGGATGGCAATTTCACTGTCGATCTGACCGCCGATCAACTCGCCAGCCTGACCGCGCGCGGACTGGGGCTGACCGCGCAGGATGTGCTCGCGCTCAACCCGGTGGTTGCCAATTTCGCGGTCGAACTGCGCCCGCAAAGTTTCGGCATCAGCCAGAGCCTGATCGCCTTTTACCTTGAAGACCAATGGCAGCTCACCCCCAATGTCACGGCGACACTTGGCCTGCGGTGGGATTATGACACCCTGACCGCGCGCGGCGGCGGGGGCGGCGATTATGACAACATCGCCCCCCGCTTTGCGCTCAACTGGCAACCCGATGCGCGATCATCGGTGCGGTTTGGCGCGGGGATTTTCACCGGCAAGCTTTCCTACGCGGTGATTTCCGACGCCCTGCAGCGCAACACCACCTCAGCCGGGTTCCTGACCCAGCTCAGCCAATTGCAAGCGGCAGGCGTGATCCCTGCCGGGGCCGATCTGGGTGAGATTACCTTTGACGGCAACCTCACCGTATCGCCGCCCTGTGCGACCGTGTCCGAATGCCCCACCCCGGCCGAGGTGCAGGATCTGCGCGACACCGCGATCATCAATGAGGCGCGGGTGCTCAATCCCGATGGCTTTGACAATCCGTGGAGCCTGCAATTGAGCGGCGGTTACCAGTATCAGGCCGCCGATAACCTGACGCTGTCAATTGATGGGCTGTATAGCCGCTCGCACAACCTGGTGCGGCTGCGCGATCTGAATGCGCCCGCATCATTCACGCCCAACATCGCCAATCTGACCGAAGCCAACATTGCGCTGTTGCGCAGCCAGCCCGATAATGCCGCCCGGTTTGCGCTCGCGCAAAGCCTTGGGCTGGTGCGTTCGCAAGCTGATGCCGACGCATCGCGTCCGGTTGGCCTGCTGCCCGGCGGCGCGCGCCAGATCACCACCTCCGAAACCGAAGGCAAGGCCGAATATCTCGCGCTGATCCTGCAGGCGAACAAGGCGCGCGGCGATGATGATTATGGCTTTCAGATCAACTACACCCTGTCGCGGCTGCGCAATGATACCGACGACATCAATTTTCGCAGCCCCAATGCCAATGATTTCAGCACCGAATGGGGGCCATCAGCCAATGATCGCCGCCATGTCATTTCGGCGGTGGGATATGTGTATCCGGTTGACGGGTTGACGGTAACGCTGGCGGGGCTGTTCCAGTCTGGCCAGCCGGTCAATCTGGTGCCCGATGCGCTGATCTTCGGCACGCAGGATCTCAACGGCGACGGGGCGAGCTTTGGCGAGAACTTCGTCGGCAATTCCGACCGTTTCCCCGGTGCCAGCCGCAACAGCGAACGCCTGCCGTGGTCAGCGACGGTCGATCTGGGCCTGCGTTATGCGCTGCCGGTGCTGAGCCGACGGATCGAGGTGAGCGCGGATGTGTTCAACCTGCTGAACACCAACAACGAAAGCGGTTTTGCCAACGCCGCGACCACCTCCAACCAGGTGCAGTTCGGCGGCGGTGCGCCGTTTATTCAACGCAATGCCGCCCCCCCACGCCAGTTTCAATTCGGTCTGGCGATGAAATTCTGATGCTAGCTGCTCTAACGCCCCAGTTCCGCAAGCGCCGTGATCAGGCTGGTGGCCAAGTCGCCAGCCGCCCGTCGTGCGGCTGACCGATCGGCGGTGTCGGCAACCTCGTAAGTGTAAGCGGGAATGTCATAGGTGGCATAAAACCAGTTCTTGGCGGTGCCACTGTCGGGGTTGGCGTTGCGCGGTTCGATGGTGAAGGGATAGCCCGCAAACTCATCCTCCCGTCCGGCAAGCCACGCCGCCAGAAACCGCTGCTGCACCGCGCTTGCCTCATCGCCTTGCACATAAAACAGATTGCGGGTGGTCGAATGGAAATCGACCATCAGCACCGGCCGGACGTGGGGCGGTAACGCATCCAGCCATGCTTTCACCGCGCGGGTTTCCGGCTGGGCGAAATCACCCCAGTCGCGATTGAGATCGGTCGAACCGCGATTGGCACGCCAATGCCCGCGCGCGGTGCCATCGGGGTTGATCAGCGGCACGATCAGAAATTGCGTGTCAGCGCCCAGCCCCGGATCGCGCCCGGCAATCGCCACCAGTTCATCGACGAATGCCTGCATGGCAATCGCCCCGGTCACTTCGGGCGGATGCTGACGGCCCAGCAGCACCACCAGCTTCGGCGCATCGGCGCGGCCTAAGCGCAAAGCCTCGACCGGGCGGCCATCGTGCGACTGGCCAAGGGTGAATACCGGTGCGCCGGTCGCCGCGCTCCAGCGCCGCAGATCGGCTGCGTGATTGTCTTGCACGATCACTTCCTGCGCTGCGATCATGCCCGTCCCGCCCGGCACACGCAGGCGCGCCGCCGCGCCGTCATCGGCGACATCGGCCACCAATTCGCGCCAACCGCCACCGCCGTTCCATTTCGGCGTGTAGCGGTGTTTCCCGCCGAGATAGCGCAAGGTTATCGTGACCGGCGCATCGCCCGTGCTTTCATAACGGAATGCATACCACGGGCTCGGGTTGATCGGCGGAGCGTGTTCGGGTGACACCAGCACCGCAAATTCGCGCTCACCCAAAATCGCGCAGGCGGACGCTGACGCGCCATCGAAATCGAACGCGATCATCGCTGATGGGGTGCGACATTCGTTGGCGGGGACGATTGTATCGACGGAAGGTGCCGGGGGCTGCGCCTGCGCGCCCACCCCCAACATCACCGCCATTGCGACCAACAAATATCGCATCGACATCTCCATGGACGTTCCGATCAGAACGTCTTGCGCACTTGCACCGCGAACTGTCGCCCGCGCGCACTGTGCAGCTCGCTGAAGAAGCCAAAGGTTTCGTCAGCCAGTGGCGGATCCTCATCGAACAGGTTGTTGATCGCAAACCGCAACCGCGTGCCATCAAGCGCGGTGTCATTGTTGATGGTGTAGGCGATCGAAAAGTTCATTGTGAAGAACGAATCGACCCGGAAGAAATTGGCATTGGGGTCGTCACTCACGATCAACTCGTCACGGATCACGCTAGTATCCCATACTTTGCCGACGTAATTACCGAACAAACCAATATCGAGTGGCCCCGCGTCCCAATTGACCGAACCGCTCAAACGCCATTTCGGCCGACCTTCAATTTCGAGCAATTGGCCCAACCCGCCCACCGTCACATCCAGCGGCAGCACCCCGGCTTCGATTGCATCGAGTATTTCCTGCGCATCAGGTCCGGCTGACTGCACGAAACTGTCAAGCCGCGCAGCGTTGAGCCGCAACCGGAACTTGCCTACGCCGAAATCTGGCACGTTGTAGGAAAGCCCGAAATCCCACCCCTTGGAAACGCGGCTGTCGAGGTTGAAATAGGGATCGAGCACCTGAATGATATCGCCAGCCGGTGCCAGGCTGGTTCCGGTGAACAGGTCGATTTCCTCTTGCGTCGGATCGGCACGGATAACATTCGGGTTGGTGCTGCCATTAAGGCGCCGCAGCAGATCAAGCGCAATCGCATTATCATCGCCAAATGTGCCCACCAAACCAGTCTGTTTGACGCGCCAGTAATCCGCCGTCAGCGTTAACCCCCGCAGGAAACGGGGTTCCAGCACAACGCCAAAATTGATGCTGGTGCTGTCTTCAGGCTCCAATTCGTTGCTGCCCGAACGGAAGCTGATCGTGCCCGCCCCGGCACAGGCACCAAGAGTGGAGATCAGACCCTTTTCAAGCTGAGCCTGACACAACACAAAATCATCGCGGGTGTTGGACCGGGTGGTGCCGGCGTCATTGACCTGCACAAGGTTGGGCGCACGAAAGCCCTGCGACCATGCGCCGCGCAAGGTGACGCCGGGGATAGTGGTCCACGATGCCGCAATACGCGGAACGATGGCGGTCTCCTTGATATCGGTGAAATGCTCCATCCGGCCTGCCAGCTGCAGATTCAGCGCTTCGATCAGAGGGATATTCATATCTTCACTGACCAGCGGGACGAATACTTCGGCAAAGGCGGAATAGACCTGCCGCGCGCCGCTGGTATCAGGCGTGGGGCTGGTGCCAGCCACATCGCTGCCGTTGAACACGCCGGTCACGCTGTCGGTGAAGGTGATCGTGCCATCCAACCGGTCATCGCGATCATCGAAAAAGGTTTCGCGCCGCCATTCGATCCCCGCCGCAACGCCAACATCACCGCCCGGCAGTTGGAACAGGTCATTGCGGCTGACCTTGAAATCGGCCAGCGCGAGGGTGGTGCCGCCTTTGCGGAACACATCGATGCGGAACGGATCAATCGAGGAAGCCGGGTTGGGGGTGCAATCGCCGATCCCTGGATCGCCGGTAACGCAGCCGCCGTTGAAGGGGTTATACGCATCGGAAGTGGTCAGATTGATCTGGTTCTGCATCAGCGTGAGCGAAACGCGGTTGCCCGTGATGTCGCTCAACTTCGCATCAGAATAGACAAATCCCGTGTCAAAATCCCATCCGCCAAAGTCACCGCGCAGCCCAGCAACAAGGCGATAGCTATCCTTGTTCACTGCAATTTCGCGATTGCCGACATCCACGAAACGCATGCGTTCCATGATGACATCAGCTCCGTCCGCCGCAATTGTGGTTCCCGGTAAGCGGTTAGGATTGGGCGTCCCGTCGGCCAGTTGGACGGGGCCGAACGGGTTCCAGAATGCATCGCGGGCAATCCCCACTGGCACCGCGCTCAGGATTGCCGATGCATCATTATTGCGCTGGCTTTCTGACCGGAAATAGCTGCCTTCGAAATAGGCTTCGACGTTATCGGAAAGATCATAGCTTAGTAGCGCCATCGCATTGTAGCGGTTTTTGCGGCTGATCAGACTATCGCCGTCGAGGGTGTTGAAGCGCACATTTGTGGTTGGAGTGGTGCCGTTGCGGGCGCACAGCCCATTGCCGAAATCCAGTCTGCAGCCAGCAAAGGTACTGGGCTGAAGAAAGAAATCATCATCGCCAATCGGCGTGCGGTTGCTTGGCGCCTGAATATCAAACTGACCAAACGGGCCAAAAGTATTGCGATTGTTGAACGAGGCATCGCCTTCGAAATCCGTGCCGACGACCAGCGGCAAGCGGTTATCATCGGCGGAAAAATCGCGTTCCGACGCGGGTATGCCGTTTTCGTGGAAATAGCCGCCATAGACCGTCAGATTGCCACGCCCGCCACCAAAATCGAACCCTAACCCTCCGCTAATCCTGAAGTTGTAAAGGTCGGTTCCATCCGAGCCGCGCCAGTCGGCATCTACAAAGCCGCCCTTGCGCTTGCCACGCAGAACCGTGTTGACCACGCCCGCGACCGCATCCGCACCATAAAGCGCCGACGCGCCATCGCGCAACACCTCGATCCGGCGCACGCTGCCGGGCGCGATTTCATTGGCGTCGGGACTGACCACCGGAACCAGCAATTCGGTCTGGAAACCGGGATGCAGGTTCATCCGGCGTCCATTGATCAACGCAACGTGTTGCCGGTGCCAAGATCGCGCAGGTTGATCGACGCTACTCGGCCTCGGCCTTGGACGTGGGCTTTTCGCCGATGATCTCGCGCCGGGTGCGGGTGGTGTCATATGGCTTGCGCAGGGTCACCACCGGGAACAGCAGCACCGCGAAATCGGGCCGCGCCGACACCCGCTCGTAAGCATCCGCCCCAGCATACAGCGCACGTTCGGGCTGATACGCGGTAAAGCCAGCCAGATGCCCGCCAGCAGAAAACCCCATGATCCCGATGCGGTCAGGCTTGATGCCGAATTCGCCCGCGCGGGTGCGGATGATCTTCATCGCGCGCTGGGCATCCATGAATGGGACGGTGGAGTCCCACCCATCATTGGGAAGGCGGTAGATGAGCTCGAACACGGTAAAGCCCTGCGCCTGCAACCATTCGGCCGCAGGGGTGCTTTCCTTCCACAGCTGGATACGAAAATAGCCGCCCCCGCCCGCCACCAGCACCGCCGCGCCATTGGGCACCGCCGGACGAAAGACCCGCATTCGCGGCGTGGCGATATTGGAGACCGCGCCATACCCTGCGCCCGCCTCCCCCAGTTTTTCCGGCCCGGTGACCGCGCCATTGCCCGGCGGCGTACCCGGCCACAACAGAATTTCCTCGGGCGCGGCAGCCGCAAGCGGAAAAGCCGGGAACGCGGCCGCCAGCAACACCAGCGCCGCGCTTGCGACAATCATCATTCGGCGTGCGAACATTGGCGCGATCATTACCGCTCCTCCAGCACTTCGGCGATTTTCTCGCTTACCGGGCCGCTGCGTTCATGGCGTTCGATGTCCTCCTCCGGGAGCGGCAGCGGAGCGCCCGCCATCGCGGCCGCCAGCCGGGTCTTGTCCAACGCGCCTTCCCAGCGCGCCACCACAATCGTTGCCACGGCATTGCCGACAAAATTGGTCAACGCGCGGCATTCGCTCATGAACCGGTCAATGCCGAGGATCAGCGCCATGCCCGCCACCGGAACGCTCGGTACGACCGAAAGCGTGGCGGCCAGGATCACAAAGCCCGCTCCGGTCACGCCTGCTGCGCCCTTGGAACTGATCATCGCCACCAACACCAGCGTCAGCTGTTCGCCAAGGCTCAGATCGACCCCGACTGCCTGCGCGATGAACAGCGCGGCGAGCGTCATGTAGATGTTCGTACCATCAAGGTTGAACGAGTAACCGGTGGGCACCACCAACCCGACCACCGCCTTGCGGCACCCGGCGATCTCCATTTTTTCCATCAGGCTCGGCAGCGCGGCTTCGGAGGATGAAGTGCCCAGCACCAGCAACAATTCTTCGCGCAGGTAACGGATCAGCGCGAAGATCGAAAAGCCGTTGAACCAACCGACCAGCCCCAGCACCACGATCACGAAGAAAAGCGAGGTGAGATAGAAGGTCGCAATCAGCGCGGCGAGGTTGGCGAGACTGCCGATCCCGAATTCGCCGATGGTAAACGCAATCGCGCCGAACGCGCCGATCGGGGCCAGCTTCATCAGCATATGCACCAGCCGGAACACCACCGCGTTGAACGAGGCGAGCACGTCCAGCACCAGGTCGCTCGCCGGACGGGTCATCGCCAGCGCTACCCCGGCCAGAATAGCGACCAACAGCACTTGCAGAATCTGCCCTTCGGTCATCGCGCTGAACAGGGTTTCGGGGATGATGTTGAGCAGAAACGCGCTGATCGTGTGGGCTTCGGCGCTTTTGGTATAGGTCGCAACGGCACCTGCATCGAGCGTGGCGGGATCGATATTCAGCCCTTCGCCCGGCCGCACGACGTTGGCGACGATCAGCCCGATAATCAGCGCGAGCGTGGAGAAGAACAGGAAATAGGCAAACGCCTTGCCCGCGACGCTGCCGACCGCCTTCATGTCGCTCATCCCGGCAATCCCGGTGGCGACCGTCAGGAAAATCACCGGCGCAATGATCATCTTGACCAGCTTGATGAAGCCATCACCAAGCGGTTTCAGCGCGGTTCCGAATTCGGGATAGAAATGGCCAATCAGCGCGCCCAGCACGATCGCCGTCAGCACCTGCACGTAAAGCTGCTGATAGAGCGGCTTTCGGCGCGGCGGCACCATTGGTATTTCCGGCATTATCGCTGCGTGCGATACCATTGGTCGCTGATCCTCTGCCCCATATTTCCCATCCGCAGGATCGGGCCACAGGAGCCCGGCTGCAAGCAAATCGCAACCCACAGACCAGCGGCGCAAATTCAACAGGTTGTGGCCTCACCGTGACCATTTTATGCGAAAATCCGCACAAATTTCTTGCGCTGAATGCGAAAATCCGCACTAGGCCTGCCCGGGACACCAAGGGAGCGCGCGTCATGCGCAGCAGAATGGAACGCCGGAATCTGCTGCTGATCGCACTGATCGGCGTGTTCCTGATCGGCGCGCTGGCGATGTTTGGGCTTGACCGCACAATGCGGGTCAGCGCGCTGGAAGAAACCCGCGCAGAGGCAACAAGCGACGCGGCCATACTGGCGGCGGGCCTCGAAAGCGAACTCAACAAATTTTCGCTCGTTCCGCAGGTGCTGGCGGTCGATCCCGAAGTCTCCGCGCTGCTCGCCGGGGATCGAAGCCAGCGCGGTGTGCTCAACCAGCGGTTGGCCGCACTGGCACAGCAGACCAATGCTGCGGCGATCTATCTGATGGATGCTGACGGGTTGACGCTGGCGGCGAGCAACTGGGAGCGGCCTGATAGCTTTGTCGGGTCGGTATATGGCTTCCGCGACTATTTCACGGACGCATTGGGCAATGGCACCGCGAGTGAATTCGCACTCGGCACAGTCAGCCGCCGTCCGGGCCTGTATCTTTCCGAACGGGTTGGCACAGCCCAAAACCCGCAGGGCGTGGTCGCCGTAAAAGTCGAATTCGATACCCTCGAACGCAAATGGCGCGATGCCAAGGCTGGCGTGTTCGTCACCGACGCCGATGGGATCGTGCTGTTGAGCAGCAATCCCGACTGGCGTTTTCGGGCGGCAACCAGCGACAATCAGGATAGCCGCCTGGCAGCCCGCGATCCAGCGCGCGATGCGATGCGGTTCGGGAAAGACCGGATCGTCCCCTTGGCACTTCCGGACGCCGGTGCAGCCGGATCACCGGTGCGAATGATCGAGAATATCCAGCCCATCGCCCCCATCGACTGGGAATTGCACCTGCTCACCGATCCGGCCCCGCGCCTGTCGGCGGCTGTTGCCAATGGGCGGCTGGCGGGGGTTGTCGGGCTGGGGGTGCTGGGACTGCTGGCGGCTGGTGCATTTGTATGGCAACGCCGCCGCGAAGCGCGCGCGGCGGCACAACTCGATGCGCATACGGCAGTTCTGCGCGAACAGTTGCAACAGGCCAACCGGCTGGCAACGCTGGGCCAGATTACCGCCGGGCTTGGCCATGAAATTCGCCAGCCGCTCGCCGCAATGCGGGTCTATGCCGAAAGCGGCGAACGCCTGATCGAGGCCCAACGCCACGCAGAGGCAGCCGGGAATTTCGACAAGATCGCCGGGCTTGCAGGGCGGATCGGCCAGATTACCGAGGAACAGCTGCAATTCAGCCGGCGATCGGTGGGTGAACCCAAACAGATCAGCCTTGCCGAAGTGATCGACGGTTCACTGCTGCTGCTGCGCGATCAGATCCGGCAAAAGGGCATAAGCCTGACATTGCCAGGGGCCGATGCCGCCAGCGCAGCGGTGTGTGCGCCGCACGTCCAACTGGAACAGGTGCTGGTGAATCTGCTCCAGAACGCTTTGCAGGCTGCCGAAACGGATGGCGGGCAGATTGTGGTGACGATTGCGGCGGATGGGCCAATCATCCGGCTAAGCGTAAGCGATAATGGGCCGGGCGTGCCAGCGCACTTGCGCGATGAACTGTTCCAGCCCTTCGTCACCGGCAAGGCTGAAGGCATCGGATTGGGGCTGGCAATTGCCCGCGACATCATGCGGCAGCTGGGCGGCGATCTGATCCACGAGGACATGGAACAGGGCGCGCGCTTCACCATGATCATGCCCGCCGCATGAGCGCCACAGATGAGCCCATACACGTCGCGCTGGTCGAGGATGATACGGCGCTGCGCGATGCATCCACGCAGGCATTATCGCTTGACGGGGCGCAAGTGGTTGCCTTCCCCGATGCGCGCGCTGCGCTCGGCTGGTTATCGGCAGACTTTCCCGGAGTGGTGGTGAGTGATGTGCGGATGCCGGGCATCGACGGGATCGAATTCTTCACCCGGCTGCGCGACATTGATCCCGATCTGCCAGTGATCCTCACCACCGGACATGGCGACATCGCAATGGCAGTGGAAGCGATGAAGAATGGCGCGGCGGATTTTCTGACCAAGCCTTACACCTCAGCCAACCTGATCCGCGCGGTGCGCGCTGCGGCATCGCGGCGCGGGCTGGCCCTGGAAAACCGCCGACTGCGAGAGGAAGCCGGGCGCAGCGCCGGTGCGGCGATTCCCGGCTCATCGCCTGCTACCGAACGGCTGCGGTCGGTCATCGAAGGGGTGGCGCGCTCGGAAATCGATGTGGTGCTGATCGGACAACCGGGGACTGGCAAGACCCATGCGGCGCGGTTGATCCACGATTCCAGCCAGCGCCGCGCACGGCCGTTCATCAGCGTTGATGCCGGGGTGATGGCGCATGAGGATGCCGAATTACTGCTGTTCGGACGCGACCCCGGCGCAGGACTATCGCGCACCGGCCTGGTCGAACGCGCCAATGGTGGAACCTTGTTCATTGACGGGATCGAGAGCGCGAGCAGCGCGCTGTCCGCCCGGCTGCTATCGCTGGTTGAAACCCGCCAGGTGCTGCCAATCGGCGCGGACCGGGCGCGCAGGCTCAACATCCGTATCATCGTATCGCATTTGCTGGATGACAGCGCGGGGCCAGCGCCCGTACCGCGCGATCCGCTGTGGCACCGGCTCGGCGCGGTGCAGATCGCGTTCCCGCCGCTATCCGAACGGCGCGCGGATATTCCCGAGATTTTCCGGCTATTCGTTGCCCGCCACGCGCGCGAGCTCGGGCTTCCCGCACCCGCAATCGGTGAACGGCAATGGCACCACGTCCAGTCGTATGACTGGCCGGGCAACCTGCACGAACTCGGCGGCTTCGCGCGCGCATTCGTGCTCGGGCTAGCGGATATCAGCACCGCGCCCACGTCAGGCGGTGACCAGCGCACGCTGCAACGGATCGTCGCGGATTTTGAACGGACGGTGCTCGAAGACGGGCTGCGGCAATCTCGCGGAGACATCGCCACCCTGCAAGCCCTGCTCAATACCCCGCGCAAGACGATTTACGACAAGCTGGCAAAATACGATCTGAAGCCTGCCCGCTTCCGATAAAACCGCAGGCGGGGTCAATGGTTGCTGAACGACGCTGCGCTGTAGTAATTCGGCGGCAGCAAACGTAAGATCAGGCGAAAGGTCACTCCATGCTGAAAAATTCCCTGTCGCTGCGCGCCTCTGCCGCGTGCTGTATCCTGATCGCGGCGTGCAGCAATACGTCCGCCAGCCCGGAAGAACTGCCGCCAGCGGCAAGCGGCGCTGACATCTGCCGCGAGGCCGAAGTCGGCGTGCAGGTACTCGGCTCGGGCGGGCCGATTGCCGAAGGTTCGCGCGCCGGGACCAGTTACGCGGTATGGATCGATGGACGCGCGCAATTGCTGATCGATGCCGGGCCGGGCAGCTTTATCCGCTTTGGCGAGGCGGGGCTGAAGGTCGCGGACCTCAAAGTGATCGCGCTCAGCCATTTTCATGCCGATCACAGCGCGGGCCTGACCGGCATCCTCAATTCGGGCGGGTTTGAACAATCAGGCGAACCGCTGATGGTCATCGGCCCCTCCGCGGGCAGCGTGTTTCCCGGCGCGGGCGATTTTATCCGGGCACAGGTCGGGCGCGAGCGCGGCGCGTGGAGCTATCTGGGTGGTTACATGGACGGCACCGAGGACAAGCGGAAGCTGGATGTGCGCGAGATCGCGGCCAACAATACCCAGGAATCCCCCACTGCTGAGGTGGAAATCGCACCTGACCTGACGATTACCGCCATTCCCGTTCACCACGGCGTTGTTCCCACGCTGGCCTATCTGGTCAAGGTCAAGGGCCGCTCCACCGTGTTTGCCAGCGATCAGAGCGCGTCCTCAATCGGGTTTGAGCGGCAATTGCGCGACAGCAAGCCCGATCTGCTGATCGCGCATCACGTGATCCCCGAAGGCGATGGCCAGCCGATCGGCCTGCATCGCCCGCCCAGCGGGATCGGTGAAATGGCGGCGGGTATCGCCCCGCGCCAACTGCTGCTGTCACACCATATGGAGCGTTCGATTTCGCGTCTGGAAGAAAGCCTGTCGGCGATTGCGCGCAACTATGATGGCCCCACGCTGATCGCTGCAGACGGCACCTGCATCACGCTCTGACAGGCCAAACCGCAAATCAAACAAGCTAATCTGTAACGGATTGTTGCGGCCCGTCGAACAAATGGAAGGGGTTTCTTGTAGGAGTGCCTGGTATGAAAATCGCTTCCATCATCAATCGCAAGGGTCGCCACTTTGAAACAGTGCGGGAAGCGGTTCCGTTGATCGAAGCGGTCGGGATCATGCACGAACTGTCGATCGGCTCTATCGGGGTTGCGGCGACCAATACGCACGAAATCATCGGCATCGTGTCGCAGCCGGAATTGATGGAAGCCATTTCCACCCGCGGTATCCATGGCCTCAACCTGCCCATCGTGATCTTCGTGCGCCGCTCGATCCTCAGCTGCACGTGCGAGGATGATGCATCCAGCGTGATGCAGGCGATGACCCGCGCGCGCAGCCGCCACGCCATTGTCCGCAATCAAACAGGCGATGTGGCCGGGCTGGTATCGATGGGCGATCTGGTCGCCGCGCTGCTCGAAGATGCACAGCTTGAAGCGGGCGTGCTGCGCGATATGGCACGATCGCATCTTCTGTCCGAATCGGCCTGACGGATGGGGCTGGTGTTCAGGACATTGGGCCGCCTTCTGGCAGGCTTCCTCACCGGCCCCTCGCGCGCTCCCTATGCTGCACTGCCAGCCGATCCCGATGCGCTCGCCAATTGCCTGCGCCCCGGCGATGTCCTGCTGGTTGACGGACGCCAGCGGGTCAGCACGGCGATCAAGTATCTGACGCAATCAACCTGGTCACACGCCGCCTTGTGCGTGGCTGGGCAGGACCGCGAAACCGGCGCGTTACCGCTGTTCGTCGAAGCCGATGTCGTGGATGGCGTTCGGCAGGTTTCGCTTAGCCAGTTTGCCGATAACCACACCAGAATCTGCCGGCCCGCAGGGTTGAGCGATGACGAGGTGGCGCAGATTGTCGCCTTTGCCAAAAGCCACATTGGCGACGAATATGATCTGGCTAATGTGATCGACCTGGCGCGCTACCTTATCCCCACCCCGCCCGTGCCCACCAGTTGGCGGCGGCGGATGATTTCGCTGGGCAGCGGGGAGCCGACCAAGGCGATCTGTTCAACGCTGATCGCCCAGGCGTTCCAATCAATCCGCTACCCGATCCTGCCCGAAATCACGCAGCAAATCAGCAAAGACCCCGATTGCGAAGACTGCGTGCGTGACATCATGCATATTCGCCATCACAGCCTGTTTACCCCGCGCGATTTCGATGTCTCTCCCTATTTTGAGGTGATCAAGCCGACGCTTCGTGCAGGTTTCGATCACCGGGCCATCAGTTGGAGCGACCCTGCCGATCTGAGCGAAAGCGCGCCGATCAAAAGCGTGTCGTGAAGATGATCAGCCAGTCAGGCATGATGTTCACCAGCGCCGCTTCAATCAGCTTGTCCGCGCCCGTCAGCACCAATGCGCCGACCAGCACCAACATCGCGCCGAACACCGGCTTGGCATAACGGGCCAGCTTTTGCAGCGTTCCGGCCCGCTTGCCGATGGCGCGCCGCGATCCATAGGCAAAGCCCGTCACCGACAGCGCGACGCCGATGGCAAACACCAGAAAGGTCACAAATGCCGATGCGAGGTCTTCACCCTGACTGGCCGCAGCGATGGCCGCGCCCAGCGTCGGGCCGACGCAGGGTGCCCAGACAATACCGAGCAGCGCCCCGATCGCGAACTGGCCGCCCAGCCCATCGCCGCTGGTGCGTTCAAGCGCACCCTGGGCGCGGTTGGTCAAGGGCGCAAACAGCATCGTCAGCCGGGTCTGCAAGGCCGGAACCAGCAGGATAACCCCTGCCGCAGCAAGCAGGCCTCCGGCGAACATTCGGATGCCTTGTTCGGGAATGCCCAGCTGAAATCCGAAAGCGACGATCACGAAGCCAAATGTCGAAAACGACAGCGCCAGCCCGCTTGCTAACGCCACCGGCCCCATGCGGTGCTTACCCAGCGCCGATCCGACCAGGATCGGGATCAAGGGCAAGACGCAGGGGTTGAGGATCGTTACCAGACCGGCAACGAACGCAAGTGCAAGTTCGCTGAACATCAGTTCCCATTCAAATGAAGCAAGTGCCTCAGATCCCCGCCATCACCGCTTCGCGCAGTTGTTTTGGCCGGCTTTCAGCGATCGAGCGAACCGATTCCTGCTTGCCGCGGAACACCAGCACCGTCGATTGGCGCGGAATGCGGTGCTGACGCAGAAACGCCTTTTCCTTGTCGAAATCGACCTTGAAGAACACCGCGTCCTTCAGCCGGGGTTCTTGGCGCAAGGCATCCAAGGTCGGTGCCTGCGCCTTGCAGGTTGGGCACCACACGGCATGAACATCAACCACGATCGTTTTGCCGGCATCTTGCGCGCGGGCAAATGCGACCGGGGTGTAATCCTGCCATGCCGGGGCCGCGATTGCCGGTGCCGTGAAGACAACAGCAAGAAAAGCTAAAAAGGTGCTTATGGCTCGAACAAACATCAGCGGCGTCCTTTCAGGTCGAATGGCTATGGGATTGCAGGTTGCCTGTTGCAGGCATGCTGCCTTTCCTTTCGGCCGGGCGGCGCCAAAGGTTACAATTGCGCAGGCGGATCGGCGATCCAGAGCGGGCTGCGTTAAATCTGACGCAGGTCGCCCGCTCTAACCTTGGTTGTCGCATCGTGAAAAGCTGAAAACCGGTTCCCACTTTTCAGCACGATGCTCTAATCAGGGCCCGATTTCATGAACATCCGGGCCGCGCTGTAACTTGCCACGAGATAGGGGACGAGAAAGTTCATCCCGACTCGTGGCCAGTCAATCCCCACACCATGCCAAAGCTGCGACCCCTGATTGATGGCATTGAGGCAGAGCCCCACAACCAGCGCCACCTTCAACGCATTGGTGATCACAGGCCGCGTCAAGGCATATTGCAACAGCTTCATGATTGGCCCTTTTCGTTTTCAGCACCAGTATGCCAGCACAGTATGGTTGCCGCACCCGACCCCGTTCGGCGCGATCCCCCTGCGGGTTACACGCAAGACATCGGGAAACAAGCGGGCGTGGAAAGTAAGGTTGTAACCGTTTGCGGGCCTATCGCGAATGACCCATTGAACCAGCAGCTCCCCCCCAACCCCAACTGCTGGTCGAGGCCGCGCCGCTTATAAGATCACATGATCGGGCGGCGCGGCCCACTTCTCTATCAGTGCCGATGGCGCTTGTGGCGCAACCCACCATGGTCGGCCTGATGTCGCTGTGGGCCGACATCGAACCGATCCGGCAGACTCGCATCCGTCCGGATTTTCTGGGCTTTGCCGAACGCATCGGTTGGCACAAAGATGGCTGGACAGACCTGATCCGGCCCCAGCCCCAGCCCCTTCCCCTTCCCCTTCCAGCGTCAGATAGGCCATTATTGACGTTTTATTGACGGTAGCGGCGTTGACGCCAAATCCCCCTTTAGCGCATTAACGGCGCGGGGAAATCGCAAACAGCTCAGACCTTTGGGCCGGCCCGGGAAACCGCGTTGCCGCCTGCGGGGAAGCTGCGTGTGTAGCTGGGGGCCGTCCATGATTACTTCGTTCAAGCCGGGATCATCACGCGCCAGCGCCGCTGCACAGCGCAAGCCCCGCCCTGCCTGGCAGGATCCCACAAGTTTTTACGAACCGCCCTCATTCCCGAGGGCACCATGCAGGAGAGAAGCAATGAAATTGATCAAAACCATGATGATGGCGGCCAGTGTCGCCCTGATCGCTGCGCCGATGGCGCTGCCAACCGCCGCGGCGGCGCAAGAATTCCCGCTGGTCGGTGGGCAATATTCGGACATTACCGGCATCACCGTCAAGGATGGCGGCGGCCTAGCCTATGCCTCCTATCTGGCTGACCAATGGGTGAAAAATCAGGAATTTGCCAAGTCGCAAGGGTGGATCACGGATTACAGGATCTATGCGAACGTGAATGGGCGCGATGGGGAGCCTGATCTGTATCTGGTGGTCACTTACCCCTCCGTTCCCGATGCCGCTGAAGGTGAACGGCGCAGCGCGGCCTATCGCGCCTGGGCGAAGAAGACTGAAGCACAACTGGCAGCAGAAAACGGCAATCGCGCCGAATTCCGCACCGTTCGCGGCTCGATGATGCTGCAGGAATGGACCAAGCGCTAGAACTGCGAAACCCCTGACCATAGTTTTCGCTGCGCCCGTAATTCTGAAGCGTGCGGGCAATTATGATCAGGCAATGGCCCGGCGGGTGGAACTGCGAATGTCATCCGCCGGGCTGTTTTTCAACCGCAGCGCCGCGCGCAATGGTCGAATGGCGATTCCCCGGGGCTTCATCACTCCAAAACCCAAAGGAAAAACGATGACACTCGCGCCGACAGCAAGCATGAACGCGCCCACCGGGTATCGCGGGGGCATTGCCTTGATGGATGCGGCGGCATGACAATGGGCGGAGCTGTAGCCAAGGCGGATGGCCTTCTTTCCAGCCAGCCGCGCGGCTTGCAAAAGCGATTGGGTTTCGCCTTTGCAGCCGCGATCGGACTGGGGGCGGTGATCGGCGCAGGTCTGATGCGCACCAGCGGCTCGGTCATCGACGAGGTGCCGCTCGCCTGGCTTGTCATCCTGTTATGGGCGCTCGGCGGTGTCCATGTGATGCTTGCGGCCAATGTGGCGTCCGAACTTGTTACCAGTATCCCCAAGGCTGGGGGTATTTTTGTGCCGGTTCGTGCGGCGTTTGGCGATTCAATGGGGCTGCTGTCCGGCTGGGCGAGCTATCTTGCCTATGTGGCCGCTGGCGCATCTCTGGCGATTGTCTGCGCCGACTTTTCGGCCGTCATTTTCCCGCCGTTGGCCGACTACAGTATTGGTATCGCAACAAGTCTTATCGTGATCCTCTTTGGTTTCAACTGGCTTGGCGTGCGTGAAGGGGCGGCGCTGCAAACCGCTGGCAGCGCCATCAAATTCGCGCTGCTTGTCATCGTGATCGCCATCGCGTTTTTTGCCGAGCCGCCCCGGCCCGGTTTCTGGCCCGGTTTCTGGCCCGGTTTCTGGCCCGGTTTCTCAAGTGCCGGGACGCACGGCGGTACAGCTGCCCTTGGCGCTTTCGCTGTGATCGCCGCCTATCAGATGATCTACGGCGCCTACGCCGGGTGGGACAGCGCGATCAATTTCGTCGAAGAAGACGAAAATGCGCTGACCAATATTCCGCGTGCGCTGGCGCTATCGATCCTCGCCATCAGCGCGGTTTATGTGCTGTTCAATCTGGGCATCATGAAGGCGCTCGACCTTGATGCGATCCGCACGTCCGATCTCCCCGTTGCGTTGGTGCTGGCGAATATATTTGGCCCTGCCGGTGCCATTGCAGTGGCTGTGCTGGCCATCGTCATGGCGTCAACGTCTCTGAATGCCAACATAATGGGCGGCCCGCGCATATTATACGGAATGGCGCGGGATGGCCTGTTCCTGCGATCAACAATGCGGGTCAATGCGGGCGGCACGCCCGATATCGCGTTTGCGATGACCTTGGCATTGTCGGTGCTGCTGATCTTCTCCGGCGGGTTTGAATTTGTATTCCGGCTGATGGGCGCGCTGATCATCTTCTCCTTCATTCTTTACGACGCATCCTTGTTCGGCCTGCGTTGGAAACAGCCGGATCTGCCGCGCCCGTTTCGCGCCATCGGCTATCCATTTCTGCCAGCATTACTGCTGCTGATCGACGGATCATTGCTGATCGCTTTCATCGCAGCCGATCCGATGAGCGGGGCCTATATGGCCGCGCTGATCGCCACCTGCATTCCGGTCGGCATCCTGCTGCACCGCCGCCGAAAGGCCGGGAATTAACGAACATGGCATCCCTTTCAATCAGATCGCAAGGCACTGACGCCACCTTCCTCGGCCATCCGCGCGGGCTGGCCTATCTGGCGTTTACCGAGGCGTGGGAGCGGTTTTCGTTCTACGGGATGCAGTCGCTGCTGGTGCTGTACATGGTGCAGTCGCTGTTCGTGCCAGGGCAGATCGAGAATGTGGCAGGGATGGCGGCCTATCGCAGCGCGATTGAGGCAATGCTGGGGCCGCTTTCGGCGCAGGCCTTGGCCGGGCAGACCTTCGGCTTTTATGCCGGACTGGTCTATTTCACCCCGCTGATCGGCGGGTGGGTGGCGGATCGCTGGCTTGGCTCGAAAAAGACCGTGGTCATCGGTGTCGTGCTGATGACCGCCGGACACGCGGCGATGGTGTTCGACCAGAGTTTCCTGTTGGCGCTGTTGCTGCTGATCCTGGGCTCGGGCGCGCTCAAGGGCAATATCGCAGCACAGGTCGGTCAACTTTACGCGACGCAGGATGCGCGCAGGACTACCGCCTTTGCCGCCTTCAGCATGGCCATCAATATCGGCGCGATATTTGGCCCATTGGCGTGCGGTTTGCTGGCGCAGGCCTATGGCTGGCATTATGGATTTGGTGTGGCAGGCCTGCTGATGCTGGTAGCACTGGGCGTATACCTGAAGGGTCTGCGCTATTTTCCGGAGGAACCGCCTGTCCGGCGCGACCGGTCGCAGGAAGCTGCGCTGACGATGCAGGAATGGCGTAGCATCGCAGCGATCATGGCGATGCTGTCGATGATGGTTGTGTTGGGACTGGGCTACGATCAGATGTACAATATGGGCATGGCCTGGATCGATCAGGCGGTTGATCTGGACACTACGCTGGGGCGCTTGCCGGTCGCCTGGTTCGTATCGATAGATTCCGTCGCGATCGTCGCGGCAACGGCCGGCGTGATTGCATTATGGCAATGGCAGGCGAACCACGGGCGTAGCAGTTCTGAAAGCACAAAGATCGCGATTGGCGGGGCATTGACCACCATCGGGGTCGCAATCATCGCTGTCGGCGCAGCGATGGCGGAAAGTGGCAAAGTTAGTATCGCTTTCCCCGTCCTGGCCTTTGCATTCACCGGGATTGGTTTTGCCTGGTACTGGGCGACCTGGCTCGCACTGGTATCGCGCTATTCACCGGCCAAGATTGCCGCACGCATGATGGCTGCCGCCTATCTGGTCGCCTTTTTCGGCAACGTAATCAGCGGCTACGTCGCCACGTTCTACGAAACCATGTCGCCCGCGCTGTTCTGGTCATTGAATGCAGGCGTGTGCTTTGCAGGCAGTGCGGCCTTCTATGTCTTCGGCCCGATGCTGGTGCGGGGGCTACACAGCGGCGCGGCAGAGCAGCCCTTCGCAGGGCAACGCGTTGGCCCATTAAAAGCTCTCTGAAGAACCATAGGCCAACTACATTTTCGAGCGCTGCCGCACCCCAGCAGGGTTGGCAATTCCATCCCCGCCAGCACCAGCGGGATGATGATCTTCGGCGGTTGCCAGCCCGCACGACACAGCAACACCGCCAAGGCATTGTCCGAACGGCACCGCCGATGGCCGATTATTCCAGTTCGATCACCTTGCCACGCGCCATAACGAACTGAACGTTTTTGTAGGCTGACACATCCGTTAACGGATCGCCCGCGACTGCGATGATGTCGGCACTTTTGCCCGGTGCGATCGTGCCTATTTCATCAGAAAGGCCAAGCAGGTCAGCGGCGTTGATCGTGGCTGCGACCAATGCGCTTTCGGGCGTCATCCCGTGTGCCACCATAAGTTCGAATTCGTCGCCATTGCGGCCATGTTTCGACACGCCTGCGTCGGTGCCGAAGGCGATACGAATACCGCGCGGGACGAGCGTCTGAAGTGTCTTGCCGGTGATGTCGATGCGCCATTTGATCTTGGCGAGGACATCGGGCTCATAGGCATCGGGGTTGGCCGCAAGCCGTTCCTTATACCCGTTCACCGTCGACAGCGTCGGGACATAATAGGTTTTGCTCTTCGCCCATAGCGCGATGACTTCATCGGTAAGCATCGTGCCATGTTCGATTGAATCCACGCCGAGCTTCAGTGCCTGCAGAGTCCCGTCGGCGCCGTGCGAATGGACCGCCACCTTGCGCCCGAACATCCGCGCGGTGGCAACGACTGCCGCCGCCTCATCATCGAACATCTGGCTGCCCAGTCCCGCGCCAATCCGGCTGTTGACCCCGCCGGTGATGGTCATCTTGATGACGTCGGCGCCGCGCCCGATCTGTTGCCGCGTCGCACGGCGGCAATCGTCTGCCCCGTCACAGGTATTGCCCGCACCCGCGAAGAAGGGGCGCAGTTCGTCACGATAGCCGAGCGCGTCGTCGGAGTGGCCGGACGTGCCCGACAGGCTACTGCCGGCATCAACAATCCGCGGCCCCAACGCCTTGCCGACATTGACCGCGTCGCGCAGCGCGAACACCGCGCCGTCGCCGTCACCCAGATTGCGCACCGTGGTAAAGCCCGCACGCAGCGTCTTCATCCCATTGGCCTGAGCATTGAATGCCTGGGTGGCGGGGGACAAAGTAACGGCCTCCAACTGTCCCGCCAGCCCGCCGGCATCACTGGTCAGATGCACGTGGCTATCAATCAGTCCGGGGAGCACGGTATGATCGCGCAAGTCGATGACTTCGGCGTTGTCAGGCAGTTCCGAGTGCCCATCAGTCACCGATACAATCCGACCGTCCTCGACAATAATGGTCGATGGCCCGCGCGGAGCTTCGCCGGGCACGTCAATCAGGCGACCCGCGTGGATAATGGTTGTCTGCGCTACCGCTATCGACGGAATGATGACTGACATGCCAGCCGCAGCCGCGAAAATTACCGATTTCATACATTCCCCTTGTTCCCGCCAACAGCCTAGTGGATCGACTCCGACATTCCGATCCCGGAATATCGGCCCGACCCACCAGGCATCTCTTTGTGATGGTTCAACTTATCGAAACGAAAGGCCCGGCTGAAGCCGGACTCTTCCGTTCCGGTTGAACCACTAGCTGCTGCGCCAGGCACTCTCAAGCAGCATAGCGCAATCATGCCTTGCGGCGAGCCCATACTCGTCTGGGGCGACGCAAGTCCCAATGCCGCGCATTCTTGGTAGCGGTAACGATGGTCGTTGACACGCTGTATCCTAGCCCCCGCTAGAAACAGTTTTTGTGGCAAAGCGCGCTAGAAACGTCTGTTATACAAAATAACCCAATAGATTGATAAATTGAGGAATAAATGGCGGAGAGGGTGTCCGCCGAATATGCTGTTCTAAGGGATGTCATTCAGTGCCAAAGTGACTGATTTTCACACGTTTTTATAGCGTTTTCCTTGCTCACCTATTTCAAGCTATGTCTCGACATTCCGCTCAATCTCATACATAAAGTGGGACCCATAGTGGGACCGAGGAGTCTGAGATGGGCGCAAGAACACTGAACAAGCTGAGCGCGACCCAGGTCGCCAAGTTGAAGGCTCCGGGTCGTCATTCCGACGGCGGCGGCCTGTATCTGTTCATCGATGACAGCGGGCGGCGGCGCTGGATCTTCATGTACACGCGCGGTGGCAAACGTACTGAACTCGGGCTTGGCAGCGCACGTGACCTTTCGCTTGCCAATGCACGTTCTGAGGCTGCAGCTTTACGCGCTATTCTTGCCAGCGGCGGCGATCCCCGTGCCGAGCGGACGAAGGACGATCATGTGCCGACCTTCGGTGAGAGCGCCGATACCTATGTCGAGGCCATGCGGCCGTCATGGCGCAATGAGAAGCATGCAGCACAATGGGTGATGACACTCACCAAGTATGCGGCACCGATGCGCGGCAAAGCAGTGGATGAGATTACCACGCAGGACGTGCTCAATGTGCTACAGCCACTGTGGCAGCGCACACCCGAGACAGCCGAGCGGTTGCGCGGCCGGATCGAGAATGTCCTCGACGCCGCAAAGGCTAGAGGCCACCGGTCGGGCGAGAACCCGGCGCGCTGGCGCGGGCATCTTGATCAACTACTGCCCAAGCGCCAGCGGCTGTCGCGCGGGCACCATAAGGCGCTTGGCTATGACGCTCTTCCTGAATTCATGGCGGATCTGCGCAGCCGCGATGCTGTTGCT